>NZ_JBTGUH010000008.1:0-240394 GCF_054343325.1 Paenibacillus marinisediminis
CCCTCTCAGGTCGGCTACGCATCGTCGCCTTGGTGGGCCGTTACCCCGCCAACTAGCTAATGCGCCGTAGGTCCATCTGTAAGTGGCAGATTGCTCCGCCTTTCTCGAATCCCCCATGCGGGAGTCTCGCCTATCCGGTATTAGCTCACGTTTCCGTGGGTTATCCCAGTCTTACAGGCAGGTTACCTACGTATTACTCACCCGTCCGCCGCTAACCTTCAGGAGTGCAAGCACTCCATCAAGTTCGCTCGACTTGCATGTATTAGGCACGCCGCCAGCGTTCGTCCTGAGCCAGGATCAAACTCTCCATAAAAGTGTTTGACTTGCTCATTTGTATTGCTGACGAGAATGTTAATTCTCATTTATTGTGCTTCGTCATTTGTTCAGTTTTCAAGGAACTTTGTTGCTACTTCGATTCGACATATCGTGTCGAACAGTTATTTACTTTACCAGAACGAGTCTAGCTTGTCAACTCTTTTTTTGAAAACTTATTTCGAAGTTATTCAGCTCGAATCAACAAAAATAACTATACCATACAGGATGCATAAAAAGCAATGTTATAGTTTTTCCCAATTTCCTATATAGATAATATCCTCAGCGTCCATGCGATACTGCGTAAGGCAGGATTCGACATTGCCGCAAAATTAATATGTATAAAGCAGATCGGCGCCACATCTTCCGATCTCAATGCAACAAACGCACTCTATCACTCAGACGCTTGGTCATTTTCATAAAGAAAGTTCCAATGAGAGATCAAGTGAGCCGTTGCATCAGATGCTGCTTGAGCATTATCGTTGTCCACACTCGCAGCCTCAGAGACGTTAAGAAGGAAAGGCAAAGCTTGATCATATATGTATGGAGATGCAGACAAACAAAGAAACCCCGCAGTCTGATGGATCGATCTAAGATCGGGGTCAGATTGCAGGGTTTCAATTTATTAAAACATGCTCATTGCTACGCCAATAAAGTAAGGAATCAGCCATATTCCCCAGACAACTAAACTGAAACGATGGAAGCTTTGTTTCGATTGTTCGCTGCCTTTCCAATAAACGAATGCCGCCCATACTGCATGCAACAGCATAAGAACAAGTGCTGCTCCGCCGGTTATAGCGTGCACGATGTTATTCGTCCCTTGAGCTGCAAGGGCGCTCATTAATGATGTACCTACTGTATCACATATCAAACCTAGGCCAAAGAAGCTCAGATGCACTCCATTAATTGTACCTGCGCGCTTCTCTCCCCATACTCCAATGGTGTAAAACACTAATGCTAAATTGATAAAAATAACCGCTGTTGCTAACATCGTTAACCACTCCTCTGATGTAGTATTTATAATGTTTACCGCTTGATGAGGAATATTTCGCATCCCTTTGCGGAATGTTTGTTATTTATTTCACCAGCAACGTAATTGTAGAACGCTTGTGTGAACGGAGTATGAACGGCGGATTACATTGGGAGAATAAGATGGAGCAGGATTGTGGGCTGGGCAATTGTTGAATCGGTGAGTCGGTAAAATGGTGGATGTGGAGGCTCAAGATGGAGTGCAGCTCGCAGGGAGGATGGATGACGAGGTTGAAGCAAGGATCGGTAGATCTGGAGGATACCAGAGGACAACACCTGAGTCGATGGGATAATGGTCAGATGCTATTCGAGTAGTACTCTATAGGTATTCAATAGCAAAAAACCTCTGTGAACGCATAGCAGCTTGCTGCTTGGTTCACAGAGGTTTTTTATTAGTTGCCTAGCGCCTCATTCAGCAGGCGGATTAGCTCGTTCTCGTCGGTGATGACAGGAATGCCCAGTTGCTCGGCTTTAGCGAGCTTGCTGCCCGCCTTCTCGCCAGCAACGACGAGGTCGGTCTTCTTCGAGACGCTGCCGGTCACTTTGGCACCGGCGGCCTCGAGCTTGGCGGTGGCGTCATCGCGAGTAAGCTGGTGCAGGGTGCCGGTCAGGACGACGGTCTTCCCAAAGAAGAAGGAGTCCGTGTTCACCGGTGCCTGCGCAGCCTCGATGTGCGGTGAGACACCTAGAGCAAGCATCCGTGAGATGCTATCCTGGATGAGCGGATCCTGGAAGAAGGAAACGATAGACTCTGCAACGATTCCGCCGATATCCGGGAGTCCGATCAGCTCTTCAGCAGACGCGTTCATTATCGCGTCCAGGCTACGGTAATGCTCGGCAAGGGAGCGTGTTGTCGTCTTGCCGGTATTTGGGATGCCGAGCGCGAATAAGAACGCCGCGAGATCGCGCGTCTTGCTCTTCTCCAGCGCTTCGAGCAGATTGCTCGCTTTCTTCTCGCCGAAACGGTTCAGCGTCACGAGCTGCTCGAAGGTGAGCGCGAACAGATCCGCTGGATCGCGAACCTCCAGCTCATCATACAGCTGCTCCGCTGTCATGACGCTGAACGTCTCGATATCCATCGCATCGCGCGAGGCGAAATGCGCGAGACGCGCCACGATCTGCGGCTTACAGCCGAGCTTATTGTTGCAGAACAGGTGCGCGCCGCGCATTTCGAGCTCAGAGCCGCAGGCTGGGCAAGCTGTCGGATAGACGATCTCTTCGCCATCCGGCTCCTCCGGCACTTTGCCGAGAATCTCTGGAATGACATCATTGGAACGGCGAATGAATACTTGAGAGCCCAGCGCAAACTTCAGGTTCTTGCGCTCGATGTCGCCGATGTTGTTCAAGGTGCAGTTCTGAACGGTGACACCTGCTAATTCCACGGCTTCCACGCGAGCAACAGGCGTAATCTTGCCCGTACGCCCTACTTCCCAGCTTACGGATTCCAGCACGGTAGTCGTTTCCTCTGCCTCGAACTTGAAGGCAACCGCCCAGCGAGGGAATTTGTCGGTGTAGCCCAACACCTCGCGCGTGCGCATGTCCGTCACCTTAATGACGGCTCCATCGATCAAGAAGTCCAGCGTATTGCGCTGCTCCACTACATGCTGCAGCTCTGCTATTACTTCATCTATCGTCTTGTGATAAGTGACATATGGATTGACTTTAAAATGATTATCACGCAAAAACTGCATCATTTCCTCGTGATTGTTGAAATCCAATTGATCGGCATATCCAATATTATAGAAAAAGGCGTTCAGCTTTCTCGTGGCAGTTACCTTCGGATTCAGGTTCCGCAGGGCGCCTGCTGCGGCGTTGCGGGCATTTTTGAGCGGCTCTGTGGCAGTCTCATTGTATTTTTCCAGGACAGATAGGTTCATGATGCCTTCGCCCTGCACTTCGATCGTTCCCTCTGCAAATGGAATCGTGAGCGGCACGGAGCGGATCGTCTTCACCTGCGGCAATATGCCCTCGCCAATGACCCCATTCCCCCGAGTCGATGCCTGCACGAGCACTCCGTTGGTGTAAGTCAGGTTCAGCGTCAAGCCATCAAACTTAAGCTCCACGACAAATGCCGGCTCAGGCAGCGGCTGCTCCCCCGGATTCTTGGTATTGTAGTCGTTCACGAGCTTGACCACGCGTTGGTGCCAGGCTTGAAGGTCTTCGACATTTTGCGCTTTATCCAAGCTCCATAGGCGGGCCAGGTGACGATGCGGCTCAAAGCCGTTCAGCAGTTCGCCGCCTACGCGTTGAGTCGGGGAATCGTGCAGTATGATTCCTGTCGTCTGCTCCAGCGCAACGAGCTCGTCGTAGAGTACGTCATACTCCTTGTCGCTTAGAAGCGGATTATCGAGTGTGTAGTAATAATGATTGTAGCGGTTCAGTTCCTTCACAAGCTCCAGCATGCGAGCCGGAGCTTGTGCGGATGGAGTCGGTTGATCTGCCATACGGCGGTCGGCCCCTTTCAAATGGATATCAATAGCTTGCAAAGTGTTGCAATGACGAAGATGTCGAGGATGTCGGTAATGTTAATGATGTTAATAATGTCAAATGCGACGCAGGTAACATCTGTGACGTATTCGACATCCTCGTCGAGGGTGACGAAGGCAATGCTATACCTTCGTCACCGGCGCGAATGCGGCGAGCAGTCGCTTCAGCCCGACAGGTGCCGGGAAAGCGATCTGCAGCTCCGTGTCCGTGCCTGTGCCTTTCACGGACACGATGACGCCGACGCCCCATTTGGCATGGGACACTTTGTCCCCTGCCTTGAAGGAGGCGTCCGCGGCGCCGGCCTGGCGCGCCTGGTCGAGCGGCGAGCTCACGCTGACGCGAGCCGCTCCGCTGGCAGGCTGGCCTGGGCGCGCGGCGGCAGTGCCGCCAGGGCCGCGGCCGCCTGGCATCGGGCCGCCGGGCTGGATCGAGCCCGGCGCGACGCCGCCTGTGCCGGCGTTGCCAAGGCCGCGTCCGCCGTATGAGGCGGACGACGCTTGGCGGCCGTAGCGGTCGTAGCCGCCGCCACCGTAGCGCGCCGCTCCGCCGCCAGCTCGGCTCGGCGAGACGTCTTCCTTCAGCTCGTCAGGAATCTCGCTGAGGAAGCGTGAAGGCGGGTTCGCGCTCGTCCGGCCGAACAAGGTTCGCGTCCGCGCGCAGCTAAGGAACAATTGCTGCTCCGCTCGCGTAATACCCACATACGCGAGGCGCCGCTCCTCTTCTAGTTCCTCATTGTCTTGGAAGGTACGGCTGTGCGGGAACACGCCTTCTTCCATCCCGATAATGAAGACAACGGGGAACTCCAAACCTTTCGCGCTGTGCATCGTCATGAGCACGACGGCGTCCTGCTGCTCTTCATCGTTCTTATCCATCGAATCGATGTCGGCGATCAGCGCCAGATCGGTCAGGAACGAGACGAGCGTCTTATCATCATTGCGCTTCTCGAATTCCTGCGTTACGGACAGGAACTCGTCGATATTCTCGAGGCGAGCCTTCGATTCAAGCGTCGCTTCACGCTGCAGCTCCAGCTTGTACTCGGACAGCTCCAGCAGCTTCTCTGTCAATTCGGTAACGGAGAGATACTCCTGCATCCGATTCAGATTGTCCATCATCGCATGGAATTCACGCAGCGTCGATTTCGTCTTAGGCGAGATGTCGAGCAGATCCATATCGGCAATAACCTTCATAATAGATATGCCGCGTTCTGTTCCCGCTTCCGCCAGCTTCGCGATCGTGGTCGCACCGATGCCTCGCTTCGGCACGTTGACGATGCGTTCCAAGCTGATGTCATCGTCCGGGTTAGAGATCAGACGCAAATACGCAAGTACATCCTTAATCTCTTTGCGATCATAGAACTTCACGCCGCCGACGATCTGATACGGAATCTCGGACTTGATCAGAATTTCCTCGATTACCCGCGACTGGGCGTTCGTCCGATATAGAATGGCATGATTGCTGTATGATTTGCCGCTCATCTGATTCTTCTTAATTTCTGTTGTGACGAAATATCCTTCATCATGCTCGGTATCCGCCTGAAACACCTTAATTGGATTACCTTCACCGCTGTCCGTCCACAGCTTCTTAGGCTTACGTCCTGTGTTCAGCTTGATTACCTCATTTGCAGCGTTCAAGATATTCGCAGTCGAACGATAGTTCTGCTCCAGCAGAATCGTCGTCGCATCTGGATAATCCTCTTCAAAGTTGAGAATATTCGTAATATCCGCACCACGCCAACGGTAGATGGACTGGTCACTGTCACCGACGACGCAGATGTTCTTATGCTGGTCCGCCAGCATGTTGCACAGCATATACTGCGCACGGTTCGTATCCTGGTACTCGTCGACGTGAATATATTTGAATTTCTTCTGATAGAAGTCCAATACTTCAGGCACTTGCTTAAACAGATCGATCGTCGTCATGATCAGATCGTCAAAGTCGAGCGCGTTATTCATTCTGAGGCGCTTCTGGTAAGCCTTATAAACCTTAGCTACCAGTCCTTCAAAATGGTCTCCAACCTTCTGCTCATAGCGCTGCGGGGAAACCAGTTCATTCTTGGCTGTACTAATTGTTGCTTGAATTGCCTTGGGCTCGAATTTCTTCGTATCAATGTTCAGATCCTTCATGCATCCGCGGATAACAGACAACTGATCGCTCGAATCGAGGATCGTGAAGTTGGAAGAGAAACCGATTCGTTCGATGTCACGACGCAATATACGCACGCACATGGAGTGGAAGGTGGATACCCATATCTCCTCCCCTTCAGGACCAACCAGCTTCGACACCCGCTCACGCATCTCACGTGAGGCTTTATTCGTAAACGTGATCGCCAAAATGCTCCATGGCGCCGCCTTGCGGTTGGCAATAATGTACGCGATGCGATGCGTTAGTACTCGCGTCTTACCGGAGCCTGCTCCGGCCATAATGAGCAGCGGTCCATCCGTCGATTCCACCGCGCGTCTCTGTTCGGGGTTAAGCCGCTTAATCGCCTCTTGTATATCAGGACCCGTCCATGTACGCGTCTCTTTTTTATCCCCAGATTCTAAAAATTCAAACATTGCCGCAGCTCCCTTCTCCTCTATTTTATCCGAGATCCAAATGATTCATATCTTGCATTCGGTCTCATCGTCTATATCAATGCTCGATATTACCCTTTAACCGCTTGGACAGTCTCTAATGCCGCCTGTAAATCGCTATAAACGACATTGCCTACCACGATGGTATCCGCAACCTGCGCCGCCGCCCGCGCTTGCTCCACGGTACATATGCCGCCGCCATAAAGCAGCCGCCCTTGCTGTACCGCCTCCCGAATCTGACGCACTACCTGCATATCTCCAAATGTACCGCTGTATTCCGTATATATAATAGGAAGTCGCATCAGCTTGTCCGCAAGCTCCGCGTACGCGGCCGCTTCCTTCGCTGTCAGCTCCGTATGTGCCTCGCTAACCTTGGCAGCAGTCGCTTCAGGATTCAAGATGATGTACCCTTCCGGGATCAACAGTTCCCATGGAATCATGTATCCATACTGGGCAATCGCCCGCATGTGCTGGCCGACCAGCCACTCGGTGCTCGTCGAATTCAGTACCATCGGAATGAGATACGCGTCGAATCCCGGCACCACTGCATCCAGATCCGACACTTCTTGCACGACGGGCAGTTCATACCGCCGAATCCTCGACATCAAGTCCACCGTATTGCCAAATGTGACACCACTCGACCCGCCCACCATAATCGCATCTGTCCCTGACATACATACTGCTTCCAGTGCTTCATCTGATATTTCTTTATCTGGATCTAATTTAAATACGTGCTGCCATTCACGCAGACGTATATCATGAATTGCTCCTGTTTCCTGTGCGGAAGCCGTCACTTCAGTTCCTCCACTCTTGTTCGCAAGGTGTTTACGTATCCTGTATCGTAGTTTTCAGCATCAATCTTCGACCTGTTTATTGTCCAAAAAAGGCCTAACATATTAAGTCTAAGTCAGTGAAAGTGGGGTGTCAATGTGAGTTGGTTGGAATGCGAAGCAGATGATTGAATAGAATGTATGTTCTTGTTTTATTGTACTGGAAAAGGGATAAAAAAACATCCCCTCTTATTAAGGTAAGAGGAGATGTTTTATCAATTAAATCTCATTGTACAAAAATATCTCAACTAAAATGATTTAATCAAAATTACGTAATAGTATTAATCTGTTTTAGTTGTCATACCATATTGCTCCTTTTAATATCTATACCAATAACGAATTTCAGGTTTCCATTCTATCGTTTCTTAAGTTCTAGCTTTATATGTTCCACACTTCCAAATAATTTAGGATATATAAGCCCAATAAAAATTACGAATAGGAAATATATAAATAATGTAAGAATTTTGGAGTTGGTGAATTGAAATATATTAATAATTTCCGAGTTTATTACCAACAAAACGAAATATGAAAACGGTTGGTATAAATACATTGTAAATCCATACTGTGAATATACATCAAGTAATCGGTCAATCTTTAAAATGCTAACGAATTTTAAAATTGATTTTTTTAAAAGAACTAACAAAAAAAAGGTCCCTAAGCAATAAAAGAAAAATACAATGTTAGGTGGAAACTTATTAACCTGCATATCCAATCTATAATCTGTTGTACTAACAATAAAGTATACTAATAGAAAAGAGATAAAGGAAATGCTGAAGTACGTTACTCTTTTATAAACAATCCAATCAGTATTCTTATAATAAAACCCTAAATATGTCCAAAACATATAGAAGCTTACTGGCTTAATATAAGAATAGTAATCCTCCAGTAGAATTATTTCGTCAGTTATATAAACTATAAAAGGCAGTATTACTAGCGGAATTAATTTGCAAATAACATTAACATTTAAAAAATATTTATGTAGTATCGGAATAAATAAGATAATAAGTAAATAAACCGGGATAAACCATAAATGCCAACTAAAATAAGGAAGATTTGTAACATGATCCCCGAAAGGATTTACCCAATCCAGATATACATTAAAAGGGTCTGCATTTATTGCATCAACACTTCCTAAACTCATGGCATAATAATTAAAACTAATCATAACAAACACAAATATGGTTGCAAATATCCAGTATGGGAGTAGTATTCTAGTCAGTCTATTAGTTAAATACAAATAGTATTTTTTCTTTTTGCTTAGAGTGTACGTTGCTCCTGAGATAAAAAAGACAATTGGCATCTCAAATAGCAAAAGAGACTTATAGTGTGACTCTACCAAACCACCCCAGTATACAACATGGATAACTCCTATAATATAAATCATAATTAATCCACGAAATATATCCAATTCTCTATCTCTCACATGTTTCCCCCTAATATTTCCATGCACACAACTAATATTTTCAAAGTACTACTTAATGTTGTCTAATTATTGATAGCTTCGTATGCTATATTCAAGTCTTAACTATAAATCACAAAATGTTTATACGATATGTCCAAAAAGGTACCCTATAATCACTCCTAATATTATTCCACCGATAACTTCCTCTTTAGAATGCCCTTGTCGTTCACGATGTTTTTTGCCACTTACTCCATTCATCAAAGTCAACTCATTAATACTTTTAGCATGGTTTCCTAATGCACGACGTATACCAGTAGCATCTATTATGACAATTACGCATAGACAAACAGCTAATCCAAAAATATCCGTGTCAAAACCTTTAGTGAACCCTATCGCTGCTGCTGTAGAAACAACAACAGTTGTATGGGTACTTGGAAATCCACCGTTACCAATCATTTTTTTTGCATCTGACCCATATCTAATATAATTAATACTCAGTTTAAGTATTCCAGATATGAACCAAGATAGTATTGGAACAATAAAATACACATTCACACCTCATTTATCATGCCTTTGCAATAACAATTACTCCTGATGTTATTAGTACCATACCGATAACCTTAATTATTGTTATAGGTTCATTGAATATAAAATAAGATAATATCATAACTAGTACATAACTTAGACCTACCATTGGATAAGCAATAGATAATGGCAGTTTTGAAATTGCAAATATCCAAACTACAGCAGAAATCCCATAAAGTAAAAATCCTGAAACTACATATAGATTCATAAAATACTCAATTAATTTTTGGAAAATAGTCAAATTGTCTAAGTTAGTTAGCTTTAAGGTTCCATACTTCATAGCAATTTGACCAAATGAACTTAAAAGTATAGATACAATCACCAATAATAATGAGACATTCATATACTTAACCTTCTTATTTAATTATTATAGAATTCACATCGAAACTAAGCTCTCTCTCATCCGTTGAGCCCTTTAATATTCTTTGTGGTTGATCAGCACCATCTTTAGAGGTTAAAGAAAGAATATTGGTACCTTTCAAGACTTCAGCAGTGAATGCAATTTCCTTATAACTATCTTGGGGTATTACTCCATTAAATACAACCTGATCGTTTAATTTCACTTCACAAGTTCTTGGAATATTAAAACTTGCAATCTTAAATATAAAGTGCTGGTTACCTTTCTCCTCAAAAGAAAACGCAAGTGATGCTTCCTTATCAATCCATCTGTGCTTTAACCCCGAAGCTTCTTCTAAGTGATACCATCCACTTAAGAAAGAATACTGTTGAGGACCAGTTAAAATATCTTCACCATTATTTTCTAAAAATTCGATCAATGTAGGGTCATTCCCTTTAGATTCTAGGTTATTTTCTACTCTATATATCTCGGTATTTGATAAGTTTATATCTCCATTGATGTATCCAAAAGTCTCTAGAGATTCATCCCAGACCATTACTTTTCTAACACCATCAGAATTACTTAATTTTATCGGTAAAGCAGCATCATCTATCCCCTCATATCCAAGCGACCTCTCATAAAAAATTTCATGTTGAGGATTATATAGTTGAGGGAAACTAGATATTGCAAATTGAGCAACCGGTCCGAATTTTAAATAATTCCCATAATCTTGTTCCTTTAGACATGTAACAGTTACGACTCCAGTGGTCATCACATATAACAAAGACCAGATAACTATTTTTTTTATAGATATTTGTTCTAAAACAGGTAATAAACCAAAGATTAGTAAGGGGATAAACCAAACAGAGTATCTATTAATATACATCATTCCTGAGTTCCAATTAAGTTGAGTAGCTGAAACCAGTGATATTAATAGTATAATTACCGAAACGACTATAACATTCTTCTCTTTCTTTATTAATGAATATATAAATAGAATCAGCAATAAAGGAACATATATTATCAAGCCCGAATTCAAATCAAAGAACAAACTCCAAATTTTATCAAAAGAAATAAGATCTAATGATGAATACCCTGAAGTAGAAATTAAACTAAACTGTCTATAATTCAGCCAATAAAAAATATATGGAACAATATTAATAATTGAAATGATTCCGAGTGTGATAAATGATCTTAGCTCATTTTTTCTAAGTATGTCACTCTTCTTTTGTACCAACTCATTAATTAAGATATATAATGGTACGATTGATATAGCTGGATTTTGTAAAGCTGCGATTGAAGAAAATAGCATCCCTCTTTTCTTCTTATTTTCATATAAATTAAGTAACCCCATAAATAGAAACACATAACTAAATACTTCAGTGTGAGTCCAATTCATATAGAGTAGTATTGGACTAAATAAAGAAATGATAACAAGTAATAATTTTGTTTTATTTTTCAAATTTGTAAGGAATAATATTTTATAGAGCAGTAATAAGTACAATATGCAGTTAGTTAGTTGAAAACATTTCAAAGGATTAATTCCTAGTGATTCTAATATTAAATAAGGTATAACATTAAATAGAGAATAAAACCAAAAATGGTATGAATAGAGATCGCCATTCAAATCTTCGTAGTATCCAAATTTAACTAAGTCACTTGGGGTCAAAATATTATTTTTTGCTTCTAATTGTAAACGATCATTAATATCTTCCTGGTCTAATTCAGGAGAAAGATGATTACTGAATGATATTGTCATGCTCAAATATTCTTTACCATCGCCTGTAATGACAGGATTTTTCAATAGAGGTGTCAAAGTAAACACAATGGATAATAAGAAAAAAGCAACAATCTTTACCCACTTTACATTGCTTTGAGTAAACATTTAATATAGCTCCTTTGTTATTCAAAAATCACAAGAACTGATACAACAGTAATGGTAAACAGGGCAACAGTAATTAGTAGTGGTTTGTCCTCAAACAAAATCTTATCAGGAGCCCCGCCCTCATTCTTTATATGTATCAAGTATAAATATCTGAATATTCCGTATAGCACAAAAGGCAATGTCCACATCAAATGAATTGTATGACCTGATGTAAACGTAAATAGAGCATAACTTATAATTGTTGCTGTTATAACAATACTATTCATCTGGTCAATAAATTCAAATGAGTAATGATTTAAAACTTTGCGATGATTTTTACCATTTTCACTAAGTAGATAAAGTTCATGTCTTCTTTTACTAGTGGCAAGAAATAATGCCAATAACAAAGTACATATTAAAAACCAAGGAGTCAGTTTCACATCAATGATTATAGCCCCTCCTACCGCCCTCAGTACAAAGCCAATTGCGATAGTCATAACATCGAGTATAACCACATGCTTTATCTTTATTGAATATGCAACATTTAGTAAAAAATAAATCAGTATGATTAAACCGAATAGATAATTAATATAAAAGGATATAGAACATGTAATTCCAAACAAAACAATACCTGTAAATAAGGCTTTATTAGCAGATAGCATTCCTGAGGCTATAGGTCTATATTTTTTTTCAGGATGTAACTTATCTGAATCTCGATCCAAATAATCATTTAGTATGTAGACACAACTTGAGATAATACAGAAACATACAAATCCGATAAGCGCTAAAAATAGCGAGTCATATTTTACATTATTCACACTAAATATTAGTGCTGCAAAAACCAAAAGATTTTTTGTCCATTGCTTTGGTCGCATTTCCTGAATCATTAACGATATAAAGCTTCTATCTTTAATCGCGGCTTCATTGCTTAACGGATGTGAGATATTACCCAATCTGATTTCACCCTCCCATTAATAACCTTAACTTAATATCTAAAGTAAATCTAAAGTGGTTACATTTTTTATGTCATATCTATATCAAAGAAAGAAGCACTAGATATATATGAACTTCCATTTTTATAAAATAATTACAGGCTCATGTTATTTCTATAATTGCAGAGATATCGATTCTAAATAAAATGAAAGTCTCCTAGTATCTTCACTATTAAGAGAGTTAATCATTCTAGGCTCTGCATCACCATCTAGAGATATAATCTCTATTTTATTTACACCATTCACAAATTGAGCTGAAAACAGAATATCCTGAATGAAGTTTGGTTGCACGTTCTTTCGAGCAACCTCTTTTCCATTAATTACAACACAACACGTTCTTGGTTCATAAAAGGAACTTAATTTAAACTTTAATTGTTGTATATTATGGTTGGATTTTAAATATATCACCGCATGAGAATTAATCCAACGCGAGGGTAATGGATTATGTTCTAATCCATATACTCCACTTGCAAAAAATACTTCTTGATCCTCTTCAAATATGTCTTCCTCTTTACTTCTATATGACAAGTTTGCATATGGATTCAGACCAATAAACGAAAGGATATACTCCCACGATTTATCACAACCTTGCCATTTTCCTTTGACTTCAGGTATCTCCACACTACATACTCTTTCAATGTTCCAATCACGCACAGCAACCTCATTTAGGTTAGCATAATTAACAATCAAAATATCTGTTTCCTTATGAAAGCATTCATAGAAACAAGTTTTTAATTCCATAGCTTCTTTATACGAAGCTACTGTTCTAACAAGTAAGACCTTTTTCCCTTCTTGTATCCTTCTTTTCATGTTGATGATTCTTTGGCTGAGCTTCTTAATGAACATATTATAAGATTTCAATGTTATTTCCGATTGTCCCTCAGAAACATGGAAATCATGATAGGATAAACAAGTATATCTTTCATCTTTAACGACAAAAGTATTATCATGCTTTTCAATAGCTATCGTATTATGAGGTTCATAAAGCCCTTGCATATTATTTTTAAAAAGGTTGCTCATATGAGATAAAGATTCAAAAACAAACCAATCAAAAGGACCAGCAAAACTTCTAAGTCCATTCTTTTTTAATTGATGAGCAACTTGACAGTTAGTTCCTAAACTTACAATTACATCGTAATCTTGTTTTAGATCATCTAGTCTCAATTTTCCTACCTCAATATATAATAGATTCTATTTAAAAACATTAAAAAATAATCGATAAAATCTATATTTCAACATAAAATATATAGATTTTATCGATTCATGTTTGATATTATGCTACTCTATCGTCCACACTTCTAATATTACGATGTAGTAGCTCCTAAATTACTGATTCAAACCAACATAGGTATCTAGAAATCTGTTAAGTTCGAAATGCCAGTAGGTTCTGAGTTATATGAGTTGTATCCCACTTAATACGTATTTCCAAGAATCATTGCAGCCCTGCCATCTACCTTCTGGGCTTGGTATTTGTACCATAACTACATTTTCAATATCACAATTTACATCAATTACGTTCTGCTCAACTGTATAATTTACAATTAAAAGTTTGTAATTATGGTGCAGTTTATTCAAGTTTTCGCATAACCTTATTATTTCTGCTCTTTCATAAGCTTGTGTCCTTACAAACAGTAATGAATTACTTTCTTCTATCACATTGTAGAATCGCAGAATTCTTCTGCTGACCATTTCTTTAAATTGACTATACTGTTCTACCCACGGCGTTTCACTACTAAAGTCATGAACCGATAAGCAATCATATTTCACGTCTCGAATTCTACGATGGTGCTCATCATGAATACCCTCATCTGTTATATTATTCATGCTCATAAAATCAACAAATTTGTTTTCTAAAAGCAGATTAAGTTTAGAAAGATCATTCATTACAAACCAATCAATCGGGCCACTGAATTTCCGTAGTTGATTTTCTTTTAATTGATAAGCAGTCTGACAACTAGAACCGATGCTTAGTATATTTTCATAACATCCCCATATTTCTTCCAGCTTCATCATTTCACCTCCAAGGAGCTAAAAAAAGTCACAGAAAGTGTCTGAACGAATAAATTAAAGAATACTATTCAAGTAATTATTTACTGATCGAGAAACCGCTGCCCAAGTATATTTTTCACTAACTTTATCCTTCCCTCGAATGCCCATTTCATGGCTAAGTTTAGGGTTATTCATTAACTCTTCAATCTTATCCTTCAGATTATGTGGATTAGCATATACACCGTTATATCCATCTTGGACCAACTCGGTGAACGCAGCACAGTTTTCATTAACGATAACCGGCTTCTTTTGCATCCAAGCTTCTAATAGTACAATACCGAAGCTCTCGCTCTCACTCATACTTACTAAGGCTGAGCATTCCTTTAAGGCCCCTAGAACTTCTTCTCTATCCAATTGTCCCATGTAAATAGTATTGGATGATTGAATTGGTTCTTTATCCTCGTCTTTCCCAATCATAACAAGTTTAAGTTTATTACCTTGATTGTTAAACGCATCTACTGCCTCAATGACTTGCTTGTAATTTTTAGATGCTGTTTTTCTCCCCAGTACTAAGAGGAACGGTGCAGAGTTATTATATTTTTTCTTAAACAATGAGCTATCTACGTGATTATATTCTTGCGGATCAATTGCTCCTCCAGGCGTCAATACTGCATTTGCACCTATCTTTTTATAAAAGAGATTATCAGCGATATTAGGCGATACAATAGAGCCTTTAACCTCTCTCAATGCTGTATAGTAAGATTCCCAATGGTAGAATTCATCCTCGATGTGAAAATGAGGAATAATAACACAAGGTTTATTATATTGTTTCGCGTATCTTGAAGCTAACACGGATGTGTAGAATGGAATACTATGTCCAATTACAACATCATAATCATTCATACTCTTATCTAACCATTGTTCCATTTCACTAGAGATAGGACCCCTTGTCTTCTGAAACGTATTATCTATACCTGGTGCACGCTTCTTAGCATTATCGATTAACCCTTCAATATATTGCTCAACATGTGTTTCTTTTAAATATGCCTTATAGTCATAGTTGAGAGGGATAGTAATATGCTCGTTTCCTAAGTTGTGCTCTAATTGAATGGACCTTACTTGTATTCCTAATTTACGGGGATCTATGTTCTTTATTTCTTTCGCTTCAGTTTGGATTTTAACATAGATGAATCCCTCAGTATCAACTGTCAGTTCGAATTGTCGATATACCTTCTTAGATAGTAACAGCTCATTCGAATCCGAATAAATATTTACTGTCTTCCAAGATGGTGATGATCCCGATAGAATAAGCCTCTTGGCATTATTCAAGTAAATTAATGCTTCGTTGCTTGACCACACCGAATAGCCGACTTCTTGTTTCTCTGGATAGAACCATCCACCTAATAGCATAGGTTTTGAATAATCATCTACAAATTTCAACGAGATATCTCTTGATTCATTCATCCACACTTCAAACAATTTCAAAGCGTTAATAAACATGGACTCCTCTGAGATCTCATCAACTTTACAGTAATGTACTTTCACATTCTGCAGACCCTCGACATATTTCTGTCCAATATGCTTCGTATATTCAAGACCAAAATGATATTTATGATATACATCTTTTATGTCTAAAGTCAGCACATCAATGGCATAGTCTCCAATGGAATTCAGTTCTTCTAGCATCTTCATCACATATACCTCTGCACCTCCAAGTGGAGGTGTGGTAAAGCGATAAGTGATAAACAACAGTTTCTTGCGCTTATCGCTGAGAAAATTCTGCTTAAGATATTCATCATATTTCCTTGCAAGAGCCAGCCAATTCACATCATTCTGAACATAAGTATAGGCATTATTAATTAACTCTGTCTTCAGCACCGCATTATTTATGAGATTAGAAATCTCAGATGAAAACGAATCTAGTTCACAAATTATTGCATGCTGTCTAGACAGTATCTTATATCCCCTTGCTCCAAAAACAGTTGTCACGACTGGAAGTCTATAGGAGAAATATTCTGCTAACTTAAGGTTCGAACCTGATCCCGAAAAAATAGGGTTAATTGCTATATCAGATACCCTATATAGAATATCCTTTATATGCTCATCTACCTTACCCATTAATATAACATTATCAGGAGTTATCTTTGTATAACTGTCACATACTGATCCGATTATTAAAAAGTAATACTCTCTATTGTTAGGTGCTAAACGTTCTATAATATACGACAACGCTTCTACGTTAGGTTGATGGGAACTGCCAATAAATAAGATTACCGGATGATTATTAAATACCTTTTTAATTGCATTCAAATCCTTATTAAATAAGGACTCTGGTTTCAGATCTACACCATTCTGAATCGTAATAACATTCTGACTGAGTTGAAGATTCAGTTCCTTCAATTTAATTCCATCTTCGTCAGAAACCGTTATGATCCCTTGACTTAGTTCACAAGCGCGAGATTCTACCTCTTCGACTAAGCTTATCAGTTTCTTGTATTCGGGATGATCCTTTAACAATGTTCTCTTAAGATCTACTTCACAATTATGGCTTTCGTATATAATTACTTTATTCGAATCTCGGATCAATCCAGCCATGTAGGGATGGGATAACACAATTACATCGGCAACATCCTGCAAAGTGTCATATACCTTTGCTAATAATTCATTTTTCCTCACCATGTAAGAACAAACTATGTCATTAGCGCTTATCCAATACTGTGAATTAACAGTTACTTCTTCACTTATATGCTCACTTGTCTTGGGTATAGAAACTTCTATGAAGGTATCTCTAATCGAAGTAACACTGATATTCGAATTGTCATTTAAACACAATAAGATCACATTATACGAATCGGATAGATGAGAATACAGTCTATTAATTCTAACTTGTCCGCCCGAAATAGCTTTTGAGCATTCAAAATCATTTAGTACTAAGATTGTATCCTTCATTTTCTTTTCCGGAGAGAGAGAATTAATTTCTTGTGCTACGTTATGTGCAATAGATTCCCAAGTGTAATTATTTACTATAAATTCCTTTCCTTGGCGAGATAAACTCGAGATAAGTTCACTTGAATCGGCTAACTGATCAAGAATATCTGAAAAGTTTAAACTATCTGCCAGTAAATAATGAACGCCATTTTTAAGATTAAGTCCTCTGGCACCTACATCAGTTGAAATCAATGGCAATCCAAATGCCAGGTATTCCAGTGTCTTCAAGTTTGTTCCCGCGCCAGAAAACATCGGATTTATAGCTATATCCGATGTCGTAAATAGTTCATGCTTTTTATCCTCACTTACTTTACCTAACAAGTGTACATTCTCAAGATATGAACCATTAAACGAGTCACAGCATCCTCCAGCTATAAGAAAATCTATGTTTCTGCACTTTGGAGCTACTTCACTGATAATATAATTAACTGCTTCAATATTCGGTGGATGTGAACTACCTATGAAGAATGCACTCAACAAGTTTTTTTTGCTATGATGCTCTAGTGCCTCGTTACGTCTTGTTGTCTCACTCGTATCCACACCATTTGGAGCTAACTTAACTTTTTGCGGACTTGCACTGAACCTTTCTTCGAATGACTTCTTTTCAATTTGAGAGGTAGCAAATATAAGTGCTGCTCCTTTGACAAGCTTTCTTTCAAGTCCTTCAATATAATCAATATACTTCTGACTATTCGGGCCATGCCAGATTTGTCTGACGAGATCCGACTCTAGATTGTGGCTGTTATATACCCTCGGTTTATTATCAAGACCAAAAAACAAATCATACTCTAACATATACGGAAATTCATGGATGATAATGTCACTCAAACTGTACAATTGCAGATACATCTCATGATATCTATTGTTGGTTCCTGCACTTAAAGCACATACTAAAGCGGAAACTTCAGAACCAATCTTCTCTAAATCCAAAGCCATATGAAGATCGCTATGAATGCCCTCTTTAGGAACTCTATATTCACGAAAAGTGTTGGAATGAGTAATTACTTCTTCTTTATGATGTGAATATGTTGGGGATAGCAGTGTAATATCAAAATAATTACTTAAGACATTATACATATGAAAGTAGCGTAACTCCCCTCCACTAGACGGAGGAGAGAACGCCGGAAAAAAGTTCAACACCAATATTTTCTTCAATAAGAACACCTCTTAATTATGCTTTGTAACCTACAATTGAAAAGTCCTGTTCCATATTGAATTTGTAGATAATTTCATCCACATATTCCTGCCCAGTATATACAGGCTCTTTGCGTTTATGCAATCGAATGATATTTGTATTGATAAATCCTCTTTGTTCAGCTATAAATTGAACCGTATCCGGAACTATTGGATTAATATGCGTAGGGTCGGATCTAAAGGTATAGGCACCTACCCATATGCTCTCTGGGTTTGGCGTCTCAAACAGCATAACTCCACCTGGCTTTAACACTCTTAATACTTCATCAAATAGCTGAATCAGTACTTTCAGCGGTATATGTTCAATAATGTGAAATCCTGTTACTGCTCGAAGCGAATTATCTTTCAAACTTCTCAGATATTCAAGCGCATCAGATTGATGAACTTGCAGCCCTATTTCACGACATTTATTAACCATTACGGAGTTCATGTCTACACCCTGAGCCTTGTAACCGTTCTCTGTTAGGAGCTCAAGCCATTCCCCTCTCCCACAGCCGATATCTAGGATAGGCGATTGTCCTGCCTCACCTTTAACCTCGTCAATTAATGACAGATACCTTTTCTGTCTATTCTTGATATCTTCCCGTGTCCCTCTGAACTTATCTTCAAATGAAACATACAAAGAATCAATAAATCCATCAGATACATTATCTAGAGTTTTTAATGTGTTACTTGCATTTTGATTTCTAAGGACATTCTTTCTAACTTCTTCAATTAATATAAGCAATCTGCGTTCTTGATTTAACAAATTGACCTTCAATTCCATCATTTTCTCATGTAATTCACTATTTGGAGACTGAGTAACTTCTTTCAGATAGTTAAGATCATTAGTTATCTCGTTGATGTGATTCATCACACCCATCATATTATTAGATATACTATCTTGATGTTCTATGATCTCACGAATTTGTTTGTCGATATAACCATTTATTTGCATATCGAGTTCAGCCTGGATGTACTCCTCTATGTTAACCTTAGTTGCACTCAACTTATTATTATATTCTCTTTCCACACTGCTTAATTTATCATTAAAATCCTTTTCTACACTGCCTAATTTATCTGAATGGTTTTGAATAATCGTATTCAAGTTAAAGATATCTTTTTCAACAATTGATACAATTTCATTCTTCTTATCAATCTGTTGCATATGTTGAACATATAAGTGAGATTGAAAGCCTTGAAGTGATTTTACAATCTTAGGAAGTCTTAAAAGAGATGAACCTAAATTAATTACATATCCGAGAACTGGAATCTTATATGCGGTATGAAAAATAAATGGAGCCATTAACCCCTTAATCTTCACTTTTTCTCTCTTTGCTTCTTTGGAGAAGCGAAGTCTGCCTAGTATATCAATTTTAGTCAATTTACCATTTCGTAGTTTTTTTAAATAGTACTGATAACCTTCAGGGTCAGGACTACGATGTAATATCCCTCTGTAGGCATTCATAATAAATTGCTCATCGTGATAATCTAAAAATTCTTTGATGGCATATTCCTGTTTCGCGTATATACAATCTTGTTGATCTGAAATAAGATTTTGATAGCTTCTATAATCAGAATTGTTTAGTTCCTCTACTTTCCTACCGTCAACTACATTCATTTCTTTATTAATTAAATTTAGGAGATCCTTTGCATTGATCTTTGGAACCATAGCAAGATACCCCTCCCTCTAGTTGATTATTTCTACAGCTTATTATAGATACTCATTGTATTTATAGCAGTAGCATCCCAATTAAATTGGTTGCTTCGTTGAATTCCTCTCATAATTAAATCTTGGCGTTTAACCTCATCCTCTGTCAGCTCACATATATATTTTGCTATTTCGTCAGCATCATATGGATTCACCAGTAGTGCCGCATGACCTGCTACTTCAGGCATAGATGATAGATTAGATGTAATAACTGGGAGACCTGATTGCATAGCTTCAATGATTGGAAGACCGAACCCTTCATAAAGAGAAACATAAACTAATGCGTCAGCCATGTTGTAAATACATGGAAGATCCTGTTCATCAACATAACCCACTATTCGAACTGATTTTCTCAAGTTATATTTATCAATCATATTATGAACTTCTTCAATTCCAAGTCCATCTTTACCTATTAGAATTAACTGTTGTTTTAATCCATACTTGCGCTTAGCGATTTCATAAGCCTGAATTAGACCTGTGATGTTTTTCCTGTGTTCTAAAGTACCTACAAACAACAGGAATGAATGATCAAACCCATACTTCAATCGTAAAGATTCAAATTGAAGTGCGTCATTTCTAGGTCTAAAATCGCGAGAAGCAGCCAAATGAGTGATATGAATCATTTCAGGTGTTACATTCAAAGTGTCAATCAATTCTTGCCTGACACTTTCAGATACCGTTATGATTGCATCTGCTTCCTCAATACTGTTTAACGCCCACTTCATATGGTGCTTTACTATTGACTCGCTTAGTAAATCAGGTAATTTTAAGAAAGAAAGATCATGAATTGTAACAACCTTTTTGGCGTCCCTAGTCGGGAGCAAAGAAAAATTAGTACCGTGATAAATATCAAATGAACGACTAAAATACTCTAGTTTTGCAAGAGAAAATAGCGCATCTAGATTTTTGTCCTTAAGCTTCTCGTATGGAAATGGCACCTTATAAATAGTCCCATTAGATGTAGCGATTCTCCAAGGTGGCTTAAGTCCATTACATATAAGTTTGATCTCTGATGAACTGTCATACAATAGGTTCAGATGTTTATAAAGATTGCTAGTATAATAGCCAACTCCTGTTCTGGACGACAACAAAGATATTCCATCCATTAATATCTTCATCTATTGAATATCCCATGAGTGCTTTAACTGGCAGATACCGATTCCTCTATCTGTTGATATTACCTGTATTTCATAGCATCCATAGTGATAATCATATGATGTTCCATTTACTTGATGCGCAGCAATATTAATCAGATAATTGCCGCCCATTAAATTCAACTCAGAAATATTAATTGTAACTCTACCTTTTGGTTCATCTTTAAAATATATAACATCACTGTTATAAGTGTTACTCCCGTAACAATCTCTTCCATCCATCGTCATGATTCCAAATCCAAATACTAAATCTTTGCCGATATCTTGATTTAACTCAAAATCAAATGTAATCGACATCTTATTTCCACTCGGAAATAGTCGTGAATCTTCTCCCTGCGCATTAAACATTCTTACATTACTAATTGCAACCTTCTGATTGCCCCATCGACTCCCCAACGTTCGCTCCTCAAATGTTGGTTCATCCACTACAAGCTCTATTTGATCCGGTTGTTGTACTGATGACTTTTCTGTTAATCTCTTTCCATCTTCCTTAGCTAAAAAATCCATGTACTCATTTACAACCGTTCTTGCTTCGCCAAATTGTACAATTTTGCCTTTATTCAACCATATTATTTCATCACACAACGTCTCCATCGTGAAGTTGTCATGTGAGACAATTACTATTGTCTTCTTTTCCATTTTAAGTTGCTTCAATTTATTAATACATTTCTTTTGAAATGAAGAATCACCTACGGAAAGCACTTCGTCAATGAGAAGAATGTCAGGATCTACGCTTATTGCCACAGAAAAGGCTAGCCTCATATACATCCCTGAAGAGTAGCTTCGAAGAGGATTATCAATAAACTCCTCCAATTCCGAGAACTCGATGATATCATTAAATCTTTCATCTATTTCTCGTTTGGTGAAACCAAGTATAGAGGCATTCATGTAGATATTCTCTCTACCTGAAAAGTCAGGATGAAATCCTGCTCCTAGCTCCAATAAACTAGAAACTCTTCCATTTGTCTCAATATCTCCGGAAGTAGGATATATAATTCTTGTCATAAGTTTCAACAAGGTACTCTTCCCAGATCCATTTCTTCCAATCAATCCAACTGTCGTACCTTTTTTAATATTACAACTCACATTATCTAAAGCCCAAAACTCTTCAACAGAACTTCGATTTCTATAAATCAATTTTTCTTTCAGAGTTACATTCTTCTCTTTATGTAACGTAAACTTTTTGGAAACATTAGAAATCTTGATAACATCCATACGTAACTCCTTTAGTAATATTATATTTCTTCAGCAAACCGCTTCTGCATCTTCGAGAAAATATAATGACCTAGTAGCAAGAAGATAATTGCAGTAATAA
This sequence comes from Paenibacillus marinisediminis, assembly GCF_054343325.1. Taxonomy (NCBI): domain Bacteria; kingdom Bacillati; phylum Bacillota; class Bacilli; order Caryophanales; family Paenibacillaceae; genus Paenibacillus; species Paenibacillus marinisediminis. The sequence goes on from NZ_JBTGUH010000008.1 coordinate 22,742, forward strand.
GGGATATCGATAAATTTACGAATGATGGAAGCTTACCATAGAACAAGATATCTCTATATGATTCAATAATAGTTGTCATTGGATTTAGGTAGAATAATTTTTGAAACTGTTCTGGTGCCATCGTAATTGGATAAATGATTGGTGTTATATAAAAGGCAGCTGTAAACAGTATCCCTATTATATGCTCTAAATCTCTAAAGAACACAGTTAAAGCAGATACGATATAGGAAATACCCAGTGTCATAATAGTTTGAATGGCAAGGATAACTGGGAACAACAATATTGTCCACTCAATGCTGATTCCAAAGAATATTAGAGAAGGAATCAGTATCACAACTCCAAATAAATAGTTGACTGCAGCCCCTAAGACTGTTGAGATAGGAAGTATTTCCCGAGGGAAAAATATCTTCTTAACTAGACTCCCGTTTCTAATAATAACCCCTGAACTAGACATAATTGCTGACTGAAAGAAAGTCCATGGAAGCATCGCAACAAATAAAAACATGGAATAATTCTCAATATTCATCCTCATGATAATAGAAAATACAACCGAATAAATAACAAGCAGTAATAGTGGATTTAAAAATGTCCAAAGAAACCCTAATATGGAGCCCTTATATCTTGTTCTTAAATCCGTTAACACCATACTCTTAAGCATCTGTCTATATGAGTAAAGTTCTTTAAGTTTAGACACCTGCATATCTCCTTAATTCTTATAGATATTGATCCATTTCCTGATCTCTGAGCTCTTTAATAATCTTTTTAATTTCCTGGGCTTTGTCTTTAGTACAAACCAATGTGATGTCATCCGTGTTAATAATGATCAAATCATTAACACCCAGAGTAGCTATTAATTTACCATCACTTTCCAATATGCAATTGCTAGTGTCGATATTAATCGCATTTCCTTTTATAACATTTCCGTTATCATCTACGGAGTTGATTCTTTCCAACGCCGTCCAGCTGCCAACATCATCCCAACCAAAATCACACGGAATCACATAAATATCTTTGACCTTCTCCATTATTCCATAATCGATAGACTGATCCGGCATCTTAGGGAACTCTCGACGAATAACTTCATTTCTATCTTCGTCTTGGAAAGCGACCTTCATCGTTTCAATTAGATCATGGACCTGGGGCATATGCTCTTGGATGTACCCTCTTATAACATCAGTTCTCCATACAAAGATACCGCTGTTCCAATAATAATTACCTGCTTCTAGATAAGAAGTTGCTGTATCAAGATCTGGCTTTTCGACAAATTTATCTACTTTGTGAACCTGTAAACCATTTACTGGTGTTATAATATTGGTGCTTTCAATATAACCGTAACCTGTCTCAGGATATGTAGGTTCAATGCCCAGCGTCACCAGATTCTTGCCTACCTGGCTCACTTCTGCTGCTGTTTCAAGTATGTGAAGGAATTCATCCTCATCCTTAATGATGTGATCTGATGGCAGGACAACCATGGTGCTATCTGGATAACGATCCTCGATAATAATTGATGCAAGCCCAACACAAGGAGCTGTATTTCGCCCCACTGGTTCAATTATGATATTCTCAACTGGCAACAATGGAATTTGAGCTTTGATTAACTCAGCATACAGCTCATTCGTTACCACAAATACCTGTTCGACAGGTATAAACTTTTGCAGGCGGCTGATACATTGCTGTATCATCGATTTGCTGCCTGAGATATTTAAAAACTGTTTGGGCAAGTTCGTCCGACTCTTCGGCCAAAAACGTTCTCCCTTACCACCAGCCATAATGACTGCCGTAATCGTCATATTAAAATACCTCCGTTGTTTTATATCCCAATTATCTATTATAATTTACTTTATTTTCAATATACAATGTAACATTCGCCATATGATACCTAATTCCTACAAAAAGAGTTATAATTAATGAAGCTCGACACATATATCTATCATCGTAACAATAAATCATGCAAATTTCTACATATATATATTTGCAATAGTACTGTAATAAAATTTAGCATATGGAGGAAGCTGCAGTGGAATATATGTACGCTAAGGAACGAAAGCAGGATACTTTCTTACCTTCCATAGAATTGAATAAAAAAATAGAGAGCAAGCGAATGACTATCAATCTATTGTCCATCTTATTCGTAGCTCTTGAAGGTCTAGCACTCACCCTTATCTACTTTTTGTATTATGCTTGGCGAATTCACTTGGAGTTTAACGTGCCGCTAGAGCTATTTGAGTTGGCTAATCCTCGGTTCTCTTATTATTTATACTTTTATATAATATTCGCTTTAGTTTATGGCTTCCTGACGTATAAATATCGATTGCACACCTTTATAGCAACTTCCGGTCTAATAGATGAGATCCTCAAATCTACTCGGGCTTTATCTTATGCGATTGTTCTAGCAGTTGGATTGGGCTTCTTATTTAAGCTAACCGACTTGTCACGAATCGTCATTATCCTGTTCTGGTTCTCGGCGATTGGAACAAATGTGATCTTACGTTTCCTCAAACGTCGACTTTATCTGAGCTTGAATCAAAGCGGTCTTCTTTCCCGCTCAGTAGTTATCATTGGTGCTGGAAAGGTAGGTACCTCCCTGATTGAAGAATTTCAACAGCACAAGTGGCTTGGCTATCATGTTGTCGGATACATAGACGATTCTGTCGAAGAACCAATCGCAGGTATTCCCTGTCTCGGACCAACAGGAAAGATTCGTGAAATATTCAACAGTAATCTGATGGCTGATGAAATTATCATTACCATTCCGTCTGAAAGACCTCTTGTACAATCCATCATTGCTGACTTCCGCAAATCGCCGATTGAGATCAAGGTAATCCCTGATATGTTTAATCTCGTATTGGGGACGGTACAGGTCGGCAATATTAATTCACTGCCTACCGTATCACTTGTGCGTACACCGATGCGAGGATATGGCTTATGGTTAAAGCGATTGGTTGATTATACGCTAACGACAATTGCCTTTGTTCTAACACTGCCAATTACGTTATTTACAGCTGTCTGTATCAAGTGTGAATCAAAGGGGCCTATATTCTATAAGCAAACACGAGTAGGAAAGAACGGAAAGCTATTCTACATGTACAAGTTCCGCTCAATGGTGCAGGATGCAGATCAGTTGATTACAAAGCTAGCTCAGGAGAATGAGGTTGAAGGAATAGCATTCAAGATGAAGAACGATCCTCGAATTACAAGAGTGGGTCGCTTTATCCGCAAGTATTCAATCGATGAGCTTCCTCAGCTGCTCAACGTCCTTAAGGGTGATATGAGTCTTATTGGTCCGAGACCTCCGCTCGAGATGGAAGTTGAACATTATAGTGACTGGGAATGGCGACGACTAGAGGTGCTCCCTGGTATAACAGGCTTATGGCAGGTTAGCGGTCGAAGTGATCTATCCTTCCAGCAGTGGATGAATCTTGACGTGTATTATATCGAAAATTGGAGCTTAACACTCGACATCAAGATCCTTTTAAAAACGATACCTGTTGTGCTTAAGGGAGAAGGAGCTTATTAATGAACATTTGCATCGACGGCCAGCCTCTTGTCGTACCTTTGACAGGGATAGGCCGCTACACAGCTAAATTAATTGAGCACCTTCCGCAACATCTTAACGTAACAGTAGGTATGAATCAGATAGCCAAGAAACGTGAAGTGTATCCAATCTCACGTGATCATTTCTCCATGTATAATAGTCGTTATCCATATAAGGTGATCCGACGTCTGATGAGACCGAATATGTTGTACAGTTTCCCTTATGACTTTCGATCTTCGTCACCTTTTGACATCTTTCATGGAATAAACTTTACCTATATGCCGATAAAGCATAAGCGTCATGTCATCACCATTCACGACTTAGCCTTTATGAGGTATCCTGAAACGACAAGTCAAAAAATATACAATCACCATATGAAATGGGTGCCCTACTGTGCTGAACATGCAGATCATATCTTAGCCGTATCCGAAGCAACCAAATCAGACATCGTGGAGCTATTGAATATCGAACCAGATCGAATAACCGTGACGCCTTTGGCGGCTGATGATCAATTCCAACCTTTAGAGAATGAATCTATCGATAAGGTTATTAAGAAACACGGGCTCCCAGATCGGTATATACTATACGTCGGTACAATAGAAGCCCGTAAAAATCTATTAACACTAGCTAAAGCCTTTCATATGATACAGCAGCGTTATCATACTGACTACAAGCTCGTCATCGTAGGGGCAAAAGGCTGGCGGACATCTCCGTTATACGAATATATCGAGCAACACCAGTTGAGTGATGATATTCATTTTACTGGTTATATACCAGACGAGGATCTTCCTGCTCTCTATAATAAGGCTGCTCTTCTAGCTATGCCTTCTTGGTACGAAGGATTTGGATTACCGTTAGTAGAAGCGATGAAGTGCGGAACACCTGTTATCGGATCTAATGTATCCTCTATTCCTGAAATAATCGGAGCACCTGATCTCTTATGCAGTCCTCACGAGCCTGAACAATGGGCGGATAAGATCTTTGAGATTATTCATAATGAATCCTTGTATCAGAAGAGACAACAACAAGCTCTTGCTAGAGCCTGCTTATATAGTTGGAATCATACTGCTGAGATTACAGCTGCTGTGTATCAGCAAGTGATGGATTCCAGAAAATAATATGTAGGAGTTATGACATGAACCTAGCCATAGTCCATGATTATATCAATCAGCACGGTGGTGCTGAGCGAGTATTGGAAGCGTTTATGGAGCGCTATCCAGAGTCACCAATCTATACGTTGATCTCCAATCTGGACAAGATGCCAGAATCGTTTAAGCATGCCGACATCCGAAACTCATTTGTGCAAAAGCTGCCGCTAGCCCAGAAACACTATAAGAAAATGCTATCACTGCTACCACTAGCAGTTGAGCAGTTTGATCTGCGTGAGTATGAGGTTGTCTTATCCACCTCAAGCGCATTTGCCAAAGGAGTAATAACAAATACATCCCAGACTCACGTCTGCTACTGCCATACACCAATGCGATATGTTTGGGATCTGTACCATCAGTACATGGCAGAGCTTCGCAACCCAATATTTAAGTTTGTGCTGCCGCGAGTGCTGCACAAGATTCGATTGTGGGATCAAGCAACAGCGCAGCGGGTGGATTATTTTATCGCTAATTCTAACAATGTCGCCAAACGGATTCACAAATACTACGGACGAGAATCAGTTGTCATTCATCCTCCGGTTTCTACGGAGCAATTCACACGGTCCGATCAAATAGAGGATTACTTCTTAATCGTATCCCGTCTTATTCCATATAAGCGAATCGATCTGATCATTGAGGCGTTCAATCAGTTAAAGTGGCCGTTAGTTATCATCGGAGATGGTTATGATCGTAAGCGTCTAGAAAGCTTGGCAGGATCAACTATTACTTTTATGGGCTATCAATCCGATGAAGTAATTGCTCAATACTACTCACGATGTCGCGCCTTCATATTAGGAGGAGAAGAGGACTTTGGAATAACTCCTCTTGAAGCTCAAGCATCTGGTAGACCTGTTCTAGCATACGGTAAAGGCGGCGCGCTCGAAACTGTAATTCAAGGTGAAACTGGACTGTTCTTTGAAGAACCCACTGTCACATCTGTTGTCCGACGTGTGCAGGATATCTCAAGCATTGAGTTCGACTCTGTTCGTATACAGCAGCATGCTCACACCTTTAATAAGCAGCAATTTATTGAGCGCATAAACGAATTTGTGTTTAATGCACATCAGAAGAGGAGTGTAACATAATCATGTCACAGTACGGTTATAGCAGCAAAGCAAGTAAATCTGCTAAAAATTCTAAGAGTAGTACACCGCGGCCCTTAGAAAGCAAGATTCTAGTCTGGATGATTGGTCTATTTCTAGTATGGGCTCCCTACCAAGTCGCTCTATTTAATGGATTGACGTGGAGTTTTGATAAGCCTATTTTCACCGCGGTATTGATGACATCCGTTATCGCTCTGGTATCCATTCCTTTCCTTAGAAAAGCACTCAAAGAAGTTAATACAAAGACAATTCTAGTCGCATTAAGCATATTGATACCTGGGAGCTACTTACTGTCATTAACAACCGCTGTCTCTAGTTCTTCAGCTACCAATATGGTATTAATCACAAGTACGTACTTTATCTTCTATACGATTTCGGCATACTTGTTTGAAGATAAAAGAGTCAATACAATTATGCAATGGATTATCATAGGTACAGCCTACAGCATAGTAGCATTCGGTCTGCTGCATTGGCTAAATAGTACGAAATGGCTTAGTGTCATACTGGGCTGGTTCATTCCAATTGGCCCGGATGGTAAGTTTAACGAAGCTGTATTACCTACAGTCGATGGCCAGCGTCTCACTTCTGTGTTCCAGTACGCAAATACATACGCAGCTTACTTAATGGCATTCTTGTTTACTGCCCTATTCATGACAGGTGTCGCGCGTAGATGGTGGGAGAAGGCTCTGCATAGCTTCATGCTCGTGCCGATCATTTTATCTATATTCTTAACTCTATCACGCAGCGGTTTGGTGCTTCTGCCAGTTGTCTTCGTTATACTGCTCGTATTCTTAAAGCCGCATCGTCAGTTGATGTGGATCCTTCATCTAGCTGTAAGTGGAATGGTTACGCTGATAATTATGAATCCTGTTACAGAGCTCGGACTGGCTGTACAGGAAACATTCAGCTTTTCACAATCCTTTAAGGGTTGGGCATTCATTCTAATTGGTTCCGCCATATCAGCGGCAATCTCATATGCATTGGAACGCTGGGTATCGCCATGGTTAGAAGCCAAGTTTAGCGGTCTAACTTCTAAGAAGTGGGGTAATTTCCTTTTCCCAATAGGTGGGATGATCTTAGGAGGATTGCTGCTGTTTGTATTCACGGGAACAAGTGCTAAGAATGTGCTTCCTGATAGCATCCAAGCTCGTCTTGAAACGATTAATCTTAACCAGCACAGTGTATTGGAACGTATCACGTTCTATAAGGATTCAGCTAAAGTTATCGCTGATTACCCGCTGATTGGTGCTGGCGGCGGCGCATGGGCAGCTATGTACGAAGAGTATCAGAACAACCCTTATACTTCAAGACAAGCTCACAGCTTTTACATGCAGTATCTGGTTGAAGTTGGTATCATTGGATTCCTAATCTTTGCCATTTTCTTATTTACTATTTTTTATCAGTATATACGTACCTTTATACGAGCTACACAAGAGGAACGCGATAGCTACTTCCCATATTTCATCATAGCTGTGTCTATTCTTGTTCATAGTGTGATGGACTTTAATATGAGTTTTGTATATATAGCTATATTAGTATTTATATGCCTAGGCGCAATGACTGCATCTATTGATCATAAGCCTCTGAAGAAGATAAAGTGGCAGCCAAAGACACTCCGAACATCGCTTAGTATTTTCATCGGTCTTCTAGCTGTTGTATTGCTGTTCACATCCATAACGTTTATATCTGCTACTAATGGATACAAACAAGCGACCACCAATCTTCAAACTAGCAACGATTATAATGTGATTACAGCACCGCTTGATAAAGCGCTAAGCATAAGACCGCATCACCCGGATTATGTAAGTTTAAAAGCTAACTTGCTGACCCAAATTTATAAGCAGACACAAGATGAATCCTACTATGATGCATCTTATACCTTACTGCAGGAAGCGCTGAAGTATGAACCGAACAGTATGAACCTGTACGTTCAACTAATCAATCTATACTCCACTAAAAATATGGAGAAAGAAATCTTAAGCGTCTACGAGCAGAACTTGCACCGTTATCCTTGGAATATCAAGTGGATTGAAGGTTACATGCGTTCAGCTTCACGTTTAGCCTACATGTCAGTTGGCGATCAAGCAGAAGTCGATAAGTATTCTGCCGTCGTGATGGACATGCTGAAATATGTTGAAGATGGCATGGAGTACCTCAAGACTCTTCCAGAGGGGCAACTGCAAGGTCGAGTATTTGAGATTACACCGAAGGTTGCTCTACATGTTGGACAGATCTACTACTTGAACGGCAAGACGCAAGAAGCGTACGACTTTATGAAGCCGCGTCTGCAAGAGCAGCTTATTAACTTAGAGGATACTTCTGATATGAGCAATATTGAACTGCATCGCTGGTACATTGCCATGTCTGAGATCCTTGGCGCTAGAGATCAGGCTGCTTATGATAAGCTAATTGCATTCAACCCTGAAGAAGCGAAAGAAATTGAAAAGATTATCAATACACCAATTAAATAGTACGTGAAATGCACTGAAGGGAAGCCCTTGTCGTTATGCGACTTGAGCTTCCCTCTTCTTATGTCTATCAAAAAGAACAGACCCTCACTCCTCCAAAAGAATGCGGGTCTGTCCCTATCAATAATAATGATTAGTTCGTTAACAATTGAGCTTCTTCCAGCTTCTCTGCCATATAGCGCAGCAGATCCTCTCTTAGCTCCGGCCGCTGCAATGCATAGTGAATGGTCGTTTCGATGAATCCTAGCTTCTCTCCCACGTCATGCCGATGGCCTGTAAAATGATAAGCCAGAACCTGCTCCTTCATTCCAAGCTTAGCAAGGGCATCGGTTAATTGAATCTCACCGTTCACACCCGCCTCTTGCTGATCCAGCAATTCAAAGATACGCGGCGTCAAGATATAACGCCCCATAATCGCCCAGTTGGAAGGCGCTTGATCAACAGGCGGCTTCTCTACCAAACGATCCGAGCGCATAATCCGTTCTGTTAACTGTTCTCCTGCAACTACACCATAACGATGGACTTCTTTCCAAGGTACAGGCTGAACTCCGACTACAGTGGATTCATAATCATCGTAGACATCCATCATCTGCCGCAGGCATGGAGTATCTGACTCTACCATATCATCCCCCAGCAGCACGGCAAACGGTTCGTTGCCGATGAACTTGCGGGCGCACCATATCGCATGGCCTAGCCCACGAGGTTCTTTCTGACGAATATAGTGAATGTTCGCCATCTCAGAGGATCTGCGCACCTCTTCAAGCAGCGATATTTTTTCTTTCTCAAGCAGCGCATGCTCGAGCTCATAGTAATTATCAAAATGATCCTCAATCGCACGTTTGCCTTTACCTGTAACAATAATGATGTCCTCAATACCAGACGCTACAGCCTCTTCCACTATGTATTGTATGGTCGGCTTATCGACGATCGGAAGCATCTCTTTCGGCATAGCTTTCGTAGCCGGCAAGAATCGGGTACCGAGACCAGCAGCAGGAATAATCGCTTTACGAATCTTCATGGGTTCCTCCGCGTCATGTTATGTTATAAGCGCTTCAGCACTGCTTCAATTATACATGATACGAATCACTCAGGCATGCTATTCCACTACAAATACTTTACAACTATAAAAAAGCGATTGCGTGGACTCATCATCCGCGCAATCGCTTATCGTAAGTTACTTCACCAGCTGCCCGCGCGTTACGCCGAGCTGGTTCGTTGCCTTCAGCTTGCGCCACACCTGCGTGCCGCTGATCTCGCCGCGCAGCGCGCGGGTATAGAGATCGAGGACCTCGGAGACCTGCTCTGCCGTCTCCTCGAGGAATTCCACGCGGTAGGTACCAACGCCCAGTTCAAGGAAGTGCGACAAATATTCCGCACCCGACTGCTCGATGGCGTTGTACACCGTGTTGCGGCAGCCCTCGTCCACGCGGACCGGATGGGACATGCCGATACGGTCACGTAGGGAAACGCGATGCTCCTCGCACGGGCGGCCGCAGTTAGTAAAGTCCGTTCCTTCGCTTAAGAACGTACAATACACGCAGTGTTCGGTATGGAACATCGGCAGATGCTGGTGGATGACGATCTCGAGCATCGTCGTATCCGAATTGCGCAGCATATCTACCATCTGCTGAATGTTCAGGTCATAGGAAGGCGTGATGCGATCCAATCCCGCTTCCGTAAACAGCTGAACGGCCTTGTGATTCGCCACGTTCAGCGAGAAATCGCCGATCAGCTGCGGGAAGCGCTCGGCAACGTCAGCATTCGCGCCTGCTTCCGCTTGAGCCTGCTCCCACTCCGCCTTCGCCTGCATGTAAAACTGCAAGGCGCCCGTGTTGCGAACGAGAACGGCATCCGGCTTCAGCTTCAGGATGTTCTTATGGTAGCCGTTCTCGTTCGGCATATGAATGCGCGGTGTTACCAGCGCAATCGGTTTGCCCGCCGCGCGGCACGCTTCGATCGCCGCCGGGAACTGCTTAATAAACTCGAAGTCGGCGTATATCATCGCCGCCTCGGTCTTCACCGCCTGCTGCACCTGTTCCAAGGTGCGGCACAGCGCGGTCAGGCGCGCAGCGCCATACGGCACCGCCGTGTGTTCCACCACGGCGTCGCTAAACGCGTCCGCTGCGCGATGCTTCACGTACACCGGCGGCTTCGGCCGCTCGCCAGTCAACGCCTCAACCGCGCGGCGGCGAATCGCGTTCAGCTCGCGCATCGGCACGATCACGTTGCCTTCTAGGGCAACGTCCAGCTGCTCGAGCTGATACAGCGTGCCGCCTAAGCGGCCGAGCTGCTCTTCCAGCAGCGCCTTATCCATCGGGCGCTTCTGCGCTTCCTCCAGCGCCAGCTCCGAATCTACCTGCACCGTCGTGCCCTTAGGCACATCGGTCCACCAAGTGCGGAGCGGCTCGCCTACACGGCCCTCCACGCGCACATGCACCGGGAATACCCGATACGGCTTCTCCGTCTCAAATGTCGCGCGCATCCGCTTATCCAGCGCGGGATCGCTCGTCTTCCAGATCCGATCGCCGACCTTCACGCGGCGCAAATTCACATCATTGCGCCCTGGCACGATGTCCACGATCCAGCCTTCCTCGGCTTCGCCTTCCAGCTTCACACCCTTGCGGCGCACGTCATACACGCGTCCGCCTTCTTCCTTCTGCGTCGGATCGCCCGCATCGAAGCCGATGCCGTCGCCGCGCTTCAGCGGCGCTTCCAGCTTGCACACGACGCCGTCACGCAGCACCTGCTCCACGCGGCCCAGATACACGCCGCGGCTCTTCGGGAACGTGCCGTCCACGAGCTGCTTATTGTTCGTGCCCTTCAGGAAGCCGTGCGTAAAGCCGCGTGAGAAGCTCTGCTGCAGCTCACGTACATCTTCCTTCGACGGGCCCGTCCACTTGCCATCAAAATAATCATCTATCGCCTTGCGATACTTGCTCACTACGTTCGCCACATACTCCGGCTGCTTCATGCGGCCTTCGATCTTGAACGAAGTCACGCCCGCCTCGATCAGCTCCGGCACGATGTCGATCGCCGCCAAGTCCTTCGGCGACAGCAGGTATGTCACATCCCCCATTGGGTGATGCTCGCCGTCGACCATCATATCGTACGGCAGGCGGCATGCCTGCGCGCACTCGCCGCGGTTGGCCGAGCGGCCGCCCCACATCTCGGACGTCAGACATTGTCCCGAGTACGACACGCACAGCGCGCCGTGGACAAATACCTCCATCGGCAGCTTCGCTTCCTCGCCTATTTTCTGAATCTGCTTCAGATTGTTCTCGCGCCCGAGCACAACCCGCTCCATACCATACGGCTTCGTGAACTCCGCCGCTTCAGGAGAAGTAATCGTCATCTGCGTCGAGCCGTGAATCGGGAAGTCCGGCGAGATCTCGCGGATCATCTTCACCAAGCCCAAGTCCTGCACAATAACCGCATCTACCCCTGCCTCCACACACACCTCGATCAAATGCTGCGCATCCTTCAGCTCATCCTCGAACACGAGAATGTTAAACGTCAAGAATCCCTTCACTCCGTAGCTGTGCAAATACGACATAATCTCAGGCAGCTCATCCATCCGAAAATTGTTCGCACGCGCACGCGCATTAAATTTTTCAACACCAAAAAATATCGCATCCGCGCCATTCGCCACCGCCGCGCGCATACAATCCCAGTCGCCCGCAGGCGCCAACAACTCTATATCTTCACGTTGAATCATCTTCGTATCCATGTTAACCTCCGTTAGAAGTGCCCTCTCAAGAGCTCCAATAATACAGTTTACCCCATTCCATAGCGCTAATCTACCTCCTTGACTATGAAATGTTTCACAAATAACAACCACTCCCAAACTCGCATCAAAAAAAGAGAAATCCCTCACGAGATTCCTCCTATAACCGCCCTACTTCCTAATATACGCTTTCAGATGCTCTAATGCCTTCATACCCGCTCACCCGCACGACTACTTCACAAACTTAAACGACTCAATCGCCTTCAGGAACTGCTTCTCCACATTCTCGGAATAACTTGATTTATAGTCACTGATACATATTGCGATTACATCTGATCCTGCCTCTACATAGGCAGCATGCCAGATACGCTCGAAATCGTCGCGGTCAAACTTATAATCGTACTTCAAGATCCGCACCTTATGGCCGTTGATCACTTTCGTCTCGTCCAAAACATTGTTGTAGATCATATCTTGCTCCGCGAAGTCCTCATCATCAATCAGCTTTACATCCAAGAGACTTGTATCTTCAAGCTTGAATACACCCATCATATCGCCAAACGGAGGTGCGAATTCGTACCAACCTTCCTCATCCTGCTCAAATGCATGCCAAGCCTTAGGCAGTTCGATGGATGCTGATAGATCCTTCAGTTCATGCTTCACCACCGCATCCCACGATTCCATATAACCGAAGGTGCCAAGCGAGTCTTTGATCTTGGAAGCGTCGATCTTGATAGACTTGAGAATATGTTCTACTGCATCACTTGTGCCATTCTCGATATAATTATCCGATATGAACAAGTTCAAGTTGTAGCTGCCATCTACGACGTACAACACATACTGAGTATACTTGCCCTTGCCTACATTCATGACCACGCGCTGCAGTATGCCTTCTTTGCCATCGGCAAGCTTATAAGGCTTCTCCTCTATGAGCTTCACTACACCTGGTTGATAGACACGAGCAGTATAATCATTGCGTGCCTTCACAACCTGTGCAGCAGTCAGGCCCTTAGCGTCCTGCATGCTGATCTGGAATTGATACATCCCGTACTGCGAATACGCATAGCCATACTCTGTATCCGTTGTCCAGGTTACCGGCAACGTCACTTCAACACCATACTCGTCATAAACTACACTTCGTTCGCTTTGTTGATTAGGGTCTTTCTGGTTGGCCGGCACTCCGCTCAAAACATACGCTGGACGGAAGCTGTTAAGCATGCCATCAATTGCCGCAGCGTCCACGCCATACGCACTTAGCACATAATTCTTTTCATTTGCCTGATAGATTCGGTATATGGCCTCTTCTCCTAATGTGCCGTCTTCCAAATATTCTGCCGCAGTCACTTGCGCATATGGATAGTTTCCAATTTTCCCTGTGATACCATTGATAATCTCCATAGAATCGAACTGACCATCATTGGTGAGGGCTGCCATCAACTGATCCGCACTGTCCGCAGTTTCATCGATGACATAGTCCATTTCCATGGTCACATACTGCTCTCCGCTAGTATCTGAAAATGTTGTCAGACCGACATCCTGATCATCCACATACAACCACTCATCAGGAAGATAGATCGACCATTTATCAGCACTGCTGCCCACTCGAGACATATCTGCTTGCGCTTCCTTCGCATCCCAGCTCACAATTGTCTGACCGCCAGTGCCTAGTTTTATCGTAGCATTGATCGCTTCTGTGACAGGTCGAATCGGAACCATCAGATTTCCGTTGTTCACAACAGGCGCAGTAGGCATCATAATCGCTTTTCGATTCGATAACGCATACACTTCGCCGACTGCCATCTCTATCTTTCGATTGCCAGCCGCAAGTATAAATTCTTCATTAGGCACTGTCCAGTTAAACGTCATGCCAAATGCCGACTTCAACGTGCTGATCGATACCAATGTGCTGCCATTTACTTGAAACGGCTTCGGAATCTTAAGATTAGTTCCGTTTGCAACGGCCTGATCGCTGCCAACTTTATAGCGCAGTTCCTTTACCGTCGAAGCTGCCGCAGCCTCAACGCTAGCCACACCAACAGTTGCTAGACTTACACCCTCAAGCAATAAAGCCAATGCCGCGATAACCGCCAGCCACTTTCGCCCTTTGAACATATGTATTTTCACCCTTATCTCATATTGAATGCACTATACTTATGATATAGGAATATTATGGGATTACATATAGTTCTAGTTATCTACTTTTCCTAGCGTAACATTTACTGAGGTCTTCTTTCCTTTTGAGAGCAGCGTAAGCTTCGCCGTATCCCCAGGCAGTTGTCCCTTCAGCGCTTCATTAACGTCTGCCAAGGTGCATACTTCCTTCCCATTCACCTCGAGCAACGTGTCTCCCGCTTTAATTCCAGCATTCTTCGCTTGTGGGCTGATGACATTGGTTATCTTCAACGATCGATCCGTCGGCAGACCAACCGAAGCCGCCCAATTCTCTTCGACCGCAATCCCGATGGAAGGCCGTCTCAGTTCCCCATAATTCAGAAAATCATTCACTACCCACCTTACGGTGTCCACGGGAATCGCAAAACCCATATTATCAATGTATTCTCCATAATACTTAAGCGTATTAATTCCGATAACCTCGCCATCCATGTTAACTAACGGTCCTCCGCTGTTGCCTGGATTAATGGCCGCATCTGTCTGAATCAGCTTGTATCCGTTGTCCACTACGCGATCCATGCCGCTCACGATTCCTGCTGTTACCGAATTCTGCAGGGCAAAAGATATTGGCGTTCCAACGGCAACCACTGTCTCACCTACTTCCGTCTTGCGAGATTCTGGAGCCAGCGTCGCGGGCTTCAAGCCTTTAGCTTCGATTCGTATAAGTGCGAGATCTGTGAGCTCATCCGAGTATATCTTGGTTACAGGATAAGACTTGCCATCAGGGGTCACGACGAGCGGCTTCTGCATTCCACTTATGACGTGAGCATTGGTAACGATCCATCCCTCTTGTCGGATCACGACACCTGTTCCATGAATAATGGCATCGCGCGGGTCTTTAACCTTGCTAACCATTTCCTTATCTTGACCGATGATCGCTACAACAGACGGGCTTACTTTCTTCACCACAGAAGGTATGGATTTCACATTCAACACATACTTCTTCGTGGCAGGATCATAGGTTCCACCCTCTCCAACCGTTGCAGCAACCGCATTGGCTTCAATATAAGTCTTTCCATCTACCTGTACCGTAGGAAATGAAATCGACTCCGCATACACAGCCGCAGGCGCACTCAGCATCATAACTGCTGCTGTTATGGCTACTAATCTTAACCCCATGGATCGACCTACTAAATGACGTTCAGCATTGTCCTTTGAAGCCGCTTTTAACAATGGATGCACTCTCCTCTTAAACCATATTCTATCTTTTTATAACCTATTGTTAAGTTCTTGTCTATACAATAAAAGACTCCCTGATACCATTATCAAAGAGTCTTTCAGCACTTATGAATCTCCATTCATGAAGCAGAATGATTATGTATGAATTACGATCTTCTTGAAGCTATCGGGTTACCAACCTTTAACCATGATGACATCAATAACCAGGAATGCGAGCAAGCTCACTGTGGCGAAGCCGAGCGCGAACAAATTTTTAGGACGTTGCTTAATCTGGCGAACGACAGCCCATGCCAATATTAACGTAATGGCAATAATAATCAGATCAAACCAATGAAACAAGCTCTGGCCTTCAGCTGCCCCCTCTGCTAGAAACATGATGCGACCTCCCTTAATAGACACATTTTACCTATCTTTTCCTATGTTATATTTAACCAGATTTTGATGCAAGTTAATTTTTGTAATTTTAACAGGATTGCCACACTTTTGTCACGTGTTAACCATTGCAATCAGCATCCGCATGACAATCTTCACTGCTAACGGCGAGTACACACTGATTATAAGCAATATGCGGGATTTCCATCAGAAATACTGATAAACCATTTATACTTCCAACAATTTACATCTTATTGGAAACGTGATACGATTAGATCAATTTCATATCTGATTAATCTTATCGGAATTAAATGTAAAGCGAGGGATGAGATTGGCTTATGATCCTATTTGGATGCAGAATCCGGGTAAACTGAACAAGGTCGAGTTTATGAAAATGGAGAAAGACGGGCTGGACGTCATCCGCGACATTATTGAAACTTATGCAAATACAGGCTATGAAGGAATTCCTGACGATGACAAGTCCCGCTTCAAATGGGCGGGCGTCTATGAGCAGAAGCCTAAGGACGGCTATTTTATGATGCGGATTCGGATTAATTCCGGCATTATGACGACCGTCCAGGCAAGAGCGCTTGCCGAGATCGCCCATCTATACGGGCGCGATCTCATTGATGTGACGACGCGGCAGGCCATTCAGTACCATTGGCTGCGCGTCGAGAATTTGCCCGACATCTTCAAGCGGTTAGAAGATGTCGGGCTGTACTCCTACGAGGCGTGCGGCGATTGTCCGCGCACGATCGTAGGGAACCCGCTCGCGGGGATTGACCCGCACGAGCTGCTTGACACCACGGCGATTGTTAACGAGGTTAACGACTTCTTCCTATTGAACCGCGACTTCTCTAATCTGCCGCGGAAGTACAAGATGTCGATCTCATCCAACATCTATAACAATGCGCATGCGGAAATTAATGATTTGTCCTTCTCACCAGCAACTAAGATTATCGATGGGCAAGAAGTGATTGGATTCCATGTTCACGTAGGTGGCGGACTGTCTGCGAAGCCGCATCTAGCTCAGCGGCTTGATGTATTTGCGAGGCCGGATGAGGTATTGAAGATTGCGGTAGGCGTTACAACCATCTTCCGCGACTACGGCTATCGAGAGAAGCGTCACCAGGCAAGACTGAAGTTCCTGGTTGCAGATTGGGGAGTCGAGCGATTCCTGACCAAGCTAGAAGAGATCATCGGGCCATTAGAACGCGCCGGAGTTGATCGAACCGTCGGATGGCAGGCCGCTTACTTTGATGGCGTTCATCCACAGGCTCAATCTGGTTTGAATTACATCGGTCTGAACGTGCCTGTTGGGCGCTTGAACGCTAGCGAGCTGCTCGCTCTCGCTGATATTACAGAGAAGTACGGCGATGGACTCCTACGAACGACCATGTCTCAGAATATATTAATCAGCAGTATTCCGGACCACGCTATCGATGAAGTGCTGGCAGAACCTGTATTGCAGCGATTATCCCCTTTTCCGAAACCATTCATGAGCCGCACTGTTTCCTGTACGGGCAACGAGTTCTGCAATCTCGCAGTCGTCGAAACGAAGGAGCGCGCGCGTCTAGTAGCCGAGTACCTCGATGAACATGTGGATTTGGGCGAGAAGGTGCGCATTCATTTTATTGGATGCCCGAACGCTTGCGGTCAGAAGCATGTTGCAGATATTGGCCTGCAGGGCGCGTTGGTTAAGACGCCAAACGGTACGGTCGATGCCTTCGATATTGCGGTAGGCGGTATTCTCGGGCCAAATGCCCGCTTCAATACGACGCTCAAAGGACGTGTCAAAGCAGATGATCTGCCAGTCGTCTTAGAGCAACTTCTTCTATTCTATAAGCAAGGACGGCTGCAAGACGAAACCTTCCATTCCTTCTTCTTACGTGTTGGCGCAGAAGCATTTCAACAGAAGCTGACCGAAATACTTGCCTCCCCTGCTCTCGCCTCTTCCTAAATAATAAGGCTGCCTAGCCGCATGACGCGGGATTGGCAGCCTTTTGTTATTCCAATGTGAGCTCATGGTAGGAACGAATCATGACATCCGCCGCATCCGGCTTGTGCTCAAAATACCCTTCCTCGTCGATAAAAATATTAAGCGCACAGCCCGCGCTTCGTCCCATTTCCATATCGCCGACGGAGTCGCCAATGACAACCACTTCATGCGGCGCAAGTCCAAGCTCTCGACAAGCCAGCTCCACCATATCCGGATATGGTTTGCCATGTGTAACACAATCGTCACCAACTACAGAGTTAAAATGATGCAGAATCCCCATCTTGCTTAGATGCTGCTTCGAGGGCTCTTTATCGTCTGCCGTTACAACACCGCGAATCAAGCCTGCTGCTTCACATCGTTCCAGAAAATCCACCACTCCCGCAACAGGTCTAATCTGGGCATGGTCAAGATTCGTCTCATTAGCATGCTCGAACAAATTATTCGCGCGGCGCATCGCCTCATTCCACGGAACACCCGCACGGTATAAATAATACGTAGCGATTGAAATCATCTGCGTAGGCGAGCCCATCGCAAGCGGCCCGAACCGATCATGCGCCGTCACCCGACGCTGCTCATCCAAATGCACGCCCAATATATATCCAGGCTGGTCTGGAAGCTCCGCCCCCTCCGCGCGAAGTTCCCGTTCCAAGCTGTCCATCACCTGTTCCGCCCAGTTCCCCCACAAGCTTATAAACTGCAGTATCGTTCCATCCTTGTCGAACAAAATACCGCGCACCTGCACAATTCGATCTCCAACGATAAGCTGAGTCATCTCCGATACCTACCTCCATCTCGTATTCTCTCCCGCCCGTCATGGGCGCTCTTTGACTTCTCTACGACTTCTACGCGCAAGCCCATCTTCCTGCCCGACCTTCAAACTAATTACTCTACTCTACAAAATGGTTATTCCCCCATAGCCCCATCGCGGCGCTATCTCTATCGCTCAGATATGTTCCTCTCTGCCCCATTTGGGTGCTATCCCGTTCACTCAGATACATGTACCTATCCGCTCCTTCTCGCTACTATCCCTTTCACTCAGATACATTCACCTCTCCACTCCATCTCGCTACTATCCCTTTCACTCAGATATGTACCTCTCCGATCCTTCTCGCTACTATCCCTTTCGCTCAGATATGTATCTCTCCGCTCCTTCTCGCTACTATCCCTTTCGCTCAGATATGTATCTTTCCGCTACATCTCGCTATTATCCCTATCACTCAGGTATGTATCTATCCACTCCATCTCGCTACTATCCCTTTTACTCAGATATGTATCTCTCCGCTACATCTCGCTACTATCCCTTTCACTCAGATATGTATCTCTCCGCTACATCTCGCTATTATCCCTTTCGCTCAGATATATGCCTCTCCGCTCCTTCTCACTACTATCCCTTTCGCTCAGATACATGCCTTTCCGCTCCTTCTCGCTACTATCCCTTTTACTCAGATATGTATCTCTCCGCTACATCTCGCTACTATCCCTTTCGCTCAGATACATGTACCTATCTGCTACATCTCGGCGTTATCCCCTTCGCTCAGATCGACATAATAGGCATTTTCATTTACCATCAACTATACTTTTCACAGACAGATAATTTGTTTTCCATACTTTCCTGAGCTATGGGGAGAATACCCCAATACTCTTCAGAAGGATATCTCTTGCTGGTTACTTTAATCACATTCTTAATCTCTGCATCTCGCACAAAGCATTTTATTTCTCTCGTGTACAAATACCCTGTCTTGCTCCAATTAACTCTCTCTTCTGATCATGCGCTATCAAGACTTTCCTGAGTCTAGGAGAGAATACCCCAATACTCTCCAGAAGGATATCTCCTGCTGGTTACTTTAATCACATTCTTGATCTCTGCATCTCGCACAAAGCATTTATTTCTCTCGTGTACAAATATCCTGTCTTGCTCCAATAAACTCCCTCTTATGATTATGCGCTATCAAGACTTCCTGAGCTTTGGGGAGAATACCGCAATACTCTCCAAAAGAATAACCTCTGCTGACCTACATCCCCATAAATAACTAAACAAGCCACCCTCAACTTCAGAAGGTGGCTTGTTCATACTATTACATGCAATTGTCGCTTGTTATACCTGAGCCTCAGCCGCAAGGGAGGCTGCTGCTTGCTCCGTACGAACTCGATCGCGCTCTAGGATAGGCTTCAAATATTGTCCTGTATAGGAGCCCTCGACTTTTACGACTTGTTCAGGTGAGCCTTGAGCAACGATGGAACCTCCGCCGCTGCCGCCTTCAGGTCCCAAGTCAATGAGGTAATCAGCCGTCTTGATAATATCGAGGTTGTGCTCAATGACGAGCACGCTCTCTCCAGAATCAACGAGGCGGTGCAGCACCTGCAGCAGGCGATCGATATCCGCTACGTGCAAACCTGTAGTCGGCTCGTCCAAGATGTACATTGTCTTGCCAGTGCTCCGGCGATGCAGCTCAGCAGCAAGCTTGACGCGCTGCGCTTCGCCACCGGACAAGGTTGTTGCCGGCTGGCCAAGCTTCATATAACCCAAGCCTACATCCAGCAAGGTCTGGATCTTGCGATGAATACGCGGCACGTTCTGGAAGAACTCGACGGCGTCTTCAATCGTCATTTCCAACACATCGGAAATGTTGTTCCCTTTATACTTAACCTCTAACGTTTCACGGTTATATCGCTTGCCCTTACATACCTCGCACGGCACATACACATCCGGCAGGAAGTGCATCTCGATCTTAATGATACCGTCGCCGCGGCAAGCCTCGCAGCGACCGCCCTTGACGTTGAAGCTGAAGCGGCCTTTCTTATAGCCGCGAATCTTCGCTTCATTGGTCGTAGCGAATAAGTCGCGAATATCGTCGAAGACACCTGTGTATGTCGCCGGGTTCGAGCGAGGTGTGCGCCCAATTGGAGATTGATCGATATCGATTACCTTATCGACATGCTCCAGGCCGCGAATCTCGCGATGCTCACCAGGGCGAACCTTCGCCTTGTTCAAGTCACGAGCAAGCGACTTGAACAAGATTTCATTTACGAGCGTAGACTTACCGGAACCTGATACCCCGGTAACCGCTGTAAATACGCCCAGTGGGATCTTCACATTGACGTTGCGCAGATTGTTCTCCTTCGCACCGCGTATTTCCAGCCATCGATCATCCGGCTTGCGTCGCTCCAGCGGGATCGGAATGAACTTCCGGCCGCTTAGATACTGCCCTGTCATCGACTTCTCATCCGCCATTATTTCCTGCGGTGTGCCTTGTGCGACAACTTGGCCTCCATGCAAGCCCGCTCCTGGACCAATGTCGATCAGATAATCAGCAGCGAGCATCGTGTCTTCATCATGCTCAACGACGATTAGCGTGTTACCCAAGTCGCGCATGTGCTCCAGAGTCTTGATTAAGCGGTCATTATCTCGCTGATGCAAGCCGATACTTGGCTCGTCCAAGATATAGAGTACACCCATGAGGCTCGATCCAATCTGTGTTGCTAAGCGTATCCGTTGAGCCTCGCCGCCAGACAGCGTTCCTGCCGCACGATTCAGCGTTAGATACTCCAAGCCTACATTTACGAGGAATCCAAGCCGTGAATTGATCTCCTTCAGGATAAGGTTTGCAATCAGCATCTCTTTATTAGACAACGAAAGCGAATCAAAGAATCGCTGTGCTTCGCCAATTGAAAGTGAAGTCACATAAGCCATATTCTGCTCGCCGACTGTAACGGCAAGGCTCTCCTTGCGCAAGCGGTCTCCTTTACAAGTTCCGCATGGCTTAGCGCTCATGAAGCTTTGAATGAATTCACGTATACCTTCTGATGCGGTTTCACGGAAACGACGTTCCAAGTTATGAACGATGCCTTCAAATGCCACTTGAGCTTCTTTCTTATGTCCAAAATCATTTTCATAGACGAAGCGAACCTTCTCATTGCCTGTCCCATTAAGCAGCTTCGCCATATGCTCAGGCTCTAGTAGTCTGACTGGGATATCCGTTGGAATGCCATAATGCTCGCATACCGCTTGAAGGAACTGCGGGTAGTAATTAGAAGTACTGCCTGCCCACGCCTCAAATGCGCCTTCTTCAATCGACTTCTCCATATCCGGCACGAGAAGATCCGGATCTACAATCATCTTCTGCCCTAAGCCATCGCAGTCCGGACATGCGCCGAATGGACTATTGAACGAGAACATACGCGGAGCAAGCTCATCCATACTGAAGCCGCAAACGGGACAAGCCAGATTCGAGCTAAAGATAAGCTCTTCTTGGCCAATAATATCTACGATCAGCTTGCCTCCAGACAAATGCAGCGCCGTCTCAATAGAATCTGCCAATCGCGACTGAACATCGTCCTTTACGACAATTCGGTCGACGACAACTTCAATATTGTGCTTCTTGTTTTTCTCTAGCTCAATCGTTTCCGATACCTCACGCATCTCTCCATCGACACGCACACGCACGAAGCCCTGTTTCTGGATATCAGCGAATACAGTTTTATGCTCACCCTTGCGTCCCGAAATGATCGGAGCAAGCAGCTGCAGCTTCGTCCGTTCAGGATACTCCATAATACGGTCTACCATCTGTTCGACGGTCTGCGATGTAATCTCAATTCCATGCTCCGGGCAATGAGGATGACCAATTCGCGCGAACAGCAATCGCAAATAGTCATAAATCTCCGTAACTGTACCGACCGTGGAACGTGGATTACGGCTAGTCGTCTTTTGGTCAATCGATATTGCGGGCGACAAGCCATCGATAGAGTCTACATCCGGCTTCTCCATCTGCCCTAGAAATTGCCGCGCATAAGCAGACAGCGACTCTACGTAGCGACGCTGGCCTTCCGCGTATATCGTATCGAACGCCAACGATGATTTGCCTGAACCACTTAATCCTGTGAGTACAACAAACTTGTCTCGCGGAATGGTGACGTCGATATTTTTCAGATTGTGGGCTCTCGCCCCCTTAATGACAATACGATCACTCGCCAATGTTAATACCCTCCTGCTTCTAGGTCCACTCGAACCGTTTCATCCTATATTGCAAACTGCAGCTCTGATGCACGTTCATATATGTTATTAATTATTAAGCTCATTAATCTACTCTTGAAATTAATCCATTGCACGAAGCTCCATCAATGCATCACGAAGCTCGGCAGCGCGCTCAAACTGCAAATTCTTCGCTGCATCCTTCATCTCTTTCTCTAGGCGCTGAATGAGTGAATGGCGATCCTTCTTCGACAGCTTATCGACGCCCTTGTCGGTGAGATAATCACTCTTCTCTTCTGCCGTCTTCGTCGCTTCAATCACGTCGCGAATCTTCTTCTTAATCGTTTGAGGCGTAATGCCATGCTTCTCATTGTGAGCGATCTGAATCTTGCGTCTGCGTTCCGTCTCCTTAATGGCCTTATCCATCGAATCGGTGATCTTGTCGCCATACATAATGACACGACCCTCCGCATTGCGCGCCGCACGACCTATCGTCTGAATTAGCGATCTTTCCGCACGCAGGAAGCCTTCCTTATCCGCATCCAAAATCGCGACAAGCGATACTTCCGGCAAGTCCAAGCCTTCCCGCAGAAGGTTAATCCCTATCAGCACATCGAACACGCCAAGGCGAAGATCACGAAGCAGCGACATCCGCTCCAGAGTCTTAATATCCGAGTGCAAATAACGAACCTTGATCCCAATCTCCTTCAAATAGTCGGTAAGATCCTCGGACATCTTCTTCGTAAGTGTCGTAACCAACACGCGTTCCTCGCGATCCAAGCGAATGCGAATCTCGCTGATCAGATCGTCGATCTGACCCTTTGTCGGTCTTACTTCAATGATTGGATCCAGCAGTCCTGTAGGTCGGATGATCTGCTCAATCATCTCCGGACAGTGTTCCAGTTCAAACGGACCAGGCGTCGCGGATATAAACATCGCCTGGCATACCTTGCCTTCGAACTCATCGAATTGAAGAGGTCGATTATCGAGCGCTGACGGCAGACGGAAGCCGTGCTCTACAAGCACTGTCTTCCGCGCTCGGTCACCATTGTACATGCCGCGAATCTGCGGCAGGGTGACGTGCGACTCGTCGACGACAATTAAAAAGTCGTCGGGGAAATAATCGAGCAGCGTATACGGTGTAGCGCCCGGCTCGCGGAACGTCAGCGGGCCGGAATAGTTCTCGATGCCGGAGCAGAAGCCCACCTCCTGCATCATCTCAATATCGTAGCGCGTGCGCTGTTCCAGACGCTGCGCCTCCAAGAGCTTGCCGGCATCGCGCAGCACCGCGAGCCGCTCTTCCAATTCGCGCTCGATATTAACGAGCGCGATCTTCATCGTCTCCTCCGCGGTTACGAAGTGAGACGCTGGGAAGATCGCAACATGATCACGCTCGCCAAGGATCTCGCCTGTCAGAACATCAATCTCGCTGATCCGCTCAATCTCGTCTCCGAACAATTCTACGCGGATCGCGTGCTCGCTCTTCGATGCTGGAAAGATCTCCACGACATCTCCGCGCACGCGAAATGTGCCGCGAATGAAATTCAAGTCGTTCCGTTGGTACTGGATATCGACGAGCTTCGCCAAGATCTCATTGCGCGGCTTCTCCATGCCTGTACGCAGCGACAGTACCAGATTGCCGTACTCTATAGGTGAACCCAAGCCGTAAATGCACGACACACTCGCTACAATAATGACATCTCGGCGCTCAAATAAGGCAGAGGTCGCGGAGTGCCGCAACTTGTCGATCTCTTCATTTACACTGGAATCCTTCTCGATATAGGTGTCGGAAGATGGAATATATGCCTCCGGCTGATAATAATCGTAGTAGCTGACGAAATATTCGACCGCATTAGTCGGGAAAAACTCTTTAAACTCACTATGAAGCTGCGCAGCCAATGTCTTGTTATGCGCAATGACCAGCGTCGGCCGGTTCAACTGCTGAATCGTCTGAGCAACCGTAAAGGTCTTACCGGTACCGGTCGCACCGAGCAGAGTCTGATACTTCTTGCCGTTATGCACACCCTCCACCAGCTGTTTAATAGCTTGAGGCTGATCGCCCTGCGGATTAAATTCAGACACCAGTTCGAACCCTTTCGATGACATATGGATATCTGCCATGGATTCACCATCACCGTCCCTCTCTATACCTGCTATTTACAGCTTTACCCTAATTCTATTGAATCAAATATAAATCTGTATAAATTTCAAGTTATTCTCGTTATCTCACATCTGCCGACTAACAAAGTAGGACTCTAGTCGCATATCTTGCTACTCCATAAAAATCACTAAACTTTATCCCTTAAAAACCCGATAAATGTATCAATATTATATACTTTAAATAGGAATGTGCACGCATTTCCGAATATTAATATCAGCAGACAAAATAAGAATGTTTGTTCCCGTTCATTATACTCCGATCATCGATTGGTTGCAAATGGGAACATCACTTAGGGAGATGGAAAAAAAGATGGATATGACGACGTTAATCGGCATCATTGCCGGACTTGCCGCCCTCATCGGTGGTTTTCTATGGGAAGGCGGTCACATCAGCGGTTTGTGGGAAGGAACAGCCGCACTTATTGTATTTGGCGGTACGATTGCCGCTGTAGTCGTCAGTTATCCAATCCACCGCTTGCGCAGCATTCCGAACGCACTTCGAATAGCTTTCAAACAGCGCAACAATGAAATGCCGAAGCTTATTGACGATCTCGTCGCCATGAGCACGCAAGCTCGCCGCAACGGTGTATTGGTATTAGAAGAACCAGCACAGAAGCACAGTAATTCATTTTTACGGGATGGTGTAATGCTCGTTGTAGACGGAACTGACCCTGAGATCATAAAGGACATGCTCGATATCGAAATGGATGCCGTTGAATATAAGTATGATGGATATGCTAAGATATTTGAATCCGCCGGCGGATTTGCTCCGACCTTTGGTATCATCGGTACGGTAATGGGTCTTATCCATGTCTTGAGCAACTTGAACGATCCAGCGATGCTCGGACCATCTATCGCAGTAGCATTTACAGCTACACTATACGGTGTTGCGACTGCCAATGTCATTTATCTGCCGATCGCATCCAAGATTCGAACACGCAGTGCTCAGCATATTCGCGAGATGGAAATGATTCAATGCGGCGTGCTGGCCATTCAAGCAGGCGAGAATCCACAGATTATTCGCAAGAAGCTCAGCTCATTCCTGCAGGGAGAGATGGCGACAGAACCTCCTGCTCGCGAAGCTAATACGAAATCAGCCAAGGTCGCACCAGAGCGAGGGATGAAGTATGAGACGCAGAAGTAGGGCCCACAACAAGGCGAATCACGAGAGTCAGGATCGCTGGCTGATCACCTATGCGGATCTCATAACCCTGCTCATGATCTTCTTCGTCGTCATGTATGCCATGAGTCAGGTCGATACTACTAAGTATGCCTCGCTATCTGAAACGCTGCAGACGACATTTAGCAGCGGCGGTGGCAATGGCAACCTACCAGGCGGCACGGGTATTCTGGATGGCGCTCATGTAAATCCAGGAGACGGCAATGCATCTGATAATGGCAAAGATCAGCAAAATGCGAATGGTATTAGCGATGGCGATAAGGAAAATAATGAGCAGTCCCCTGCAGTAATGGTGGGGCAGATAACCGAGAAGGATCTTGCGTTCCGCAAACAGGAACAGCAGCTGCAGCACGTGAAGAGCACCATTGAACAATATATCCAGGACAATAATTTGCAAAATGACATCACGATTACGGATACACCAAAAGGAATCGAGATTAGACTCAGCGACTCCCTCTTGTTTGAACTAGGAAAAGCAGATTTAACAGACGCTGCTATACCTACTTTGGACAAGCTCTCAAGCATGTTCAGTCAGTTAGATTCAACGATTAGCATAGAGGGCCATACGGATAACTTGAAGATGGCTCCTGGAGCGCGATATAAAGACAACTGGGAACTTTCAGCAGAACGTTCACTGTCCGTCCTTCGCTACTTCGTGGAAGATAAGCAGTTGCAGAGCGACAAATTTCAAATTGCGGGCTATGGCGATACTCGTCCTATAGCGAGCAATGATACGGAAGAGGGCCGCAAGAAGAATCGTCGAGTGGAGATTATTATTCTGCGCAATGTTATTTCTCCACAGTAAATCCACATCTATAATGAACAGATACCCCCATTAGCAAGGCTTAAGCCTTTACTGATGGGGGTATTTTTATCCTCATACCTATTATCAACAGGTTACACACATAATTCACGTAGTTATGCACAGATTAATCCACATTATCCACACAAAACTAACAGGTTGTTGACATGTATAAGCTAACTTATCCACAATCCACAAAAAAAGACGTCCAAGATGGACGCCTCTGTTCATAACTTATTTATGCGGTAGTTGTTCTAGATTCCGCATCCACTTTCGCGCGTGAAGCACGTCGCCACGGCTCTTTAAGCAGCGATAAGAGCGAAGGCTGCCTCGTGATCGCCACGTACGTTACATGATCATCTGGCGCAAGCAGCACGCCCAGTTGATGGTGCTCTCCCGCATAGATCGCGCGCTGTACAAACTTCACGTCACCTCGTGCGTTATACAGTTCGAGCTTGCAGAACGCTGAATTCGTGCTCATCGCTTGGTGCAGCTCTTCCTTTGAGTGGATCGGAATGCCGTTTACCTTCGAGATGATCTCGCCGGATTGAATGCCCAGCTCCTCCGCTGGGCTGCCAGGCAGCACCGCCTGCACGCATAAGCCTCTGGCATCGTGAGCGAACACTGGACTCCGCTTGAGCTCCTCCTGTCGGCTGTACCATATAAGCCATTCGTGACAGCCGATGGAGATCAAGCCGGCCAATGGAACAAGCGGAGTCCACCAGTTCGCCAGCAGGGATACGGCGAGCAGCCCCGCGGCGTATATGAACAGCCGCGTTGAAGTTTTATTCGCCTTCTCTTGCGGCGTATAAGTGAATGTCAGCTCGGCGAAGCCTACCATGACGGGCAGCCCGACGAGCGCCCAGCCCTGCTGCCATATGTCGCCGCTCAAGAGCGGAGCCCACGGCAGAGTGGTGCCAGCTGCCGCCGCAGGCATGAGCAGGATGAGCGGCAGCGGCCACATCATCTGCATCGAGTAGGCGCCTACGATGCGCCCGCGCTTGCTCTGCATAAACAGCGGGCTCGCAAACTTCACCGCCTGCTTGCGTATGAGCATCGCTTCTGCAGCATGTACAAGCGCGACTAGCACCAGCAAGCCCGCTGCATTCAATTCGCGTATATCCTGCATGATGCCGCCAAGCCATCCTTCCGCTTGCCATTGCGGAAAGAGCAGCAATACGCCCTGCAATATAGCTACAATTCCCGCGGAATACGCGAGACACAGCATGCGAACGCGAATGAACAGCAGCAAGATACTTATCCCCCATATCAGCATCATGATGGATGGGGGGATGACGATCCCAAGACTTACAGATACCGCGCTAATTATGATTCCAGCAACCAGACCACCGAGCGCCGCTCGGATCGTCTGGTCAATCCAGCCGTGCATCTTTACAGCAAACAATCGCCTTTCCATTAACATTTGACGTCTATAATGTATCGCAATCAGCACGATCGCCAGCCAATAAAATGGCGACAACACAAGCTGAATTCCAGCCTCCATCGCTTTATAACCAACTTCCAGGAAAACCTGCACCGGCATCCGCTCCTTTCTATTCCTTTCGCGCACTAAAAAGGGAAGGTCGATAGCCTTCGCTCCCGACCTTCCCTATATTCGACACCCGTTAACGGATATCCTTCTGCACCGCATCGATCGCAGCCTGCAGCTGAGCGTCATTCTCCTTGTTGCGCATTACTTCGAGAATGCTAACCTCCATCTTCTCCGCTGTCTTGCTGTCAACCTTGCCGCTTACAGTCAGACCTGAAGCCTTCTGGAACGCCTTCACTGCTTCTTCTGTCTGCTTCGAGAAGTAGCCGTCTTTGCGATCTATCTTATAGCCCAGACCATTCAGAATGACCTGAACATTCTTCACTTCCTCGCTGTTCATATCGAACTCCAACGTCTTATCCTTAGGAATCGGCGTTGCACTGTAATAATCCGGCTGTGAAACGAGAATATCCGGTTGAATGCCCTTCTGATGAATCCAATTGCCATCCGGCGTCAGCCACTTGGCAATCGTAATCTTAATCAGGCTTCCTTCATCATTTTTAGTCGTGTAGCTCGTTTGAACAGTTCCTTTACCGAAGGTAGGCTCACCGACAATCTTCATGCCTGCCGATTCCTGCAGGGCGCTCGCCATAATCTCGGAGGCGCTGGCACTGCCTTTATTCGTCAGGATCGCGATCGGGTATTTCTTCTCCTTCACATCGCTGTCAGACTTGTGTACCTCTCGCTTGCCATCTTTGTATTCTACCTGAAGGATCGGCTTGCCCTTCGGTACAAACAGCTCCGTCATCTTCTCTACAACATCAAGCACGCCGCCTGGATTGTTGCGGACATCAATCACAAGCCCTTTCATGCCTTGTTTCTCCAGATCCGTTAACGCGTTAGCAAAACGATCTGCTGTATTCGTAGAGAATTGGCTAACCTCAATATATCCGATCTTATTATCGAGCATAGAAGAATGAACCGTCTCAAGATCCACTTTGTCCCGAACAATGTCAAAGACTAATACTTGTGTAGTTCCTGGGCGCTTCACTTCAATCTTCACTGTTGACCCTTTAGGACCGCGAATCTTCGATACTGCCTCATTCAACGTCATTCCAGACAAGCTCGTTCCGTCGACACTCAATAGAACATCCTTAGCTTTCAAACCTGCTTTTTCGGCAGGTGATCCCTTAATCGGCGACACAACCGTGACATTGCCTTCTTCCATCGTCACTTCCGCACCGATCCCGGTGAATTGGCCTTCTACGCTGACGTTAAAGCTTTCCGCTTCTTCCTTCTGCATATAAGTGGAGTACGGATCGCCAAGTGAATTGAACATGCCTTCCACTGCGCCGTTAATCACCTTTGTTCGATCAACATCTTGATAGTATTTGCTCTCGATAACATCAAGTACTGCATTGATCTTTGCGGTTTCCTTAGAAGTTAAATTGTTAGAGTTCGCTGATACACTGCTTGCAAAGATCGGCAAATCCATAGCCAACATCGTCAGCATGCTGCTTAGTACAACCGTTATCCCGATAACAACAGCAACGGTCCGTCCTTTAAACTGCACCCAATCACCGCCCTTGTCTTGTCCAGTTCTAATACTTCAACTCTTCTATTATATACCGCAAGGGAAGCAATTATTTCAAGTATGGTTCTGGATCAACTTTATCTCCATCAACACGGACTTCAAAATGAAGATGGTTTCCTGTCGAATTTCCGGTCGTCCCCACTTCAGCAATCTTGTCGCCTTGGTTTACTTTATCGCCCTTCTCAACCTTGATACCACCATTGCGAATATGTCCATACAGCGTCCAGAGACCGTTGCCGTGATCTATAATGACACAATTCCCGTAGCCACTCCACCATTCCGCTAAGATGACAACGCCGCTTTCCGCCGCATAGATTGGAGTACCGCCAGGTGTAGCCATATCCAAACCGCTGTGGAATGCACCCTTGCGGCCTGATACAGGGTCTGTACGTGAGCCGAAGCGAGATGAAATCACATAGTCGTCTTTTAGAGGAACAGCTAATTCCCCGCCGTTGAACGGACCCGAACCGCCGCCTGACGAAGGTTTAGCTTTTTTCTTTGCTGCTTCCTTACGTTTGCGTTCCTTTTCAACTTCTTCAATCTGTTTCTTCTGAAGCTCTGAGCGTTGCTGCAGGAATTGTACTAACATCTCGTCCTGCTCTTCGCTCAAGCCATGCATTTCTTCAATCTGATCATCGAAGCCCGCAATCATCACTTCTTTTTCTTTTTCCTGATTCATAAGGTCTTGCTTCGTCTGCTCCAGCTTCGCGTAGAGACCGCGAACCTGCACTAGTTCCTCTTCAATTTCCTTCTTCTTATCCAACACCAGCTGCTTATCACGTTTATGGTCATCAAGTATCTTCTTATCTGTACCGGCAATGATCTCAATTGAGTCTAATCGACTCAAGAAGTCGGAAAAGCTCGTCGCGCTAAACAGCACATCCAGATAGGACACTCTTCCGTTCATATACATCAGCTGGACGCGAGAATCCAACAACTCGGATCGTTCTTCAATACGTTTATTGGCCTCTTCCAACTGCCGTGCATTCTCTTCAAGATTGGCTTCAGCTTGATCGATCTCCGTTGAAACCTTCGCCATTTCATTGACCTGAGCATCTATCTTATTCGAGATGGCTTCCAAATCGGCTTGCGTCTTCTTCTTGCCTGCCTCTGCGGAAGATATTTTATACTGGGCAGCCTGCTGCTTCTTCTCCGCAGAACGCATCTGATTTTCTAGATCCGACAACTGCTGGTTGATCTTATCGAGTTCTGATGCATACCCTGTTTTGGGTGGTACCATCGTGAATAAGAGTACTACGCTCATCATGAGCAATACTAACTTCTTTTTCAATACGGCTCCTCCTCTTAACTAATCGTATCTACGTTATACCTTCAAATATTTGCGCGTCGAGGTGACACTTCCCCATACTCCAATTAACACGCCTAATACGAGCAATGAACCCGTTATGATCAGCCATACTTCACGAAGTGGAATCAGCTGCAGGAACGACCAGCCTGCATCATTCGCAGCCGTGATCAATTGCGAATAACCGAACATTAAGATGCCCAGCGTAACAATCGAGCCGATTAACCCCAAGAGCACGCCTTCTATGAAAAATGGCCATCTGATAAAGGCATTTGTTGCCCCCACCATCTTCATGATGCTGATCTCACGTTGACGAGCCATAATTGTAACCTTGATCGTATTGGAAATGAGGAACATTGAAGTAACGGCTAACCCGATTACTAGAATAAAGCCAAAATTACGTACAGCTTCCGTTACCTGAAGCATCTTCTCAACAGGTCCGCCGCCGTATTTGACTTGCCAGATCGGCTTGGCACTGTTTGTTTCATTAATAGACTCAATCTTCTTCGCTACCATCGGAATCGTTTCCGGCTTATGTACTTCTACTATTAAGGAGTCCGGCAATGGGTTCGTATCGTCGGTATATCCGCTTAAGAAATCTTCCCCATCCTCGCCCAAGCTCTTCTCCATCTGCTTCATCCCGTCTGCTTTCGACAGGAATTCAACTTTACTGACTTCTGCCATGCTGCCTATGTCCGTTTTGAGGAGGTCGATCTGTTCCTGTGTAACCTCTTGATGCAAATAAACTTGAATCTGAACCTGACTGTCCATTTCCTTCGTTAACGAGTTAATATTAAGAGTCAAGATAATGAATACTCCTAATACAAACAATGAGATGACAATCGAGCTAACCGAAGCGACTGACATCCATCCGTTGCGAAAAACGCTCTTGCTGCCTTCACGTATATGGCGGAGTAATGTATTAAGCGTCATAGCCATAATCCCCCCGCATCACATCTCGCACGATATTTCCGTGTTCGATCGTTATAACGCGGCGCCGAATCGTATTTACGATATCCTTGTTATGAGTCGCCATCAAAATGGTCGTACCGCGATAGTTAATCTCTTCGAGCAGCTTCATAATGCCCCATGACGTCTCGGGATCCAAGTTGCCCGTAGGCTCGTCCGCTACAATAACCGCTGGGTTATTAACGATCGCACGCGCGATCGCGATCCTTTGCTGCTCACCGCCGGACAATTGGGCCGGCAGACTGTTCATCTTATGCTTCAATCCGACGAGCTCCAGCACTTCTGGAACACGGCGTTTTATGACCTTCTTCGGAGCTTCAATAACTTCCATCGCAAAAGCTACATTTTCATAAGCGGTCATCTTCGGTAGAAGCCTAAAGTCCTGAAATATAACGCCTATATTTCTTCGTACAAATGGAATCTTGCGCTGCTTCAGCTTACCGATATTGAATCCGTTGACAAATATTTGACCTTTTGTCGGAACGACTTCTCTATATATCATTTTCATAAAAGTAGACTTACCCGCACCTGACGGACCTACTAAATAAACGAATTCATCTTTGTCGATCTGTACGGAAATCCCTCGCAGGGCGTGGGAACCGTCGGTGTACGTTTTCCAGACATCTTGCATTTCAATCAACTGTATCACTTCCTATGCGTCTAGTTCAGCTTTAATATATTCGACACAAAGGTTACAATTCCTTTTCTTTTTTTCAATTTCCATATTCTTTTTGAGCTTTATTGCGGTTGCCAGCATTATTTCCCGGGAAAAAGTCAGCGTCTGACAGCTATCCTCAGCATTCTAGAATCACCATCACTATTAACTATCAATCTTGTCCTCTGACCTAGTCCACATCCGCTCAAACTCCTAAAAACAGTCAAGTTTCTGAAATGACGATCATATAATGAATGAACGTAGGGGTCGCTTAATCAACTATGATGCATAGCGGCTCATTCCGTTTGTTTCGTCGTACTGTTCCAAGCCTGTCCATGAACAGCTAGATGCGCAAGATCATGAATATAACAGGTGGTGCAGTTCGATAGAGAGCAGCATATCATTCGCATTTCATCGCATGGGAGCACAGGAGGAAACAGCATTGAAAAAGTTCTTTGGATGGTTAATAGGAATAATCCTGCTATTGATGATTGGGGCGGGAACTCTGTGGGGATTGGCTGAACGATACGCAGCCTCTACAACGGTACCTCCTGAAGTGAGGTTATCCAGTTGGGCTGTCGGAGGAATGGAGATCGATGCGTTCATAAACGAGTACAAACAGAAATTAGCCGCACTTGAAAATACTCCTGTAATATTTACCTTCGGTCAAACAGAAGTCGAGCCCGTGAGCACAACCTTGAAAGAATTAGGGGTAAAGTATGACGCTGAAGCATTGTTCATCGCACTCCGTCACTTGCAAGAGGGAAGTCTGTTGGAACGCATTCAAGCTCGTCGGAACTTCCAGAAAGAATGGAAGGTGCGTTTTCTATGGAACAATAATGTATGGAAGCAGCGTTTTACCGCTTCATGGGAGGAAAATGCCTTTGGCAACCCCACTAATGCTTCGCGTGAGATCAACGCGCAGGATCAGGTTATTTATACACCCGATACGACCGTATTCCGCTTAGATCGCGTACAGTTGGAGCAGCTCATTCGCGCAGCCATTCCGAATGAATGGAGCGAGAAGAAGGAGCTCAACATCGATGTTCCACTCGTGAAGCAAGAAGCCACGATCACACTAGAGTCGTTGAAAGCCGAAGGGATCGACCGCAAAATTATCGAAATGGTCACAAACATAGCGCCTGGGGATGCTGGACGTTTTCACAATGTTAAAGCAGCGGCGGATACCGTGAACGAAATGGTCCTGAAGCCGGGAGATATATTCGACTATGACAAAGTCATTGCCAAGGCTGAAAAACAATACGGCTTCAAAGAAGCCCCTGTCATCTTAAATGGAAAGCTCGTTCCAGGAATCGGCGGCGGAATCTGCCAAGTATCCAGCACACTCTATAACGCCGCACTCGGTACCGGGCTTGAAATCGTCGAGCGCCGCAATCACTCGCTGCCTGTAGCCTATTTGCCTCTTGGCCTAGACGCAACCTTCTCTGAGGGCTATATTAATTTCCGCTTTAAGAACACAACCGGCAAAGATATACTCATCCACACATCCACTGACGACAATCGTCTCACCATCAAAATGTTCGGCACCATGGACCCAAGCATCAGCTATAAGACGGAAACCAAAACCACAAAAGTCATAGAGCCTACCATAAAATATGTCGTCAACAACAAACTTGCCGACGGACAGCAGGAAACGATCCAGAAGGGCAAACGCGGGTACACAGTAGAATCCTATCGTATTAAAATGGTCAACGGCAAAGAAGTATCTCGCGAACGTCTCGATGTAGATAACTATCGCGCGCAACCAACTATAATCGCGACCAACTCCGGCGGGCAATCAGGCAAATCCGATGCCAAGCAGGAGAATCCCACTCCGATTGTCGAAGACGGCCTAAGCGGCCCTAACTTCCGCTAACGCCATACAGCCTCATATCCATTCACGGCTAACAGCCGCTGGTTTAAGCTCGCTCGAGTACGGGATCCACACATTATTGCAGATCCCGTACTCGCCCGCTACCCAGCGGCTGCAGTTGCGTTCGTGACTAACGTGCGCGTGCATGCACTCCGCGCACACCTCTTGCTGCTATCCCACCCGATCAGATGCGCATATCCTCCACGTTCATATCTGGGTACTATGCTGCTCTCTCAGGTACACCAGCTCTCTGCGTTCACATTGGGGTACTATACCGTTCGTTCAGGTTTGTATGTCCTCCGTGATTCCATTCAGGTCATATCCCACTCGATCAGGTGCTCATATCCTCCTCAAACGTATCTGAGTATTATACCTTTGGCTCAGGTACACCTGCCCTCCGCATTCACATCTGGGTATTATACCGTTCGCTCAGATTCGTATACCCTTTGTGAACCCCTTCGAGTAATATCCCACTCGATCAGGTGCTCATATCCTCCTCAAACATATCTGAGTGTTATACCTTTGGCTCAGGTACACCTGCCCTCCGCGTTCACATCTGGGTATTATACGGTTCGCTCAGATTTATGTATCTTCCGTGATTCCATTCAGGTAATATCCCACTTAATCAGGTGCTTATGTCCTCCTCAAACGTATTTGGGTACTATACCTTTTGCTCAGGTGATCATTTGGAGAAAGGTCCTATGGGACATCTAACGGGAGTGTGTGGCTAGAGGCTAACTAAGGTCATAATTTTTTTTACCTGAGCGATTGGGTGATTGGTCAGAGGATTGTTCAGACTTACTCCCAAGTGGTGGCTGGTTTACCGATTTCACCAGTTCGAAGCGTTATCTCCTGAGCTAGTGGGAGATTAGTAAGAGGATTGCTCAGACATATTCCCAAGAGGTAGCTGGTTTATCGACTTCCCCAGTTTCGAGCGTGATCTCCTGAGTTAATGGGAGATTAGCCAGAGGATTGCTCAGACTTACTCCCAAGTGAAGGCTGGTTTATCGACTTCCCCCAGTTTCGAGCGTTATCTCCTGAGCTAGTGGGAGATTAGTCAGAGGATTGCTCAGACATATTCCCAAGAGGTAGCTGGTTTATCGACTTCCCCAGTTTCGAGCGTGATCTCCTGAGCTAGTGGGAGAATGGGCAGAGGTTTGCGCAGACATATTCCCAAGTGGTGGCTGGTTTATCGATTTCCCTAGTTCAAGCGTGATCTCCTGAGCTAGTAGGAGATTAGCCAGAGGATTGCTCAGACTTACTCCCAAGTGAAGGCTGGTTTATCGACTTCCTCTCAGTTTCGAGCGTGATTACCTGAGCCATTGGGAGATTGGGCAGAGGTTTACGTGAACTACATACTGGGAGATGGTTTCGGGATCTTTGAGCACATATTGCTAGAGGGCGGCGGATGGGCTAGTAGACATGTGGGGTTGGCTATAAGTTATAGAAGTAAACCAACTAAAACAACAAAACCGTCCTCTTCAAGCAGCAGAGGACGGCTCTTATGGTCTGCTCACGCGCGTGCGGCCTCGCTGGACCAGCTTAACGCACGGAGCATGGGTTTATATTGTTTTCAGCGCAGCTTCGTGTGCGGATAACCATTCTTTTGTTATTTGTACGGCAGCGCCTGCGCGAGTGATAGCAGCCGTGACTTGCGGCGTAGCGGTACCGCCGAAGACGTCGCGGGCGTTGACCACTTGCTCCGGCTGGAGCACATCGTAGATTCGCTCGTCGAATAACGGTGAGAATTGTTTGAACTCATCGAGTGTCAGATCGAGCAGGTATACACCCTTCTGAATACAGTAGAGCACGGTCTTACCGATGACTTCATGCGCTTGACGGAAAGGCAGCCCCTTGTGAACGAGGAAGTCTGCGATATCCGTTGCGTTCGAGAAATCCTGGCGCACTGCTTGCCGCATGCGGTCGCGGTTGACCTTCATCGTCGCAACCATCGGCGCGAACAAACGAAGCGCGCCATCTAATGTTGCGACGGTGTCGAACATGCCTTCTTTGTCCTCTTGCATGTCTTTGTTGTAAGCAAGAGGCAAAGCCTTCAATACCGTCAGCATGCCAACGAGATTGCCATAAACACGGCCGGTCTTGCCGCGCACGAGCTCCGGCACATCCGGATTCTTCTTCTGCGGCATGATGCTTGAGCCGGTGCAGAAAGCATCGTCCAGTTCAATGAACTGGAACTCGGTGCTGGACCAGAGCACCATCTCTTCACAGAAGCGAGAGAGATGTGTCATGATGAGCGAAGCGTTTGCTAGAAACTCGACGATGAAGTCGCGGTCGCTGACAGCGTCGAGGCTGTTCTCGTACACGCGGTCGAAGCCCAATTGCTCGGCGACGAAGTGTCGATCGATCGCGAACGTTGTACCCGCGAGCGCTCCTGCACCAAGCGGCAGCGTATTGATGCGCTTGTAGCTGTCCTGCAGGCGTTCGATGTCGCGTTCGAACATCGACACGTACGCCATCAGGTGATGCGCGAACAAGATCGGCTGCGCCCGTTGCAAATGAGTATACCCTGGAACGATCGTGTCGATGTTCGCTTCCGCTTGCTGGATCAGCGCTTCCTGAAGCTTGGATAGCAGCTCCACGAACAGGATCACATGCTTGCGCAGATACAGATGCATATCCGTTGCCACCTGATCGTTGCGGCTGCGTCCGGTATGTAATTTGCCACCTACCGGTCCGATCAGCTCGATCAGCTTCTTCTCAATGTTCATGTGAATATCTTCATCGGACACCGAGTAGATCATTTCGCCATTCTGGATCAGCTTCAGCACTTGGTACAAGCCATCCTTGATTGTCTCGACGTCTTCCTGCGGCAAGATGCCGCAGCGTCCGAGCATCGTGACGTGTGCCAAGCTTCCCTGTATATCTTCTTCTGCCATTTCCTTATCAAATGTGATGGAGGCAGTGTACTGCTCTACCAATTGGTCGGTTTGTTTCGTAAACCGGCCTCCCCATAGCTTACTCACACGGCTTCCTCCTTACGTTGCTTCGTCTTGTGGTATGAGATTATAATCCGTGAACCTTGGTACCATGCACGCCGGAAGCCACTTTGAGGCGAAGCGCGTTCAGGTGGATGAAGCCTGTGGCGTCATTTTGATCGTAAGCTTGAGTTGGATCAGCTTCCATCGTCGCGATATCCGGGTTGTATAAGCTCACAGGGCTTTGGACGCCTGCGCCTATGATGTTGCCCTTGTACAGCTTCAAACGCACCACGCCTGTGACGCTCTTCTGGCTCTCGTTCACGAGCGCTTGAATTGCGAGGCGCTCCGGTGCGAACCAGAAGCCGTTGTACACGAGCGTGCTGTACTTCGTGATGAGCGAGTCGCGCAGGTGCATCACTTCGCGGTCCATCGTGAGCGATTCCATCTTGCGATGGGCCGTGAAGAGGATGGTGCCGCCCGGCGTTTCATATACGCCGCGGCTCTTCATGCCTACGAAGCGATTCTCGACCATGTCGACGCGGCCGATGCCGTGCTTGCCGCCTAGTTCATTTAGGCGTTCCATGACTTCGAGCGGTGTCATGGACTCGCCGTTGATTGCCGTACAGTTGCCTTGCTCGAACGTCAATTCGATGTATTCCGCCGTATCCGGCGCATCCTCTGGCGAGACGCTGAGGAGGTACATGCCTTTGTTCTCATCCGCGCTTGGATCGAACCATGGATCTTCCAACACACCGCTCTCATAGCTGATATGCAGCAGGTTGCGGTCCATGGAGTAAGGCTTCGCCGCTGAAGCCTGCACAGGGATTCCGTGCGCTTCGGCATAGGCGATCATTTCCGCGCGTCCTGGGAACTGTGCGCGGAACTCTTCGGAACGCCAAGGCGCTATGACTTGAATCTCCGGCGCGAGTGAAGCCGCCGTCAGTTCGAAGCGCACTTGGTCGTTGCCTTTGCCTGTCGCGCCGTGCGCGATTGCCATGGCGCCTTCCGCGCGCGCGATCTCGACCATGCGCTTCGCGATCAGCGGGCGCGCGATGCTCGTGCCAAGCAGGTACTGCCCTTCATAGAGGGCGCCTGCTTGGAACATCGGATAGATGAAGTCCTTCGCAAACTCTGCTTGCAGGTTGTCGATATAAGCTTTGCTTGCCCCTGTAGCGAGGGCTTTCTCTTCCAAGCCGTCAAGCTCTTCTTTCTGACCAATATCCGCCGTAAATGTGATAATATCCGCGTCGTATGTTTCCTTCAGCCATTTTAAAATAACCGATGTATCCAAGCCGCCCGAGTAGGCCAGCACGATCTTGTTCTTAGCCATAATGAGTTCCGCTCCTTCCAATCTGCCACCCGCACGTCGATGTCGCTGGGTTGTGTTATCTGTTAATGGGGTTAATTAAGCCATCAAGGCTGCCATGATTGCTTTCTGTGCATGCAGGCGATTCTCCGCCTCATCGAAGATGACGGAATTCGGTCCGTCAATGACGCCCGAGCTAACTTCTTCACCGCGGTGTGCAGGCAGGCAGTGCATGAACAGGTAATCCGGCTTTGCGTGTTCAACCAATTCTTCGTTCACTTGATAATTCGCGAATGCGGCTTCGCGCTCCTTCTGCTCCGCTTCAAAGCCCATGCTTGCCCATACGTCTGTATAAATGACGTCCGCGTCCTTGACCGCTTCCTTCGGATCGTTTGTCAACATGATGTTGGCGCCATTCTCCGCAGCCACTTCGTACGCTTGCTTCACGAATTCCACATCCGGCGCGTAGTTCGCCGGTGTTGCAACTGCGATCGTCATGCCGAACTTCGCCGCACCCATCATGAGCGAATGAGCCATATTGTTGCCATCGCCCACGTATGCGATCTTGAGACCTTCGAGCTTGCCTTTCATTTCATATACGGTCATGTAATCCGCCAACGCCTGACAAGGGTGGTTGAAATCCGACAGTCCGTTGATGACGGGCACGGTCGCGTTGCGAGCCAGATCAATTACGGTGTTATGGCCGAAAGTACGGATCATAATGCCATCGACATAGCGGGACAGCACCTGCGCCGTATCGGAAATCGGCTCACCTCGCCCGATCTGGATATCGTTACTGCTTAAGAACAGCGCCGAACCACCTAGCTGATACATTCCGACTTCAAAGGAAACACGTGTGCGGGTGGATGATTTCTCAAATACCATCGCCAGTGTCTTGCCTTTCAGCGGCTGCTCGGGATCCCCTGCCTTCTGCTTACGCTTAAGTTCGATCGCATAATGAATAAGTGCATACAATTCTTCTTGAGTATAATCAGCCAGCGCGATGAAGTCGCGGCCTTTCATTTGTTCAATGAGATTCAGGTTCATATCGGTATTCCCCTCCGTGTCGTGCGGTCGTATTCTTCGTGCGTGATCATGCTGGTGTTATGAAACCGGAATCGTGGCTTCCTGCAGCAATTGCTGCAGCATATTCACTGCCAGATCGATGTCTTCTTTCGTAACGAGCAAGCTCGGCAGAAGGCGAATGACATTCGGACCTGCGGTCACGAACAGCAAGCCGTCTTCTTGAGCTTTCGAAAGAAACTCAGCCACTGGCTGTTTGCATTCGATGCCGATGAGAAGTCCCATGCCGCGGATCTCGGTTACGATAGGCAAATGACCGATCTTATCGTGGAGCTGCGCCATCAAGTAGGTACCGGTATCAGCTGCGCGCGCCGCTAATTGTTCTTCAATATGCGTCTCGAGTGTGCCAAGCACTGCTGCCATCGCGAGCGGTGTACCGCCAAATGTAGAGCCGTGGCTTCCTGGACCGAACGCCTCACGGAGATGACCCTGCGCCAGCATCGCGCCTACTGGGAATCCGCTGCCCAAGCCTTTGGCTACTGTGAAAATGTCCGGCTTCAGCCCGTAATGCTCATGCGCGAACCAGCGGCCTGTGCGACCCATCCCTGTCTGTACTTCATCGATAATGAGCAGCAAGTTATGCTCTTTGCACAATTGTGTCACGGCTTCGGCAAATGCAGGCTCGATCAGATGCACGCCGCCCTCCGCTTGCACGATCTCCAGCATAATCGCCGCTGTATGTGGACCGATGGCTGATGCGAGAGCTTCTGCATCGTTAAATGGAGCATAGCGGAAACCTTCCGGAAGTGGCGCAAAGCCTTCCTGCACTTTGGCTTGCCCGGTTGCGGTCAGCGTAGCGAGCGTACGGCCATGGAACGATTGATGGAAGGTGATGATCTCGTAGCGATCATTGCCCAATATCTTCTGATTGTAGCGGCGGGCCAGCTTGATCGCGGCTTCGTTCGCCTCTGCGCCGCTGTTGCAGAAGAACACTGCGTCTGCACAGCTGTTTTGCGTGAGCAGCTGCGCAGCTTCCTCCTGCTGCGGTATGTGGAACAGATTGGACACATGCCAGAGGGTGTCCAGCTGAGCTTTTATTTTGTCTGCGACCCGCTTCGGCGCATGGCCGAGGTTCGTAACCGCGAGTCCGCACATAAAGTCGATGTATTCTTTGCCTTGATCATCCCAGAGTCGGCTTCCTTCACCCTTCACCAGCGCGATTGGATATCTCGCATAGGTTGGAAACAAGGAGCTTGCGCTAGAATTTGTCGCGTTGGACATGGACATCCTGTAATCCCCCTTTGTTGGCGCATATCGCAGCTTGAGCGTAGATTGCGCAGTCGTATATTCGCACCATGGTGCGTTGGAGTCTGTGTGGCAGGGTATGCGGTGATCTATCGTCGATGACCCGCTCCTGCTTCTGCTGTATTTTCCGCTACTGTGTACGCCTTGACGATTCGTGTTCCCAGCTGCTCGCCCGCAGCCAAGCGCCTCATCACATCCGGCTCAGTTCCTTGGGCGATGACTACCTCCGCTACTCCTCCATCCATGCATTGCATCGCGGCGCGAACCTTGGGGATCATGCCGCCATATATGTCTCCGTCCACTATCATTTGCTCTATATCTTCCGTTGATAGGACTGGCAGTACTACTTTCTCGCCGTCTATCGACTTCATAATTCCTGGTACATCGGTGATGACGATTAGCCGATCAGCGCCGAGGTGAGCTGCAACCGCGCCTGCGGCGGTATCCGCGTTAATGTTATAGCGCTGTCCTGCGGCGTCGATGCCAATCGGCGCGATAACCGGGATGTAGCCCATTTTGATTACCCCTGTAATCAATGAAGCATCCACATGGGTTACATCCCCGACGAAGCCAATCTCAGCGGCTTGCGCCACCGGCTGCGCCTGAATCATGGCGCCGTCCGTGCCCGACAGCCCGATCGCAGCAGCTCCGGCCTGCGTAAGCCTACGCACGATTTGCTTGTTCATGCTGCCTGCGAGCACCATTTCCACAACATCCAGCACTTCTTCACTTGTCTTGCGCAAGCCGTTGATGAATTCGGTCTCGATTCCCAGCTTCTCAAGCGTTCCCGAGATTGCCGGCCCGCCGCCGTGCACGATGACAGGCATGGTCCCGCTAGCCTGCACATCACGGAGTTGTTCATAGAAGGAATCCGGCAAGGCCGCCAGCGTACTGCCTCCGCATTTCATAACTAAACGCTCGTTTCCCATCCGGTTCTCCTCCTGTTCTCTGTTCTCTGTTCTTACGAAGTATGATTTGTTGATCATCGAGGGCAGCTTCGTACTGCTCTCCCATGTGCCAAGCCTCTATGTTCGATACGCCGCATTAATGCGGACATAATCATAAGTTAAATCACAGCCCCATGCGATTGCTTCCCCGCCCGCCATATTCAAGTTAACGTGGAACACAATCGTGTCTCCCTTTAAGTAAGCAAGCGCTGCTTCCTCATCGAAAGCTATTGGTGTGGATTGGCGAAGCACTTCTATCGGTCCGACGGAAATGTCGACTGTGTCCACCTGCACCTGCTCTCCAGAGTAGCCGACCGCTGCGATGATCCGTCCCCAGTTGGCATCAGCGCCAAATACCGCCGATTTCACCAGGCTTGAGCCGATGATGCTCTTCGCAATCACGTGTGCGGAATGGTCAGTGGAAGCGCCCGATACGCGAACTTCGATCAGCTTCGTCGCACCTTCACCATCGCGAGCGATTGCTTTTGCCAGTGCTGCGCATACATAGTGGAATGCCGCTGCGAAGGCTTCCCATGCTTTATGCTGCTTATTAAGCGTGTCGTTATTGGCAAAGCCGCTTGCCATAACTAGAAGCATGTCGTTGGTGCTCGTATCACCGTCCACAGTGATCATGTTAAATGTGCGGTCTGTTGTGTGCTTCAGCAGCTCCTGCAGAGCCGATTGCTCCACTGCTGCATCCGTCGTAACGAACGCTAGCATGGTCGCCATGTTCGGGTGAATCATGCCTGAGCCCTTTGCCGTTCCTGCGATCGAGACTGGCTTGCCGTCTATCTCCACAACTACGCATACTTCCTTCTTCACGAGATCCGTCGTGAGGATCGCCTGACTGAACTGCTCCGCTCCGTCCCGCTCCTTCGTGAGCTGGGCAGGCAGTGCGGCAATGCCGTTCTCGACACGATCCATCTTCAAGTTCTCACCGATAACACCTGTGGAGGCTACGGCAACAAGATGCGGCTCTATGCCCAGCAGCTCCGCCAATGCGGAACGCATGCGGTAAGCGTCAGCTTCGCCTTGCTTGCCTGTGCAGGCATTGGCGTTTCCGCTGTTGACCACGACCGCCTGCAGCTTGCCTTCCACAGCGATGCTCGCGCGCGTCACGCCAAGCGGCGCGGCTTGGAAGGCGTTGGTCGTGTAGACCGCCGCCGCAGCAGCCGGCACGTCACATACGATCGCGCCGATATCGTTGCGCGTCGTCTTCTTGAGGCCGCAGTGCAACCCTGCGGCCCGAAATCCTTGCGGTGTCGTAACGGAACCTTCCGTTACATGAAACATTGGCGTTCCGCCTGCCGCTTCCTTCGAAGCGTCTGCCAGCTTGCTATTCATAAGGCACTCCTCGCCCTTCATCTTGTAATCTATTACTCTATCTATTTCATATATGAATAATGACTGAATCTCGTAATTATGGATAAACTGGCGTGAACAACAACCCCGTCGTCTCATCCCAGCCCATCATCAGGTTCAGGTTCTGAATTGCCTGCCCTGCTGCGCCCTTCACGACGTTATCAATGACCGAGATGATCGTCACGCGCTGCGTTCGCTCATCGATACTAAAGCCGATGTCGCAGTAGTTCGATCCGGTCACTTCCTTCGTCATCGGCCAGTTCCCTTCCGGCCGCACACGGACGAACCGTCTGCCTTCATACTTTTCATTGTATAAATGTACAAAGTCGCGTTCCGTGTACTGTCCGTTCAGCTTCGCGTACATCGTACACATGATGCCGCGCGTCATCGGCACGAGGTGCGGTGTAAACGTCACGGTCACCGGCTTCCCGGTCAGATCGCTCAGCACCTGCTCGATCTCTGGCGTGTGTTGATGCTTATTGATCTTATAAGCCTTGAAGTTCTCGTTTACCTCAGAGAAATGAACCCCCATGTTCACTCCCCGCCCAGCGCCGGATACACCGGACTTCGCATCAATGATGATGCTGTCCGATTCCAGCCAGCCTGCCTGCAGTGCAGGCGCCAGGCCAAGCAGCGCGGCGGTTGCATAGCACCCGGGGTTCGAAATGAAGCTCTTTCCCTGCACATCGCTCCCGTACCATTCACACAAGCCGTACACGGCTTGCTCCAGCGTAACGGGATCAACAGGGTCGTGCTTATACCACTGCTTATACTCCTCCGCATCCTTCAAGCGGAAGTCGCCGGACAGGTCAATGACCTTAAGGCCTGCCGCCAAGAGCTGCGGAACGAGCTTCGCACTTACACCAGAGGGAGTCGCCGTAAATACAACATCGGCCTTCTCCTTGATCACCTCGGGATCTACGCCATCCAAGGTGTCCAACATAATCTGGTTCAAGTGCGGGAACCAATCCGCAATCGGCATGCCTGCGCTAGACGACGAGATTACCGAAGTGATATGAACCTGAGGGTGCTGCTGCAACAAACGTATAAGTTCAAC
Organism: Paenibacillus marinisediminis; assembly: GCF_054343325.1. Classification (NCBI taxonomy): domain Bacteria; kingdom Bacillati; phylum Bacillota; class Bacilli; order Caryophanales; family Paenibacillaceae; genus Paenibacillus; species Paenibacillus marinisediminis. The sequence goes on from NZ_JBTGUH010000008.1 coordinate 67,375, forward strand.
GCCACCGTATCCAGTAGAGCCTACGATGGCCGCTCGAATGGTCGTAGATGTCATGATGATTTCTCCTTTTCCCCCTATAATGACGTTTAGCCGTTCACTAGCAGAAGTTTTAGTTGCAAACCTCTTAAACAATTTATGTATCATTATACGATCGTATTTATAATAATACAACCACTTTTATAAAAAAACACTTTCGCCCTGTAGCGACTGGGAAATCTCACGTTTATTCAGCTAAAATTATTCAGTTATACCGATATTGATGCATAAATGGGGTTAATTATGTATGGGGTGAAATAGTTGAAATTTAAGATTTATGAGTTTTTGTGTAGAAAAGATAGAATTAGCGATATCTGGCTTCGTGTCATCACACGCTCTCACAACAGGGTCCGTATTTATGGGGTAACACCAAAAAACCGATCACCACGCTTCTTTGCGTAATGATCGGTTTTACTGTTTTCATTGCATATTACGAATGAACTTTAAATCCCTCACCCAACACCTCATTCGCGTCACTTATGATGACAAAGGCCGTTGGATCGACCGAGCGAACGATGCTCTTGAGCTTTACGATCTCCGTTTGTCCGACGACGACCATTAATACCTGACGACCCTCGCCTGTATACCCGCCTTCCGCATGCAGCTTCGTCAAGCCTCGATCCAGGTCATGAAGAATGGCGTTGCTCATCTCCTCATTCTTATCCGTTATGATATGAGCGAGCTTCGTATAGCTGAACCCTAGCTGCACCACATCCAGCGTCTTGCTCATTACAAATAGCCCAATCAAGGCATACATCGCCGCTTCAAATGACAGCATGAAGCCCGCCAGCAGGATGATTACACCATCACATATCGCGACAGCAAGCGGCAAACTGATCCCTACGAAGGTATGCAGCAATTGCGCCGTAATCGCATTACCGCCAGTAGATCCTCTTCCACGAAATACAATCCCAAGACCAAGTCCAATCCCGATTCCGCCGAAGATAGCAGCTAAGAGCTGATTATCCGTTCCCGCAGGCAGATTCTCGGTCAGATATATAAATGTCGGAAATGCGATTGAGCCAACAAGCGTCCGAATGCCGTATTGCTTGCCCAGCAGCGAAACGCCTAGGATGAAGAGTGGAATGTTGAAAGCATATTGGGTAATAGCTGGGTTCCAGCCAAATGTATCTTTCAATATGATCGATAGCCCCGATATGCCGCCTGAAGCAATGTTGTTAGGCTGTTGCAGCATATTGAAGGTAACCGCCATGATAAATGCGCCGATCAGGATCATTCCGTATTCGATGACCGTATTTATGGGATGGTTAGGAGGTATTAGCGGCCTCCTGCGATTCTTCTTGGATGACCGGACGCGAGATGATGATGACATAATTTCTCTCCTTTAATATACACTTAGTACTCTCGATAATAGCTAATCTCTTACTCTGCTGTGCTACAGCGTTCAAGTGCATCAAAAAACCTGCCCCGACAATGTCGGCGGCAGGTCCATTACAAGCTCAGCATATTTATTGTTCAGAAGGTTTCTGTATACGGCTGCGTAAATAGGCTTCAATGAACGAATCAAGATCGCCGTCCATGACGGCGCCAACATTGCCAGTCTCATTCTGTGTGCGGTGATCTTTGACCATGCTGTACGGATGAAATACATAAGAGCGGATCTGACTGCCCCATGCAATATCCATCTGTTCGCCGCGAATCTCGGCAAGTTGCTTCTCCTGCTCTTCAATCTTAATCTCAACGAGCTTGGAGCGCAAGTGAGTCATCGCACGTTCACGGTTCTTAATCTGCGAACGTTCTGTCTGACAAGTCACGACTACTCCAGTTGGAATATGCGTGATTCGTACGGCAGAGTCCGTCGTATTGATATGCTGTCCACCTGCACCGCTTGCTCGGTACACATCAATTCGCAAGTCCTCTGTACGAATCTCAACTGCACTATCCTCCGTAATCTCTGGAACCACGTCACAGGATACGAAAGAGGTATGTCGACGACCCGAAGCATCGAATGGAGAGATGCGCACCAGACGGTGAACACCCTTCTCTGCTTTCAGATAGCCATAAGCATTGAAGCCCTTGATGAGCAGCGTTACACTCTTAATACCCGCCTCATCACCAGGCAGGTAGTCCAGCACTTCAACCTTGAACCCGCGCTTCTCAGCCCAGCGCGTATACATACGGAGCAGCATCTGGCCCCAGTCTTGAGACTCGGTGCCGCCGGCTCCCGGATGCAGCTCAAGGATTGCGTTATTCTTGTCATACTCTTCACTAAGCAGAAGCTGAAGCTCATACTTCTCCACCTTCTCGAATAGCTTCTCCACGGACTCGGTGATCTCCACAGCAAGACTCTCATCCTGCTCTTCCTCAGCAAGTTCCCACATCATCTCGATCTCTTCTTGCTCTTCCTTGAGCGTCTGGTATTGATCAACAATACTCTTTACACCATTCAATTCAGCAATTATGGCTTGAGCCTTCTCATTGTCATCCCAGAAGTTAGGAGCAGACATCTTCTCTTCATAATCCGCTATCTGTTCCAGCTTAAGGTCTAAGTCAAAGAGACCCCCTAAGATTTAATAGTTTCGCTGCGACTTCACGCAGTTGATGACGTACACTTGGATCGATCATCTGAGTCACCTCTATTGTAGATTCTTCACTAGTACAGCAACATCGGGCGCCCCGAGGGTCGCCCGATGTCTATATCATATGCACGGTTAGAGATTAAGCATCCTTACCGTGGCATTGTTTGAACTTCTTGCCGCTGCCGCATGGACAAGGGTCATTGCGGCCGACCGTAGCCTGCTTAACCACTGGCTTCTTCGTCGCAGGCTCAGCGTTAGTGGACATCTTGCTCTCTTCCACAACCGCTTGACGTTCAACCTTCTGTTGAACCTGAGCTTTCATGATATACGTGGATACTTCTTCTTGGATCGCTGCGACCATCGCATTGAACATCTCATAGCCTTCAAATTGATATTCGCGAAGCGGATCTGTACCGCCGTATGCGCGGAGGTGAATACCTTGACGCAGATGATCCATCGCATCGATATGATCCATCCACTTCGAATCGACTGCACGAAGCACGATCACTTTCTCGAACTCGCGTACGAGCTCTTCACCCATCTGCTGTTCGCGCTCGATATACTTCGACATAACCTTGTCGAAGAGATATTCCTTAATCTCTTCTTTCTCTTTGCCCCAGAGGTCGTCTTTCGTTACGGAACCTTCTTCAAGCAAATGGCGATTCATATATTGAATAACTTCTTCATATTCCCAGTTCTCTGGAATATCTTCCTCATTGCAGTGTGCGTCAATGATTCGATCGATACAAGGCTCGATCATGTCCATAACAATCTGTCGAATATTATCTGCGGCCAATACTTCACGACGCTGACGATAAATGATCTCGCGCTGCTGGTTCATCACATCGTCATACTGCAGGACGACTTTGCGCAAGTCGAAGTTGTTGCCTTCTACGCGCTTCTGTGCCGATTCAACCGCACGCGAGATCAGCTTCGATTCGATCGGTTGATCTTCTTCGAATCCAAGCTTCTCCATCATGCCAAGCACGTTATCCGCACCGAAACGGCGCATCAATTCATCGTCAAGCGACAGATAGAACTGTGACGATCCTGGGTCGCCTTGACGTCCCGAACGTCCGCGAAGCTGGTTGTCAATCCGACGGCTCTCGTGGCGCTCTGTACCGATGATGTGCAATCCGCCTACTTGCGGCACACCTTCACCGAGCAGAATGTCCGTACCGCGGCCTGCCATGTTCGTCGCAATCGTAACCGAACCCGGCTGACCCGCACGAGATATAATTTCCGCTTCTTCAGCGTGGAACTTCGCATTCAATACTTTATGAGCAATGCCCTTCTTGCGCAGCATATCCGACAGCAGCTCAGAGTTCTCGATCGATACCGTACCAACGAGTACCGGCTGGTTCGTCTTGTGACGCTTTACGATCTCTTCTACAGCAGCACGGAACTTCGCATTAACGGTCTTGTAGACGACATCCGGCATATCTTGACGAATGTTCGGCTTATTCGTTGGAATCTGAACAACTTCAAGACCATAAATGCTCTTGAACTCTTCTTCTTCCGTCTTCGCTGTACCCGTCATACCCGCAAGCTTGCGGTACATACGGAAATAGTTCTGGAACGTAATCGTCGCGAGCGTCATGCTCTCATTCTGAACATCCAGCTCTTCCTTCGCTTCGATCGCTTGGTGCAAGCCGTCACTGTAGCGGCGGCCTGCCATCATACGGCCTGTGAACTCGTCAACGATAACAACTTCGCCTTCTGTTACGACGTAGTCTACGTCACGGCGCATAATCACATGTGCACGCAGCGCTTGTTGAATATGGTGGTTCAAGGTAACATTTTTCACATCAAACAGGTTCTCGACACCGAATGACTTCTCAGCCTTCGATACGCCCGCCTCTGACAGTGCAACTTGGCGTGTCTTTACATCTACAGTAAAGTCATCCTTCTCCAGACGTCTAATGAATCGGTCAGCGGCGAAGTACATTTCAGTAGATTTCGCTGCTTGTCCAGAGATGATGAGCGGTGTCCGCGCTTCATCGACAAGGATGGAGTCTACTTCGTCAATGATTGCATATGTCAATGGACGCTGTACCATTTGCTCCTTATACAGCACCATGTTATCGCGCAGATAGTCGAAGCCGAACTCATTGTTTGTACCATATGTGATATCCGCTGCATATGCTTGCTGCTTGTCGTCTGGATCCATGCCCGCAAGGTTCAAGCCAACTTCCATACCGAGGAAGTTATAGATCTGACCCATCTCTTGACTGTCGCGTGTAGCCAAGTAGTCATTGACCGTGACGACATGAACACCCTTGCTTGCGAGTGCGTTCAAATAAACCGGAAGCGTACCAACCAACGTCTTCCCTTCACCCGTCTTCATCTCTGCGATCTTGCCTTCATGCAGAACGATACCGCCAAGCAACTGAACATCATAGTGACGCTTGTTCAATACACGCTTGGACGCTTCACGCACCGTTGCAAATGCTTCAGGCAGCAATTGATCCAGAGTATCTCCTTTCTCTAAGCGCTCACGGAATTCTACCGTTTTCGCTTTGAGCTGTTCATCAGTTAATTTTACGAATTCTGGCTCTAAGCCATTGATGACCTCAACGGTCTTCATGATACGCTTTACTTCGCGTTCATTGACATCGCCAAATATTTTTTTAACAAGTCCTAGCATGGTTAACCCCTTTCGCCCCAAACAGATCGTTGTGGTCGTCACCATCATCATTATATGAAGGTGGAGAACTTATCCGTTGACTCGTGTTTGCAATAAATTGTAACAGTTTCACGGGAGAGCCGCAACCGCTCAAGTCTCGTTTCGACCGATAATCATGAGTTATAATATCTATTATACGTGAAAAGAGCCTATTCCGTTGTGGAATTAGGCTCAATTCATTATTGGCATTAGAAACCGTCTATATCAGGCGGTTGGTTACTACCGTTTCTTAGCCTTGTTCAATGAGGCCATAACGTCCGTCATTCCGGCGATACACCACATTGACTTCCTTCGTCTCCGCGTTCGAGAAAACGAAGAAATTGTGTCCGACCATATTCATCTGGAGGATCGCTTCCTCAACATCCATTGGCTTCAACGTAAACCGCTTCGTACGCACAAGCTCGAGCTCGTCTTCATCCTCTACAGTAGCAACAGGGGCTGCTTCTGTAAACAGTTGCTTCAAGCCGCCTTCTTGACGCTGGCGAATCTTGCGATTGACCTTCGTCTTATGCTTGCGAATCTGGCGCTCCAGCTTCTCCACCACAAGGTCGATAGACGCATACATATCGTTGCTGCGATCTTCTGCTCGAAGAATCAAGCCAGGCATAGGAATCGTAACTTCGACACTGTGCAGGTCGCGCGTTACACTGAGTGTAACGTTCACATCGGATGATGGTGGTGTTTCGAAATAGCGTTCAAGTCTACCAATCTTTTTCTCAACGTAATCGCGAAGAGCTTCTGTGACTTCAATTTGTTGACCTCGAATGCTGTATTTCATAAGGAACTCCTCCTTTGCTTACCTGTATTATACCACAGCCGAGTATCTCAATTCAAAACGTCAGCCAGACTTATTTATGTACATTTACTTACAGTTTATATGACTGAGATGGAGGGGTGAATTATAAGATCAGAGCAAAAAACTGTAACAATCCACTTGAATAATCAATAGTAAATAAATGTTCACTCGTCTTAATATTCACTCTAGGTAATTCAATTGATCTCTTCTGCTCGAATTTGACATTAGACATTACTTTTTCAAATAACAAGAGGAAATCCGCCCCTAGTCCATGGGTATTTGATTTAAATACTATCCCCTCTACTTCATCTAAAGTGATTAGGTTAAACTCCACGTTAGCGACTTGCTCGCAAAACTTCTTCTTGCTTGCAGCAGGCACCATCAAGTCTTGGTCTCCGTTATAGCTTACAATCCTACATACATTATTGAATTTCCTATAAAGTGAAGGCAGATAAAATACTTCTTTTTCTTGTGGAAAGTCTGCGGCGATATAATGAAACCTAATTTGTTTATCCTCAGTATTTAGTATACGATCTGACAGCAGATATAAAGGATATAAATAGGAAGAGTTATCAATTAATAATGTAAATAATTTTGGAGCGAATGCATTACACAGATACGCTAAATATGATCCATGCGACTGCCCGAGTACAATGATCTTTCCGTAATTTATATCACGGTTTTGCTCTTTAAGTATTCCAACAACTGTAAGCACAGCTGTAATATTATCAATGGACTGCATAAAGGACATATCGTTAAAGTTCTCAATATTCTCCTCTTGAACATCCAGTTGCATAAACTCTTGCCCGAAGTAATGACATTGAACTGCGATGAGATTGTATTGATCCGCGAACTGATCTCTCATTTTCTGATACACTCTAGATTCTGTAGTAGCACCGAATCCAGGGATTAATAACACGACCCCCGTCTCCTCATTTACCCCTTTGTTAGGCAGAGAATAGACGATATCTATTTCTCTTGGTGTATTCGTATAAATGTTACAATGACCTGGTGCTGATAATCTATAATGTTCTGCCATTGTATCCTCCTAGTGCTCTGATGTTTACGTACTTTGTTGCAGATGGCGCTTCGTACTAGTTACTGAATTAATTCCTCAAGAGTATGACAGCGCTATAATTCATAAAATAACTAGTCTATATATCGTCAATAATGCTGTTCGTCATTAGAAACCAAACCATAATAAAAACCCCCAGCAAAGCTGGGGGTTAGCTAATCGAAATCATATATTATTCGGCGATTGCCGTAACAATTACAATTTGATTACGTTAGCTGCTTGTGGTCCGCGTGCGCCTTCCACGATATCAAATTCAACAGCTTGGCCTTCTTCCAACGTTTTGAAACCGTCAGTTTGAATAGCGGAGAAGTGAACGAATACGTCGTTACCTTCTGCAGTCTCGATGAAGCCATAGCCTTTCTCTGCGTTAAACCATTTAACTTTACCTTGCATCTCTAAACATTCCCTTCATCTTCAAATCAGTAAGGGTGACCCTCACAATTTCGACTATATCACCCAGTGGAAACGGTGTCAATGATAATTATGGGAAAAATACATCCTAATTGGATATAAAAAAAACTAATTATTGGTTGAGTTATGACACGTAAAATAAACTTTTTTCACTGCGGATACAACTGTGCTAATCTCTCGATCGGTCATCTTAGGAAAGATCGGCAAAGTCAGCGCTGTATCATAATAAACCTCAGCATTCGAGCATTCCTCGTTGCCATAGCCCAGCAATTGATAGTAGGGTTGCTTGTACACCGGGATATAGTGAACATGCACTCCAATCCCCTCAGCGCGAAGAGATTCGAATATGGATCGTCGATCTACCTTGAAATATTGCGTATTCCATCTAATTACAAATAGATGCCAGCTTGAATAAGTGTTTTGAGCTTGAGCAGGTAGAACGATCCCTTCCAATTCCGCAAAAGCAGCGTTATAGGAGGCCGCTATCTGTTGTCTTCTTGCAACGAACTCATCTAGCCTGTTCAATTGAGAGCTTCCAAGAGCAGCTTGAATGTCGGTCATACGATAATTGTATCCGAGACTTTGCATCTCGTAATACCATGGGCCGTCGTTCCGAGTCAGCAGCTCCGGGTTGCGCGTCATACCATGACTGCGAAACTGAATCAGCTTCTCATAGTACTCTTTATTATTCGTTACAATCATGCCGCCTTCACCTGTCGTTATATGCTTAACAGGATGAAAGCTAAACATCGTCATATCCGCCCAACATCCTACGGGCTTGCCCTTGTATGTCGCCCCTAGAGAATGCGCCGCATCTTCTATAACTACGAGTTCATTTTCTCTGGCAATATCCATTATTCGATCAATTTCTACCGGCTGACCCGAAAAGTCTACGGGAATAATTGCCTTTGTCCGCTCAGATATATGTCGAATAATCTGATCAGGGTCAATATTATAGGTATCCATATCTATATCGGCAAATACAGGCTTCGCACCTTGATACAACGCACAGTTGGCGCTGGCTAGAAACGTAATTGGAGATGTGATGACTTCATCACCCGCTCCAATTCCAGCCGCGTAACAAGCGCCGTGCAGAGCAGCAGTTCCATTGGAGAATGCTACTGCATATTTAGTACCTACACGGTTAGCTATACGAGCCTCAAACTCCTCGATCCATGGACCTTGAGTAATGTAATCACTTCGAAGTACTGATAAAACAGCCTGTTCATCCGCTTCATCGATCCACTGCTTGCCATAAGGTATGAAAGTGTTCTTATGGTTCTCCGTCATGAATAGAAGCCTCCTTATAGCATCATCCCATGTTCCTTAATCCACGCCATAGTTAAAGCAATACCTTCATCAAGGCTAACTTGAGGCTTCCAATCTAGTAAATATTCAGCTTTCGAATAATTGCAGCGAAGCTTCATGATCTCACTTTGCGGGTGAATATGCTCAACATGAAGGATTCGATCAGGGTCTGACGTAATCTTAGCTGCTAATTCATTGATCGAAATATCCTCACCCAAGCCTGCATTGACGATATGTCCATCAACTTCGCTACTATAACCTGTTTGCACGACAAATCGGGCACAATCTGATACATATAATAAATCACGCGTTTGATTGCCTGAGCCATAGATTCGCTGCGGCAATCCTTTCAGCTCATTCTGGATAAAGATAGCGACTACGCCGCCTTCTCCGCCTGTCTTCTGGAAGGGACCATATGTATTAAAGGGTCTGACCACAACGACAGGAAGATCGTAGGCATAATAATAGGAGAGTACCATATTCTCAGCCGCTATCTTCGCGCCAGCATATGGAGAAGCAGGCTTAATCGGATGCGCTTCTGTTATTCCAGTCTCATCATTGCAGCGATCATAGACCATGCAAGTGCTCATAAATACAACCTTCGTGCGATGTTTACGGCATTGCTCCAGAATATAGAACGTACCTACTGTATCATTATTGAACGTGGTACGAGGGTCATCTATGGAATCCTGTACATTAATAGATGCGCCAAGATGATAACAGATATCGAACTTATACTCATTAAACAGGTTGCTTAAAAGCTCTTCATTCAGAATCGAATCTTGAATAAAGTCTTTAAGGCCAGTATGTTGACTGAACTCAGCTAAGTTCTCTAATCTGCCGTTGGACAGATCATCCAGTATCCAAACATGATGGCCATCCTCCAGCAATTGCTTTGCTACCCAGCGCCCAATGAATCCGGCACCACCTGTCAGTAATATATTCATATGCGTGTCCTCCATTTACACTCTATTCTAGATTAGATCCCATGATAGTGGTGTTCCTTTGGCAGCATCCTGCTTCACTTGTCGGCCAATAAATACATCTGCGTATTGGGTAGGAAGACCAAAGCCTGGGCGAATAGCTTTAATATGCTTCTCGGTCAACGTTTCCCCAGCACGAATATCCTGTGCAATATATAAGCTTCTACGGAATCTTAAAGATGCCTTTTCTACTGAAGTGGGACCGTATGATACTTGTCCCATAGCTTGCCATACACGTTCACTCTCTATAACCAGTTGTCTCATTTCCTCAGGTTCCATGGAGAATGCAGAATCTACTCCACCATCAGCACGAGACAATGTAAAGTGTTTTTCAATAACGGTTGCCCCCATAGCAACACTAGCTACTGAAACTCCGATCCCCATTGTATGGTCAGATAAACCTACTTGACATTTGAACAACTGTTCCATGTGTGGAATTGTATTCAAATTTGTATGTTCTGGGGTCGCAGGATAAGTACTTGTACATTTTAATAAGATCAACTCCTTGCATCCTGCTTCACGAGCAACCCGTACTGACTCATCTAGTTCAGCAGCTGTAGCCATCCCTGTAGACATGATGATTGGTTTTCCAGTTTGCGCTATCTTCCGTATCAAGCGATGATCCGTATTTTCAAAAGATGCTACTTTATAGACCGGAACATCCAATTCCTCTAGGAAATCAACCGCCGTCTGGTCAAATGGAGAGCTAAACACGATAAGCCCAAGTTCTTTGCAGCGATCAAATATTGGTTTGTGCCACTCCCATGGTGTATAAGCCTGTTGATATAGGGAATAAAGAGAACTTCCCTTCCAAAGACTATTGGGATCTTCAATAAAGAACTCACCATCTGATATATCCAATGTCATAGTATCTGCAGTATAGGTTTGAAGTTTTAAGGCATCGACACCTGTCTTCGCTGCTTCTTCCACTATTTGCAAAGCTCTCTCAAGCGATTGGTTGTGATTACCAGACATCTCAGCGATTATAAATGGCCGATGCTGTTTACCAACGAGTCTATTGCCTATTGCAATCTCATGCATGTCCTTTACCTCCTAATAACGCTTTAGCAAAAGGGTGTATGTCATCACCATCCCTATTGGATATATCTATGAATTCCATTAACCTTTCACTCATTAACTTTAATTGTGTGGGATTATCCTTAAGTGAAGTAATAATATTGGCAATGTCTGCTCCTGATACATCTGAATACCAGCCTAGATTCCATCCTAAGCCGGTATCCGCAACTTCAGAAGCTGAATCACGTTGATTATCAGCTACAACTATAATAATTGATGGAAGACCTAACACAGACCTTTCCCACAATGAAATGCCAGCTGCTCCAATACACAAGTCTGCTTGAACGATCAGTTCAGCCATATTGGTCACGTCTTCATAATAATTAACATTGTGAAGCTGACTAGACTTTTTCTTTATAACTTCTTTATACGGATTCAGAGAACCTACCACTATATTATAGATACAGGAAGGGAGAAGCTCCTCTTCCAATAACTCAATAATTCGTAGTGTTTCGTTTGTTGGATCTGTCCCTCCAAATGACACCAATACCCTCTCTACTCGAGTTCTAACCTTCACATGCCTTCTCTGATGGTGGAATTCGTTCCGAAACAGTCCATATGCCGGACCCAAAAAGAGTCGGCATGTTGAAGGCACAAGACCCTCATACCGTACCGACATATTCTTCACATAATTCTGATCTAACAGCCAATCACATTCGTGCCTGCGGTTGGCCAGGTCGTCAATTACTGCAATAGTCTCTATATAGGGTCTAACTTTCTTTTCCCATCTTTCATCGACCATATAATGATCTATAACTAGAATATCTGCTGTTGGTTGACAACACTCTATGTACTTAACTGTTTTGGATGCGTCTTCTTCCATATTGAATTGACTATCATGATTATCAAAGGACAATTCAATAACTTGTATCTTCATATTCTCTAGCTTGTTAATTAAGGTTAGCGGCATATTACACGATATAAATGTTACTTTGCAGCCCTTCTTCAACAACTCTTCAGCAAGCACAAGGCAACGCATCACGTGTCCTGTACCAATCTTATAGGAAGCGTCAACACGAAAAAGTATATGTTTAGGCAATGTTGATACCCCCATTATATAACCGGCTTTTGCTGAATACTTGCATTCATATTGGCTATATCAGGGTGCTCGCGTAAATATTGTATAACCTTTTCCGCTGACACCAAGATATCTCCTTTAAAGTGTGCTGCTACCGCTTGACATACAGCGTAGTCTTCAGGAGTATCAAGTGTAATTCGTAATTCAGGGTAAGTTATCTGTGCTGAAGGCTCTAAATAACTGAATGTAAACTGATTCGGGTATTCATATGCATAATAAGTAACATGTTCACGATGTCTGTCTTCATGCCCGTGTTCAAATATGTAGCTAAGTGCTTTAAAAGATATCATTTCTACAATCAAGCCACGAGGAAGTTCACCATTTACGCGAATTATATCCACTGGTTTCTTCATCATGGATTTAACAATTTCGCTTGCCATATGGTAATCCACATAAGGGCAGTCTGCAGTCACACGAATTACATACTGCGGTTGATAGATTCGAGCGCATTCATAATAACGTGCAAGGACATCCTCTTCAGAGCCCCTATAGCAGGGAATATCATGTTCCAGGCACCATTGCTCTATCGGATCATCTCCGACTAAAGTTGAAGTAGCTACAATTACATCGTTCACACCGTCTATCTGTTTAGAACGCTCAACAACATATTTCAGCACTGGACTATCGTTAAGCGGCATTAGAACTTTTCCTGGCAATCGAGTTGATCCCATACGGGCTTGAATGATAACTATCGTCTTCATGTCTCTGAACTCCCTAGATTGAAATAATATTCCGATATATCTTCATTCCCATATGCTTTTGTAAAGCCCACTTTCTGAAACACCTTAATTGAAGCAGCGTTTGTTGATTTAATGATCGCTTTCAGATAGTAGGCATTCGGAAAGTGTATTTTTGCAAGCTTTATTGACTCTGTTATCATCTGGGTACCATAACCGTTAGATGAATGATTCGGATGAACATAGATGCTCACTTCGACACCAGGATGACACCCATCTAATCTTAATACTCCAATTCGAAAGGCGTCTGCTTCTGTTATCCATACTTTTCGTGACGTATTCTGAAGAGTCGACTCCATCCACTTTATATGATCTTCAAGTGATATAACACTCGTATTAATAGACTGCATTCTGATGGATTCAAGGTTACGTGTTCTAAGCATCCAATCGGCATCTTTCATACTAATAGGACGGAGTTCCATATACATCCTCTTTAACTGGTTGAATCAGTTCATTTTTCAGTAACAACGTTCTCAATTCATCCTTTGTTATGGGCTTTACAAGGTTAGAGCTGTACGCTTGTTTTACTGCAGGCTTAGCATCTGAATAATTATGTTTATTCATAAACATATTCGAGATGATATACATGTGCCTTAATTCAAGTGCATGCTCCGCTTCATCTGCTGTCATAAGCTCCTCAAACATTTTTTCTCCCGGTCTTACACCAATCTCATTCATTTCGATAGAATCAGCTCTTATATTAAGCTCTGAGCAGGTATTCTCAATTATGACTTCTGCAAGATCCATCAGTCTAATGACCGGCATCTTCAAAACAAATGTTTCTCCACCTTGAGCAATTTCCATCGCTTTCAAGGTAAGATCAGTTGCTTCATTTAATGACATCATAAAACGACTCATTTGTTTGGAAGTAATCGTTACATAACGGCCTTCCTTTATTTGTTTCTGGAACAATGGTATCACTGATCCCCTAGAGCCCATTACATTGCCAAATCGTACTGCAGCAAATATGGTTCTTTTGGAGCCTGCTTGGTATTGGGCTGCAGAGATTAAACGCTCTGCCATTAATTTAGAAGCTCCGTATGTATTTGTTGGAGCAATAGCCTTATCTGTGCTGGTAAAAATGACTTTTTCAACTTCAAGATCAAGTGCTGCTTGGATAACATTCTGAGTACCCAGTACGTTAGTCTGTACTGCTTCAAAGGGGTTGTATTCACAAGCTGGAACATGTTTCATGGCAGCAGCATGAAATACATAGTCTATTCCTTCCATTGCCCGTCTTAGGCGTTGATAGTCTCTAATGTCACCGATCAAATATCTAATGTTGGAATACTCACGATATTTTCTTTGCAGCTCGTATTGCTTATATTCATCACGGCTCAATATTCTTATCACAGCGGGATTCTCATTCAACAAACGATCTAACAACCCCTGACCGATTGTACCTGTGCCACCTATTAACAAGATCTTTTTCCCTTGATAATTCATTGCACAACCTCTTTCTGGAGCATGACTGATTTATACCATTCATATGCCTTATATGGGCTGATATCATTCAATCCTGTCAATACTCGTCCAAAGTCACTTACTCGATCAAAGAATCTACTTTTTCTATATTCCGGAAAGTTATCCTGCATGTACTTTCTCATCTCGAATACCTTATGAAACGGTGGTCTGCTAAATCTAGAGAATGATAAGTGCAGCGAGTTAACATAATAAAGATTAATAAAATTGTATTCTATTGCATCTATGTACCTATCATAGAATCCTCTAGCTTTATATTCTTCTAATTTCATAGTTTCGATTATTAATCGATCAAAATGATGCATACTCTCAGTCGATGTTACTGTGGAGTTAGGATTAAGAAAATAATAATAATAGTTTTCATTAATATGATAATAACTAGTAGCATATAGAAAAACTAATGGTCCCCACAAGTTATCCTCATAAAATAAACGCTCTGGAAACCACAAATCATTCTCTAAAAGTAAATTCCTCCTATAGATCCTGCTAACTATACCTGATGAAGCTCCATCCATTAATATTTCAAAGCGCTTATGTTCATCAAGATTCCCGGTTACCGATGAGAGATCCCGAGCAGGGATAGGTACAAACTCCGTGTTACTCACTGCACGAACGGAATTACAGCTTACAATATCTGCATCTCGCTCTATCGCTACTTCGTACAGGGACTTAAACATCATCGCGTCGACCCAATCATCGCTATCTACAAATCCGACATAGTCTGCTGTTGCAGCTTTAATCCCTAAATTACGCGCGCCTCCCTGCTTAAGGTTTTCCTTAGAGTCAATAACCTTAACCATATGTGGATAAGCAAGCTCGTATTCCCTCATTATCTCGATACAATTATCAGGGGAAGCATCGTTTACTAGAATGATCTCCATTTCATTTAGCTTTTGATCAATTAATGAATCCACGCACCTGCGAAGATATTGTTCTGAATTATAGATAGGGACAATAACACTTAGATTAGCCACTCATTTCACTTCCTATTGTCGAAATGCCTCAATGTACACGCTACTGATCACTTTGATCCATGCGCAAATCTTTAACACATTCTCTAATAGATGATTCCACATTAGGAATAAACTTTATTATTTTCTCACTCAATGATCTTAAATGGTTATCGATAATCTTGAACTTGTCTTTTGGATCCGCATATTCACTAATCTCAGCAATATAGCGCTGGTAACTATTCATAACAGAGCTTAGTCCAAAGTTAACATATACTCTATAAGCTTTATTATGTGATATATCAGACCATAAAGATGCCACTTTATTCAGCCCAGTTATTAATTCGTTACGATTGTTAGTATGGTTTTTCAAACGATTAATGACCTTTAGCAATTTGTTGAGGGTATGATCTAATATATATAAATCTTGTATATCACGATCAAGCTGTAATATGACATCGTTCGTCATATCCTTCACAGTCAATCTATCAAGAGCATTGATAACGGTATCCGGGTTAAGGTCCACTGTTTCTGGTAAGTGAATATCGCACAGAGCTTGAAACGGTGCTCCCTCAATTACAGCTCCATTTTGAGATGCGTTAACAAATTGCAAATGGGGGAATAACCCAATCAGATTCTCGATATCACGGAGGGTAACATACATCCCATGATTGGTAACATTTTTTCCGCCGTATACATTCTCAACTTCCATCGAAGCATCATCCAGAACTGTTGCAGTTAACTCCGCGTTAATATGATTGACTCCCCCAGTGTAGTATTGTCGATTCGGGAATGAGAGATCCTGCCCTGTAAAAATGATCATATGGCATCCCATTAGAGCTGCCAATTGTACACATAACCCTGTAACACTAAAGTTGGATTTGAATTTATCCCCTTCAACTTCATTCCCTAAGAGATGTGAAGTGATAGGATCTAAATCCATAATTGCGTATGCAGTATAACTACGATTCTTATTCAGTATACCTGGATGAATAAATGACCCGTATACTAGTGGAATGTGGTCTGTCGCAATAGACTGAAACGCTCTTAAATTGGGCTCTCCACCATCCATTGATACAATGATATGGGGTTCTATCTCTGCCGCTAACAACGCTTGCGTACTTGTACCTGCTGCTATTATAACAACTCGATCTTTAATACTTCTTAGTTGTTCGATATCATATTGAAGAGACGGACCCGAACCAACAACCACCGCTGGAATATTAGTGAAAATATTCGATAGTACATTAACACCGTGGGACCTTGTAATGTACTTTATGTTAGATAGAATATTATCAATCCAATCCTGAGCAAAGGTGCTAAAGGTTGCAAGATTACTTCTTTTCATCTTCGTAATTTGAACTGCAAGTTCACCAAAATCCACAATCTCCTTCTCGAACATTTTTTCATAAGAAGGGATAACCAATTCAGTAAACGAATCTGAAACTTTTTCCGTAAACTTATCTAAGAATCTTCTATTTTCGATTTCCTCAGTACCAACTGCTATATCAATAACACTTTGAGATTTAAGTATTTCTTTAAGCATTTGTGAATGAATCGCTAATGAAAATAAATATTGACTTGGTTCATAAACATAGAATTTTTTTTCTGGAAACTTTTCTAGTAGC
Organism: Paenibacillus marinisediminis; assembly: GCF_054343325.1. Classification (NCBI taxonomy): domain Bacteria; kingdom Bacillati; phylum Bacillota; class Bacilli; order Caryophanales; family Paenibacillaceae; genus Paenibacillus; species Paenibacillus marinisediminis. The sequence continues at coordinate 84,162 of NZ_JBTGUH010000008.1, forward strand.
GCATACAGATGATATCCTAAACCTAACCCTTTTAGTAAGATATTCTTCGAGTTGACCACTCTGTCTGTAATTTGATCTAGCCACATTGAAACTTCACGTTCGGAATTATAGTTACTATATATATAATGATGCCGCCCATTTATATGCACCGCTAAATTACTTCGGTTATCCCTTGATGTCACAATCTTAAAGGATTCGGGAATTTGTTCATTATCGACAATTACAGACTTTAGATGCGGGAAACGTTCTTCGATCACATTACTGTATATATCCACTTGTCTCAATAGAACCTACAACCTCCTCACTTTTAAGATAGAACTCTTCTACAAGAGGAATGAATTCATACTGAATGATATCTGCAAACCCAATATGATTCCCCCATTCTAATTCTCCACCTAACAATTCAAGAACTGGGTTTAACTTCTCTATAGCACCATTAGCTAACTCATAAACTTCTGCTTGAGCTTCAACTTGTTGGCTTAAGAGCTGCAGGAATGCCAATGAACTTCCGACCCATTCAACAGCCCCTACGACTGTAGATATTATTTCTCCGGATTCGTCAGAAGAATTACCATAAAGCGGTTTTATATACTCTCCCATTGTACCCATTACTTTTGCGGAATACTGTTTAAGCTCCTGCAGAGTAATAGTAATGCTATGTTCTGGAGTTACTGTCTTTATCGAAACGGTCTGGATCTCATTATACCTTTCTAATAATTCTTCTGCGTATCCGTCATAATACACTATGCCATCTAATTCGACACTATAGAGCAATTTATTATTGTTCATGATCTGCTTAGTAATATCCATCCATGTATTTTCCATGTCAGTTATTGATTCTATTATGTAATCTTCAGATATATCATCAACAATTATATTCACATTTGCACCTCATATTTTCGATTTAATAATATTTATATCGGCATAAAAGCTTTATGTTTGAAGAACAAAGGTGAAATAACGCTTTGACAATCGGTACATATAAAAATAACCTGAGGGTATAAGTACCCTCAGGTTATTGGATATTACGAATTTAATTAGCCGAGCAATTTCAGTACGCTTTGAGGAGCGGAGTTAGCTTGAGCTAACATCGATGTTCCTGCTTGTACCAAAATTTGATTACGTGTAAAGTCTGTCATTTCTTTAGCCATATCTGCATTGCGGATACGGGATTCGGAAGCTGACAAGTTTTCATTCGTAACACCAAGGTTAGCGATTGTGTGCTCCAAACGGTTTTGAACAGCACCGAAGTCTGCGCGTTGCTCAGAAACTGTATTGATAGCAGATTCAATTAGAGCAATTGCATCTTTAGCAGCTGCAGCAGAGCTAAGGGACAAGCCCGACAATTTCAAAGTGTTAGCATCCATAGACTGCAATGTTGCAGTCAATTGGTTAGAACCATCAACACCAATTTGGAATGTAACAGAAGTTGAGAATGTAGCAGCACCTGTTCCACCACTTCCTAGCAATTGAATACCATTGAAGTTAGTGGACTTGGAGATGTTGTCGATCTCGGAGACCAGTTGGTCTACTTCCTTTTGAATGTTCGCACGGTCTTTGTCATCGTAAGTACCAGTAGCAGATTGGTTAGCCAATGTGTTCAAACGTTGCAGCATGGAGTGAACTTCTGTCAAAGCACCCTCAGCTGTTTGAATCAAAGAAACGCCGTCTTGCGCGTTACGCATAGCTTGAGTCATACCGTTCATTTGGAAACGCATCTTCTCGGAAATTGCAAGACCAGCAGCATCGTCTGCTGCACGGTTAATGCGGAAACCAGAAGACAACTTTTCCATTGTCTTACCCATTGCATTGTTGTTGATACCCAGGTTGCGGTGAGCGTTGATCGCGCCAACGTTTGTGTTGATAAACATAGACATTCTAATCATCCTCCATGATTATAAGTTATAGGTCACGTCCTTGCGACCTATTATATATATCGTTATTTCGTGAATAGAAGTTTATAGTAGATTCAAAAAAATTATTGTTTTTTATCAAAATAATAGGCAGTATCATTCATCCGCCCTAGGTTATAGTAGGCATTGGCAATGGTTTGATTCTGCTTTACAACTACGACTTGAGACTTAACGTCATTAAACTTACTCTCCACAAGTTTCAACAAAGACTGATGATTATCTATTAATTGTTGCAGCAGCACCTTTTCTTGATCCTCATCTAATGACTCGATCGAAGAAGAGGAACTTTCAATAATCTGCTTGCACGTCTCCCATTCATCCTCGAACAGTAGGAAAGCAGCATCGTTCCACTCCGTACTTTGTTGAATCTCGTTAGAGAGCTTCTTAATTAAACGATCCATTTCATGATAAATACTGATCTTATCTGTAATACTATGCATAGGATTTCCCTGCTGACATTTCTTTCCCCATTTCATTCCAAGCACTGCTAATAGACTGCAACATCTCTACAACAACCGGAAGAGTTTCCGAACTTTTGTTGAGATTAGCCCCCACCATCTGTTCGATCATATACAGGTATAGATTCTTTAGATTGCTAGCGATCTCTCCCCCTTCTCTTTCATTAAGAGAAGAAATAAGTTCACACACAATGTCTTGAGCCTTCAGCAATGATTGATGAGCGGATTTATAATCCCCACTGTCCAAAAAGACAATGGATTGATTTACGAATTTAATTGCACCTGCGTACAACATAGAGATTAAACGATGAGGAGAAGCCGTTTCATATTTGTTTTTCTGGTAAGCTTGATAACTCTTTGCTAGCGAAGGATTCACATTTCTATCCCCTTAACCTTTGGATTTACTTAGACCGGCCAATTGACTGTTCAACCAATTCCCTTCACTCTGCAATTTACCCATTGCAACTTCCATAGCGGTAAATTCCCTCTTGAGACTTTGTTCTTTCTTCTCAAGGCGAACCAACATATTTTCCATCGATTCATCGACAAAGGAAATTTCGGAATCATACCCTTTTATACGAGAATTCAGAATCCCATTCGTTGTACTCGTCCATCCATCAATTTTATCAGTAATATTTCGCGCAATCCCATTAGAACTGCCTTCAAAGTTAAAAAGTGCAATAACTTTATCTGGATCGCTCTCGAAGACTTCTTTAAATTTCTTTTCGTCTAGAGTCAGCTGACCCGTCATCTCTGATCCTTTTTTACCCTTGTCCATATCAATACCAATATCGGCAAGCATTACTTTAGTGGCAGGGGTATCACCTACAACTTTGGTTACCCAGTCTGTTAGTTCCATATCCAATTGTCTAAGAGTAGAATCACCTTGCAAGGGTTTATCTTTTGCCGTATTATCCCGAATGAGTTTACGGACATCATTGAAAGCATCTACAAATTTTTTAACGTTATCGTATACCTTACTGGTATCTTTTTGAGCCGTGATCATGGATGAGGAGTTTTCTTTAAGCGCCGTAATGGTGACTCCATCGATAACTCCTTTTATTTCATTTGTCGCACTTTCAACCACTAGTCCATTAACTTTAAGGCGCGCATCACTAGAATCTTGGACCATATTCTGTTTAGGATCTATCAAACTTCCCGTTATACCGATCTTGTCCAACCCTGTTATCTGGGGACCCGTTGCACTATTAATTGTATTTTTCTTCCCTGAATTAATTGAGGTTAAAACTAAAGTCTTGTTTCCTGCCGATGTCTCAACGACAGCTGCTGATATACTTTTAGATTTACCGTTAATATCATTCTTCAAATTCTCTAACACTTCTGCATCATTATTGCCTCTAAGCTTGAAATCAACGTTATCGATCGTGATTATATCATCGGGCTTAAGTGCATTGCCGGTCTCTGAGAATTCACTCGATTTGATTACATGGCTTTTGGCTAACTTCTCTACCTCAATATTATAGTTTCCCGTAGCCGCTTTAGATGTTCCCGATACTCTAACAGCAGATTCATCCGAGCTCTTAACAGAGGATATGTTAAAGTTATTATTGTAAGTCAAATCCGTAGCAGCTGTCTTTAATGTATTCAACTTCGTATTTAACGAACGAAATAGTTCCTGGGAACTCTGTAAATCCTTCTTCTTCGTTTCCAACTTGTTATAAGGTATGCGCTCTAACTTCATCAGCTGGTCAATCATTCCCGCTGTATCAATACCTGACGCAATACCTGATATACTAAATGACATTTATTCCACCACCCAACAATAGAATAGGTTCACAAAGCTTGTTATACTTTCTCGTCCAAAAAGACACCGACCATCTCTTTCATCCGAATCGACAATTCCAACAGATATTCTGCAGGTGAAGTTGCAATAACCTCTCTCGAGGCTTGATCCAGCAGCTCCACTACGATCTGTTCGGCTTCTTCATGGTACTTCAATCTAATCTCTGTTCCAGATGTCTTAATGGTTTTATTCAATTGCCGCAGTGCTAGTTCAACCTGTTTCTTGTCTGATTCCGAATACGGCTCGAGATCGGTCTTGCCCAGCTGCGGCAGTATGTTCCCCATATTACTTGTATTAATGGACCTCGGAAGCGAGAATCCTGCTTTATCTCGTTGAAAGTCTATGCTGCCGGTATTATATCGATGAATTTCGTTCATCTTATTTCCACCTCACCAGACCGTTTGATTTACCGTATTACTCCCTATTTCTTAAAGTTCTTAAGTACATTATCTATCTGTTGCTTATTAGGCTTGATCGTTTCGGCCGCAGCATTCTCTGCTGCAATGCCTTGATGAAGCTCCTTGCGCATAATCTGAACATGCTGCGGGGCATTAAAGCCAAGCTTGACATAATCGCCTTCGACACCAAGCACGACAACTTCAACATCGTCGCCAATCATCACTTTCTCTCCGACTTTCCGTTTAAGGACGAGCAGAGTCATCGCCTCCTTCACGCAACACATGGCGAATCGGGAGTTCCGCATTGTGAATGATGTATTGACATGCCTTTCTAGTCAATGGTGCTAGAATCACCGGGGCACGCAAATTAACGCTCACCTGACCCTCATTCAGATTGACGACAAGCATCGTGACGGCATCTTCCGGTCCGCTTAGCTCAAGAGAATGAACTGTGGCAGGATCAAGCTCTATCGCGAAATTATCTACTTGATCGGCAGGCAGCAGGATAAAGCTAATATCCTCCTGAACCGCATGCAATATATAGAAGGGCGTATCTTCATATGGAATTAAGGCATACTCACGAATGGCTTGAAAACCTATCATTCCCTTGGTCATATCAAACAGCTGATGATTATGCGGCTTCAATACTCCATAAACAGAGCTGTGTATCACTACTTCATCCGCTTCACTCGCTATACTCACTCTCGAACAACACCTTTCGTTTCTACTTTAATCTCAGGCGGATAGATCCTCACGTCTATAGATACACCGAATCTGGGCAGCGCTTGAAGCTGTACTTCCTTCACTCCGCTTCTGATGTAACGTTGGAAGACCAACTCACCATAAGACACATTGTTCTTTGCGATGTTGCCTAACTGGTCGCCTTCTTGCGTATGTTGAGCAATACTTTCCAGCCCATTGAGAAAGGCATCAGACTTCAGTTCCTTGGCGAGCGAGGAAGGCGGCAGCACTCCGATCTCTTCCCAGACCGCCTCCCAATCCGCATCCATCTCTGGATTGCGGGTCGAGATATGAAGCTCAGCTGGCTCATACCGAAAGGAATGAGACTGAATCTGACGAATAATGCTAGAAATCTGCACCGATGCTGCCACCTTCACTTTCTATAGCAATTTAGGTTAACGACTATCGGATAAAGTCGATCAAGGATACCTGCATAATGCGAGCCCCAGTTGCGAGCGAGGCCTGCAAAACGTTCTCTTGTGTCTTCAGCTTGATAAATGCTCCCGGCATATCCACATCCGCCACATCCGCGCGTTGTTCCGTCAACGAAACTTTATCATCTTGCAGACGATTCTCCATGAGCTCGAAGCGGTTCATTCGCGCGCCGATCTCTGACCATTGTGTTACGATCCGATCAACATGTAAGTCAACTCTCGTCATACTATCCGCAATCTGTTTCGTATCATTTGTTTCAAGTGCACTAATCAAATCATCCATCATACGAAATACATTATCATTATCTGGAGTTGCAGGCTTGCTTAGGTCTACAGCACCGCCGAATATGAGCTCTCCGGTAATACTCACAGGAACTGTAACGGCTGGGCTTACATTAAGCTCGTATACGCCTTTATCCGTCGTTTCCGTTGATGCGCCTTTCACCGTATATGGCGGGCGGTCCGTCATCTGCCCATTAAATAGATAACGTCCATTATAGGAGCTGTTTCCAATCATAACGAGCTGCTCTTTGAGCTGCTTCATCTCAGCAGATATCGCCTTGCGAGCATCATCTGGCGTAGTTCCGGTGGAGGCTTGCTGAGCTAACACCCGAACACGCTTCAATACATCGTTCGCCTGCTGCATCAAGGAATCCATCGTGCTGAGCATTCCAGAACCCATCGAAGCGTTAGTTGTATACTCATCATTGCGGCTTAATTCCGTGTCATAACGCATCTGATAGCCGATCCCTACTGGGTCGTCGCCCGGTCGATGGATCTTCTGCCCCGACGCCAGCTTGTTCTGCAGATCCGTGATATTGCTATTATTGTTACGCATATTCTTAAGCAGCTGCGTGTTCTGCATACTCCCTGTTACCCGCATGTTTATCCTCCTTCGTCAATGCCTATGTTAGCGTCCGACTATTCCCATCTGGTTAATAACGCGATCCAGCATTTCGTCAACAGCCGTCATATTCCGAGCTGCCGCATTATAAGCGTGCTGGAATCGAATCATGTCAGCCATCTCTTCATCCAGGGATACACCGCTGACCGATTGACGTCTGAGATCGACATTGTCCACCATATCTTGTTGAACCTTGACATTCCGTCCCGCATTGGCGGATCGTGTACCTAAGTCTCCAACCAAGGCTCGATAGAAGTCATCCGTCGTACCCGTTGACAATGCCGTCAGATCCTTCGGAAATTCAAATATCGAGTCACGCATCGAAGCTAGCCCGTGCGCGATAACACTGTTGCCTTTGACCGTAACGTTTTGACCTTTTTCCACATTGTAACGGCCGGAAGCCGCGATCATATTCGTATCCTTCACGATATCAGGATTAACCTGGATGTTATCGATCGTGAACGCTGTCCCACCATCCATCGTGGTGAAGAATGGAATGCCCGACTTAGCAGGGTCCGATAGCGAATATCCCATCTGATGCAGGCCGTTAAAGCCTTGCACATCCACTTTAACGGAACTTGACAGCACTGAACCTGCTGGAATGGTGCTGCCCGGCTGAATCACGGAGCCATTTTCCAAAGTAGTAGCCGTCTTCGCGATCATATCTTGGGCTGCAACGTATCCCGAAGGCAACTCGACTTCTACCTTGCCAGTGACCAGCGTGTTGACCATCGCATTCAGCTGAGTACGCATCCGTTCCACTTCAGTAAGCGATTTATTATATCCGCTCAATTCACCTGCTTGCGCAGTATCGAGAATATCTTCAGTAAGGAAAGTAACCGCATCATCTTCCATGACAACCTGTCCGCCTGCGGTTAACGTCATTTCGCCATAAGCGCCTTCTACCACTTGAACATCTATAATAGTTGACAGCTTATCGATCAATAGATCCCGTTGGTCGCGGAAGTCATTCGCATTGTCGTTAAGACCTTCAACCTTCTTAATCATTTGCGTTAGATTATTAATGTTATTAATCAGATCATTAGCTTCTGTGAGCTTAATATTAATATTGGTATTAATGTCATCCTGCAGCTTCGTCAGTGAACTGCCGACATGCTTAATCATATCTGTCATATTAGTCGCCGAGCCTATTACCTCTACTCGGGCACTTAACAAGCTAGGATCTCGGTTCAGTACTTCCCATGAATCCCAGAACTTATCCATTACCGCTCTTAGACCATTGTCAGACGGCTCATTCAGGAATCCCTCTATGGAGCTAATGGAGCTGTTCAGAACCTGCCATTCGCCCAAGCTTTGATTCTCTCTTCGATATTGCACATCTAGAAATGAATCGCGAACTCGCGTGATGCTGTCATATTGAACCCCTGTACCCAGCTGCCCTGGAGCAACAGAGGAGTACATGCCCGGCATCTCCAGCGGGCGCGTTGCCGAAGCGCTGACGCGCTGACGTGTATAGCCTTCTGTGGATGCATTCGCAATATTGTGTCCCAACGTCTGCATCATCGTGTTCTGTACAAACAGTGAGCGTTTGCTCGTCTCTAATCCATGAAAAGTAGATCTCATACGATACCTTCCTTTACCCGTTCATAGTTATGCTCTAGTGTCCATGCGCCCTGCCGTCCACACTGAGCGATTGCTTTGTTCCGGCCGTTTATACGTAAGACCTTCATCTGGATATTCAATCATCAGATCAAGTCGGTAATTAACATATTGCAGCGATTGATCAAGCAGCTGCTGATTATGATCGTTAAGCTCCTTCAACGACTCCAGTGTGTCATTCAGCTTCAGCTGTACAGCGCGCAGACTCTGACGCTGATCAGGATCAAACACCAGCTTCGAAAGCTCCGTAACCGTAAGCTTTAACTGCGAGCGTATCCCCTTGCTCTGGATGAAAGCATATGAACGATCAAGGAGCTGCTGCTCTGCTTCAGCGATCTGTTTCATCAACGATTTCTCAGCTTGTGTGCACTTCAGCAGCTGATCGATATCGTTCTCAACGATGACTCTCGTCTTCCGGCGCGCGCTCTCAATAAGCTCCTGATAGTAGCCTTCTAATGTGTATAAGTTATCGATTATAGCTCCAATCTCCATTCAATCGCCTCCCATTCCTATAGCATCGCCCATCCGTCTGTTATTCTGAGTAACGACGAAATATCGGTAGAAGCTTCTCCGCTACTTTCTCGGCATCTACATGATAAGTCCCAGTAGAAACCGCCTGCTTCAGCTCTTGAATACGACTAGCTCGATTCGTATCCTGAACCTTGTTCTGCGCGTCGAGCATCTCCTTCGCCTCAGTAGAGATAGATACCTCGTCCTTCCGCGCCGAAGGCTTCGTTGTCCGCTGCAAAGCTGACTGACGCTGATATTGCTGTGCTGCACCTATCCGTTGTGTATCATTAATCTTCATCATGTTCACCTCTTCACTCAACTAAAGGAATATATATCGTAACCTTATCAGAATTCATACCTCTATATGCTCTACAATAGCAAAAAGCCGATAACCTTTACTAAGATTATCGGCTTAACTGTCATAAATATTTAGTCTCTTCAAAATAAATCGCTTGACTATTAGAAAATAATTACTATCGATTCGATTCCTTCTCCGATGTACGGTATGTAGCTGCCTGATGAGAAGCGTTGCGCGCGGCTCTTGCCGCATCCTCTTCACTATGATCCTGTGCGCGCTTCAGATCGCCAATTAGTCTGCGACGACAATCCTCACAAATATTCCCCACATTGATAGGACTTCCGCAAGTCTCGCAGTCGTAGAACATATTCGGCGCGTCTGCAATCGAGATACGTCCTTCGCGAATAAACTTCGTAATCTGACTCATGCTGACACCTGTTGCTTCAGACAGTTCAAACATCGTCGCTTTCCGTTCTGTTCGCAAATAGTCCACGCATTTGTTGTATTCAACCTCAATGTCCTTCAAACAATGGGGACACAGATCACGAAATGCCTTCGCGAATAACCGTCCGCAACGGTAACAGTTACTCAATTCCATTGCCGTCACCTCTTCTGTCATCACTTTAACTATAATCATATCTCATCATTTGACAGAAAACGAGTCTTTTTTTATAGTTCTTAAGCCCTTGCCCAAGTATAACTCCATATCGTACTCTTAATGCCCGCTTCATCCAGCCCTCTCCGCAGAGCATCCGTACAAGCACGCAGCGTATTCCCGGTCGTGAACACATCATCAACCAACATAATAGAAACAGAGCTGCTATTACCAGAAACAATCCGAGACAGAACTTCGTGATTGCTGCGATACGCCCCCTGCATACTGCGCTCACGACCGCTTCTGCTCTGATGGCTCTGTCTAGCGTCATCCCTCATACGGGACAGCGCCGGCAGCAAGGGTCGTTTCCAAGCTTGCGCCAGCAGCTCCGCCACAAGAGCGGCTTGATTGAATCCGCGATCCTGCAGCCGTTCTGTACTGGAGGGCACAAAGGTTACAACGTCCGGGTATGATAATCGTGAGCGATTCCCCTGTACAACAAGATCTCTTATTCCCTGTAAAAAACCTGAACTCTGACTACTTCTATTGGCGAGCTCGGTACGCTGATACACATCCTCGTACCTCTCCAGCATCATGCCTGCAAGCAGCTGGGCAAACCTGATCTCCCCTTTAAACTTGAAACGGGAGAGCCATTCCTTCATGACCGCATCGTATTGTACCACGCTGCGGTTCGCTGCAAGACCATGCGCCATCAGAGGATGGCGCCTACAGTCCGAGCAGCGGATGCCCCGCCCGCAGCTGCGGCAGCCGATTGCGGTGATCCAGGGGATGGTCTCCAGGCAAGACCGGCAGAGACGATGCATCCATCGTCTCGGATCCGTATTGCCAGGGGCTCCTCCCGTTGGAGCACCGCAGGTGAGACAGCTGCCATGCGAGGGGGCGCTCCATTGCTCAAACCAGCTGCGTCTTGTCTCCATCGCATAACTCCCTCCTGCTACGAAGCGCCGTCCAGCAAGTAACCGCCGCGCTTCGCCAGGCGGTTCATGCGGCGGATCTGCCGCACCGCTCCGCGCTGGGCGCTGGTCCACTGCGGCGCGGCGAACACGACGCGCCCATGCGGGTCGTCCTTCGACCGCCCGGCGCGCCCCGCCATCTGGACGAGAGACGACGTGTCAAACAATTTGTCGTCCGCGTCCAGAATGAAGACGTCGCTTCTCGGCACGGTCACGCCGCGTTCCAGGATCGTCGTCGTGACGAGAACGCGGATGTCTCCCTGCCTGAAGCGAAGCACCTTCTCCGTCCGCTCCGCATCTGCGGCGGACGTGCCTGCCACCGGCTGCTCCGCAAGCACCGCGCGCAGCAGCCGGACCATCCCCTCGACGTGGCGAATTCGCGCCACGAAGACGAACACCTGCGCCCCCCGCGCAACCGCCTGCCGCAGAGCGGCGGTCACGCAGCGGGGCAAGTGCCCGCGCGCGATGCAGCGGGCCACCCCCGGCATCGCCATCCGCTCAGGCACCGGCAGCGGATGGCGATGGTACCGCACAGGCACAATCGCCTGTGCGAGCTGGCCGCGCCGAACCGCGCGCTGCATCGGCGCCGGCGGCGTCGCCGACAAAAACACAAACGTGCCGCCCGGCTTCAACGCCTGCTGCGCCGCTCGCTGAAGCATCGGGTTGTTGTGGTAAGGATACGCATCCAGCTCATCCACAACAACCAACTCAAAAGCATGCGCGAAGCGCAGCAATTGGTGTGTCGTCGCCAGCGTGATCTCCGCCTTGACCCAGCGCTCTGCGCTCCCGCCATACAGCGTTGCCACCTTCGCATTGGCAAACGCCCGCTCAATCCGCGGCTTAAGCTCCAGCACCACATCTCGTCTCGGTGTCGCGATGCATACCCGCTTCCGCGCCGCGAGGGCGTAACCAACGAGCGGAAACATCATCTCCGTCTTACCCGCTCCCGTCACCGCCCACAACAAAAACTCCCCTTTCCCAGCCGTTCCACCCACGCGGCGTCCCTCCAGATACTTTAACGCCTTCATACTCGCGTCTCGTTGAGCAGGTGCAAGATGATAGGGATTCATTAGCTCGTCCAGATCACTCTCATCACTTGCATCTTTACCTTCATTCCATGACGGACCATAGCTCTTATGCGCCTGAGCTTGTACAGGGTCCGAAGTTGTCAGTCCGATCACGAGCAATGCGCACGACCGACTCCGTCCTAGATTCAGACATTCCGTGCACGTCAAACACTTCTTCGAGCCGCAGCTCTCACAAACGGATTCCTGCAGCTTCTCGCCTCTGCCCCCACATCTTCGACAATAAGGCTCTGTAGTATGGCTCACATCATCGTTCAGTTTGGGATCATGCAGGATTGGTAAGCGAAACTTCAACGCATGAAACGACTTCCCAACCAATCGCAGCGTTCGCTGACCGAAGCGAATCCAGGTGCTGCCTCCCTCTCCCCACGCTATTCCATTCGTTAATGCCAGCTTGCCATGCAGCACTCCCCATTGAAGCGCCGCATGCAGCGTACCCCGATCCATTTTCTCGCCATAAGACTCCAATAAAGAAAGTATCTCACTTTCAAACAAAGAACGTCCTTCTAACAGTTCACACAAGCGCTCACTCAACGTAATAATACCTGCAAATCCCGTTACTAAACGGTCGTATCTAGGCATCATTCGCTGAGTATTCGTTTCATACGCTGTAGCTATCTCCCTCACGTAGCTGTTGTCTGCATATCTGCCTGCAATTTCATTCACTTGTCTCCTGCCAAAGATCCTAACATCGATCCTCTTCGTCGTCTGTTCTTGATACCCTAGGTCAATCGTATAGGCCATAATCAAGAATCCATCAAAATATCGTCCCCACTCTTCCTCTCCCCAACTATCCATATCCGAATGCGCTTCAAATTTCTGTGATGCTCTAAGCGCAATCGGCAGCGGCAGCAGCTGATTGAGCATGACGAGCTTCTCTCCCAGTGGAGTTCCCCCTCTCCATTCTTCCATCCAATACTTAATGTCTACGCGACCGTTGAGCGTCAATCCCATATGCCAGCCTGTACGCGAACGTACCGTATAGAGCATGACCTGCATCTTTCCCACCTTACCTCTCTACTTTTTTATCTCACTCTATTTTGGGCTTTAGAACTTTATCAATCTCGATCTTGTCATCTGCTGCTATGAAATATCTCGGGTTGGTTGTGTCTTAATGAGGATACTGGTGCAACTTATTAGGGGGGGATTTATTTAAAATTTCATTACTTACCTTTATAAACTATTAATTTTCATCTATTAGTTCTCTAATCCTATTCAACTTCCTGCTACCACGGATGTATTTTTTTCATAATTCGATATTATTCTTCAATTAGCGTCACCAGTTCATGTTCACCTTATGTAGTTCATTATTCCTAGTAATTGCGATAATGCCTTTCTCTACTCTGTTTCTATTAACAAATTGGTACTTTAGTATACAATTATTGATTACGCGACATAGCTTCCTAACGCCATTGACATTAAACGAGATTAACTATTTAATCTGTTAATGCATATTCTTCGATTAATGTGACCCTCACGTGACCAACACAGCAAAAAAGCACACCCACTCCGAGTTCAATCGGAATGATGTGTGCTTCACATCTACGAACATGTATAACTGCTCCCTAATATTACCACCAAGTTCTTGATTTGCCAAGTACTCAAACTCGAGATGCAGCTATGGATCAGCGGCGAAACCGACGCGACCATTGGCGGACGCGCCTTCTACAGCGCGCCGCCAGCCACAAAGGGTACTCTTCGCCAGTCTGCTTGCTTATGCAGCATCAGCACAATCTGTACTTCCTCCGGCTGCTTCTGCATCTGCAAACGATGTACCGCATCCTCTTGCTCTTTCTTGCTATTCACATGCACAACATGACAAGTCATATCATTGCGATGTACCATTTTGCTAATGATCGCTGTTGTATCGTCCGTCGAGTTATTGTCCACAACGGAGAACTGCAGCCGTCTACCCTTAATCCAAGCGAACCAGCTATAGGCCCGGATAATCCATTCCATATGACGCTCATCATTATGCGACACAATCACGACATGCATCCAAGGTGCTGGCTTAACGCCCCGCAGCTTGTTCTGCAGTCGGTGTACCAGATGAACGACCACCACCGCCAACCCGTAGCATCCCACAATCCATAACAGCATTGCAATCATGCGGCCCACCTCCCTATAACAAAGTGTATGCCGCAATATGCGCTACGGTGACGGACAAGCGTCGTCATTTTTTGATTTTTTTCTTAAGAGTTGTACTTCTCCATCCGCAATCCGCTTATAGAGTTACCCATCCATTCTTAATGGACCCGATAACGGCTTGAGTCCGATCTTCCACACCCATCTTTTGCAGGATGCTGCTAACGTGATTCTTAACTGTCTTTTCACTGATAAATAGATACTCGGCAATTAATTTATTGCTCTTGCCTTCTGCCATAAGTCGAAGCACTTCCGCTTCACGTCTAGTCAACGGATTCTCTTCCACATTGTTAAGACGCACACCTGCATCTTGTACCGTGTCGTGCTCCATGACCCCTTCAGCATCCAATAATGTCATGCGGCGCAGCTGTTGAATCAATTTCCCCGTGACCTTTGGATGAATATACGCGAACCCGTTCACGACTGAACGAATCGCATTAATCAAGGCCTCAGCCTCCATATCCTTCAACAAATAACCCCATGCGCCTTTGCGTAAAGTTTCAAATACGTAGCTTTCATCATCATGGATAGATAGAATAAGTATCTTTACATTAGGAAATATGTCTCGCATACGTTCTGTAGCTATTACACCATTTTCTACGGGCATGTTAATATCCATTAGCACGACGTCAGGCACTATGTGATTGCAGAATTCCAGCACCTGAATGCCATCGCCGCATTCCCCGATAACTTCCAGGTCATCTTCCATATTTAAAATACGCTTTAATCCTTCACGAAATAGCTGGTGATCGTCAGCAAGGAGTACTTTGATTTTGTTTCCCGACTTACGACTGTCCATAGGTTTACTCCTTTCCCTTATCTACATTCGTAGGAATGACAATGACGATTTCAGTACCTTCGTTCTCGATCGAATGAAAAGTGATCTCACCTTCCAACAGTTCAACACGCTCGCGCATGCCGATCAGGCCAAAATGTTCTTTGGCTTTAGATTCCAAACTCTTCATATTGAATCCGACGCCATTGTCCTTAATAACTAGCTTGACTTCCTTATATTCATAAGACAATTTACAGAATACGTGTGTTGGAATCGCATGCTTGGCTGCATTCGTGAAAGCCTCTTGAACCAACCGATAGATGGCCGCCTCCATGGCCGAGCTCAACCGGCGTTCTTTGCCTTTCAAGTCAAACGAGGTGTGTATCTGTAATCTATCTTCAAAGTCATGAATGAACTTGCGCAATGCTGGAACAAGCCCCAGATCATCTAAAGCCATTGGCCTCAAGTTGAAAATAGTTTTACGGATCTCCTCTAACCCAGCTCGCACTTGCGATTTTAGATCTACTACTTCGTGCTGAGCCATTTCAAATTCCTGCTTACTCAGCATCCTCTCCACAATTTCCGTCCTAAGAACTACATTGGCAAGCGACTGAGCAGGACCATCATGGATTTCTCGGGCAATCCGTTTTCTCTCCTCTTCTTGCGCCAAGATGATCTTCAAGCCGAGCATCTGCCGATTCTTCGCTGATTCCAATATGCGAGTGACCTGTGACAAGTCTCCTGATAAATACTCAAGTGCAACATTCATCTGCGAGCCGATCATTTCAGCGCGTTCAACGGACATTTCAACATGTCGCAGTCTTTTCTGTAAGTCTTCACGGCGAGCCTTCAGATAGGATTCCTTCTCTTTATAGATCATGAGTTCTACCTGTAACGCCGTCGCTTTCTCATAAGCCTGCTTGTTGTCTTCTTCCGAATACTTCATGAATTCGCGGCTGACTTCAGTAAGTCGTCGACG
Source organism: Paenibacillus marinisediminis (assembly GCF_054343325.1). Lineage (NCBI taxonomy): Bacteria > Bacillati > Bacillota > Bacilli > Caryophanales > Paenibacillaceae > Paenibacillus > Paenibacillus marinisediminis. The sequence goes on from NZ_JBTGUH010000008.1 coordinate 99,795, forward strand.
AGCCAGTCCAAATTTCAGCTCCAACTCGTCCACTTTATCACATACACGACCCGTCTCCTCCAGCATCTCTTGCATCTGATGCTGCAGTGTCGCTGCTTCGTCTCGCGCAGAGTCCAGAATCTCGAATATTTGATATTTACTGTCCTGCATCACTTGAATGGCATTCTTAATCACGCGATCAATAACATCGACTTGATTGTCCAATACGGTTCCGTCCCTTGCATGAGAATAGGTGCTGAATTCTCCTATTATGATACCATATTAACGGATTGTTATGGACTTCGTCTTTTGGTCCCAATTCACTTGTAGTCCTAATTGTTCGGATACGAGTCGAAGAGGGACTAGAGTCCTGTTCGATCGAATGATAGGTGCTACTTCAGACTCTGATCGTTTGCCATTGTTCCAGTAAGTCTTTTGATCTACTCTCAGCTCCAAGTAACTGTCGCCGCGAAGTATACTTACTCGTTTCGCTTCATTATTCCAAGTCGCGTTCCCACCAAATGCATCCAAGATGACTTTAACCGGCACATACGTCGTTCCGTTCAATACGATCGGCGCTACATCCAGCTTGACGTCTTTGTCGTTGACCTTCGCCTGCTTGCTGTTGACCGTCAGCTTCATCTCGGCTTTAGGCAGCGCTACAGAGCCTCCAGCTGGAAGCTTAGCTTTGATGTTATCAAATGCAATTTCACCTGCCGAAGAACGCTCATCTTGGCCCGCTGCGAGATTAACCACGTACAAACGCTCCAATGTTACTGGTCCAGGCACTCCTAATGAGGCTACATCTACCTCGAACGTTTGCCATCCATCCCAGTTGATCACATTGGCCACATCTACGAGATGCTGCTTGCCATTTGCATCTACCAGCTTGGCTCGCAGCCAGTTATTGCTGTTATCACCGTAAACATCCACCGAAAAGGATGTCGTTCCCGCAGGAAGCTTGATGCCTGTTGCCCCATTCAGCATCGCATAAGCGAATTTGTCGGCAGTGTCGCCTGTCATGTCGTACGACAGCTTAACCACCTTATCTGCGGCTTCCCGTCCGTCATAACCGCTAACGATTGACGCTTCACCGAACGTCGACTCCTTCGGCAATCCAGCGAAGCTAGGCTTAATTGTAGATTTATTGAAATTGTCTACCATCTGCTCAGAGCTGAGTGTGAGTGGAATCATCGTCTTCACTCCGTCATAGCTGGCAAAGGCGTATCCAACCTTCGTGTTGTCGGAGACTGCATCGATCGTCAGGACTCCGTCAGTTACACTGCCGCTGAAGCCTTGGAATTCCCACTTGATAGATTCATTAGGCAGAGTTGCAGTAGAACCGTCCATCAGCTTCACCTTTACCGGCACAGCGATCTTAGCGCCGGCCTGCAGAGGTCCGCCGCTTGCACCAATAGACATTTCCTTAATCTGAGCCGAGCCGATTACTTCAACGTCCTTCTTGCTTGTCGCATTGCCTGACTTGGCAATGACTTGCGTCTTACCAGATTTCTTCGCCGTAAAGGAAGTTCCATTCCACGCTACTCTATCATCAGAAGCGCTCCATTTCACATCCATATTATTAGAATCCACTGGGTTGTAGTATTGGTCATACGCCTTGAAGCTGTAATTGGCATTCTGTCCGATAAAGAGGCGGTTAGGTCCAGACAACTGCATCCCTTTGACTTCACCTTTAGGAGCAATAGAGAACACACCCAGACCATTAACAACCCTGCGTTGTGAAGCGCCATCCTCTGTGTTGTGCGTCAACTTTGTATCCGTATCTCCAAGCGGTCGAGTCACCATCTGTGTGGAGCCGCCGCCATCCAGGTTAACTGCTTTCCATACTCCCATCTGGACAAGAGCTTGCTGAAACTCTTTCAGCGTCAAACCGCTGCTGTTATCATTCTTCTCAGCGGTTACCATATATACATAGCGGTTATCCTTCGAGTAGCCTACTGCAGTACGAGCGCGCGCAGCATCACCGCTGATCGAGCCCGTGTCACGTGTGAACGAAGACGCTTTGCCGTCTTGTACAAGCAGTGTGTGCCCTCCTATCATCATCTGGAACGAGTCTGGATCTACTTCCTTTCCAGTAGTTTCAGAGACTAAATGATAGTCTACCGCCACAGGCATGCCGACCTGCATATTCTGACGCATATACTCTGCAGCCTTCCCATGGCCACGCAGTATGTATGCTCCTTCTGGCACGCTCATATCAAGCGAGGAGCCGTCTGAGAAGTCCGTGACAACGCCATTCTGCACGAGCGCTTCCGTTGGTGTTGTGGAGCTGTTCTTCGGACGTTCCTTGTTCTTCCACGCGCTTGTGTAGATGTACATTGTGTTTGCATGACTATATTGCTTATCCGGCTCAGTCATATAAGTTGCCTTATTAATGCCCGCCAACGGGAATGTTTCTCCGTTAGAGCCGCGTGCTGTTCCTTCGAATTCATATTCATCAATAACAGGCTTACCGTCCTCTGTAACTGCAAATGCATACATACCCTTTAGGTCCGAAGGACTTGATATCATTTCTCCACTTGTTATGTCGCCTCCAAGCGGTGCGCCCTCCAAATTCATGGTGAAGTAGTCGCCATTTATACCTGCTACTGCGCCGGTATCCTTGGTCATGCCAACAACACTCTGATTCGAATTCAGCTTGCCTTGCTGTCCATTCATCGTATCGAGCTTTACATAAGGGTTTGATAAGTCTACTACTATCGCATTCATATTCACGGGTACTGATTTGCCAGCACGCGGTGTTGTATATTGATACTTGACTAAGCGTGCGCCAGAAGTGATGATTTCCTCATCAACCTGTTTCAATGCAGGTGCAGTCGCTGCAGCGGTCAGTGCTGGCTGCGATTGTTCATCTCCAGACGCATGAACCGTGCCTGTAAAGCCGTAGAGCGGTGATAATAGCATCGCTCCAGTGAGCAATAGTATAAGCCACTTTGGATGGCGTGTTTTCTTCGTTTCTACATTTGCATTGAAAGACATTTCGTTTCATTCACTCCCCAAGTTGTCGCTTCCTGCTCTCCCAAGCCAAGCAACGGATAATCTAGTTAAAGCCGCCTCTCCCCACAACTTTAACTCTATTTCGCTAGCAATAATTCTACCAAATTGTGCATTTTCCTATTTAAATAGACTCCTTTCGATAGATAAAAGTTGCGTTTTCAGCCTATGTAATTCATGGAACTGCTCGTATATCACAAGAAAAGCACCATCCTTCTTCACTAAGAAGTTAGGATAGTGCTTGTCCTCTATCATTCTTTAAATATAGTTAAGTTGCTGCATCATACGTCGAATCATAATGCTCGCTTGAGCTCGTGTCGCGTTCTCCTTAGGACCAAATTTATTGCCTGTCATCCCTTGAATGATGTTTGCCTGCACCATCTTAGCGACAGCATCTTGAGACGATACATTGATGCTCTTGTAATCTTTGAAGCCGCTAATATAGCTGCTTACGGATCCGTTCAAAGTTACTGGCTTGCCAGCAGCAATCATGGCGCGGTTCATCATGAGCGCCATTTGCTCTCGTGTGATCAGGCTGTCCGGCTTGTAGGTACCATCCGTGAAGCCTGTAATGATATTCGCCTTAACGGCTGCGCCAATGTAAGGCGCGGCGGCCGAAGTCGGATTCACATCACGGAATCGTTTCGCAGAATCCACGTTGCCGTCTAGACCAAGCGACTTCGACACAAAGACTGCGAACTCGCCTCTTGTAATAGGCTTGTTCGGCTCAAACTTGCCGCCGCTGCGCGCGTCGACGATAAAGCGACCCGCGAGCGCGTTGATGTCGCTCGCAGCCCAGTGACCGCCCACATCGGAGAAGCTGCGGTTGCTGCGCGCGATCGCAAGCGCGCCATTCTTCGGCATCTGGCTGTTCACAACACTGACGCTGCCTTCATCTTTTACCGTTGTCGGTATATAGGCAATCTGTCCAGAGGATCCCTGATCCAATCGAACCGCTGATGTTTTCTCTGCGGCAATAGACTGAGTCGTACGATAGCTAATGTGCGTCTTCGTATCTAATGTCACGGCCTTGGCACTAGGATAACTCGTATAAGCCGATAGCTGGAACTCATGCGGCTCTACAATGACGGAGCCTGAAGCATTGCGGATTGCATTCGACAATCCCGATGCCTGCTGCGAAGATTGCTTCTCCATCTGGAACAGCAGCGTCGCGCTAGCAGATGACGTTCCTAGCTGACGATTGATAGATGCAAAGTCCAGATCCTTCAACGCGACCGTATACAACCAATCTCCATAGCGCAAACCAATCTTTAATTCTTTGTCTTTGCGAGCCATCTCCTCAAGAGATCTCATTGGTATCGCAACAAGAGCCGCCTTCTCATTTTCAGACAGATCCAGAACTACAGCCTCTACTCCATTGCGAGATGCATATTCTAGTGCAGTCTTCCAATGAGCATCGTCTACACTGTATCGGTTTACATACTGACCTGACAACGAGCGGTCCGTCGTCTTCTTTGCGGCTGCCGTATCTACCAATAGCATATCTTTCAGGAATAAGCTCCACGAAGCTTCCTTCGTATTGCTTGGCAGGGTGCCAGAAGAACCGCCGCCATCTATCGATGAGTTCGTCACCTTCAAAGAAGTGAACCCTCTTACCTTATTACCGCTCATATCCTGCAAATAGTTAGAGCTTGGCGCGCTATAAGTCACATACACTGTCTCGCCAAATGCTATTGGCTGTGCCAGCGTTAGAGTCACGGTTGAATTGTTTACCTGCACCGAACGTACGGTGCTCTTGGCATAATCCGTTCGTACTGTGAAGGAGCCTGCTGAAGGAACCGAGTAATGATCCAACTGCTTCGTGAAGAGCAGCGTGACCTGGTTCCCGTCTACACTTGCCTTATCCACTTGTGGATAAGAGGTATCCGTCGTAATTCCTACAGGAATCATGTTGAATGCTGGCGCTTGATTGCCTGACAAGTCCATCAACCGTGGAATTCCAGGCACATAAGATAAGGTTACGATATCATTTTTAGATGTGACTGCTGAACTTAGTGTCAAGATGACCTGGTTGTTTCTAATGTCTACCTTGTTGACATAACGCGCTTTATCATTAACGAGTACCGAATAGAAGCTCTTCATCGGCACGAAGTCTGGATGCAAGCCCTCATTATAGTTCAGAACCAAGCGAGAACCGTCAACGACTGTCGAGACGAGAACCGGCGGCTTCGTATCTACACTATTACGGGCGTATACAGGTCCGAACGCTGATATATTAGCATTGTTGCGATCCGTCAACGGATAAGAACCAGGCGTATACTGTACGGTCACAACCTGTCCATCTGTAACTGGCGTATTCAAAGTTAACAGCAACGTGCTGTTAGCTGCAGTCGCACTAACCGGAGTGTATTTTACACCATCCACCATAATTGTGAATTGTGAAGTCCCGCGGCTGTCCAGCTCCTTCAGCCACTCGTTGAATGTAACTTGTATAATGGTGCCCATCACCGTAACCGAAGTAATCTTATTCGACGAGGTTTCCACATTATTCGTTACCTCGCGCGATGAGAAGCTCGCGGCGCGGTTGCCGTTTACATCCTTTAACGGGATGCTGCCCTGTGTATAAGAGACTTTTACAACTTGACCAGTGGCGATTCCGCTCTGCATGAAAATGCTCACTTTCTTACCTTGGACCGTAACGCCTACCAGAGGGCGTTCTTCATCATTGACTGTTACTTTGAAGCTGGCCAGATAAGGTGTGCTTGAGCTGTCCAGGTCTTTGCTGTAAGTCAATTCAATCATATCTGATTTTGCCATCACTGCCGATTCAAGAACTGGAGCTACCGTATCCGGTATAAGGGTCTTAAATGTCCAGGCATTCGTCATTCCTGGGTATGGATTGCCCGACAAGTCCTTCAAGGCCCCTTGTGCAATGCTCACCGTATAGGACGTACCAGAGGAGAGCGGAGATCGCGGCTTAATATGCACTTGTCGTTTATCAGATGAACTCACTGACACATCTACAGATACAGCACTTCCGTTGCTGCGTTTTAACACGATTCCACTTGCGTTAGCAATCGCGACATCCTTATTCATGGTCATGATCAGTTCCGTATTCAGCGGTACATTCGTTGCATTATCTGCGGGATATACGGATGAGATCGCAGGTGCACTCGTATCTGACGATACCCGGAATGTCCAGGTTGTACTATCTTTAATGCCGTTGAATTCATTATTGTAGCTATCTCGGAAGGCTCCGCGATCCACTTGCACATAATAGGTTTTATTATCTTCCAGCTCATTAAGAGCAATCTCGATTGTATTACTGCCTCCACCCTTTACATTCGCAGATGTCGCCTTGTGCTGCTGTACGGCATTCGTACCCTGATAGACGGTGATATAGCCATTTCCAAGATAAACTTCTTTGTTGAATACCATCTTTAAGGTTGGCTTCTTGGATACCCCAGTCGAGTTATTGGCAGGTGATAAGCTTGTTACTGTAATGGGGCTCTGATTGCTGCCAGCTTCGGTAGTGAATCGCCATACGTTGGAATTCTGGATTCCAGCGAACGGAGTCATATCAGAATCATAAAATGTTCCTGAATCAGCTAAAACATAATACTCCGTATTTTTCTCTAGGCCTCTGACACGAATCGTGGCCGTATTGCCTGATACCGATACATCATTCGATGGAACCATGATATCTTTAGTCGTATTATCACTCATGCGCTTGATCTGGATCTTACCGCTGCCTACCGTTATAGGCTCATTGAAATCCATTCGCATGATTAGCTCAGAGCCAAGGACAACCCCTCCCGCAAGATGTTGAGGGAAAGTGCCCTGCAGCTGTGGAGGTGTATTATTAGCAGACACTGTTTTAAAGGTCCAATCATTGAGTCCTGAAAATGGCTTGCCCGAGCGATCCATGATCGCATCTGGTGTGATCTCTATGGAGTAATCCGTCCCATGCTGCAAATTAAGTCCGGTAATCGTCAACGTATTCGTACCCCAGCCACTAACATTACTAGGACTAGGCACTTGAATAGAGGTCTCTACTTGACCGCCCTTCTTGATCAAGATCTGTCCCTTGTTCGCCAACACTTCCTGATTAAAGGTGATCGTTAAGGCCGTGTTTACCGGTACTCCATATCCTAACGGCTTCTTGTCCGTCACGAGAATCGGATTACTGCTTGTAGCAGGGCCTGTCTCAAATAGCCATTGGCTAGGTGTCGATATACCAACGTATGGCTGATTGCTATAATTCAGAAATGCATTATTGTCTACGGTTATGTAGTATGTTTTATCATGCTTCAGCTCGCTGACAGTAAATCTAGCGATATTGCCATTAATCGATACATCGCCTGCTTTAATAACTTGAATTGCTGTTTGTGATGTTGCATCATACACGGTTATATTTCCAGAGTCTGCTTTTACAGGTTCACTAAATACCATGGAAAATGAAGATTGAGGCGAAATATTCTTCATGCCTGTTTCCGGGTATGTTTCTGTCAGACTTGGACCTGCTGCGAGCACTTGAACTTCACCAATATCTGTTATCGGTTTAGCTGCTACCGTACCGCCAACTATCCCTTGCATAAACAACATCATCGCCAAGACGATGGACAATGTACGCTTCATTATGAATTCCCCTTCCGAAAAGACACTCGTACTATATTTTTCGGCTTCGGGGAGGTGAAAGTTTAGAGTTATTCCTTTATTCTGGGCAAAATAAAACCTCTGTCCCATTACAGGACAGAGGTCGTATCTTATTGCTTATAGGCCAGCTTCTGCGCGAAGCTGCTCAGCCTTGTCAACACGCTCCCAAGGGAGGTCAACATCAGTACGGCCAAAATGACCGTATGCGGCTGTTTGCTTATAGATTGGTTTGCGTAGGTCGAGCATCTTGATGATGCCTGCAGGACGAAGGTCGAAGTGCTTCTCAACGAGTTCTACAAGCTTCTCCTCTTCCACCTTGCCTGTACCGTAAGTGTCGACGTTAATGGACACTGGTTGTGCTACACCGATTGCATATGCCAATTGGATCTCGCACTTGTCAGCTAGTCCAGCAGCGACGATGTTCTTCGCTACATAACGAGCTGCATATGCCGCTGAACGGTCAACCTTCGTTGGATCCTTGCCGGAGAATGCACCGCCGCCATGACGCGCATAGCCGCCGTACGTATCAACAATGATCTTACGTCCAGTCAAGCCTGCATCCCCTTGAGGTCCGCCGATAACGAAACGTCCAGTAGGGTTGATGAAGAAACGAGTCTTCTCATCAATCAAATCACTTGCAACAACCGGATTAATAACATGCTCGCGAATATCAGCTTGGATCTTCTCCAACGATACATCTTCAGCGTGCTGTGTTGAAACAACAATCGTATCTACACGAACTGGTTTGCCGTCTTGATATTCGATCGTTACTTGTGTCTTACCATCCGGACGGAGGTAGTCCAATGTGCCGTCTTTGCGGACTTCAGACAAGCGACGAGCAAGACGATGAGATAATGAGATTGGAAGCGGCATTAATTCCGGTGTTTCGTTCGTTGCGAAACCAAACATGAGACCTTGGTCTCCAGCACCGATATTATCCGTTTCACTCTTAGCATCTTCAGTACGCGTCTCGATCGCTGAGTTAACTCCTTGTGCGATGTCAGGCGATTGTTCATTTAATGAAGTCAACACCGCGCATGTCTTATAATCAAAACCATACTTCGCGCGTGTATATCCGATCTCTTTCACCGTTTCGCGCGCGATGGATGAAATGTCAACATAATCGGCTGTGGTGCTAATTTCTCCGATTACAAGCACTAGGCCTGTAGCAACGGATACTTCGCACGCAACCCGAGCATTCGGGTCGTTTGCCAGAAAGGCGTCCAATACCGCATCTGATATCTGATCGCAGATCTTATCTGGATGTCCTTCAGTGACGGATTCGGAAGTGAACAAATGGCGTCCTTTAATAGACATTGGACTCTACCCCCCATACCAAAAATGTGAGCGTTCCATGATGGAAACTCTAGACAAAAAACGAACCTTCTCCACTGTGGAAAAGGTTGTTATACCAGCCTTCGAAAATTCATATTACTGCATTTGATAGTAAGTGTCAATGTAACCACCATAAATTACTTGTCCAGATATTTCTTAATATTCGGAATTAGGATTTGGATAATTGTTCGCCTTGAGCTACTAAACGCTTCGTGATCTCGCCGCCTACTGAACCAGCATCACGTGAAGACATGTGACCCCAGTATTCGTGGGATGACACTCCATATCCAGAAGATGAGATCGAGCCAAGTTCTCCAGCGAACTCTGTATCTCCAAAGCCATTTTGAACTCGCTGTTGTGCGACTGGCAATCCGAATTCTGCTGCAATTTCATATTTCATTCTATAAAGTGCATCTTTGCTTGCAGGGACAAGCTTCTTATTAGCCATGGGGATTTCTCTCCTTATTTAGGTATGTTATATGTTAAATGAAGTAATGTTGTTAGTATGCGCGAACGCCCTAACCACACCCGTAGGAAATAATGTCCCCTTTGGCTGAAATTGAGTAGGAGGGGGCGCCTAGCCCCCGTCCTCTCACACCACCGTACGTACTGTTCGGTATACGGCGGTTCACGGTATATTCCGCAGGAGTTTATATCTTTCTGACAAGCTTCTTAGTCCTTGCTTAGCCCAATATTCATTGCTCAGCGCCTGACTCAGAATCGGACTTTGAGCGATTCGCCAGTATTTCTTCCTTGTATTTCCCCATTTCCGTGCCCTTTGCTTCGGAATGCCTAATACTTGCAGATTCCTCACCTTGGTTCTTGGCAACTTCCATTGCTTCCAAACGCACATGCGCATCCTTCTTCGTATCCATGAATCGAGTTCCCTAAACGGATATGGAGTGTCTGCCAATGCGTAGTACCCACACCATCCCGTCAGGTATTGGTTTAGCTCCCGTATACGCGTTTCCATTGAGATCGGACTTTTCCGAGAGGTCAACTCCCTAATCTTTGCTTTCACGCGTTGCATCGATTCCTTAGATATCCTCACCTTCAGATATTCTCTATCCACACTAAAGCTAAATCCGAGAAACTTGCGTTTCCACGGCCTATCAACTGCACTCTTAGCTTCGTTCACCTTCAGCTTTAGCTTCTTCTCGATGAAGCTCGTTACGGATCGCTTTACCCGATTCCCTGCTTTCCATGTCTTCACATAGATATTGCAGTCATCTGCATACCTTACAAATTTGAGCTTCCGCTTCTCCAATTCCTTATCCAATTCATCTAATACAATGTTGGATAGCAGCGGACTAAGCGGTCCTCCTTGCGGAGTTCCCTCTGTTGTTGCTTGGACAAGCCCATCTATAAGTACGCCAGATTGCAGATATTTGCGGATTAGCTTTAATAGTGTTTTGTCTGCAATTCGTTCTGCCAACCTTGCCATGAGTCGGTCATGGTTGACCCGATCAAAGAATTTCTCTAGATCGATATCCACCACAATTCGGCATCCTTCTTGCATGAATTGTTTCGCTTTCCTTACCGCGTCATGTCCTCGTCTATTCGGACGAAACCCATAACTATGCTCGGAAAATTTGGGGTCAAACATCGGCGTCAATACTTGTGTAATCGCCTGTTGGATGAATCGATCCATCACGGTCGGGATACCTAATAACCTCGTTCCGCCATTCGGTTTCGGGATTTCGACCCGACGGACTGGACTTGGTTCATAGGTTCCCTGTTTCAAGCTTTGGCGAATAGAGTGCCAATGTTGCAGGATGTGAGGTCGTAAATCCTTTACGCCCATTCCATCTACTCCATGGCTTCCCTTATTCGCTTCTACACGTTTCAGTGCGGATAGCAGGTTTTCCCGTGAAAGCAACTGCTCCATCATTTGAAATATACTCCTTACGTGAATTGTTCTTCTGTTCATGCCGTCGCGAGCTCAGCCCTTCTGGATACCCTCGCGTATTCACCGCTACTTTCTCCAGATAGGTCTCCCGAAAAAAAAACTAGGAGATTGTCTGCTTTCTTCACCCGCATCCGAAATCCAAGCTGTTCAATTCCTATACCATGTTCGGCCCTTTCATCCGTTGTCGTCACAACGGATGTACTATGACCTCTGCTGACTTCTGTATGCTCAGTCTGCTTTCCCAAGCAGATTTACAGAATCATTCTGCGTGCATACAGATCTCCCCAGGTAAGAACGCTATCTTCCTCTCCATCCATCTGCTTCATTTACTCTCATATGCCTTCGGCAGTAAGGACTTTAGCTTGTTATGCAGCCTCGTCCAACATATGCTAGCCTTATATGAAGTTCGTGTTCCTCAGACCGGAGATTTGCCGCCGACTTCCTTTAGATTCCACCTCACGGTGGACACCCTTGTCTTAAGCTATGGCTACTACTGCCTTCACCATTCGGGACTTGAACCCTATAGATAGCGCCCATGCTGGGCGCACATAAGAAAGAGCGGCTCCAAGGCCGCTCTTCTACACATCACATGAATAATTGCTGTACTATCTCGCCATACTATGGCTTAACTGCTTCATCCGTCGCAATGTTCTTAATGGTGTATCCACCACGAACCATGACGACGACACTGTTCTTAGGCGTATCCTTCGCTGTAATGCCGCGCCCGTCGCGTGGGAACAGCAGCAGATGGTTCTTCGGCACATCTGCGCCATTCAACAAGTCCACGCCGTCGGTCAAGTCAGATACTCCGCTTGCATCCGCACTATAGATCTCGGACTTGCCGGCGCGGACCACGAACTCGGCTCCGCCGTTCGCAATTATCTGCTGCCCTGGCTTGATCGTCACGATCTCCATCTTGTCAGCTGTCGCACTTCCGCCAGCTGAACCATTGTCGCTCGTTCCACCGCCGTTGCCGCCATTGCCGCCGCTCAGCTTCGCAAACAATTGATCTACATAACTTTTCGTCACGAGCGGGTCCTGTGCATTGCCTGGTTCAGCACCTGCCGTACTCCATGCGTTTATGTTCATCAAACTGCCCATCAATATGCCGCCGCTAAGCACCGCGGCTGTGAATATGATTTTCTTCGATTGTTTCATATTTACATCCTTCATTAACTAGTTTATAGGAATAATACTTCTGTAAGCTGCAATCTCTTTAGTTCCCAGTAATTTACGATGTCCATTAATCTCATCGTAAATGTTGATGTTGTAGCCTTTATAGAGAACATTGATTACATCTTTGCCTTCGAATGTAACGGTATGCTTCTTGTCTTCACCTGTAGGCATCGATTCCGACTCGCTTCCTCCAATTGTATAAGATTTCTCAAATGTGCGCGTTCCATCTACGATTTCGAATACAATCTTGTGACTAGAGTTAGCTACCTCTTCATATGGTGTAGACATCTTCATGTTGTAGCTGAATTCAATGTTGAACTGATCATTAGAAGGAACGGATACGCTAAGCTTATTCACATCTAATGTATATGGATTGAAAGATAGACCCTTCAGATCCGTCAATACTGTTGTTGATTGCTGAGGAAGAATGTATTCCTTCACATTTACGATACCATCCGGCTGTGCTTCTCCAGTCGTATATTCAGCTCCTGTAATAGCTTCACCGACATATAGTCTTATCTTTTCCTTAGAAACGGATTTAGGAATATTCGCAGTTATGGCTACTAGTGCTGATCCAGTCGAACTGATCTTATTTTTCGCATACTCGAACTTAGCTGGAATATAAGTGCCATCCTCTGCGATGAAGTATGCCGACATTCTTGGAAGTGCGTTCATCCGTGTTTCCTGATTCGTTTGCTTAAAGTCAACATACAACAGATCTGTTTCTTTTCCTTCATATACAGAATAGTTCATAATATTGACTTGCGACTGTCTGCCGCTGTTCGCAATCAGGTACGGCTGATGATTTTGCAGGTATGGCATATACGTGAATTTACTTCCTGTCAGCGAGAATCTTCCAATAGTGCTGCTACTTGTTTCACTCAGCACGTTGGACAGTACAACAGACACGTTGCTGTAATCATAATTGTATGGAACCTTGCTTGACATCACCATTTGGATCGTCTCACCAGGCTTTATACTGAGCTTATTTGCAGGCTTTATTAAGTGGACAGACTTTTCGTCCATCTTATTACCGTTCAGAACCATATATCCTTTAATATTCGGTACTGAGGCGTCTGCTGTGCCTTTATTCGTAACTTCAATAATTGCATTCAATATATCTGTATCTTCCCAAGGCAAGCGCTGAAGCTTATCTACCTTCACTTCATATACGCCGTCCTTATTCTTCAATGTTGTTGTGTTGCCTGATGAACTTCCTTCATTCATCGCAGGAACTTGATAGATTGCGACGAGATAGTCATTCTTTTTGTTCTCTTCCTTAGCCTTTTGAACCAGAAGCTTTAGACCATCTTTGTTAGCTGTACTAGGAATACCCACTGACATATTAACCTGAGCCTGCATGCCAGGAAGAATCTCTTCCTTCATCTCATCAGCTTTCATAGGATATACAATACCTTCTGATGTCATGATGCTGTATTGATAAGCCGGCAACGATACAGCCTTCTTACCAATGTTCTCGAATTTCAACGTAATGTTAATATTTTTCGTATCACCAGATGTATCAACCATAGAATCTACGATCTGTGTCGCTACACTAACATCATTGATATGGACGATTTTCTTGGCGCCTGGTTTGGTATATACATGTTCGTCAGCTTTAATGATCGTACCATAATAACCAAGCGGAACTTCGGTGTTATTTTCACCGTCTTTCGATGTAACATACAATTGATAGGTTACGCCACGATTTTGAGTAGGCAGTTTAGCATAGAGATTGATATTCTTCTGCTCGTTAGGTGCAATTTCTGTACCCGCGGCTATGTCAGCATCTAGTTTATAGAACTTGCCTTCCGAGCTCTTCAGATAATAATTCATCTCTGGAAGCTTCGCATTATTGTTACTAATGTTCTCTATCGCAAGTGACATTGTTCCTTCAGTCACCTGACCTACCTTCACTAATTGAAGACTGGAAGCTACTGTTTTGAGCTTAAGATCTTTCTGCGTTATTACCTTGCTTCTACCGTACGGTACAACCGTTGAGAATTTCGCAGGCACAGCAATCGTTCCTAGCGCTTGCTCATAACCTGGCATGCTGAAATTCCATTTTACAACTTTAAATCTTAGATCAGATAAGTTTGTTTTAGGATTTACCTTGACTGAAAATTGAATACCTTCAGTCGTATTCGGTGCTATCTTGCTTTTCTTAGCATCAGCCGGATTGATGACTGGAGTATAATTGGAACCTAATACATCAGTTACCCTGACCCAGTAATCCTTGAAATCAAGCGAGGACTTCTCTCCGTTATGTATTGCAAAAGTAAAATATACAGTTTTGTCATTTCCGGTGTAGCTCATTTCCGGATCCTTAATCTGAATATAACTGTTCTTCGTTATGTATATAGATTGCAAATTAGGTGATTCGTATACAGGATTCGTAATTCCTGATGCAGCATGTGCGGTTGATGGTGCTAAGCCGCCCACTGAGAAGGACATTAACATAGCAGATGCAGTCAACAACAATACAGTACGTTTCAGTTTCAAGCTTTTCATCCTTTCTGGTAAATCTTTTAATATATACAATTATATAATGTAAGACGACTAGAATGGATAAAAGTTGCTTAAAGTTAGATGACAATATTGACACAAAAAAAGAGCTGGGATAAATCCCAGCTCTTTTTCTAAGTTACGTTAATTATTTAGTAACGATAACGTTAACTGTGATGCTAACTGCGTTATCAAAGAGAAGGTTCAGAACATAAGTGGAGCCTTCAGTTACAGCTGACAGCTCTTGTTTGTTACCTTTCTCATCTTTGATGTTACCAACCATTGGGAACGGATTTGCAGCAAGTTCTACACCGTATTGGTCAGTTACTTTAACGATATCATTAGCAAGTTTCTGAGCGTCTCTAGCATCTGCAGCTTTAACAGTGATTGTATCAGCTGCTACTTTCTTAGCGCTCGTTGCAGAACCGTCTTTCAGTTCAACTTTAGTCGCTGTAGGCTTAACATTCGAAACTACCAGTTCCTTTTGAATGTTTTCAAATGTATTTGCGCCGTATACAGCAACTACAACAGTCTTCTTCAGTTCACCATTAGTGAAGTCATCTTTATCGAAATTAGCTTCAAGCTTACCTTCACCATTCAATGTCAGACCACTGTTCGCTGGGTTAACTTTATAGCTTGTAGTTGGAATAGCAACCTTAGTTCCATCTTCGAGCACGCCGTTAACTGTAACTCCTACAGCGTACTTAGCACCACCGCCGTTGTAAAGTTTACCCATGTCAGCTACTTCATAGCTCTTGACATCTGCTTTAGAAACTACACGGGAAGTGAATGAGAATTGGCTACCCTCAACCACATTACCTTTAGCATCGACCAGAGTCAAAGTGATAGTGGAGCTACCAGGCTTATTAGCTGTAAATGTTACTTCTTTGCCGGTTGCAATTTCAGAGCCAGTCAATGCAACAACTGCTCCGTTAGAAGATTCTACGTTCACCTTGTAGCCTGCTTTAGCGAAGTCAAAGTCGCGACCGTATTGGTCTTGAACTTTGAGGTTGCCAGACTTCAATGTGCCAGTTGCAGTTTCTGCAAAGTTGGATACGAAGTCTTTAGTACCGTAAACCACTTTACCTTCAGCTTTAGCTACCGCACTGAAAGATGTTTGAGCTGGTTTACCTTTTTTCGTATATGCGTTGACGAATACTGTACCTTCAGCAGCCGGTGTAACGTAAAGTTTTGCTTTTTTAGTTACATAGTCTTGCTCAAATACAGGATCAGCTGTTGCATTTGCTGCAGTCAAGCTTAAGAAGCCAGCATTAAGTTTAGCCGCATCTGTGATTTCGTTTCCGAATTGGTCAACTGCAGTGAACGGAATCTCAGTCTTTTCACCTACTACAGCAACTGCTGGAGTTCCAAGAGAGATGGAATCAACTGTTACAGCTTCCTTAACGACAACATCATAGCTAACGCGAGCAGGAGATGTCTTGGAGAACAATGTAATAGTAGATGTACCAGCATTTACCGAAGTTGCATTAGCTGCAAGCTTCAATGGAAGAACAAGCTTGTTCACACCATCGATTGTCATAGTTTTGACATCAGTGTAAGTTGCGTCAACTACAGTAGGATTTGAAACTGCGATGAGCATGTTGTCTTTAATAACTTGTGGATCCGTAATTACGTTTCCGTATTGATCCTTAGCATCAAGAACGATCGCCCAGTTTTCTGGAGCTGCTTCACCAGCTGTCAATTCCTTCTTATCGATGTTATAAAGACCAGTAGCGCTGATTTCAGCTACGCCAGCTTGATCAGACACAGTCAGCACTTGAGTTGCGAACTGCTGGGACTGAACATCAAGAACGTTAACAGCAACCTTCTCGTCCTTCTTGAAATCAGTCTTGCTTGTTATTTTAATTACGCCGCTTGGATCTGCAACAGCAGTGTGTTGACCAGCATGAACATTCAGACCAGAAGCTTTAGCCTTAGTGATGTCCTCGTTGTACTGGTTTGTGATCTTGAATGCTGTTGTAACTACCTTAGGATCCTTTTGCAAGATAGCTTTGTCAGACAAGAACTCAATCTTAGCTACTTTTTCAGCTTCTACGCTGAATTTACCAGCGTCAACAGCTTTCTCAGAAACGCCGTTCACTGTTACAGTGTAGTCGCCTTTCATAAGGTTAGTAACGAATTCAACAGTTGCAACTGTCTTGTTATCGTTCCAAGCTACCTTAGCAACGTTTGCTTTTCCGCCAGTGGAGTTCTTCACGTCGAAAGTAGCTTTAGCTGTGTCAACCGCACGGTTGAAAGTTACTTCTACTTTCTTAGCGCCTACCAACTTGGAAGTAGCAGATACTGCTTCAAGAGTAACGTCTACTTTGTATGTTTTACCCTTGTGGTTTACTTCAACAGTTGTTTTTTGGCCTTCAACAAGTGCCTTGTCAAGAGCTACTTTAACAACTTCTTTGTCAGAGAAAGTAACTTCGATGTTCTTCGCATCGATTACTTGTACTTTTTCTACAACTACGCCAGTTTCTTGACGAACAGCATATGCTGCATCAACCAAGATAGCGCGAGTTACTGGAACGTTCCATTTGCCGTTAACGGAGAAGTCATAGCCTTCTGCCTTCATAGCTGCAACCCAGCCATAAGCCCATTTGCTTACGCCGTCGATTGCTGGAGCGTCTTTAACTTCTTCAAGACCAAGAGCTTTTGCGAATGCTTTCGCCATTTGCTCGCCTGTAACCTTACCTTTAAGGTCAAACTTGTCATTGCCTACACCGCCCATGTAGCCAGCTTTGTTAACTGCTTCTACATAGTCTTTAGCCCAGTGCTTAGCATAGTTTTGATCCTTGAATGTTGGAGGTGCGTCTTTAACGATCTCCAAGTTAGTTGTAAGAGCAAGGATCTTAGCGAATTGACCACGGTCAGTTTGAACGTTCAATTGCGGATCGTTGCTTCCTGGAATTCCGTTAAAGATACCATCTTTAACCAATGCTTCGTATTTCTGTTCTGTTGTGAGTTCTGCGGCACCGAATGCTACGTTCGCGAACATGGAGAACGCCATAGCAACGGACAGCAACATAGCTAATCTTTTTTTCATAACCTTTTTTTCTCCTCCTCTAAATTGCTTCGGTTGTTGAGAGTGTTGCATAGAAGATTGATAGCTCATTTCCCTCATTCGCCGATTCACCCCCTTCCCAGAGTAGAGCGAAATGTATACAAAAGAAGTCTGCAACACGAGCATGTTACAGAAACTCGTAAACGAATGGGAATAATAGAGATATGTATGCCACTCTAGACATTATACATGGGCTAGTGCCTAGCGTAAAGCATAATTTGTGAAAAACAGGGAACAATAAAGAATTTTACCGTTTGTTTTTCAACTTCATGTATTTTAACGCAACAATCTCAAAAAAGTTGCGCAAAACAGAAAAAACTTTTTAAAAATCGTTTTTCTTCTGTCATACATCATAAATCTCAATACGAACTGCTATACAATATGTACACTTTCATCATCCACGTCACATAGTATATCGCTATACATACCCTTAGTCATTCATCAATACTTACCAACAGATGTAATTAATTCAGCTAACTGGATGATTTGAGCTATGCTTACAATTCTGATCGTAATCATCTAAATAGTAAAAGGGAGAGCCGAGAATCACCTCAGACTCTCCCAATTTATTACCCATTAATACAATAATCAAAGCAATTGATCCTACAGCTTAGGAAGCTTCTTCATATCAACCATGACTCTCGACATGATCAGAGCAGCATCTCCGCGAAGCATGTTGGCATCAGGATTAAACACATAAGCGGTCTTAGGATCGCTAGGATTAACAGGCATACCTGAAATCAAGCCCTTCTTAGCGACTGCTAAAACGGATGGACGTGCATAGTATTCTACCTGGTTCCAGTCCTTAAAGTACTTCGCAAGTTCCTTATCAATCTTCGCACGGTCAGTCTCCAGCTTCAAATTAAGAGCCTTAGCGATCATAACCGCGGCATCTTGACGAATAACCGGCATGTCTCCTTCGAACGCATACGGCGCAACACCGCGCACGATCCCCTTACGGGCGGCCGTCTCGACATATCGAGCATCCCATAGGGCTGTTTCATCATAGACATTATTTTCAGAGAAGTAGATATCATTAAAATGCTTAGGCCCATCATAATCCAGCGGGATATCGAGCGCTTTAACGAGCATGCGCGCCAATTCTCCGCGACTCACGTACGTATCTGTACCGAACGATTGATTCGGCAGCTCTGCATTCATAATCCCCTTTGCAAATATCGCTTCAATATGATCGCGAGCGTATGGATGGCCGACTACATCATTATAGGAATATGCCAGCTTCGCTACGACATAGTAACCGAATCGATCAAATGGAACGGTAATCGTATGCTTCGCCGGATCTACAACACCGCCGAGATTCTCCCATCCTTGTGTACCTACACCCGTCTTATAGGTATCGCCAACATATCGGAATACGGTGATGACAGAACCAGCATCATGCGTTACGTCTGCATCATAGGATAGTGTGAGCTCGCCGACCTTGGAAGGAACCAATTCTCGTTCCGGTTCACGGTTCATGAAAGATGGAACCTCAGCATTAGGGAACTGATACGGATCATTTCCATATAGGATTGGATCATAGACAGCATCTGAACCTGGTGGTTCGATGTTATCGGCTAAGCCTGGATCGATCCAGAAGACTGGGCTGGCCTGTGTAAAGCGGTCTGGGAACACCTCAAATATGGCACGTCCTTTATTGACTTCTTCGTCAACAAAGTTTGCCGGGAGATCAAGGAAATCGTGACGATTGACTACCCCATCGCGCGGATTGGCCATTGCAAATAACAGATCATTATTCGCATATACCTGATTTTTATATTGCTCCGGCACATCATAATCTTTGCGAATCAAGCTCGTACCTGTAGCAAAATTCAGTGACAAGGCGTTATCGAACATTTTATGAGACTTTTTCATAGGCTCCATATATTGAGCGCCAGGAATGTTCGTCGGCACATAAGTTACCTTAATGGTATCTTGGATACTTTCCGTACCCGTCACGATCGTAAACTTAATCGGTGTTTCCTTGTTCTTCTTCAGACCTTTGACAATAACTCGATAGGCATCGTCAAAATGCTTATCGCCGAGCGTATACTCCTGCTTCTTGACAACTTCACCATTAATAATGACCTTGTCGGCACCTGGTGAATTAATGACAACCTCGACAAAGTTCTGATTCAAGATCGGCTTCAAGACATTGCCGGAACTGATTGGATACGGCTTAACAATTGTATATGGCAATTTAATAGGTGCTATAAATAGCTCTGCCGGCGGTGCTGCTTGACCATGACTGCTTACAACAACGGTGAATACAACCATGCTTCCGTTCGTCGGAAGCTCATTGTTTCGCAGGAAGAAAGAGAAGTTCTTCTTATCGCGGTCATAGACAACCTTAAGTCCACGGTCTTCATAATCATTTACACCAGGAACGTACAGATCATCTTTGTTGACGCCAATGACTGTAAAAGCGTCTGCAAGAGTCCATGTCAGGTCCAGATTACCAACCGTCGGCGCCTTGATTTGAACCTTGTACTCAGATGCGTCTCCCAAACTATCGCGTATTTCTTTAGCATCTTCAACATTCGGAAGATCAATAAAGTCAAAGGTACCAAACACATTGGCCGATTGTTCTCTGGTATAGAATACGCCGCCCTTCTGCTCGAACAATTCCGAATTCGGAATCGGATAAGGCTTCACGCTCTGCGTATTGCTATACGGGAACAGCTTCTCCACTATCGGTAAATTCTTAGGTACAATCGAAATCTTGATCTCATTGGTATAACTTGTTTTGCTATCGCGATATTCCAATCGAATCTTGTTTTCACCCAAAGCCAAGCGGCTAGCAAAGGATGTGTCATCCGTACCACTAATTTCGATTCGATTGAGTCCTAGTTGAGTCTCATTCAGCGGATGCATACGCACATTGTTCAAATACAAAGATACGTTATCGTTTGTTAATTTGCTGTCACTAGGAACATTAAGCAAATCCCCTGCTAAACGCCCTAGGTCATTTTGGAATACACTAACCTTCCAATCATCTTTGTTCGTGTTTGCATTAACAATCATTCCGTTATAGGCTTTATCAAATTTGAAATAAGGGCCGTGAACGACGGATACGGTTGCCGTATAGGACTTATTTGCTCCATTTTTATCGTAGACAAATTCAATCTTCTGTTCTCCCGAGAACGGCAGTTGATCCAGTTGATAAATATAGCGCATCGCTTGCCCGCTGCCTACATCAACCGATACAGGTTCTTTAGCAAGGAATTTCAAAACTGGCACAGTACTAGCTGTCTTACCAGCAGAGTTTTTAACCTCTTTAATCTCAATTAGATCTTCCCCAACCGCACCGTTTACCACAACAAACTCAATTGCTGTTGGCAAGCGGTAAATGCCTGCGCCATTGAGAGGAGATCCTGGAAGGCCGAATATTGCACTGTCATTACCAGCCATCGAAACATCATAGCCCTCTAGATAATTAACCGTTTGGAAGAAAGGCGTACTGTTATTCGTTACTTCGACTGTATAAGTTTCACTTACAATGTTGTTAGGGAGTACATTAGTAGATATCCCGCTTATCTCAACCGAGATTCTGTTCTTGCCGAACGCAAGATAACCACCTGTGTTATCGTAGCTATATTGTATGGTCGTTGCCGCACTGCCTTGATCAATCGAAACGATCTGGGCTGTTGCACTTAATGTGGGATACGCGCTCGTCTTAATCGTTATAACGGGGTTAATAACATCGCCGTTATTATCTTTCATTAAAGCTGTTGTCGGAATTGTAACGGAACCTTCCAATATCGAATACTTCTGCATATCTGCATCTGTTGCCATAGATATATTCGGATTGGTCGTAATATTGATCTTATTCTTGCTGCCCGTCGTTCCATCTACATTCACAAGATTTACATTATGAAAGGTAACATTGCCATTGAAGAACGTAATGAGCCTTTCCGTTTCAAACACTTGGGAACCGTTGATTGAACTTATCTTGACTACATTCGTCCCTCGTTTGATATTGACGGCGCCAGCTGTAAATTTCCATCCGCTGGATCTCGATACGTTATACGTCCAAGAGCCGCTGTCTGTTGTAACCTTAACCTGCTCAGCATTCTTAGCTATACCGCTAATGCTGACGTTGATGCTGTCTTTATTCGTGCTGTTATTGTTAGAAGATGTAATAACCGTCGCTTCATTCTCCTTCAGCTCTTGGTTATTCACCTTCAAGTCTTGCAGAGTAGGGCCATTACGGTACTCGATATAAACGGATTCAGGCGGAACCGGAGATATACCGACGTTACCCTGGAACGTAATTCGGTTCATTCCATCATACAGCTGAATGTTGGAAACCGTAATCTTGGTGCCCGACTGCGTAATATTTCCTACCAGTCCTTCACGCGACTCAATGGTGGTTTCTTGGGTGCCATTCTTCACTACTTTACTTACGGTGTAGGTTATCGTCTTAAAATCAGATATCCCGTTCACCGTACCCGAGAGATTGACGCGTTCGTCAGTTGTTACTCGAGCATTTTCGAATGTATAGCTCTCATTCGGGAATAAGAAGTAAGTCCCCTTATCCGTCACAGTCGTAGCCGCTGCCTCTACAACTGAGCTAACAGGCAATGGCACAAACGTAACGATAAGCGCCAAAGTGAGTATTATGGAGATCAATTTCTTCAAAGTGTACGTCCTCCTTTGTACTTGCATGTTCGCTTCTAGACTCCTTGGTCAGAATACAGATAGTCATATACATTTCTTATCGGTTCAACTTGCTTCAATCTTTAGACAAAGCATCAATTACAACAAAAAAAACCTTCAAGTTCTCGAATGCAATTCGAGGACTTGAAGGTTCTTATAACAGCTATATGATTATGATTATTCCGAGCGAGAATTCGTCGCATGGACCTTAGCACCTAGACGATGCAGCATATTAAGCAAAGGCTTTCTCGTCTTGCTCACAATACCGATGACTTCGGCACCGATCTGCAATGCGACAAGCAGAATACATATCACTACGAACGTCACCCAGCTTGCATCATGTGAAGCTGCGATCGATGAAATGATCGCTAATACTCCAAAGAAAGCCGCAATACCATAAATAATCAATACCGTCTTGCGGTGGCTGAAGCCTAACTCGCGCAAGCAATGATGAAGATGTCCCTTGTCAGGCGCAAAGATCGGTTTCTTCTGCAGCCAGCGGCGCAGAATGGCAAAGAACGTATCAGATAACGGCACACCAATGATAAGCAAAGGAGTGATAAAGGATACGATTGCTACTTGCTTAAATCCAAGCATCGATAATACCGCTAAGCTGAAGCCAAGGAACAGGGAGCCTGTATCACCCATAAAGATGCGTGCCGGATGAAAGTTAAAGAACAGGAATCCGATAATGCTGCCCAGCAACAGCGAACAGAGCAGAATGACAACCGGGTTGCCCATTATAACGGCCATGACAAGCAGCGTGCCGATCGAGATCGCTGATACACCGGCAGCCAAGCCGTCCAAGCCATCAATAAGGTTAATCGCATTCGTCACACCGACGATCCAGAAGATCGTAAGCGGAATTGCAACCCAATCACCGATATTCAAGTAATGATCGCCGAATGGCACATCGATAAAGTTAACGGTCATATCGAAGCCAAACACGACGACCATAGCCGCAACGATCTGACCGAGCAATTTCACCTTAGCAGACAATTCAAAGCGGTCATCCAGCGCACCGACCAAAACGATGATCGTACCGCCCGCTAATAGAGCTTTAACCAGATTAGCGTCTCGCGTAGTTCCAAATAAAATATCCGGTACAATCAGCATCATTCCGAGCAGCGTTATGGCAAAAGCCCCGTAAATCGCAAGGCCGCCCATTCGAGGCATGATGCGTGTGTGGACCTTTCGCGCATTAGGAACGTCGACTGCTCCTACCTTAATCGCAAATTTCTTTACTAAAGGGGTTAAGCCAGTAGCTAACAGCAACCCCATCAATCCACCGAGTATATAGACAATAGTCATTGGTTTCGTTCAACCTCCATTTGATGTACCGGATTGAATTATACTCCGTTCAAAATGGAAACTCCAATACCGTAAAACGTTGAGAACTTACGAAAATGTAAGCTAATAAACGTGTTTATTTCATTTTAGCACGTTATTCTTATCTCGCATGACTTTCAAGGCAAATTTCGGCAACGCCAGCATTCGCTTGTAACGAGTTGGCTCCTTGACCAATCGGTACAGCCATTCCAGCTTCATCTGCTGAACCCATTGCGGAGCACGCTTCATACGACCCGAGATGACATCAAAGCTTCCTCCGACGCCCATCATTAATGCGGCGTTCAGGGAATCGCGATATTTCGCAATCCACGGTTCTTGCGTGTCCGCGCCGCGGGCTACAAACAAGATATCCGGAGCTGCGGCACGAATCTGCTCCACAACCTGTTCATCTTCCGCTGCGCCGAAATATCCGTCACGCGCCCCAACAATCTGAACACCCGGATATTGCTGCTGCAATCGTTCTTTAGCTGCCTGGATCACTTCTGGCGCCGCGCCAAGCATATACACGCGCCAGCCGTGTTGCTCACCTGTGCGCATCAATTCATGGAGCAGATCAAACCCTGTTACACGTTCCGCAAGCGGTGCACCTGCGTAATTAGCAGCCCACACGATACCAGATCCATCCGGTACGATCATATCGGCTTGCTGCATAACGCGCATGAAGTTATCATTCTCCAAAGCAGCCATAACCATTATGGGATTAGCTGTAATCACGTGCGTACTGCGACGTTGGATGATGGCCTCGGATAACCAAGCGACCGTTTCCTTCATCGACAGTGAAGAGAAAGGTATTCCATATATCGGTACTGTCTTAAAGCCTTCTGCTTGTTTCATTATTTTATCACCTATTCTATGGACGCATAAGCTTCATGATTTGTTGCGCTGGTTGTTCTGCTTGTTCCATTAACCGTGTGATCGCAGCCTCATGATTGCTGCGCCAGCCGTCAATATTGCCAAGCACAGCGGCGACTGCGTCGGCCGCGTGCTCAGCATCAAGCTTCTCGGTCGAGCCGATCGCTTGTTCAT
Source organism: Paenibacillus marinisediminis (assembly GCF_054343325.1). NCBI lineage: Bacteria > Bacillati > Bacillota > Bacilli > Caryophanales > Paenibacillaceae > Paenibacillus > Paenibacillus marinisediminis. Next base: position 124,436 of record NZ_JBTGUH010000008.1, read on the forward strand.
CCAAACGGTGCAGAAACTGATCGATCTTCGGATCATAGGATATTCCGAGCACCGGCACGCGCTGTGACGCTGCGTAGATGAGGGCATGCAGCCGCATGCCGATCATCAGATCACAGCGCGCCACCTCCGCGAGCATATCGAGCGGATGGTCATAAGCAGGGCTGATGCTCATGGCTGAGCCATGAGCATGTACATCGCCCAGCTCCTTCATCACGAAGCGCGAAGCCTCCTCATCCGCGTTCCCGTGAAACGGAAGAAAGCGGATATGGACCGCTTGGCGCTTGATCATTTCCTTGAGCAGCGCAGCGACGCGCTGCAAATCTGCGCGATCCGCGTTCCAATAGCGAACGGACACACCGACGACGGGCAGTCCATTCGCATCCTTAATCGCAGGCAGCCTCTTCTCCGTCGGAAGCTTGATGCCCATTACCGGGTCCGGCACGACGGATACGCGCGCTCCATCCAGTCCCATCTTCTCAAGCAGCTGCTTGGATTCAACATCTCGCACCGTGATCAGCGAAGAACGCTTGAACGCATTGCGGATCATAGGGAAGAACGCTTCACGTCCCACCGGTCCAATCCCTTGCGCGTATATAAATGTCGGCTTGCGCAGCCACTGCGCAAGCTTCAATATTCCAATGTAGTACGGGATTGTCTTCGGACTGGTCGCGTCCTGCAGCAAGCTGCCGCCGCCGCTGATCAATCCGTTGCTCTGCCGTATGGCGCCAAGCACTTCTCCCGGCTTCATACGATGCACAGCACGAACGCCGTACAGCTTCGTTGTTACAGCTGGGTCACCGGACAAAACGATTGGCTCTACCTTTATTCCCTGATCTTGTCCCGCTTTTTCCAATGCAGTCAAGATAGAGATCAGCACCGCCTCGTCACCGCTGTTATGGAAGCCGTAATATCCAGATAAGGCTATAGTCCGAACTTCGGCCGCCATTTTTCCCAACACCTTTCAATGAAGTACCAGACACATACACCAACCAAACCAACAATAAATCCAAGGCCTAGGCCGAGAGCTGTACGAGCAAGCGAGATCATCACTGGCGTATGAATATGTGCAAATGTATCCACCATCGACAATTGTCCCATGGCAGCAACGATTAGAATGAACTGACCAATACGATAGCGGAATGCGATAAAGGCACCGACGATGAACAGAGGATGCGCTATTAAGAACTCCTTCGTACGTGGACGAACGCCAAATGTATCTTCGAGTATAGCTCGGAACGTCAACTCAATCGAGCTTACATTACCAGCATTGCCTGTACGGGACATGTAGTAGTAACCTACAACAGCTACGATACAGAAGCCAACTACCCACATCAGGGTCACATGCGTAGAGAGCCAGCGTTTCGCTTCCTTAAACACGGATTCACCGCGGTACAAGAATACATACAACGCAGTCAAAGCAATCGGTAAAAAGTGCAGCAAGCTGACGCCGCGGAATTGCTGAAGCAGCAGACTGTACGTAATGTTATTCAAGAATGCGATAACAAATGGCACGGCCATCAAAGACAATAGCGATGTACGGAAGAACAATGCTGTCACGCGGCCTAAGCGTGCGCCAAAGCCTGTTACAACCGGACTCTTTTCAATACGACGAACGGCCAGCACCATCGCAATTGTTGGAGCACTGATTGCTACGCCCAAGGCAAGCATCTGTTCCAACATCGAAGGCTTCAATACAAATAATCCACCCGCTCCAATCAACCCGATAATGAAAGCAGGCAGCATCACATACGGCACAAAATACGACAACAGTAGAGCAATAAAGGCTACTCCGCCAACTACAGCAACTGCTTTCGCATATCGCTGCCATCCAGAATCCACTACATCAAACGGCTTAGCTGCTCCAAAAGAGAAGCCATCCTGAGCGATCATATTCATACCATGACCTGGTTCGTGCATTGCTTTAATCAAGTTGTCGGTTGACGTGACAAGCGTAGAGTTGCTTACATCTTTCTTCACACCCACATTTAAATAAAACATGCGGATATTGCGATCCTTAGCGGCTAGCGCCATGCGATCTCCCAACACCAGCGGATCATTAAATGATTCCTCTTCGGAAATTGAATGTGTCCGCACCACATTGTAGTTTGTCATATAGGCAAGCTCATTAAAGCCCTTCTGTGGCGCCTTCAAGCCTTCTATTGAAGCAATACCAATGCCGTGCTTGTTCAAGAGCTCCGCGAAGGAGGACAGACTCTTCTTCTCCGCATTATCCTTGTAGCCTTTAACGGCATCACCTTCAAACAAGATGCGTGTTACACCGAGCTCTTCGAACTGTGTGAGCATCGCATCTACCTGCTTCTCATCGTATGGCATCGTGTCCGATAGCCGCGGTACGATATTGAAGCCCTTATCAACGAGCATCTTCATCGCGATCGGATCCTGTGGCATCGACTTCAGCAGCGCATCCTCCATAGGTGTTTCCAGAATCAGACCGCTCTTGCCTTCAAAGGTCCATGGTCTAACAGGAATGCCTACTTGTTGGAATGTTTCCGTAATGATTGGAGATAACTGACGCTCATCCTCTGGTGTGATGAACAGCAGATATGTATAATTCTCATTCGGATTCGGCACCTTATGTTGCAGCATTGCCGCATCATTGGAATTGTACAGCGTAATACGCCGTGCGTTCTTGAATTCCAGCAATGAACTTTCATACATAGCCATGGATTGAACGCCGGCTTCCTTCAATAGATCCAACTGAGTATTTAAATATGCTGCAGGATTAGCTTGTAACGCTGAAATATCGACTAAGTCGCGGTAATCAACAACAAACTCCACTTGCTTTGACGACTGCTCTGTCTGCACACGTTGCACTACAACAGGCAGTGAAGCGACCAAACCGACGATCACAATAAGCCAGAGCCAAATTTTAAACCGTCGATTTGCCCGTTCTAACGATTGAAACACGAGATCCCCTCCACTGATGATCTGGACTTCTGCATGGGTAACTTCATCGCATCCCCATCCTTGCCCTCGCGGTTAACACATAGATTGTCCAATTTATTCATATACAATCACTGCTATTCAGGCTTCGATAAAGCAAACATAATCTCTGCTTCTGCTACAACTCGGTCGCCTACCATAGCAACGGCTTGTCCTTTGCCAATAACGCCTTTCAAACGAGTAATCTCCACTTCAAGCGTCAATGTATCTCCAGGGAACACCTGCCCGCGAAAACGCGCGCCATCAATTCCAGCAAGGAATCCAATGCGTCCCTTATTTTCTTCCTTCATTAATATAGCCGCAGCGCCAACCTGTGCTAATGCTTCAATAATCAATACGCCAGGCATTACAGGATATTGCGGAAAATGCCCTTGGAAAAACGGCTCATTAATGGTCACATTCTTGATACCTACAGCACGCTTGCCCTCTTCCACCTCTGTGATCCGGTCTACCAGCAGAAACGGGTAGCGGTGAGGAATGATTTCTTGAATTTGCTGATTCGTTAACTCCATAATATTTCTCCTTTCTGAATAACAAGCATAGGTTTTCGTCCAAACTAGAAGTATCCTTCATTGACTGCAGGCTTGGAGGTTAAGATAAGGAGCTTTCCAGAGCGTCAAGGCGCGGAATGGAAAGCTCTTTCTTCTACGTCTCGGCTTTCTGGTTGATCCGTACAAACTTAACCGCATATTGAAACAGCGTAATGAAGGAGAACACGATAACACCCCATAAAAAAGATACAGCATGCTCCCATTGAAAATAAATGCAAACAATCGCAACGTAATACAGCACGGTTGTTAGTTTGCCCATAAAGTTGGCAGGTACCGTCTTCTTGCCTCTTAGATGAAACCAGATCGATCCTGCAATCATTCCCCCGTCTCGAAGCAACATAGCTAATGCTGCCGCAAGCGGCAGATCACCAGACAAGAGCAACGTCAGCAGCACTGCAATCATCATCAGCTTATCAGCTAGTGGATCAAGCATCATCCCCACATAGGTTACCTCGTTGCGTTTGCGTGCCAAATATCCGTCCAGAATGTCTGTCAGTCCGGCTAGCATCCAAACACCGAATGCCGCAATACGTCCACCCATGAAGAATAGGACCACATACACCGGGATGAGAACGAATCGAAACGCCGTTAATGCATTCGGAACATTCATCCCCTAACCCCCAATTGACTTCATTCCTCCAACATATTATACATGCCCATCTATAAAAATAAAACTGTATAGCCGTTGTCCACCCTGCTGTAAAATAGGAGATCGATCATAAAAAAGACACCTCTATGGCCGCAACAGCCTAGAGATGCCCTAATGTTTATCACATTAATCTCATATGTCGTTAACCAAACACAAGCTTGAATACATGTGTCCATGTATCCATGTCTAGCGCTTCTGATACAGTGCCTTTCCCTAGTACAACAAAGCCGACCATCATACCTCCAAATGTCGCTAGAATACATAGCATCGGTACGATGAGCAGACGGAACACCCATTTCATAGCGTTGGACTTCTTCGGTTCCTTAGCGGTATGATCCGGTTCAGATGCAGGCCCTTCTTTATCAGTTGGACGCAGCCGCTCTACACGACTAATAACTTTAGCTGGAGTATAAGGCTCTTGATCCTTATCCATACTAACTCTCACCTACTTCATCTACCCTCGAATGCTGTTCGCGAGTCCCCACATGGCGTCTCCCGAGGACAGCGCACGAGAAGCCATCTGATATGCACGCTGCGCTTGAATCAATTCGGTCATCTCGTCTGTTAACGAGACATTCGAATTTTCCAATACGCCTTGACGTACCGTCAATGGCACATTACCATCTGCGGGAATATTCGTCAAGTCTAATTGTTGAATAACCGTATTGATGTCAATTCCCTGCGGCACTGTATATAGATTGTTTTCAATCTGTTGAAGCAGCTCTGGCTTCACTGGCTGTACAATCTTGATATTGCCAACTTCATTAGTCTCATTTTTAGCGAGATTAACTTCGAACACACGGCCTGCTTCATCAATCTTCATCTGATAGCTTTTGCGAATCCGAATATCGGTACCATCAGTGCTCATCACAGGATAGCCGTCTCTCGTCGTCAGCATCGCTTCTTCATCATTTACCGGAGATAATTGAAAATCTCCTTCACGAACATAAGCCTGTCCCTCCGGCGTACGGACTTCAAATAAGCCGTTGCCCTCTAATGCGAGATCTGTAGGCAAATTCGTCTGTACGAACGACCCCTGCGAGAAATCACGCATGACAGAGGTTAATCGCGAACCGTAGCCATCAGTGTACCCAAGCGGGGTAGCACGTCCTGGGAGCGCAAATTCCGGAAGCTGCTGCTGTGCAGTCGTAAGAACTTCCGAGAAGCTAGCTGTTTTCCGTTTATAGCCTCGTGTATCCACATTAGCGACGTTGTCAGATATGACATCCATCTTGCGCTGCAAGCCGCTCATCGATACGGATGCTGCAATCATTGATTGATTCATAATAGCTGAAAGCCTCCTTCTGCTGAGGAGACAGCATAGATCGGGCTACATCTTAGACTCGCCCAACCTCGTTTGCTGCCTTCTCCAACGTCCTATCATAGAATTGGATTATTTTCTGATTCGCTTCATAAGCCCGGTATGCCGACATTAAGTCAACTTGGGATTGCAATGGATCCACATTCGATCGCTCCAGATAACCCTGCTGGATCCGAACATCTCCTGGCTGAACAGGTTGTCCCGCAGCAGCGCCATCTTCCAGACGATAACGCCCGTTACCGACGCGCAGCAGCTTATTCGGATCTTCAATCCGCGTTACGAGAATGGCTTGGCCAAGTCCCGCTCCTGTACGACCGTTAAACAGTTGACCCTGCTCATTCACGACCACATCGGACATGTTGATATTGTTCAAGACGATCGGCTGATTATTCGTGTTCAACACAAGCGCGCCGTCAGCCGTCATCAATTGTCCATTTGCATTTAATTGAAAATGCCCATCACGCGTATAGCGGATCTGATCCCCTTCGCGCACCGTAAAGAATGCTTCCGGTTTATAAGTCACATTGCCTTGTTCATCAACTGATTTGCCCGATTGATCGAATACCACACCTGGAACTTCAATATCGGAAACGAGCGCAAAGTCGCTCATTTGATTCGTCTGCATCAGATCGCCTTGTGTAAACACATGACGGCCTTCTTCACCAAATACACCCGTGCTCAGCTTACCAAGCTGGGCTCCTGCGGCCGCATCATTCCCCATCAACTGGATCATAAGTTCAGGGAATGTGTGCTGAACCGTATTGACTGACTTGTAACCTGGCGTATTCATATTCGCAATATTATTCGTAACCGTATCATGGCGACGCTGCTGCGTCATCATGCCAGAAGCGGCAGTATATAATCCTCTTAACATGAACGTTCCTCCCGATAACCGATATGGGAAATAAACTACTATTCTTATATATCGGTTTAGAGAGACAATTTCTTAACGACTTTATCCAAATTATCGAGCATGATGCCCGTTCCTTTCACTACACAATGCATAGGGTCGTCTGCAATCAAGACAGGAACCTTCAGCTCCTCAGCTAATAAGTCATCCAATCCATCAAGCATCGCACCGCCGCCTGTCAATATAACTCCGCGGTCGATAATATCTGCTGAGAGCTCTGGCGGCGTCCGTTCCAGCACGGACTTAGCAGCTGCTACAATAGAAGAAATCGGATCCCACAGCGCTTCACGAATCTCATCCGAACTAATCGTAACCGTTAACGGCAAGCCCGTCACCATGTCTCGGCCGCGAATGTCCATCTCACGAATATTGCCATTAGAGCGTACCGTACCAATATTGACCTTTATATCTTCTGAAGTGCGTTCGCCGATTAACAGCTTATACTTTCCTTTTATGTATCTCATGATAGCGGAATCGAATTTGTCACCTGCTATCTTGATGGAGGAGGCCGTTACGATATCACCCATAGAGAGCACCGCAATGTCCGTTGTACCGCCTCCGATATCAACTACCATATTGCCGCTAGGCTGGAAGATGTCCATTCCCGCGCCAATAGCGGCTGCTTTAGGCTCTTCCTCGAGGAAGACTTCCTTAGCGCCGCTGCGTTCCGCTGCTTCACGGATAGCTTTCTGTTCAACAGAAGTAATATTGGTCGGGGCGCAAATTAAGATGCGCGGATGCGAATACCATTTGCGGCCGCCGACACGTTGAATAAAGTGTTTAAGCATTGCCTCAGTAATCTCGAAGTCTGCGATAACGCCGTCCTTCAGAGGACGAATGGGAACGATGTTCCCGGGAGTACGTCCTACCATCTTGCGCGCATCTTCACCAACCGCCAGTACACGCTTCGTATCGCTCTCGATAGCTACTACTGCCGGTTCGTCCAAGACAACCCCCTTTCCTTTCACATGAATAAGAACGTTCGCCGTTCCCAAGTCAATTCCGATATCCTTGCTTAACATAGGTTCGAGAGCCTCCACAATAGATATTGTTAATAAGTTGCGATAAATTCCGACCTTTTCCTGCATTTTCTACATTCCTCATTACCATAGCACAATTAATATATCCGGTTCAATGAAAGATTGAGAATGCAATACACATTCGTGAAACGAACGGAAGGGCAGGTGGCGGATCCTATGTCAAGACCGCGGAATGGGGGAGTTAAGCTTTTCCAGCAGTCATTACCTCACGTTTCTTGCCAGTTGTTTTCTTGTACTTAATCTTGGTGGCTTCGCCTCCTCGCAAATGGCGCACGGACTTATGGTATTCGAGAATGTGCTTGACTTGGTCCGCCAGATCCGGATTAATCTCCGGAAGCCGCTCGGTCAAATCTTTATGCACCGTGCTCTTTGACACACCGAACTCTTTGGCGATGGTCCGAACCGTGTGTTTCGTCTCGACGATGCATCGACCTATCTTAATGGTTCGTTCCTTGATGTAATCGTGCACGCTCCCGCCTCCCCTACTCGGTTTAGTTTGGTACATTATATGAGGGGTCTCGGCACTTATGTCTTATAGACAAGTCTGACAAGCTATGTAACTTGGATTATTTCGAAAATGAACGGTTTGATCTGTTTTACAGCGTGACATTTCAAAAAAAAAGGAGCTCGTCCCATAAGTAGAAAACTACTCATGTGACAGCTCCCTTTGCACATATTAGTTCTTCGCAAGCAGCGTAGACGGATTAACTGGCTTGTTGTCCTCGAACACTCCAAAGTGTACGTGTACTCCGAAATCCTTCTTCAGTTCACTGCGTCCAGCTTTCGCAATGGCATCGCCCTTAGAAACAACGTCGCCCTTCTTAACTTTCATATCCGTTACACTCTGGTAAACGGTCTTCATGCCGTTGCCATGGTCGATCTCAATGACGTTGCCCTGTGTCGGATGAGCTTCAGCGCGTGTTACTTTACCGCTCATGGCAGCAAGTACATCAAATTCCTTCTTGTCTTTGCGAGCCAAATCAATACCTGAGTTAGCCGTGAAGGTGTTTTTGTACTCTACCATCGCCTTTTCCTGCTCTTCCACAGAAGCAGATGCATCAAAGAAGCCCATAACCACTTCTACATCGGCAGCATTTGCCACCGGCCAGCCAAGTGTTTCATTGTTTGCCACCACTTCGACAACCTTCTCATCTGTAGTGCCGTTGCCAGTGTTGGCTTTGCCCTCAGTCTGCACTGCACCTGGATTCGGATTAGTCGTTGTCTGTTCGTTCTGGTATACCCAGACCAGTGTTAAAATCAGTGCTGCAGCTGCGATGTAGAGAGCAGGGAATACCCACTTCTTCGAAAGCAGCTTTCTCCATCCCGAAGTTGGAACAGCCGATGCCCCTGCTAGTTTTGAAGCTTCTGGCGTGTTCGTATTCGAAGATGATGTCGTAGATTTGTTTGTTTGTTTTGAGTTTTGGTTTTGTTCACTCATTTGTGATCACCTCAGTAACCATTGTTACCGAGTGTTTTTCTTTTATACGTACGAAATTGGTAATATTTAAGATTCATAGCTAGTTATTTTCGAGCAAGCGCCGCCGAGTCTGGAACTATGCTCGCTAGAGGTACGATTTGGACGTCTTGATAGTAATAGGTTAGGATCTGTTCCGCTGCAGCGCCTGCGAGGGCCATTCCCTGCGCCCCGTATTGACTCATCCCTACACCATGACCGTAACCTCGAGTCTCAAATACGATCTTTCCTTTGTCCCATGACCAAGTAAAGTCGGTAGAAGGCAGTTCTAGCTTCTCTCTGATTTCTCTGCCTGAAAATACGTTCTCTCCCACTTTTATCTGCGCAACTCTCCCACCAGGTGTCTTGGATACAAGTTGTATAGCCGAAGCTAGCGCTTGATCAGAAGACGAATCGGACGAATCTATGGATTGAAATGCAGGCACTGATGCTGCTGATAGGCCCAGCTTCTTCAATAGCTCGGCGGCATCCATTCTAGTTGTGCCGTTAAAGCGCGGGGACAGCTCCTCGTCCCACGGACTCGCCACACTGCACAAGTATGGGCGCTTCACAGACCAATAATCCTCTGCATTCTCGGTGAAACCATTGCTAGTTGAAAAGTAGAGTGCGTCGATGGGCTGATTGTCGTAGGCTGCAATCAGCCCGGCGGTTTCGTTGACGGCGCGGTTCAGCTTAGCGACCGCGTCGTCAGTTCGCGCGTCGAGCTCGGTGAGCGAGACGTACGCTTGATGGGCGACGGTGTCGGTGACATCGGCGCCCTCAGGTGCGCCGCCGCTAGCCTCCCCTTGCATGAGGCGGCGCACGATGTACGTGCGGGCGGCAATCGCCTGCGCCTTGAGCGCTTCGAGCTCGAAGCGCTCTGGCATCTCCGCCGCGATGACGCCGCGCACGTACTGCTCCAGCGCGACGCGCTCAACCTGGCGCATGCCGCTCAGGAGCACGCGCACGTAAGGCGGCGCATCCGCTGGCGCCGCCAGGTTTGGCGCCTGCGGCGCCGCGCGCTCGCCGGCAGCGCTCGTGCTGGGCTTATTATCGTGACCGGCGGTCACGATAATAAGCGGCACGAGCAGGGCGAGCGCGATGAGCGAGCCAGCCCATAGGGCGAGGCTCGCTGCGGCTTGTCCGCGCGCGGCGGTTGCACCTCGCCGCCCCCGCCTCAACCCCGGTCCTAGCCATGAATTCCGTTGCATGACATGAATCTCTCCTCTCTAGTTGTCAGTGTGCCCATATTTTCTCAGAGTAGAACCTATCTAGCGGGCTTGTACTGCCATCCTATGCGAGTTTAAGAGAGACTAGAACGTTAGCATGTCCATTTGGTCGGTTGTAAGTGTTATCTGGCAACGCATCTCACCATTATCCCCATAGCTCAGAGCACATCTAAACACCTCTAACTTTCTGCACGATTCGGTGGTAGATTAGGGGCCTGACTCGCTGAACGGACACAAGAGCCGCTATTTTGAGATTTCGACGCATATTTTGAGTTTCACGGACTCAGATGACGTTATTCGTTTCAAAACTCGCAATTTTCCGCTGATTCTAGTCAAATAGCGGCTCTACAGTCCGCGAACTCGATCATTTAGCGGTTTTAGCTGCAAATAATGGCCTGTGTGTCCGCTCCCTACTTACAGGATGGAATTCTCGGTACCATTTGGTAGTAAATTAGGGGCCTGACTCGCTGAAACGGACACAGGAGCCGCTATTTTGAGATTTCGACGCATATTTTGAGTTTCGCGGACTCAGATGACGTTATTTGCTTCAAAACTCGCAATTTTCCGCTGATTCTAGCCCAATAGCGGCTCTACAGTCCGCGAACTCGATCATTTAGCGGTTCTAGCTGCAAATAACGGCCTGTGTGTCCGATCCCCGATCTTGAAGCAGGAAATTAGTCGCTTGATGTAACTCCTCCAGCCTCCATATAACTACTATCCCCCACGCTCAGAAGTACTCCAATTGAGCTATACTCAACTTTCTTCTCCCTGAGCTGTTGGGATAATAGTCAGATACTACTTCTGAGGCACATACTTCCTCATCCCACACTCCACTCAACATCTCAGCCCTGAACTATTGGGATATTAGTCGAACACTACTTCTGAAGCACGCACTTCCTCACACCACAATCCACTCAACATCCCAGCCCTGAGCTAATGGGATATTAGTCGATTACTACTTCTGAGGCACATACTTCCTCATCCCACACTCCGCTCAACATCCTATCTCTGAGCTAATGGGATAATAGTCAAATGCTACTTCTGAGGCATGCACTTCCTCACATCACAATCCGCTTAACATCCTACTCCTGAGCTATTGGGATATTAGTCGAATACTACTTCTGAGGCACACACTTCCTCGCTCCACAATCCACTTAACATCCTACTCCTGAGCTATTGGGATATTAGTCGAATACTACTTCTGAGGCACGCACTTCCGTCTATTATCAGCAGCATGATAGCATGTGTCCCTATGAGAGATATGAAAAAGGCCGATATAAGTTCCATTCATTTATTTCTTATAAGGTATGCTATAACTCAGATATTTGTAGACAGAAGCGCTGTATCTCGGCACTTACGGACTATGATTCGGTCATCGCGCTGAGGCTGAAATCCGTTGGTTACTTTGCCGCCTCAGGAATGTGGTCCGATACAATAAGCGGAGCTATAGAATGCTGCAACTTAGTCTCAACACATAAAAAAATCGCCCGCCTCCTTACCCTTAGGTAAAGCAACGGACGATCTATTCATTAACGGTTGCCCCGAACTGGACTTAAGCCCAAGTCGGCTGCGCGTTAAACATATTTACTTCCTGGTTGTCATTCTTCTCGACTTTTTCAGCTGCGTCTGGCTTCTCTACGGATACTCGCCAGATGTCTGCGCCAAGGGATGCCAACTTCTCAGACAGATGCACATAACCGCGATCGATATGATGCACACCGCCTACTTCAGTAGTACCTTCTGCAACCAAGCCTGCACAGATTAGCGCTGCGCCTGCACGAAGATCAGTAGCTGTCACTTTCGCTCCGATCAGCTGGCAATTGCCTGGAATTACAGATGTGCGGCCATCAACCTTAATGTTGGCATTCATCAGATTGAATTCATCAACATGCATGAAGCGGTTCTCAAATACCGTCTCTGTAACGACCGACGTACCCGACGCTGTTAACAGAAGCGCCATCATCTGAGATTGCATATCTGTTGGGAAGCCTGGATACGGCAAAGTCTTAACGTCAACTGCCTTAAGCGGCTTATCTGCGATTACTCGCAAGCCGTTCTCGTCAGGTATAACGGTAATACCCATCTCTTCCATCTTTGCGATAACAGGACCTAGATGGTCAGCAATCGCGCCTTCCACGTATACATTGCCGCCAGTCATTGCTGCTGCAACCATGTACGTTCCTGCTTCAACGCGGTCCGGAATGACCGTATGCTCTGCTCCATGGAGACGTTCTACGCCTTCGATGCGAATCACGCCAGTACCAGCGCCGCGCACCTTGGCACCCATCTTGTTCAGATAGTTTGCCAGATCGACGATCTCTGGTTCGCGTGCGGCATTTTCGATCAGCGTAGTGCCCTCTGCCAATGTTGCTGCCATCATAATATTCTCTGTCGCTCCTACGCTTGCGACGTCGAGGTAAATCTTAGCGCCTTTTAAACGGCCATTAACTGTAGCATCAATATAACCTTGTCCCAGGCCGATCTCTGCACCCATAGCTTCAAAGCCTTTTAGATGCTGATCAATCGGTCGTGTGCCAATCGCACAACCACCTGGTAATGAGATTCGTGCTTTACCTGCCCGCGCAAGCAATGGACCCATGACTAGGAAAGAAGCACGCATCTTGCGCACTAGCTCGTATGGGGCTTCATACGAATGAAGTTGTTCAGCTTGAATGTGAACTGTCTCATTAACATATGTAAGGCTAGCACCTAATTGTTCTAACACTTGATGTATCGTCTTGACATCCTCGAGTGGAGGAGCGTCATGAATGATGCTAACGCCTTCTTCCCCCAATAACGAAGCCGCGAGTATCGGAAGCACTGCATTCTTGGCACCACTTACACGTACCGTACCCGACAACTGCTTGCCTCCGCGGACGATAAATTTACTCATCTTGTTTCCCTCCGCGATCTTATTCCCGCCCCATCATTCTATTTATTATCTGTAAAATGGTACGAATTTTGTTTTTTCCTAAATTTCAGCTAAATTTCATCCAAATTTAATAATACCACTGTTTGACAATGATGGACAAGCCCTATTTTCGACAACAGCATTCTACATTTTCTTTAGTGCTATCATCCATTGTTCACATCTTCATCCGATGTTATTCGATCTTAATCCGAAGTCAGCAGAACGCCGAATTCCTCAAGATAACGATTTTATATTCCATTTACATAAAATCTTAAAGTCCAGCAAATAAACAGAAATCAAAATAAATACTTTAATGACTGTGCCCAGTCCCAATAATCAAGGAAGAAGAGTGATACTGCCCGCCCCAACACAATTGCGAGCAGAATATGAAGCATCTTTCCAGGCCCATCCTTTGGATGTCGAATAAATAAGTCTAGCTTCACATTTTTCAAGGACCACCAAGCAATTGCGATACAGCACAGCGTAACGATGATCTGTACTAAGCCAGCAATGCCAACTTGTGTAGTTACTTCATTCAACGTATTGTCCATCACGTACTCTCCTTCCGTTTCTTGCCGCACACCACTTCTTAATTGCCTACCGCTGTAATAAGCAGCGCCGCGAATTCTGCTCTAGTTGCAGGTCGCTCTGGCAGGAACAGATTATGATCTGAACCTCCAAGCAGGCCCTTCGCTTTCATCTCGGCGAGCATCGGCGCAGCCCAATAGTTAACCGCGACATCATCAAATGGCGCTACCTGGTTCTTAGATGGCTTCAGATTCAACGCATTACCGAACATAACCGCCATCTCTGCACGCGTGACCTGCTGATTCGGACCAAACAAGCCTGGTTTGTACCCATTCGCAATACCTGCTTGGGCGACCTGCTCTATAGCATCGTATGCCCAGTGCTTTTTCGACACATCCTTAAAGCTGACCTTGCCGTTCTCCTTCGCCTTTAAATCAAACACTTTCGATAGAACTGTAGCTGCTTCAGCGCGTGTAATCGTACGATTAGGAGCAAATTCCGCATCGCCATAGCCATTCATCCAGCCCTTTTTCAACACGCTTACGATGGCATCCTGGGCCCAGTGTCCTTCAATGTCGCGCATTCCCTCAATTAGCGTCGATAAGTCCACACGGAAACGATAGGTTTGCATATCAAACTTCTCGTTCGTGCTTAACTGTACATAATAAGTCCCTTTATCCAGCAGGATTCCTGCTTCAACGGATGTCTGCCTCTTATCATTGCGTCCTGTCAGCAGAGCAGTCCCGTCGTTCTTAAGCACCTTCATCTCAACCGTCCTGTCGTTCGGGATCTGATTGACGCTGAAGACAGCATAAGTAGGCTCATCAATTCGTATCTGGAACCAATCTTTATCACTTAACGCATGGAATACGCCATGATAATCCACTTCCGGCGCAACCGTTACGGCTTCGTACTGCCTATCATTCGGTTCATTCGGATCCGAGTATTGTTTTAGGAAATCAAGATGCAGGGTATATTCTCCAGCAACAGCTTCCGCCTTCGGGGTTACCGCATTCTCCACCTTAATATACAGCTTTCCTGGCTCTAGATCAGACAGAACGGTCATTTCCGCTTGACCTTCAGAACTCTCGTCAACTAGCTTCGGACGGTCCAACATCGACCCTTTGATCTGAAACTGCGGATCGATACGAACGGTATCCGTCGTAACCTTAACGGATAAGGTTCCTTTGCTTGGAATCTGGACCACATACCAGTCCTCATCACCTTTATGGCTGAACGTAGCCGTAACTTGCTGTTTTCTCGGGGCTAAATTGTATGCTTCGTACTGTTTATCGTTCGGCTCAAACGGATCGTCAGCAATCCACATGTGCGTCCATATCTTATACGCTATGGGATTCGTTTTCGTTGCTTGAGCGGATTGAAGTTGTAAATATTGTACCCCTTTATTAACTCTTATGCGGGTAGATTTCTCACCTAGATTCGAATAGGTCGTGTAGGCCGTGCTATTGCCCGAATAATGACGTAGATTTACTTGCCCGTCGCCGCTGATCCGACTGTAGTCCACCTGCAAGATACCGTCATACGGTACTTCAACGCGATACCAATCACTATTTTCTGATGAGGTGATCATCCCGTTCTGCATCGTATTGATCGGAAACACCCGCGCTTTATCCCGTGTCGGATTAGGGCTTAGGCTATCTGTCTCCGGCTTAGTCATTACAGCCTTATCTGCGCGTAACAAACCGTAGCCGCTCTTACTGTCCCATCCCTTTGGACCGATATCCTGGGCAGTTCGACGCAAGTGCTCACGTATCTGGTAAGGTTTCATATCGGGATACATGCTCCATACCAATGCAGCAACACCAGCTACTTGGGGAGCTGACATCGAGGTTCCTTCTCCCGCTCGATAACCGCCTCCCATTGCAGTTGTGAATACATTCCATGGTGCTACGATATCCACTTCTGGACCCGAGTTCGATCGCTGCTCCACATCCAGATCAGGCGTGCTGCCACCAACAGCCAACACACTTGGATAGGCTGCAGGATACTTGACTTCTATCTTATCCAGATATCTTGTTCCATCATTGCCTGTTGCTGCTATAAGCAGTACGCCCTTCTCTTCGGCGTAATCTACAATGTCTTGCATATACTTCGAATATCGATACAGTCCTACTGACATAACCACAATCTTGGCCCCATGATCGACCGCATACAGTATTCCTGCTCCGAGCTTATCTTCATCTCCGTAGCCTCGAGCATCGAGAGCCTTGATAGGCATAATGTTAGCGGACCATGTAACTCCCGCTACGCCCTCTCCGTTGTTGCCAATAGCAGCGAGAATACCAGCAACGTTCGTACCATGACCGTTGTCGTCAATTGGCGGACCCGTATCCAATAGGTTTACGCCCTGCACTAAATTGGGCTTCAAGTCTGGATGATCCATGTCCACTCCGGTATCCACAAGCGCAATCGTTATTTCCGGAGATATCTTCTTCCACGACCAAGCGGTATCCGCCTTAATCTGCTTCAGATATTGCTGCTGAGAAACATATGGATCATTAGGCTTGACCGCATCAGCAAGCGTCTTGACTCGTTGATTCTGTTCCGCATAATCTACGTACTCGCTCTGCTTCAGCATATGCAGCCATTGTTGAAGCTCTACATCTGGTGAAGGACGCATTACGTTAATGCCCACTTCGGGCTGCTCGCTATCAATGATGCTATACGATATCAGTTCCTCATCGCGGAGGTCTGGTGATTTCCATTTTACAAGCCAAGTAGATTCCTTATCTGCAGCTTCGTCCTCAAGTCTAACTTGATCAGAAGCTGTTGATGACCAAGAAGTGCATCCAGTAAGTACCCCGCACGTTAACGTGACGGTTAAGAGCATTGCAATGATGCGCCGCCATCTTATTTGCAATATGATCACATCCAGTAGTATCAATAGTTGAACTAGAGGGACTGATGCGCCCCCATTCAAGTGCTATTCCAATAAATAGAATTAGCGTGTATAACATATTCGCCGTCTCACTTTCCAATCCTGTACTTGATATGGAAATGAGATGAAAGTCCCATGCGAATGACTTCTCGTCGCATTTAAACGCAATAAACCGGTTCAATCCCACCATTAAAGGCGAGCGTGAACCGGTTCATTATAACACATTCAGGACAGCGTCGTTATTTTCACATTAATGTACGAGCAAGTCCGAAGGAATAGAGAATAGGGTATTCAACCATTCGGTAATCACATTCGGGAACACGCCTAGAACGATAACAAGTACCACGCATACTCCAATCACGATTCCTTGTGCAACTGGCACTCTTACAGTATCGTGATTATTCTGGCGCATATACATCTGTCGGATAAATCCGAAGTAGAAGTAGAATGAGATCACACTCGTTATCATCATCACAATAGCAATCCAGTACGCTCTGGTTGCAGCAGCCCCTACGATAATGTACAGCTTGCCGAAGAATCCAGCCGTTATCGGAATTCCTGCAAGGGAAAGCACGAATACTGTCATGGCGATCGCGAGCCATGGCTTGCGGTAATACAAGCCTGCGAACCCGTTCAATTCATCATGGCCAGCCGCGCGGCTAACCGGCAGCAGCACAGCAAATGCCCCCATCGTCGATACGAGATAAGCCGCCAGATAGAACCAAAAAGAAGTGAAAATCGATGTGTACACCGACTCCGTTGACAGCAGGTTCATAGCGATCGGCACTAACAGGTAACCCGCGTTGGCGATACCGGAAAGGGCCAGCAATCGTTTCACATTCGTTTGACGAAGCGCCATCGTCGTACCGACTACCATCGAGAGCGCCGCGATAGCCAATAGAATGGTCAGGATATCATGGTAGATAACGAAGTCATTACCCATCCCGAAGAAAATGTTATAGATCATTCGCAGTAAGATCACAAGGCTCGCGCCTTTCGCTACAACTGCCAGAAATGCGGTGACAGGTGTCGGAGCACCCTGATACACATCTGGCGACCATGCATGAAACGGTGCTGCCGCAATCTTGAAGCCTATTCCCACAATCATGAGCAGCAAGCTTACATAGATAAGCGGTTCATAAATATCAACCGATGATTTAAGCGCTACTGCAATATCCGGCATAAAGGTACTGCCGCTCATACCATACAAGAACGACATTCCATATAAAATGAAAGCGGAAGCCACACTGCCGAGTACCGCGTACTTAAAGGCGCCCTCAGTTGATAAGCGATCCTTCTTCTTCATGCCCACCAGTATATAGGATGTGATGCTGAGCAGCTCCAAACCAACGTACATCGTGATCAGCTCCGCAGCTGAAGCCATCATCATAGCTCCGAGCACCGCTGGCAGCAGCAAATAGTAGTATTCACCGCGATGAGGAATCTCATCTTCACGCATGCTGCCTATGCTCATTAAGATAACAAAGGCTGTTCCTACTAGGAAAATCACTTTGATCAGCAGTGCGAAATCATCTACGCGATAGCTGCCGTTTAGCAGCATTATCGCCTCTACTTCAGCTCCTCCAAGCGTCTGCGAGTAACGATCGATTAATGTCCAGATGACGAATCCGAGCGAGACTACTACACCTGCAAGGGACATGATACCGATCCATTCACGATTCACTCGACGCGGGAGTATTAAGTCTATTAAGGATAAGATGACGGCCGCGATAACCAGCGTCAATTCTGGTGCCAGAATCGCTAGATCGCTCCATTGTAAGGGTGAAACCAGCTGCTCACTCATGGACCTACCCCCCTTACTTTTAAGATTTCAATAATGTGCTGGATTCCTTCGTCAACTGGAATTGTGATGAAGGAAGGGAAGATTCCGATTAATAGAATACAAGCAGTCAAGACAATGGCTGGAACAGCTTCTATCATTCGCGCGTCTTTCAAACCTGTGTGATGCTCCGCGATCGGTCCATATGTGATAGCCAGCACAGCTCGCAGAACATAGACAGCGCTCAGCACAAGACCTAATGTGCCAATGATAGCAGCCCAAGGCATGGCATCAAATAGACCGAGCAAGGAGAACAGCTCCGCCGGGAAACCGGACAAGCCTGGCAAGCCAAGTGACGCTAGACCGACTAGCAGCAGCATGCCGCTGATGAATGGCATTGCCTTCGCGAGACCGCCAAGTTCGTCAAGGCGAGTTGTATTCGTACGCTCCAGAAGTCCGCCTACCAACAGGAAGAACAGCGCTGAGATAAAGCCGTGGGAAACCATTTGCAGTACCGCTCCCTGCAGCCCGATCTCATTCATAGCCGCGATTCCAAACAGTACGAATCCCATATGGCTGATACTGGAATATGCCAGTACAAGTCTGAATTCCTTCTGTACGAATGCCAAGACAGCACCGTATACGATGTTGATAATACCGAGAATCGCCAGAGCCGTAGTCCAAGATGCCGCTTCTTTAGGAAGCAAAGCAACTCCGAACTGGATTAAGCCGTAGGCGCCCATTTTCAACAGAATACCGGAGTGCAGCATGACGATAGGCGTAGGCGCTTCAACGTGCACGCGCAGCATCCAGGTATGGAATGGGAATATCGGAAGCTTGATACCGAATGCGATCAATAACAAGACGAATGCGAACATACGCCAGCCTTCTGAAAGGTAGATCGGAGTATTCATGGTGTTAACGAGTGCATTAGGATTCGCCAGCTGACTCATGATCAGGTCAATGTTGCCGGTGTATACGAGCTGACCGCTCGGGTCCTGAACTAGGCCGGCAGTGACGGTCAAGATTGCGAAAGCTACCAGCATTAAGGCTGAACCTAATCCGTTATATACCAGAAAGCGATTGGCAGCCTTCTCTCTGTTGAGGAATCCCCAGATTCCGATCAAGAAGAAGGTTGGTACAAGCGTCCACTCAAAGAACATGAAGAACAAGAACAGATCCCTTGCCATAAAGACACCCAGCGTACCTACTTCTAGCAGCAAGAACAGAATAAAGTAGGTTTTGACACGCTTCTGAATGTTTAATGACGCTAATGCTGCCATTGCCGCAATAATCGTCGTTAACAACACCAACGGCAATGACAATCCATCGATCGCCAAATGATACTGGATATCGAACTTCCATGAAGCAGCATTCATCAGGAGTTCGATATTCAGCGGAATCGATATCCAATTGAATGTTTCCGTGAGTGATTTCCCGTTCTCCAAGTTCGCGTAGTCAGCGTATATAAACAACGACAGCACTAACGGAATGAGGGTCGTCACAATCCCGATCGCACGAATAGCCGGCACACGCTCTTTCGGAACGAACAGAAGCAGCAGCACACCAAGCAGCGGCGAGAAGGTTAACAGCGTCAGCCATGGGATGGATGAGACAGATGATAGCATTTACCACAACTCCCTTCCGAGCGCTAACACAAGCACGACAAGCGCTGCAAAACCAAACAATGAGATGAGGCCATAGGTTTGCAGCTGACCGTTCTGCAAGCGAGTAGAAGTCTTTCCGAAGCCGACCGTAATCGCAGTAATACCGCGTACAACACCATCAACGATGTAATAGTCGAAGGCGTTAAGCGCGCGTCCGATCGCACCAAGTGGACGAACGATAATGAGCTGGTACAGCTCATCGATATAATACTTGTTCTCCAGCAGACGGTAGACTGGATTCACTTGTTCGCCAGGTGCCGTGCGGCCGCGTTTGCCCGGTCCGTACAGCATGTATCCAAGCAGAATCCCCACGATACCTGCTGCAGAAGACAGTACAATAACGAGAATATTGGCATGCTCCTCTTCAGGCGCGCCTGTCAGCCATGTGCCGAATTGACCATTAAATGGCGTATAGACGAAGCCTGCTACAACGGCGAGAACCGCCAATACGATAAGCGGAATTGTCATCGTAGAAGGAGATTCATGAGCATGATCGTGCGCTTCTTGATTAGCGGCTGAACCGGTGAACACCAAGAAGAACAATCGTGCCATGTAAAATGCAGTAAAGCACGCTGCTACTAGACCTACGATAAACAGCAGCTTATTTTGTTCCCAAGCCGCTGTCAGAATGGCATCCTTGGACCAGAACCCTGAGAATGGCGGAATACCGGATAACGCCAACGCGCCAATCGCAAAGGTCCAGGTTGTAATCTTCATCTTGCGGCTCAAGCCGCCCATACCGAAGATGTCTTGGGTATGTATAGCATGAATAACGCTGCCCGCTCCCAAGAACAGAAGAGCCTTGAAGAATGCGTGCGTAAACAGATGGAATATTCCTGCCGTCAAGGCGCCAAGTCCGAGCGCCATCATCATGTATCCAAGCTGGCTCACGGTGGAGTAAGCCAAGATCCGCTTAATGTCACGCTGTGCGATGCCTATCGTTGCTGCAAATATGGCTGTAAATCCGCCGACTGCCGCTACAATCGCCATCGCCGTGTCCGACACCTGGAAGATATCGAACGTGCGAGCAACCAGATACACCCCTGCTGCAACCATCGTTGCGGCATGAATGAGCGCTGAGATCGGCGTCGGGCCTTCCATCGCATCTGGAAGCCAGGTATGCAGCGGGAATTGACCCGATTTGCCGATAGCGCCGACGAAGATCAGCGAAGCGATCCATGTCGCAAGACTGAGCGAAATGCCGTATTGAGCGGCAGAATCCGCACTCACGAATACGGTCTTGATCGTTCCAAAGTCAAGCGCATGGTTAGGCATATACCAGAACAAGATCAGAATCGCGATCAGCAAGCCTATGTCTCCGATGCGGGTGACAATAAATGCTTTCTTAGCCGCCGCTCGGGCGGCAGGACGTTCATACCAGAAGCCTACGAGCAAGAAGGAGCATACGCCTACCAGTTCCCAGAAGATATAGAGCTGAAGCAGATTCGGCGAAATGACAAGTCCGAGCATCGCACTTGTAAACAGCGCGATATAGGCAAAGAACACGCTCTTACGCTCATCGTCTGCCATATATCCACTGGAATACAGATTAACGAGCGTGCTCACGACCGTTACAATAATGAGCATCAACACGTTTAAGTTCGTTATTTCGTATCCGATTTCGAATCGAACATCCCCAAAGCTGACCCACTCATAGCTGCGCGTGAACGGCTCCGCTCCCGTACCGCGCTCCGTCAATACCAAGACAGATAACACTAACGAGATCAGCGAGCTTACGACGCCAAGCAGGGCGGCCGCACCTTTCATAGATCGGCCGAAAGCCGTCAGCACGAGGAACGCGAGCAGCGGAATGACCGGAATAGCCCACGCGTACTGTGAAAAGACGGTATTCATTCTCGTATCCTCCTATGATGAAACGGGTTGCCGTATTTCACGACCCTATCGCTTCATCTACACGGTTTATCTGCGCAAGTCGTCAAATTCGTCCACGTTTGCCGAACCTCGGTTCCGGAATAACGCAATCAGGATCGCGACCCCAACCGCAGCCTCCGCCGCTGCTATGGCAATATTAAAGAGTGAAAATACTTGTCCCTGCAAACTAGGTACCGCACCATACTTCGAAAAGGCGATCAGATTCAAGTTAACCGCGTTAAGCATCAGCTCGATGGAGAGCAGCACGATTACCGCGTTGCGCTTGGTTAGTACTCCGTACAGTCCAATGCAGAACAGAATCGCCGCAAGCGTTAAGAAGGAAGCCAGCATCGTACTCATTTCGATTCACCTTCCTCTGTAGCTTGCGACTTGTGAGACTCGCTGTCCGCTGGTACCGATTGACGCAGCAGCTCCTTGATCGCTTCATTGTTCGTCGTTGGCTCGACTTTAAGCTTAGCTTCATCCGGATCTTCCTGCTTCGCCAATACGATCGCCCCGATAAACGCGACCGTAAGCAACACGGACAACAGCTCGAACGGTATAACATGCTCGGTGAAGAGCTTCTTCCCTAGCTCCATCGTATTGTCCACAGCAAGCGACTTGTCCGCCGGCGTTGGGAAGGCCGTTCCGCGAATCGCGAAGAACAGCACACCGAACAGCGCGATGCATCCAACACCCGCCAACACCTCTTTCATAGGCTTAACAGATGCCGCATCTTGTTTATCATGTTGAGTCATCATGATGCCGAAGATCATCAGGATCGAGATGGCCCCTGCATACACCAGCACTTGGACAAACGCTATGAACTCCGCTTCCAGCATAATGTAGACACCGGCCAAGCCGATAAATGTGAAAGCGAGCGAAACGACCATATGTACAACCTTGGAGAAGTGCACCATCAACACCGCGCCGGAAATGATACATGCTGCAAATACGAAGAACATGATCGTTTGTGCATTCCAATCAAATGACAGATCAAACATCTTTCTTGGCGCCTCCTTTCGGCGCTGTCGTAACGTTCTCTTTGCGCACGTTCTTGTTGTTCTCGTCCAGCCACTGCAAGTTCTTGTATAGATCATCGCGACTGTAAGTCGCTAGCTCGAAATTGTTAGTCATGACAATGGCTTCCGTCGGACATACCTCTGTGCACAGATCGCACAAGATGCAGATCTCGAAGTTTATGTCATACGTGTCGATAACCTTCCCCTTCTTCTCTGGGTCCGGGTTCGGCTTGCCCGTCAACGATATGCATTCCGTTGGACATATCTTGGCACACAGGTTGCAGACGATGCAGTCCTCCGGCTTGAAATGCTGGATACCGCGGAAGCGGTCCGGCATTTGCAAAGGGACATCCGGATAGGCATAGGTTACTTTTTTGGATGTCATGGCCTTCCACGTCACACCAAGACCCTTGAATATTCCTTTCACGGAGATCACCCCTTGCTTATTTGATGAATATCTCGATATATACCGCCGTTACGAATATATTGACTAACGCTAACGGCATGAGCACCTTCCAGCCAAAGCTCATCAGTTGATCAACGCGGATACGCGGAAGCGTCGCGCGCAACCAGAACAAGAAGAACACGCAGAAGGTAAACTTGAGTATGAACCACAATAAGCCTGGAATGAAGTCCAGAAAGGCAAACGGCGGATTCCAGCCGCCCAGAAACAATACGGTAGTCAGAGCGGCGATAGCGAATACGTAAACGTATTCCGACAGCATGAAGAATGCAAAGCGGAAGCCGCTGTATTCAACGTGATAACCCGCGACAAGCTCAGATTCCGCTTCCGGCAAGTCAAACGGTGTACGGTTCAATTCAGACACCGCAGCAATGATGAATACAACAAAGCCGATGATCTGCGGCAGGAAGTTCCACTCCCAGAAGTTGTTGCCTTGTCCTTCCACGATGGTGCGCATGCTCAGACTGCTGTTCAGCATGATAACACCAACGAGGGACATCACTAGCGGTATCTCATAGCTGACCATCTGTGCCGCTGAGCGCATGCCGCCAAGTAAGGAATACTTGTTGTTCGAAGCCCAGCCTCCCAGCACGATACCAATCGTTGAGATGCTGGACAGCGCCGCATAATACAGCAAGCCGACATTCAAATCTGCAAAGCCCAAGTTAGCCGCATACGGTATGGTTGCCAATACAGCGAATGCAGGTACATACGTAAGGATTGGCGCAAGTATGAACAGCGCGCGGTCCGCCTTCTTCGGAATCGTATCTTCCTTAATCAACAGCTTAAAGATGTCAGCAAAGGATTGAAACAGTCCCCATGGTCCTGTCCGATTGGGTCCGATCCGGAACTGCATCCAGCCGATAACTTTGCGTTCAAAGTAGATGGCATAGGATACAAAGAGCAGGATGAACAACAGAAACACGACCGCCCATGCAAAAAATGTTAAAGTGTTGATCCATGAAAAAGGTTGCTGAATGAGATCATTCATTAGCAATCCACCTCCCCGACGACGATATCAACGCCGCCCAAGATGGTAATCAGGTTCGTCATCGTCTCACCGACGAGCAGCTTAGGCAAGATCTGCAGGTTGACGAATGATGGACGACGGAATTTCAAGCGGTAAGGCTCCGTCTTGCCTTTGGATACGATGTAGCAGCCGATCTCGCCGCGA
Organism: Paenibacillus marinisediminis; assembly: GCF_054343325.1. NCBI lineage: Bacteria > Bacillati > Bacillota > Bacilli > Caryophanales > Paenibacillaceae > Paenibacillus > Paenibacillus marinisediminis. Next base: position 148,869 of record NZ_JBTGUH010000008.1, read on the forward strand.
GGCGACTCGATGCGTTGGTACACTTCACCAACAGGAGGACGAAGCACCCGAGGCACCTTGCCCAATGTTTCTCCGCTGGATGGGAATTGCGCGACAGCCTGTTCCAGGATGCGGAGACTCTGCTTGATCTCTTCGATCCGAATGAGATAGCGGTCGTAGCAATCGCCGCGTTGGCCAAGCGGAACATCAAACTCAAAGCGGTCATACAAGCTGTAGGGCTCGTTCTTGCGCAGGTCCCAATCTACGCCGGTACAGCGCAGATTAGCGCCGCTCAAGCCGTATGCAATCGCAGTCTCCGCATCATAAGCGCCAATGTCCTTGATTCGAGCCAGAAAGATCTCGTTGCCGCTCACCAGCTTGTCGTACTCATCCAAGCGCTTGCGCATGTAAGGCACGAAATCTCTAACTTTATCGATCCAGCCGGATGGAGCATCCCACTTCACGCCGCCTACACGCATGTAGTTGTAAGTTAGTCGTGCGCCGGACAATTCGTTGAACAGATCGATGATGATCTCACGATCACGGAAGGCGAATAGGAACGGGCTCAGGGCGCCAATGTCGAGCAAGTAGGTTCCCCACCATACGAGGTGGCTCGCCACACGCTGCAGCTCCATTGCGATGATCCGCAAGTACTCGGCCCGTTCTGGCACTTCAATATTCATTAACTTCTCTACGGCACTAACCAACACATAATTGTTCGTCATGGCAGAGACGTAATCCATACGATCGGTATAAGGGATAATCTGAGTGTAATTAAGGTTTTCTGCGAGCTTCTCCGTTCCGCGATGCAAGTAACCCATAACTGGTATGGCTTCTTTAATGACTTCCCCGTCCAGCTTAACTACGATCCGGAATACACCATGGGTACTCGGATGCTGGGGTCCTACGTTCAATAGTAGTTCTTCTGTGCGTAACACGGGTCATTACACCTCCGAATCGAGCGGCTCATAGTCTTTGCGAAGCGGATGTCCAACCCAATCATCCGACATCATAATACGTCGCAGGTCGGGATGCCCCGGGAAGTCGATCCCGAGCAAGTCATATACCTCGCGCTCATTCCAGTTCGCAGTCGCCCACAGCGGCGTCACAGAATCGATGGAAGGATGTTCACGATTGGTCCTTACGCGCACGGCAACTTCATTCTTCGTCGTTAAGCCGATGAGATGATAAACGACCTCCATCTCTGTCTCCAGGTCAACACCGGACAGATTGCGAAGGTAGTTGCAGGACCATTCGGGCTCGTCACGCAGCCATTGCGCGACTCGATACCAATAGTCTGACTTCACAGTCAGTGTAGGCAAGTGATTATTAACTTCATTAATCACAGCGCCTTCGATCGCTTCAGGCGCGAATGCCGCTTGCAGGTCAGCAACGAGCTTGTCGAGCAGCGGCTGCTTCGGCGACGGCTCCTTCGGCTGCTCAGGCTCCTCGCTCTTCGCGGCACGCGGCGCGCGCGCCGGGCGCTCCGTGGCAGATGCCGCCGCTTCGCCTTCGGCCGCGCTGCTGTCCGCGCCTGCCTCAGGCGCCTTCGCACGCGCTGCGCGCCGCTCTTCAGCCAGCTTCGCACGAGCAGCCTTCTCTTCTTCGCTGAGCGGCTGCCTAACCGGCTTATCCACGGCTGCCTCAGGCCTAGCTTCGGCTTCCGTGGCTACACTGCCCGCGTCAGCCCCGGATATCGTAGCCTTCGCTGCGCGTCGCTCTTCCGCCGCTTTCACGCGGGCAGCCTTCTCTTCCTCGCTCAGCGGCTGCCTGGTCGGCTTATCCGTCGCCTCTCGGTTCAGCTGTTCCTCTATCCGATTCTCACTCATCGGTTCGTCACCCGCTTTCCGGTCTTCGCCTCATAGCGGATCTTCTCTTGCAGTTTATTAATGCCATAAATCAGTGCCGCAGGGTTAGGCGGACAACCTGGAATATAGACGTCGACCGGTACAACTTGGTCCACGCCCTTTACAACCGCGTAGGACTTTACATAAGGTCCTCCCGCTGTTGCGCAGGAGCCCATCGCGATCACCCACTTCGGCTCCGGCATCTGGTCATATAGACGGCGCAGCAGCGGCGCCATCTTCTTCGTTACCGTCCCTGCCACAATCATGCAGTCGGACTGACGAGGCGATGTGCGGAATATAACGCCGAATCGATCTAAGTCATAGTGTGAAGCACCCGTGTTCATCATCTCTATCGCGCAGCAGGCCAAACCAAAGGTCAGCGGCCAGATTGAATTGCTGCGTGCCCACGCCTTCAACTCCTCAAGCGTCGTAAAGAACACATTGCGTTCCAACTCTTCCCGTTCCTGCGGGGAAATGGCTTCTAAAGCGAATTCCATGTGAGCACCTTCTTTTTCCAAGCGTAGATTAGTCCAACTAACAATAAGGCGACAAATATAAGCATCTCGACTAATGCGAACAAGCCCAACTGCTTATACGCTACAGCCCAGGGGTACAAGAAAACGGTTTCCACATCAAAGATGACGAACATAAGGGCAAACAAATAATACCGGATGTTAAACCGTATTTGTCCTACGCCTACCGGTTCGTTACCGCTTTCATAAGTCGTCTTCTTCATTTCTGTCGGCTTGTTTGGACGCAGCAGTCGACCGATGCCTAGAGCAGCAACCGGCAACAGAATTCCAAGTGCGACAAAAATGGCCACGATGACGTAATTGTTGATGTAGTTCATGACATCTCCTCCGTCGTGCAGCATTTTTTTTGCAGAAAATATGTGATATTTGTAATAAACCCGCCACAATTATAACAAAACCTGCCAATACAGTCTATGAAAATGCTCCCATATTATTCTTTTTTATAGCTTATTTTTCCTCTTTACTATTATGAGAGAGCTTCCGCAAATAGAAGAAGCATTTTCGAATATTCTGTGACGTTGCCATCGCCGCTCTCGAATGACCATGTTAACCACTTCCCCTGACTGCCAACGGTATTGCACCTCAATGACAGAGATCTTGTGGCCCTTCCGAGTTTTAGATATGATAGGTTGTAGCACCACTTGAACACTGGTCAATAGAACTCGGACCATCTCCGATAATCACGAGAGTTCCTCCCATATTATCACTGCAAGAATTCCATTCTTGTCCATTTTTAAAATATCTTACACTTTGAATCGTGCTTCTGAATTCCGTTACAATAGATTTACATTGGATATTGACGACAAGGGGATGAACCGAATGAAACAACCGACGATCTGGATCGTGGGTGCCGGTTGCGGTATTGGCTTGGGGATTGCGAAGTCATTTGGCAAGAAAGGCTACACGCCTATTCTCGTAACTCGCAACAGTGAAATATTAGAAGAAATGATACAGACGCTGGCCTCGCATAACATTGAAGCGCATGGGGATGTCGCTTTCACTGGCGATGAAGCAGATCTGAACAGAACATTGCAGGCATTAGATTCACGCTACGGCACACCAGACGTTCTCGTGTATAACGCATCTTCTCATACACCTGGTTACCCTTCCGAGGTTGAACCGCAGCATATGATAGACGACTTCAAAGTCAATGTAGTCGGAGCGCTGATTACCGTTCAAAGCATTCTTCCTGGTATGAAGCAGCGCGGGAGCGGTACAGTACTTCTGACTGGCGGCGGACAAGCCCTTAATCCATCTGCAACTCTGGCATCTCTTGGTGTCGGTAAAGCAGGTTTGCGCAGCCTGGCGCTCAGCTTGCATGAGGAATTGAAAGCGTACGGACTGTATGCGGGCACATTGACTGTGAGCGGATTCGTTCAGCCGAATACACCATTCAATCCTGACATGATCGGTGACGCATTCTATCACATGCATAAGATGAAATCAGACGCTGAGGTTACAATAAAACCTTAAACAACTCCATAAAGCACGAACTACAGCCTCGCACATCTTCTTATAGGTGAGCGGGGTTTTTTCATGTTCGGATATTTGATCATATGGGGAAATCGTGGTCGAGGACGAAGTTGTGGTGGTGTTTGAGCAGCATTCGCTGATATTGTTCCTTAGTAACATTAATAATCTCCCCTGCAACATCGACAGGAGCGGACACACAGGCCGTTATCTGTGAACAAAACCGCCTATTTGCCATCTTTGCGGACCGTAGAGCCGTTATTAGCTTCAAAACATTGGATTATCACTAGTTTCGACACAAATAACGTCATCTGAGTCCGCTAAACTCATCAAAAAGCCCCGAAATCAAAAAATAGCGTCTACTGTGTCCGTTATCTGTTGTCCGTTACAGCGAGTCAGCATGACCGGTGGTTACCCTAACATCCAATCAAAAAAGGGTGCCCCAGAGAACCAATCTCCAGGTACACCCTTTTACTAAACATTGATTACCGATGTTCGGACACTCGGATTCGTGTAACTGCGCGTTGAAGCGACAATTCTGCACGACGGAAGTCAACTGAATCTCGCTTGCTGCGATCTGCCATCGAGATACGCTGTTCTGCGCGAATCTTAGCTGCCTTCGCACGTTCCAGATCGATTTCCTCAGGCATTTCCGCACTTTCCGCAAGAACGACGACTTTGTCGCTGCGAACCTCCAGAAATCCGCCATGGATTGCAAGCCAATGCTCTTTACCCTCAGTCTTGATCTTCATCGGTGCAATCTGGAGCGGCGTGACTAACGGAATATGTCCAGCCATGATGCCAAGCTCCCCTTCAACGCCTTTAACGCTGATCATGTCCACCTCTTGAGCAAACACTTTGTGCTCAGGCGTGACAATTTCTAACATATAGGTGCTCAACTGCGGTTTCCTCCTTCCGTTCTGCGTCCCTTGCTAGGGTTCAAGCAGACCGTATCACGTCGAGGCCGCTTACAGCGTCTTCGCTTTCTCAACAGCTTCCTCGATCGTACCTACGAACAAGAATGCTGCTTCTGGAAGATCGTCGTGCTTGCCATCGAGAATTTCTTTGAAGCTGCGAACTGTTTCTTTGATCGGAACATACTTGCCCTTGAGGCCTGTAAACTGCTCGGCCACGTTGAATGGCTGGGACAAGAAGCGCTGTACCTTACGAGCACGCGAAACTGTCAGCTTATCTTCCTCGGACAATTCGTCCATACCCAAGATATTGATGATATCTTGAAGCTCTTTGTAACGCTGCAGCAGGCGCTTAACGCCTTGTGCTACGTTATAGTGCTCTTCGCCGACTACGTCTGGCGCCAAGATACGGGAAGAAGACGCGAGCGGGTCAACCGCAGGGAAGATACCCATCTCGGAAATCTTACGCTCCAAGTTCGTCGTTGCATCCAAGTGAGCAAACGTCGTAGCTGGAGCCGGGTCAGTATAGTCATCCGCAGGAACGTAGATCGCTTGGATCGACGTTACGGAACCTTTTTTCGTAGAAGTGATGCGCTCTTGCAATTGGCCCATCTCAGTTGCCAGCGTTGGCTGGTAACCTACCGCGGACGGCATGCGGCCAAGCAATGCGGATACTTCGGAACCCGCTTGAGTAAAGCGGAAGATGTTGTCGATAAAGAGAAGAACGTCTTTGCCTTCTTGATCACGGAAATATTCCGCCATCGTCAAGCCTGTCAACGCTACGCGCAGACGAGCACCTGGAGGCTCGTTCATCTGACCGAACACCATCGCTGTCTTTTTGATAACGCCGGACTCTGTCATCTCGCCGTATAAGTCGTTACCTTCACGAGTACGCTCACCAACACCTGCGAATACGGAGATACCGCCGTGTTCTTGCGCGATGTTGTTGATCAGTTCCTGAATCGTAACGGTCTTACCTACACCGGCACCGCCGAAGAGACCAACTTTACCGCCCTTAGCATAAGGAGCGAGCAAGTCGATTACCTTGATACCTGTCTCAAGAATTTCCGCAGTTGTAGACAACTCTTCATACTTAGGAGCTTCTCTGTGGATAGGATTGCTAAATTCACTAACCACTTCACCTGCATTGTCAATCGGTTGACCCAGTACGTTAAATACACGGCCCAATGTAGCATTACCAACTGGAACTGTGATTGGACGACCCAAGTCAAGTGCATCCATACCTCGCACCAAGCCGTCTGTGGAGGACATCGATACACAACGAACGGTATTATCGCCCAAGTGCAAGGATACTTCCAGCGTCAGGTCGATACTAGGCTCGCCAGGCGCAGTTGATTGTCGATCAATCTTAATGGCGTTCAAGATTTCCGGAAGATGTCCACGTTCGAATTCAATGTCAACGACCGGACCCATAACGCTAAGTACGCGTCCTTTATTCATCTCGTTACCTCCTCTGACAGAACAGACCGCGGTGATATACTCAGATCGCGATCGTTCTATCCTATTTGAAACTTGCTTTATCCGATTAGCCTTGAGCGTTCGCTCCAGCTACGATTTCTGAGATCTCTTGCGTAATGGCCGCTTGACGAGCACGGTTGTAAGTCAACGTCAGATCCGAGATCATCTTCGACGCATTCTCAGTCGCGCTGCCCATAGCTGTCATCTTAGCTCCGAACTCACTCGCCTTTGCATCCAACAGAGCGCTGTAGATCAGCGTTTCTGCATACTTAGGCAGCAAGTGAGCCAGGACCACTTCCGCTGACGGCTCATACTCGTATGAAGCCACAGCACCACCGCCAGCCATGTGGTTATCTTCCAATGGAAGCAAGCGCTTCTCAACCGGAACTTGCGTAATGGCATTAACGAACTCGTTGTAGAACAGGTTCAATTCGTCATACTGCTCATCTTCGAAATATTTGACAGCTTTATTCGCGATCGTCTTGATATCCGAAAACATCGGAGAGTCAGGCAATTCTGTAATCTCTTCAACGATTGGCATATTGCGACGACGGAAATAATCGCGTCCTTTGCGTCCGATAACGAACAATACATACTCGTCACTCGACTTATGGCGCTCTTTGATAACCTGCATGACACTACGCAAGATGTTCGCGTTGTAACCACCAGCAAGACCGCGGTCCGATGTAATAACCAGATATCCCGTCTTCTTCACAGGACGCTTCACGAGCATAGGATGATTTACACCCTTCGTTCCGGCAGCAATACTGGACACGACTTCCTTCAGCTTCTCAGCATACGGTCGTGCAGATTGCGCCTTCTCTTGAGCGCGGCGCAGCTTAGCTGCAGCCACCATCTCCATTGCCTTCGTGATTTGTCTTGTGCTCTGAACGCTCTTGATCTGGCGTTTAATATCGCGCATTCCTTTAGCCACTTACGTTTCACCTGCCTTTGACGCTTTGCGTGAGGCAAAGCAAACTTCTATGCTTGAACGCTGTATACCGGGCGTCTAACAGACACCCAGCACACCAATATATTCATTAAGCAGATACAGCAAAGCTCTTCTTGAATTTCGTAACGGATTCAACAAGCGCTTCTTCTGTTTCCTTGGACAAGTCCTTCGTTGTGCGGATTGCTTCATAGATGGAAGCGTAATTGTTCTGCACATACTCCAGATAGTCAGCTTCGAAACGGCGAATATCTTGCAATGGGATCTCATCAAGATGACCCTTAGTCGCTGCATACAAGCTTACTACCTGCTTCTCAACCGGAAGCGGCTGGTTAACGCCTTGCTTCAGAACTTCCATCAAGCGAGCACCGCGGTTCAAGCGGGACAGCGTTGATTTATCCAAGTCGGATCCGAATTGTGCGAAGGCTTGCAGCTCGCGGTATTGAGCCAGGTCAAGACGCAGTGTACCTGCAACTTTTTTCATCGCTTTGATCTGTGCGGAACCACCGACACGAGATACGGAGATACCGACGTTGATCGCTGGACGTTGACCTGCGTAGAACAAGTCAGCTTCAAGGAAGATCTGACCGTCTGTAATTGAGATTACGTTCGTCGGAATATAAGCCGATACGTCAGAAGCTTGCGTCTCGATGAATGGCAATGCAGTCAAGGAACCTCCGCCATTCTCATCGCTCAGCTTCGCAGCGCGCTCCAGCAAACGGGAGTGCAAGTAGAATACGTCACCCGGATAAGCCTCGCGGCCCGGCGGACGACGGAGCAGCAAGGACAATTCGCGGTATGCCGCAGCTTGCTTCGTCAAGTCATCATAGATAACGAGAACATGCTCGCCTTTATACATGAAGTATTCGCCCATTGCGCAGCCAGAGTATGGAGCCAAGAACAGCAATGGCGCCGGCTCGGAAGCAGAAGCTGTAACTACGATCGTGTAGTCCAGTGCGCCGTTGCGGCGGAGTGTTTCAACTACCTGTGCAACAGTGGATTGCTTTTGACCGATAGCGACGTAGATACATTTCACGCCGTTGCCTTTTTGGTTGATGATGGTGTCGATTGCAATCGCAGTCTTACCAGTCTGACGGTCACCGATGATAAGCTCACGTTGGCCGCGGCCGATCGGTACCATGGAATCGATCGCCTTGATACCCGTTTGCATCGGCTCATGAACCGACTTACGGTCGATAACGCCCGGTGCGTTACCTTCTACTGGGCGGAATTCAGTTGTATGGATTGGTCCTTGACCATCAAGCGGTTGACCCAAAGGATCAACTACGCGTCCAAGCATTGCTTCGCCGACAGGAACTTCCATGATGCGGCCTGTGCGCTTCACTTGGTCTCCTTCGCGAATGTCTTTATATGGTCCGAGGATAACGATACCGACGTTATTCTCTTCCAAGTTCAGCGCCATACCCATAACGCCGTTAGCAAACTCGAGCAACTCGCCGGACATACATTGTTCAAGTCCGTGTACACGGGCAATACCGTCACCTACGTTGATGACCGTACCGACCTCTGCCACTTCGATCTCGGATTTGTACTTCTCGATTTGACTTTTAATCAGCGTGCTGATTTCATCAGGTCTAATGCTCAATTCGCTTCACCCCATTCTACCGTACTTTATATGTTACCGTCTTCCGGACAATAATGAACGTTCCATACGTGCAAGCTTGCTAGACAGACTGCCGTCATACAGGCGGTCGCCGATGCGTACTTGAATGCCGCCAATAATTGAAGCATTAATGACGTTGCTAATCCGAATCTTCTTATTTAATTGCTTGCCAAACGTTTCAGCAATCGCTTGCTGCTCTGATTCGCTAAGCGGCTTCGCAGAAGTTACTACCGCGTCAACACTGCCAAGCGCTGCCCCAGCGATCTGTACGTAGCTAGCGAGTACATCGTTCAAGATTGCGACGCGTCCACGCTCAACTAGCAGTTTTATCAATTCAATGACATGATCGGAAATATGGCCTTGAAACATCGTGTTCAACACATCAAGCTTACCAGCCATATCGATGTTTGGTGTTGTAAGCAGCAATTCCAATTCATGACTGGATTGAATAGCCTCTACAACGGATTTGAGCTGCTGTTCTGTTTCCAGCACAGACTTCTGCTCAAGAGCCAGTTCAAACAAGGCCTTCGCATAACGTTTTGCAACTACTGTTTCCTGGCTCATTAATGTTTGCCCCCTACCTCTTTCAGGTATTGGTCAACCAATTGGGATTGGTCTTTCTCATCCAGCTGCTTCTCCATAATCTTGGAGGCGATAGCCACGGACATGCTGCTGACTTCGTTGCGCAGAGATTCGATCGCTTTGTTCTTCTCGCTCTCGATTTCGCGCGCCGCATCCGACTTCAGGCGCAAGGATTCATTCTTCGCTTGCTCGATGATTTCATCAGTTTGACGGCTAGCATTCTGCTTTGCCATTTCAACAATATCGAACGCTTCTTTGCGTGCTGTTGTAAGTGCCTGCTTCTGCTCGTCCACAAATTGTTGTGCCTGTGAACGACTTGTAGCCGCTTCTTCGAGCTGCTGTTTAACCAATTCACGGCGTTTTTCCATCACATCGAACAATTTGTTAAACGCATATTTTGAAAGCAGCCAGTACAAAATACCGAACGCTATTAATGCAAACACTAGATTTTCCCACACTAAGCTCAATACAGTCACTCCTTTCCGGTAACATCACGTACACGCCAGTCCTTACAAAACGAAGGCGCGGATGGCATCGGCCTTCCCCGCCAAACCGTTTGTCGAATTATTAAGAGAACATAATCAAGAACGCGATAAGAGTAGCCGCGAGAGGAATAACCTCTACGATACCTACACCGATAAACATTGTTGTTTGCAGAGTACCGCGAGCTTCTGGTTGACGAGCAATGGATTCTACTGTTTTGCTTACGATCATACCGTTACCAAGACCTGCGCCCAAAGCGCCTAAACCTACTGCAATTGCTGCTGCCAAGAATTCCATGAGAAAATCCTCCTCAAAATTGTTATTATTTTTGAATTTGATAAATTAATATATCTCATCCGACTAGTCCGTTAACGGAAGGTAGTACGGGCAGAGTCTATTAATGCTCTTCGTGCACTGCCGCTTGACCGATGTAGACCATGGTCAGCATGACAAAGATAAACGCTTGCAAGCCGCCGACAAAGATACTAAATCCTTGCCATGCCGCAACGAAAGGAATTCCGAAGAAGCCCGCCCCAATGAGTGTTCCGAGAATAACCTCACCCGCAAAGATATTGGCAAACAAACGAATAGCCAACGCGATCGGTTTAGCGAGGTTCTCAACGATATTGAGCGGTAAGAAGATTGGAAACGGCTCAATATAGTGCTTCAAGTAATGCTTAGCGTTGTTCTTAAGACCTAAGAAATTCACGATGACAAACACCATTATCGCCAGACCCGCTGTAATCGAGAGATCGGCTGTTGGTGATTTCCACCATAAATACTCGGCTCCAGCCTCGGATCCCACAAGCTGATGTCCAAAGACCTCGACTGGGCCATGGGCCTCTGTGATGATCGCAAACGGCAATCCGAGCACGTTAGCTACGAAGATAAATAGGATAAGCGTTAATCCTAATGTTACATAGCCTCTGCCTTTCTTGAAGTCCATTGCGCTCGCCACGATACCCTGTACGAATTCGACAACCCATTCCATAAAATTCTGCATTTTTGTCGGATTCTCAACTGATAGATTGCGGACAGCGAGACGTGCAAGAATGAAGACGGCGAGGACGGTGACGGTTAACATCATGATAATTGACAGGTCTAGTCGAAATCCATTGATTTCAATTATTGGAGCTAAATGCATTGTGTTGTGTTCACCCCTTTCAAGTAAACTTGGTCATTGTTTCTGCCTCAAATTGATGACAAAGGCGACAACCAAAATGAGAAGTTGTGCCGCGAACAATCCAATAATAGTGGAAACGAGTGAAACTTCTTCAAACTTAACTGCAACCATTACCGTCAACAGCGCTATGCACATTCGGGTAATGAAGCCGAAGCTGAAACGTTTCTTCTCTGTCTGAGCAAGCGCCATCTGGGCGATCTGCTGAACCTTTGTCGCCAGATAGCGTACATTTATTAACCCGGCCGCCATGCCAAGGGTCAATCCAATGGCAACAGGGCGGTATTCCGGAAGTAATGCATATCCAAAAAGGAACAATGACATGAGAAGAAGCGCCACTCTGGTGACAACATTCACAATGGTTGAAATATCAATCATTTTGTTCCCCCAATGAACTTTCTAACCAACCAGATGATATTGGCGATACCGAGAAACATCCCCACTATCGCTCCGATACCCAACCACAACTTAGGCCCGTCCCATATCTGAACCAACCCATATCCCACGAAATAACCCAGCAGAATATATACAACTAAGGTTAGACCCATTCCGCTAATGGCTAATGCAATCCGCCATAAATTTTCGTTATCATTCGACGATTTCATAGGCTATAATTCCCATTCATTTTACTTAAAAAAACAACTTTTTGTCAACGAACCAAATGCTTCAAATCTCCCTTGTTTCATGGGCTGAACTGCGTTGATTTTCATTGTTTTCAAGCCGGAAACCCGCGCCAAACCGTACAGTTTCACTGTATGCTGAATCGTTTTCAGAAAGAATGGAGTGGTCTGTTAATTTGTGAACATTGTGTGAAAAGGCTCTGGTCGATCCGGTTTCACTCCGAAACTGTGAAGAATCGCACTGACAATTCGTTCAGAAGCTTTTCCATCACCGTAAGGATTAGCCGCTTTACTCATTCGCTCATATGCCTCTTGATCTTCGAGAAGAAGCTTCGTACGCTCATAGACCTTCTCTTCATCTGTTCCTACTAATTCTAGAGTGCCTGCCTCAATTCCTTCCGGACGCTCGGTTGTATCGCGCAGTACAAGAACAGGTACGCCAAAAGACGGAGCTTCTTCTTGAAGTCCGCCAGAATCGGTCAGAATGAGATGTGTGTGCTGGTAAAAATTGTGGAGGTCAACAACGTCAAGCGGGTCAATTAGCTTGATGCGCGGATGATTACCAAGCATCTCATGGGCCGGTTCACGAACTGCTGGGCTTAAGTGAACTGGATACACGATCGCGATGTCCTCGAATTCGTCAGCAATTCGGCGGACTGCTCTGAATATGTTGCGATGAGGCTCGCCTTGTGATTCACGGCGATGGGCTGTCATCAGAATAAGTCTTTTACCCTTAGCCCACTCCAAAACCTCATGTTTGTAATTTTGTAATACTGAATATTGAAACACATCTGTTACTGTGTTGCCTGTGACATATATCGATGCATTATTTTTATTTTCTCTTCTCAAATTGTTAGCAGACCATTCCGTAGGCGCAAAATGCAGATCAGCAATCACCCCTGTCAGCTGTCTGTTCATTTCTTCAGGGTACGGGGACAACTTATTCCATGTCCGCAGTCCTGCTTCTACATGACCAACTTTAATCTGCTGCATGAATGCCGCATAGCTCGCCAGGAATGTTGTAAGCGTATCCCCGTGAACAAGCACGATATCCGGCTTCGCTTCTTCCAGAACAGGCTGCAGCCCTTGCAGTACGCGAATCGTGATGTCATTCAGCGATTGACTCTTCTGCATGACGTTCAAGTCATAATCCGGTTTAATCTTGAACACTTCCAACACCTGATCCAACATCTCACGATGCTGCGCCGTAACGCATACGATCGATTCGATATGTTCCTTATGCTTCTCAAGTTCGAGAATCAACGGAGCCATTTTGATCGCTTCCGGCCGTACGCCGAACACGGTCATTACCTTTATCTTTCTCATTATGCAAATCCTCCGTTCCCGATCATAATAATGAGGAGGACTGCCATATTCCGCTAGCAGCCCCAGACTCACATCTAATTATTTACTTATTATACTATTTCGTTCCAAACAGGCGGTCTCCAGCATCTCCAAGTCCTGGTACGATATAGCCATGATCGTTCAGCTTCTCATCCAGCGCTGCCACATAGATGTCTACATCTGGATGCGCTTCTTGCATTGCCTTAACACCTTCTGGTGCAGCTACTAGACACATCAATTTAATTTGCGAGCAGTTGCGCTTCTTCAATACATCGATTGCCGCAATTGCAGATCCGCCTGTCGCCAGCATCGGATCGATAACGATCAATTGACGCTCTTGTACGTCTGTTGGAAGCTTCGTATAGTACTCGACTGGTTTCAGTGTTTCTGGGTCGCGGAACAGACCAACATGACCAATCTTAGCGCCTGGCACGAGCTTAACAACACCGTCCACCATGCCAAGACCTGCGCGAAGAATTGGAATAAGACCGAGCATACGACCGGAAATGACCTTGCACTCTGTCGCAGCAACCGGCGTTTCAACTTGAATCGTATCGAGCTTCAATTCACGTGTAATCTCGTAAGCCATCAACGTGGCTACTTCGTCCACCAGCTCACGAAAATCCTTCGTGTTCGTGTGCTTGTCTCGAATGAACGTTAATTTGTGTTGAATCAATGGATGATCGCAAATGACCAATTTACCCATAACAATAGTTACCTCCGCTATTTACTTATCCGTGATGATTCTTGGTGCATGAATATAAACAGGCTCTATTATAACATCCTTGTGATAGAACTGCACATGTGTTACATCTCTTACACTTGGAATACGAATCAGAGCGTACAAAGTATGCAAGCTTCTGCACATGCTTTATTAGTGGTCATTTTGAAAACGAGTTATACTCACACCAACCAATTTACGCTTCCACAATCCAGCTATATCAACTGTTCCCAACAGTATTCTCTATATAGCTTTAACATCTCGCACGAACGATATGCCCTTTCCTTTATAGAGTTAGCTCTGACATAAAACAATTCGGCTGCTACTTATTGGATAGCGGTGTTATATGAAGGAACCCATAAAAATTATAAATTCACATAAAAAAAGAACCTCCGCAGCACACATTCAATGTGGAATTGGAGGTTCCTTACGCAAAATAATTCGTTATCGATTAATATTTCAGATCAGAGTAAAGAGGGAATTGATCCGTCAATTCGCGAACCATACCTTTTGCCTTCTCAAGCACAGCCGCATCGTGCGGATTCTTGAGCGTGATCGCGATGATTTCTGCAATCTTGACCATTGCCGCTTCATCCATACCGCGGGATGTAGCTGCCGGCGTACCGATACGAATACCGCTCGTTACGAATGGGCTTGTTGGGTCAAATGGAATTGCATTCTTGTTCACGGTAATGCCTACGGAATCAAGCACCTTCTCGGCATCTTTACCTGTGATGTTAATGTTTCGTGTGTCGATTAGCATCAAGTGGTTATCTGTGCCGCCGGATACGAGGTTCAGGCCTTGCGCGATTAATGATTCGGCCAGAACGCTGGCATTCTTCACAACCTGCTTCGCGTATTGCTTGAAGGAAGGCTGCAGTGCTTCGCCGAGTGCGACAGCCTTCGAGGCGATCACATGCATGAGCGGGCCGCCTTGGATGCCCGGGAATACGGCTTTGTCGATGGCCTGTGCCCAAGCCTTGCGGCACAGGATCATTCCGCCGCGCGGTCCACGAAGCGTCTTATGCGTCGTCGTGGTCACGAAGTGCGCGTGCGGCACTGGGCTCGGATGCTCGCCTGCAGCGACGAGGCCAGCGATATGCGCCATATCGACCATGAACAGCGCGCCGACATCGTTTGCGATGGAAGCGAGCGCTTCAAAGTCGATCACGCGAGGGTATGCACTTGCACCGGCTACGATCATCTTTGGACGGTGCTTGAAAGCGGCTTTGCGAACGTCGTCATAGTCAATGCGGAACGTTTCTTCATTGACGCCGTAATCGACGAAGTTGTACAGCAAGCCAGAAGCGTTAACCGGGCTGCCGTGCGTCAAGTGTCCACCATGTGCAAGGTTCATCCCCAGCACAGTGTCGCCAGGCTTCAAAGCTGCCAGATATACAGCAAGGTTTGCCTGCGCACCAGAGTGCGGCTGCACATTAGCGTGCTCAGCGCCGAACAATTCCTTCGCGCGATCGCGTGCGATGTCTTCTACGATGTCAACATGCTCACAGCCGCCATAGTAACGGCGTCCTGGGTAGCCTTCCGCGTATTTGTTCGTCAGAACCGTTCCCATCGCTTCCATAACTGCTTCACTGACAATATTTTCAGAAGCAATCAGTTCGATGTTGTGACGTTGACGGTGAAGCTCCAGATCCATCGCTTTCAATACTTCAGGATCTTGCTGTCTCAGATGATCCACCATAATTACAACCCCTCCCAATAGTTAACTCATATCATATAGTACCTTCTTATTAGATCGCCCCACGATGTGGCAGGCGCAAAGGTCAATCGCACTTCGTCGACGAAGTATTCTCCAATTGATACACAGCCCGTTCCCCGCCAATAAGCTTAGGCCGTGTTCTAGCCATAGTGACACGAGCTGAGCCTATTGATTTGACCGCTGTGCGCAGCGGTACAGCTACATGCCGAAGATGCATGCCAATCAATGTCTCGCCGATGTCGATGCCAGCGTGAGCTTGAATATGCTCTACCAAGCACGGCTCTGCCAATCGGCGATATGCCGCAGCGGCCATGGAGCCTCCAGCCTTGGGCACAGGTACAGCACTTACTTCTACGAGCCGCTCTGCATCGCATGTATCCCGTTCTACGACAAGCGCCCGATTCAGATGCTCGCAGCATTGATAAGCTAGCTTGGCACCGTACTGATGCTTCAATATATCCAAGCCGTCCAATAAGGCATTGGCCACTTCTAACGTGCCGGAGGTGCCGATACGCTCGCCGATGACTTCGCTGGTGCTGCAGCCAATAACGACCAGCTGTCCTGGGCGGAGCCCTGCTTCTGCCGCAAGTGCATGTGCTGCTGCTTCTGCTTCCTGCCTGATGTTATTCAACAATTGCGGTTCATGCACAGTCTCAGTTCCCCTTTCCGTTAGGCCTCGGAATGATATTGATCTTCGATCTGCTTAATCTTACCCAAACGATTGACGTGACGCTCGCCATTACTGAATTCAGTGGACAGCCAAGTCCGAACGATGTCCTGCGCAAGTCCAGGACCCGTCACACGCTCGCCTAATGCAAGCACATTCGTATCATTATGTTCACGTGTCGCCTTAGCTGAGAACAGATCATGTACAAGCGCGCAGCGTACACCGCGTACCTTGTTTGCAGCGATCGACATGCCTATTCCTGTGCCGCAGATCAGAATGCCGCGATCCGCCTCTCCCTTGGCAACCATTTCTGCAACTGGCAGCGCATAGTCCGGATAATCGACAGATGTGGAGCAGTCACAGCCCTTATCGATTACGTCATGACCTAGTTCCTTAACTACGTCAATGATATCCTGCTTCAAATTAACTCCTGCATGGTCTGCGCCGATTGCTATTAGCATGATAGTATCCTCCTTGAATGAAACGGTTAGCCGCAAAGTGCAGCTTAATCTAGTCTGGTTTATAACCCTTTCTCTTATTATAGCTGATTTCATACGGAAAGACAGACAACCAAATAAACAAGGAGAGCCAAGCATGCGTTTCTACACGCATACCCTGCTCTCCTGCCCAGGCGACCGGCCGTATAGTTCGATGCTCCACTGTGGTTTCATCCACGTTCGTCGCCAGTTACATCGAACACTGCTCATTAGCTGTATCATATCCTATTCGGTAAAGAAACTCAATTGCTACTAATTAAAATTTTTATGAAAATCTTTCAACGATCTTAACAATCGCGGCATGAATCTCTTCCGCTGTGAGCTTGTAATCTACTACTGAGCCCCCAAATGGATCCTGAATATCCAGGCTTGGAGCTTGTTGATGCAATTCCCGAAGTCGTGCCATTTCTGCTGGCGTAGGCTGTTCACCCTTTGACAATTTGATCTGCAGTTCAGCAGCCAACGCCGTCATTTCATCCAACGCTAACTCGTCTGACGGCACATCGGCATACTCTTTTAAAGTATACGTCTTATCTGCCGCTTCCGGATACAGGTGCAGTAAATGGCGTTTATGGCTGGTGGTCAACGTTAATATTAGATCCGCCCAAGTCACTATAGGCTCTGATAGCATCTGTGAAGAAAACGATGCATTCTCCATCTGCATATCCCGCAGCACCTTCTGTGCATGATTGGACATCGGTGTGCCGTCCCATGCTGACACTCCAGCGGAGCGCACTTCCATTTCTACGCCCTGCTCCTTAGCAAGATGTCTGAGAATCGATTCTGCCATCGGACTGCGGCAGGTATTCCCCGTACACACAAATAATACGCGTCTCATGCTGTCCCCCCGCTCCAAGTCATTGAATCATGCGAAGGACATTCGTTCACCTGCCCTGCGCATTCTCCTGCTGTTTATTATAACCTAATATTTAGGTGTAATTGTCCTATCCGATCAAGAACAATATCCCGAATGTAAGTAAGATCGCACCGCCTGCCGCTTCGCCGTACTCTCCAATCCGCTGTCCAATGTGGTTGCCTAGTATAAGCCCCACTACCGACATTAGCCCTCCGAACAATCCAAATGCCACGATCGTAGTCCACAAGTCGGACTGAAACATACCGAGCGATACTCCTACTGAAAATGAATCCACACTCACACTTAATGCGAAAAATATCGTTCCTACCCAAGTGGCTGTGCTCATGAAGCCCGACGACTCGCCTTTCAGCGAGTTATAAATCATATGAGCTCCGAGCAGCGCCAGCAATGCACCAGCAACGAAGCCCGTTATTTGCCCTAACATTGCGCTCATCCACTTGCCAGTTAATACACCTACCAGCGGCATGATCAAGTGAAAGAGCGCGATCATAAAGCTGATGCGCAGCATATGAAGCCGCCGCACCCCTCTAAACCCGATCCCTAAGCATAAAGAAAAGGCATCAAATCCAAGCGCGACGGCCATGACGATAATCGTTAACCATTGTCCAATCGGAAATGTAGTCTCCAGCATGGCCCGTTCTCCCCTTGTCCCAGCATCTATACACCTTATGCGGACAAGGGGAGAAACATGACGGCACCGATAATATGGTGCCGTTAGATACGGACGAGACGGTGGCCGGCGGCTTTCACGAGGCGGTTCATCACCGCCAAGCCCATCCCTTCGGCCGGACATGTCTCGGCCAAAATGTATGTGGCGCCTGCGTCGTCACATTGACGCAGGGCGTCATAGAGCAGCTGGGCGGCTTGGCTCAGGTCAGCCAAGCTGCCCAGCTCGACGACGACGTCGGCGCGGTAGCGACTGGCGTGCTCGCTGAAGGCGAGTACGCCAGTCCGTTCTCCGCGGCGCTTAGCGTCGTCGAGGTCGGTCTGAATATAGGCCGACACCGCATCCGCGGAATCGCCCTGCACGAGTGACATTACGCCCTTTGGAGCGTAATGAGTATACTTCATGCCGGGCGACCGCGGCGCTTGCGCGGACATCCGCTTATCGGTTGCCAGCGTCGGAGACGCCGCCTTAGGCAACTCGCGCAGCATGCCGCGCTCCGGATCAACCGCGGGATCTATCGTTACCCGCGGGCACACCTCTTTCAGCATCGCCGGCGTGATGCCGCCTGGGCGAAGCACATGAATCGAGCCGTCGTTCACGTTCACTTCCACGACGGTCGATTCCACACCAACGCCGGTCGCGCCGCCGTCTACGATACCGGCGATGCGACCGGCCAGATCCGCGCGCACATGCTCCGCGCGCGTCGGACTTGGGCGCCCCGAGCGATTCGCACTCGGCGCCGCAATCGGACACCCGGAGGCGCGGATTAACTCCAGCGCCACCGGGTGGTCCGGCATCCGTACCGCCACCGTATCAAGTCCTGCCGTAACGCGAGGCGATACCGCACCCTCACGTACCGGCAGCACAATCGTCAGCGGTCCCGGCCAGAAACGTTCCATCAGACGTGCCGCTATCTCCCCATACGGTTTAACCAATGCATCCACCTGCGCACGGTCTGCCACATGGACAATAAGCGGATTGTCCGAAGGACGCCCCTTAGCTGCAAATATAGCCTCAACAGCCTCCGTCGAGCCGGCATCGCCGCCCAATCCATATACCGTTTCTGTCGGGAACGCAACGGTCTGCCCCGCAGCCAACAAATGAGCCGCCTCGCGAATGGCTTCCTCTCGCTTTAGCCCTTGCAGCCCATTCAGCGACCACCACCGTGTATCTATATCGTTATCGTTCTTACACGCCTGATTCAGCGCAGCATCTTGATTAACTAGTTCCATGTTGATCCGTCCTTCTATCGCTAACTATCGTGCAATGCAAGAAAGATGTCGACACATGCGTCCGACATCCTCCTTATTCTTCTACTCATTATACAGGATCGTGTCAATCCATATATGATATAAACTAACCAAAAATGGCAGTAAACATAGCCTGAAACCATTCTCCAATTGCTACAAGCATATCCCACAGAAAAAATCTCACTTCACGCTCTGTCTGATCTGAATTATCCGCTGATGCGCTGTCCTCAGCATTGTTGGAAGCTGTACTTTCTTTGCTGGATCCATCCTGATCAGCTTTACCTGCCTTCTCTTTCTGCTCATCCCCATCAGCTCCAGTTTCTGCTTTAGCCGTCGCCGTACCCTGGGTTCCATCAACAAAGCATAACGGTGGGAACAGCACACACCACCAATTCTGACCTTCTCCCACACCTAGCGTAATCCGCAGAGCCTCATAATCGCCAGCAGGATAAACTCGTCCTCCATAGAGCTTAGCGGGAAACGGAACCACCTTCAGCTCTGCTACTGCCTTATAAGAGATGCCCGCTGACTCCAGTACATCATTTGCTACCCGCTGCAGTTGTTCTAGATTCGTTTCAATCAACACTCGAGCTTCATCTCTCGTACTTGGTACATTACCGTCTTCCAGCCAGCCATTCATCAGCTCAACCACACGGTCGCGCACTTCTCGTTTAACAGCCTGATCTTCATCACTGTCCGAATTTGCCAAGATACGCAAACGAATCGCATCTGTCGGAATAATATCAGCACCTGCTTGATTATTTTTAGAATCCTCCGCTGCATTCACATATACACGTGCGGATTCATTAATATTCCCATTCGAACCAGCCAATACTACAGTTCCCCAACTCATCACAGCGCCTGCTAAGATCGACCCTAGCATTACAGCTTTTATAACTTTTTTAATTTGCATGATGGTCATGCTCCTTGTGAGGTTGGGCGCGCCTCTTAGCCATCATTATGTCCCCAACCTTACCGAGCTAAACCTATCAATCTATTAAAATATACCCTCACTCTCAAACACCTAATATCTCCAATTGAGTCGAGCAACTAAACTCTCAGCCATAATTAATATATAACCCTCCCCAACCCTTTGGGCTATTCTCCCTTTGGCTCAGGTAACTGCCTTTCTGACGCACTCTCTCCATTCTCCAGTGCATTTAGGTTAACAGTCGAAGGGACTATGTACCCTTCACTTCCCTTTCACTATTCTCCCTTTGACTCAGGTAGCTGGCCTTCTGTCGTGCTATCTCCGTTCACCTGAGCATTGGGGATAACGGTCGAAGGGTTTGTGTACCCCTCACTTCCCTCTCACTTCCCTCTCACTACTCTCCCTTTGGCTCAGGTAATTGCCTTTCTGACGTGATCTCTCTATTCACCTGAGCATTGGAGATAATGGTCGAAGGGTTTGTGTTCCCACCACTTCCCTCTCACTATTCTCCCTTTTACTCAGGTAACTACCTTTCGACGCGATCTCTCCATTCACCTAAGCATTGGGGAGAATAGTCGAGGGGCTTGTGCACCATTCACTTCCCTTTCACTGCTCTCCCTTTGGCTCAGGTAATTGCCTTTCTGACGTGACCTCTCTATTCACCTGAGCATTGGGGATAACAGCCGAAGGACTTGTATACCCTCACTTCCCTCTCACTACTCTCCCTTTAGCTCAGGTAGCTGACCTCGTGACGTGTTCTCTACATTCACCTGAGCATTGGGGATAATAGTCGAAGGGCTTGTGTACCATTCACTTGCCTCTCACTATTCTCCCCTTGGCTCAGGCAACTGCCTTTCTACCGTGTTATCTTCATTCTCCTGAGCATTTAGGATAACAGTCGAAGGGACTATGCACACCCTTATCTTGCCTCTAACCACTCTCCCTTTAGCTCAGGTAGCTGGCTTTCTGTCGTGCTATCTTCATTCTCCTGAGCATTGGGGATAACGGTCGAAGGGGTTGTGTACCTGCCACTTCCCTCTCACTATTCTCCCTTTAGCTCAGGTAGTTGGCCCTCTGTCACGCTATCTCCGTTCACCTGACCATTGGGGATATTAGTCGAAGGGTTTGTGCAACCACCGCTTCCCTCTCACTACTCTCCCTTTGGCTCAGGTAGCTGGCCTTCTGTCGTGCTATCTCCGTTCACCTGAGTATTGGGGATAATGGTCGAAGAGCTTGTGCTCCATTCACTTCCCTCTCACTACTCTCCCTTTGTCTATGGTAGCTGGCCTTCTGTCGTGCTCTCTTCATTCTCCTGAGCATTGGGGATAATAGTCGGAGGACCTATGTACACCCTTCTCTTGCCTCTCACCACTCTCCCTTTGGATCAGGTTGTACAGGCTGTTCATTTATGCTTGTCCGATCTTTCTGAGTCAATGGGATAATGGTCAGATGTCGACGACAGAGGACTTTGTTACCTATTGTTGTTATTTTCACAAGGGCGAGGCGTGATTCACATTTACAGGTTCATCATTAATGCTGCTGTAGATATTCTTTTGTACATTATTCGATTGAGGATGTTCAGCTAAAATTAGTTAACCTCATCAAGCAACTTAGAAAAGCTGGATGTTTCCTCTTTAGAGCTATTGCATATTCAAAAAAAGGGAGCCTGCAAAGTGGCAGGCTCCCTGTAAAGCTGTTATGAACGAATACCTAGCACGTGGCGGTCGATGCCAGCTAGGTCTGTTATTATGCGTATCTCGCGGTATCCGGCGGCGCGGACGAGGTCGGCAACGACAGGGGCTTGGCCCATGCCAAGCTCGAACGCGACGAGGAGCGGTGGATTGTTCCAGCGCGCGATGGTATCCGCCATGCGGCGGTACGGGTCGAGCCCGTCAGCACCGCCGACGAGTGCGGTATGCGGCTCGAAGTCGCGCACCTCGCGCTGGAGATCAGGGATGTCAGACGCCGGTATATACGGCGGGTTAGACACCAAGATGTCCAGCGCGCGGCCGTCCAGCGGCGCGAGCAGGTCGCCTTCGAGCCACTCGAGCTGTGCGGCCACGCCAAGCAGCTCGGCGTTGCGCTGCGCCACGGCAAGCGCCGCTGGCGAGATGTCGACCGCGCTCACGCGCCACTGCGGACGCTCGTGCGCCAGCGTGCACGCGATCGCGCCG
Source organism: Paenibacillus marinisediminis (assembly GCF_054343325.1). NCBI lineage: Bacteria > Bacillati > Bacillota > Bacilli > Caryophanales > Paenibacillaceae > Paenibacillus > Paenibacillus marinisediminis. Next base: position 171,377 of record NZ_JBTGUH010000008.1, read on the forward strand.
CTGCCCGTGCCGATGTCGGCAACGCGGAGCGCCGCAGCTGCCGCGTCTTGGCCCCAGAGGCGATCGGCCTCGGCCAGCACCGCCTCGACGAGCAGCTCCGTCTCTGGGCGCGGTATGAGCACGTCTGCGCTCACTTCGTAGCGCAGACCGTAAAACCATGCCTCACCCATAATATATTGGGTGGGCTCACCAGCCGCTCGCCGCATCATCATCGCGGCAAACGGCTCAGCGACTTCCGCCGCAAGCGGCTCAACGAGCCCCATCAGATAGCGAGTACGCTCCCACTGCAGCGCATGCCGCAGCAGCAGCTCCGCATGATGGGGCCCGTCCGCGACTCCATGGCCGGATAAATAAGAAGAAGCCTGAACCCAGGCTTCTCTTATTGTGCAGGGCCATTCGAGGCGGAAATTCGCTTCCGTTCCTTCCGCTTCGCGCCCCTGCATCATACTTGGTTCTCCCGCTCCATCAATTCCGCTTGCTCCGTCAACGTGAGCGCTTGAATGATATCTTCCATATCACCGCTCATCACTTGATCCAGCTTGTGCAGCGTCAAACCGATGCGATGGTCGGTTACACGGCTTTGCGGGAAGTTGTATGTGCGAATGCGCTCAGAACGGTCACCAGTACCGACCTTGCTCTTACGTTCGCCCGCATACTTCGCTTCTTCCTCTTGACGCTTAATATCGTAGATGCGCGCGCGCAATACTTGCAGCGCCTTCGCTTTATTGTCATTCTGCGACTTGCCGTCCTGACATGTCGCCATGATGCCCGTAGGAACATGCGTGACACGAACCGCAGATTTCGTCGTATTAACCGACTGACCGCCTGCGCCAGAGGAACAGAACGTGTCTACGCGAATATCCTTATCCAGGATCTCCACTTCGAAATCTTCAATCTCCGGCATTACCCCTACAGTAGATGTCGAAGTATGAATACGTCCGCCGGACTCTGTCACTGGGATACGCTGTACGCGATGAGCGCCGCTCTCATACTTCAGCTTGCTGTATGCGCCTTTGCCGTTAATGCTGAAGATAACCTCTTTAAAGCCGCCCAGGTCATTGATGTTTGCTTCCATGAGCTCTGTCTTCCAGCCTTGAGACTCTGCATAACGTGTATACATACGGTACAGGTCAGCTGCGAACAATGCTGCTTCGTCACCGCCGGCAGCGCCGCGAATCTCAACGATAACGTTCTTATCGTCGTTAGGGTCCTTAGGCAGAAGCAGGATACGAATCTTATCTTCTAGCTCTTTTTCGCGCTGAGAGAGCTCATCGATCTCCATCTTAACCATCTCACGCATTTCGTCGTCCAACTTCTCCTGCATCATTGCTTTAGCGCCGTCCAGCTCACTCACGACGGTCTTATACTCCATAAAAGCTTCATATGGCTCCTGAAGATCGGACTGTTCCTTCGACAAGTCACGCAGCTTCTTCGTATCGTTCGTCACATCCGGGTCACATAACAATTCACTCAGCTTCTCATAGCGATCAGCGAGCGATTGCAAACGATCTAGCATCATAATGGTTCACCTCTTATCTTATATTATTGCGGAGACTGCACTCGCGCTCTCCAGTTTTATATCAGAAGCCCCAACTATACGTTGAAGCGGAAATGCATAATGTCGCCATCCTTAACGACATAATCCTTGCCTTCTAGACGAAGCTTGCCCTGCTCCTTCACAGCATTCATCGATCCACCGGCTACCAGGTCATCATAAGATACAACTTCTGCACGGATAAAGCCGCGCTCAAAGTCACTATGAATAACACCTGCTGCTTGCGGAGCTTTCATGCCTTTGCGAATCGTCCAAGCACGCACCTCTTGTACACCCGCTGTAAAATAAGTATACAGTCCAAGCAAACGATAAGCCGCTTGAATTAAGCGATCCAGACCGGAGAATTCAAGTCCAAGCTCTTCAAGGAACATCGCACGATCTTCTCCTTCAAGCTCAGCAATCTCGGATTCCACCTTTGCGCTAATCGGCACTACTTCTGCACCTTCCTGCGATGCAAACTCACGGACTTTCGCTACAAACGGATTATCTTCTGAGTTAGCAACTTCGTCTTCGCTAACGTTAGCTGCATAAAGAACCGGCTTCATCGTCAACAAATGAAGGTCACGAACAACCAGCTTCTCTTCGTCGCTCAGCTCCACGCTGCGAGCCGGCATATCGTTATATAGGGACTCTTTCAGCTTCTCCAGCACTTCTAATTCAGCCGCATACTGCTTGTTGCCGCCCTTCATGTTCTTCTTCGTACGATCCAGGCGCTTCTCAACCGAATCCAAGTCTGCGAGTATCAGCTCAAGGTTGATTGTCTGAATATCGCTGATCGGGTCGATCTTACCATCAACATGCGTAATGTTCTCATCCTCGAAGCAGCGTACAACGTGAACAATCGCGTCTACCTCGCGAATATGAGCAAGGAACTTGTTGCCGAGACCTTCGCCTTTGCTTGCGCCGCGAACAAGACCTGCAATATCAACAAATTCAAACGCTGTAGGAACTGTGCGATTAGGCACGACCAACTGAGTCAATTTAATAAGACGCTCATCCGGTACCTCAACGACACCTACGTTCGGATCAATCGTACAGAACGGATAGTTAGCTGATTCAGCACCTGCTTGTGTAATTGCGTTGAACAACGTCGACTTTCCTACGTTAGGTAGTCCTACGATCCCTGCTTTCAATGCCATATTTATTCCACTCCTTAGTTGTTGTCATGTATAATCAACGTTCATTGGTCCGCCGTTTAATAATCGCCTCTCGTAAAAAGCAGCTTCTAAATCTGTATGTTAAACAACGTTTCCAGACGTCTCCTTCTATTCTCAAAAAAAATACCCTACCCATTATAACCAACAACATCAAAAAAACCTAGTCATAGACTAGATTTTTTGTTGCCATTTGAAACAAGTGAACCACTTACATATATTATAACACAGAATTGCCCGCCAACACTTTAGCCATCTAACCCCATTTCGTAAAATGAATAGGACGCCGAGCTTGATTCCACACTATAGACGATCACATCATACCGAGAGCTGCCTAACGGCAGTGAAGGAGGCTTGAACGATGGAAAATAAGACTCATCGCGGCAACTATGTCGGCACTACAAACATGCAAGCCAAAAATCAAGATATGGCGTTCGTCAACGATACGATCGAGCAGGCGAAAACCGCAGTTCCCTTCCGCCAAAAACCAAAAAAGACGGATAAATGATCCGCCTTGCCTATTTTAAACCAATACGGGGGTATCAGAGGATACCCTCTACTTCTTTCTATGTTGATAATGTGCAGGATACAGCAAATGCTTGATACCATATGCGGATGCAAATGGAACATCTACCGAGTGCTCCACAATGAGCCGCAAGGCTTCGCGCAGCATCTTCGGCTGCTCCTCAAACGGACCTGCCGTCTCGAGGCTGCTGAACCGCCATCGCAGCATATTATCTGCCACCAGCATAGGCGCGTTCCAATGCCATTGTAGGAATTCCTCATCCCACTGTACTTTCGAATATCCAACTTCCCATGTAACCAGCTTGCTCATGTGTTGATGACCTGTAATTGCGCTTTGGAGCGCATCGCGCCACCACTTTAGCATCTGGCTGTCGCTCCATCCGAGCTGATGAATAGCAAGGCGTGCCGCTTGCGCACAGCAAGCAGTCGGCGAACCATCCGCCCATGGAAATAAAGAGCGCTCAGAACGAGGCATAGCCATTCCGCTTAGCAGCATATCCATATCCATTTCACGCATCCCGCCGCCATTCGACATGATCCCCATACTGACAGCGCGCATCGCTTCATATAATGGTTGTTGGCTCATCTGACCGAACGCAATAGACGGATTAAACGATGTCCCCGCGCGTCGTCGCATATCAGCCAAAGCTATTAATCCATTAAGTCGTACATAAGGAGATGACGTATGCAGTGTGACCTCAAGAAGCGCTGTCTCAATCCGTTCATCGTCACTCTGCAATAAATGGATCGCATAGATAGCTTGAATAGCTGTTGCTTCCTCTTCATGCAGCAAGTCGATTAATTGCGGTAATCTATTCGTCATCATTTGACGCCAAATGGCGTTTCCCGCTGATGAGTCAGCTCGAGTTGGTCCATATGATGTTGTAACTCCAAATACATCATGCCCGTCCCATTCCTGAATCAGAAACTCTGATATTCGATTCAAGATTACAGACTTAGCTACTGACTTGTCTCGAATATGAAGCAGGTCGATTAGTAACGGAATAAATATTTGCGCGTAATCATTCGACAGCGGTTCAAGCATCAGCTGGTCGAAGCATTCATGGGCCGCTTCTGCAGATTGTCGCTGCGAACCGTTCTCCATCACAGCTAACAGCTCTGGCAGACCATTATAAGAATCACCTGAGAAATAGATGTGGTGTTGATTCATCAAGATGCCCATTCGAGCCTTACGCCTCCATACTATGCGCATATAGTGCGCTTGATATTGCTATCCATTATAGCATTTATCGCATTTTTGAAAAGTGTCTGTTTCAAGGCGGACTCGTCCGGATCATGATGAGTAGTTGGGTCTGTTGTATGTTCTGGAATATGAAAAAGGACGCCATCTCTGGCGCCCTTCCTCATTATTTCACTTCATTTTGAACAATGATCATATCAGCATGTGATTGAGCTGGAATAGAACCTGTTACGATTTGGGAGTGGTATCCAACTACTTTCGTGCCTTTTTTCAGATCAGAAACCGCTACCTTTTTACCATTAACATCGACAATTGGTGTGTCTTTCTTGATCTTCAAGATCATATCGTTCTCGATCTTGCCGTCAGCTTTCACATCAACGTGAATTTTGTTGTGATCCGCACTAGCTACTGTTCCTTCAACTTTAGAAGTCGCGTTGTGAACAACAATCTTTTCTGCTGTCGCGATTGGAGGAAGGCTTCTTGTCATTGCTGGACCGTATGTTGCTGTAATGTTGACGTTTTTGTCCAGTGCATCTACATTCAATTTCTTGCCCTTCTCATCTACGATCTTCGTATCTTTGTTTACATTCAGGATAACAGGGTTAGCGCCTGCTACTGTAACGCGGTAGTAATCGTCACCTTTGTTCTTGCCATCCATCTCTTGTACATCTGTAATGACGCCTGTCGATACGATCGCTTCTTGCTCCTGCTTCGCTGGAACTTCAACAGTGATCGATACTGCAGCGGACTGCGGAGGAATGCTCATCGTCATTGCCGGACCATAAGTCGCCGTTACTGTCCATTCGTTCTTAACCGCTTCATACAGGTCTGCCTTCTTACCGTATTGATCTTTCACTACAACATCATCGCCCAAATTGAGACGAATCACTTCTTGATTACCTGATTTAACGCCTTTTCCTTCGAGCATTGCATAAGTACCGTACTTGTTATGAACAATTTCAGTGATGATTCCTTTAGTAGCAACTGCTTCTGGTTTCTTCACATCGTTTACTGGCATCACCACATGTCCTGGAACTTCTGTTGGTGCTGCTGCTGCTGTCAGCGGAATTGCCATCATTGCTACGACTGTTGTTGTAACGAGTAGTTTAGACCATGATTTCATAATGATTACCTCCTGTGTTATGTAAGTTATGGGAGTTCCCCTTCATGATTCTTCCGAATCGAGGAACAAGTTTGCTGCTTGTTCAGCTACACCCCCTAGACGTGCCTGCTCGAGAAAGGTTGCATCAAAATACACAAAATTATTTAAACAACTCCAAAATTTTTGATTTTTCATCAAAAAAAGAATCCTGCCGCAAGAGACAGGATCCCATCTATTAAATAATTCCGATGGATGACAGCAAGATCAACACGATCAGAATCGGTATAATGTAGCGCATGGAGACATACCAAACTTTCATCCAGCCATTGGACAAGCCGGTCTCTGCTCTGGACTCTTTCCATACATAGCCTACAAGCAAAGTTACGAACAATCCGCCGAGCGGAAGCATCACGTTGGATGTAATAAAATCAACCCAGTCGTACAGGTTCTTGCCGCCAACGACGTAATCGGTCAGCACGCCGCCTGATGAGAGCGTAACAGGCAATGCCAGCACATATAGCGCAATCATGAACACGGTCGCCGCCTTCACTCGACTCATAGAGAACTTGCGCATCAATAAGGCTACCGGCACTTCGATCAAAGCCAGACATGAAGTGATCGCCGCAATAGCTAGCAGGACAAAGAATATGCCGCCAAACAGGCTGCCATACGGCATCGACGCAAACGCTGCGGGCAGTGCCACAAAGATAAGCCCGGGGCCTTGGTCAGGCGCGATTCCAAATGTAAATGTAATCGGAAATATGATCAAGCCAGACATCAATGCATACGCCAGATTACCAGCTCCAACCGCGATGGTCGCATTCGGAAGCGACTGACGCTTGTCTACATAGGCTCCATACGTAAGCATAGCCCCCATACCTAGTGATAACGAGAAGAAGGCTAGACCCAGCGCCATAAGTACGGACTGGAATGTCAATTGTGAGAAATCCGGATACAAGAAATAGCGAATTCCTTCAGCTGCGCCATCAAGCGTCAAGCTGCGAAACAACATGATAACGAGAAAAACGAGCAAGCTTGGAATAACGATCTTATTGAACTTTTCGATACCGCTGGAGATACCGCGCGCGATAACGATAAAGCAGAGTGCCAGTACAACAATTTGCCATATGATTGGCCAATAGCTGCCAGTGAATTCATCGAAGAACTGAGCGAAGTCCGTATGGGTAAACAGCTCGCCGTTAAGCGATTGCACCGCATAGTGCAGCGTCCAACCAGCGATCGTACTGTAGTAAGTCAAAATGAGGAATGCCGCCAGTACTGCGATAAAGCCCAAGATACCCCACCATTTCTTGCCTGAAAGCTTCGTGAATGCATGTACGGCGTCACCGCGACCAGCGCGGCCAATCGCCATCTCGCCAAGCAATACCGGGAGGCCGACAATGAATAAGAAAAATATAAATAGCAGGACGAAGGCTCCACCGCCATTCTCTCCTGTTACATATGTGAATTTCCACATATTACCTAGTCCAACAGCGCTGCCGATAGCCGCCAATATGAACCCTGTCGAGCTAAATTGATCAGTTGTGCCTAGATTTGTCCCTTGCGTCTGACTTGAAGTAGATTGCTTCTTGGACATGCTGCAAACGTTCACTCCTTCATACTCTGTAAGATATCATGTAGCTTTTGCATAATTATTAAACCCATTGTATATTGGTATTTCCCTAAAATCCAAAGGTAATAATTTCTCTACGCAGCGCAGATAAAAAGACCCCTACGCCGACGGCATAAGAGTCTTCCGCATCAAGGTTCATTTATTCCAATTCAAATTGATTAACACGCGATTCCAAGCCATCCGACAGCTTATGCAGCTCTTCCACCGTGCTTGATATTTGACTCATCGATTCCAGTTGGTCTTTCGTCATATTCATCACATGCTGAGTGTCCTGCATCGATTGATCTGCAAGCTTCGAAACTTCGATTGTAGAGGCGGCAATTTCTTCAGAGCTCGCGCTCATTTCTTCGGTAGCTGCGGACACCGCCTGCATCTGGGCTGAAACCTGCTGCACTTGAAGGTCAATCTCCATAAAGCATTGCCCCGCAAGCTCTATCGTCTGCTCACCGCTGTTCACATGCTCCTGCACATCCTCCATTGCCTCATTAACATGACTAGTGCCCAGGCTCAAGTTAGCAATAACTTGTTCTATATCCTTCAGCGAGTCGCTGGTTTGGGCCGCAAGCTTGTGCACTTCTTCCGCTACGACGCTGAAGCCCCGACCGTGCTCACCTGCACGCGCGGCTTCAATAGAGGCATTCAAGGCCAGCAAGCTGGTCATCTTGCTTATACCTTGAACGGTGGCAACTACCTTATGTATTGAAGCAGAATACTCATTCATCTCTTGTACAACAGCTGCAGCACTTTCAACCGCGCTGCGAATCAGCTTCATCTTATCGATAGCCTGCTGCATCTGTACGGTTCCAGCTTGAGAATGAACTCCAGCATCGATTGCCAGCTCCATAGCTTCTCCAGCTGCATTGACGATGTCTTCAATCCCTCTCGACATCTCTTCCATAGCAGTAGACGTTTCGGATGTCGAGAGCTGCTGCTGGTTCACCCGCTCAGCTGCCAATCCCATCGTACTTACCGTCTGCTTCGCATTCTCGTGCGACCGCTCGGTATAATCCGCAACATGGGAGGCACTGTCGGCCAGCTGATGGCTGCTGGACTTAATATGGAATACCAAATCACGCAAGCTATGGATCATATGATTAAAGCTTTGTGATAGCTTGCCCATCTCATTGTTGCTTAACTCATCACATTCCACGCGCAGATCTCCGCTCGCAGCCTTCGCCATTAAAGCTTGAAGCTTCATGACAGGTCGATTAACCGAGCGCATAATCAAGATGCATATCCCTGCCACGAAAGCGCAAATCACGATAACGATGATCATGCTCTTCCACATTTCGGACTTCGCACTTGCCTGATTACTGTTATAGATATCCTCTGATGCCTTTAAACTGGCGCCTTCCAGACTCTTCATCTGATCGAACATTAATTTGTTCAGCGGAGCCCCCTGGTCCTCATATAGCTCTTGGGCAGCAGTAAAATTTTTATGTTCAGCCAATCTATGTATTTCATTCGCCATCTGTTCCATCTTCAAAAGGTTACTGCTCAGTTGATTCAGCGTTTCATTTATGCCTAAATTCGTCTGCAGCGACATAAAGTCGGAGTGGGCGTCTTTCACTTGCTTCATATAACGCTCATAATCTTCCCAGTGCCATACGGCTACGTTCAAATCTTCACTTTCTGCCATTCGTTCTAAGTAAGCAGTAGCCTGTTTGAAGGAAATCATCATGCCTTCCGACCGGATTACCGACTTCATATGCGTATTGTACATTTCATCTAAGCTGTTCATCAGCTTATTGGCTTGGCTTAATGAGACAATTCCTGTCGTCATGAATCCGATCAATATAACTATAAACAAGAAAAAAAACTTTTGCTTCAAGGAACGTTTATCCGCTACTCTAATAAACCATTGTCTCATATCGTACACCTCTTCACAGTCTGTCTAAACATTGTTGACATTCACAATATTACTATCTAATAGATAAATGTCTAATAGATTAATGCCTAACAATAGATATTTGAGCATTTTTTCACATTTCGTTCACCACTAATCCTCTGAGTTAACTTTTCGTTCACAACATATAGATCTAGATTGCATAAAAAGAGCCCTACAGGGCTCCTCGCTATTGCAAACATAATTATATCAACATTAGTCGATCTGTATGACGCAAATCTTCAATCGTCCGGGTGCCGATGCCGAACATCGCGATCGACAGCTCCAATTCGACCTGTGCCAATGTATCATGCACCGCTTCGTCTGACAATACCGCTGACTGCAGCAGCGATCGGCCGTAACCAGCGGCATTAGCACCCAAAGCTAAAGCTTTGGCGGCATCGACGCCATTGCGCAGACCCCCGCTTGCGACCACCGTCACGTCGGGCAGGGCGCTGCGCACATCCCGTACGCAATCGGCTGTAGGAATCCCCCAGCCGACAAACGCTTCCGCTGCCTTGCGGCGAATGCTGTCCTTCGAGCGCAGCTTCTCCACCTGGCTCCAGGATGTGCCTCCCGCGCCGGCCACATCGATGAAGGCGACGCCGACATCCGTCAACTTGCGCGCTGTATCCGCAGCGATGCCCCAGCCGACCTCCTTCACGCCGACAGGAACTTCAAGCTCACGGCATACTTTCTCGATCTGCCGCAGCAGGTTCGCGAAGTTCAAATCGCCTTCCGGCTGAAATACCTCCTGCAGCGCATTCAGGTGCAGAATTAAACCGTCAGCTTGCACGATATCTACTGCGCGGCGGCATTCCTCTACCCCCATCCCCATATTGAGCTGCACCGCTCCAATGTTCGTAAACATCGGGATCGTTGGCGCCACATCTCGCAATTGGAACGTATCCGCAACTTCAGGATTCTCAACTGCCGCGCGCACAGAGCCGACTCCCATAGCCCACCCTCGCACTTCTGCCATTGCGGCTAAGCGGCGGTTAATCTGTCCCGTTCCATGGCTTCCGCCTGTCATGGAGCTAATGAGAAACGGCGTCTTGGCTTGCTTGCCGAACCAAGTCACCGAGAGATCTATGTCGTGGAAATCGATCTCCGGCAGTGCTTGATGCATAAATCGATATCGCTCAAGTCCTGTCGAGATGCCGATCCCGTTCACTTCTTCTTCTAAGCAGATTCGCACATGCTCCGCCTTGCGTCTTTCTGTTGCATGAGAAACAGGAGACTCTGATGCTGACTCATTAAATTGTATTGTCACTACTAGTAACTCTCCTTTCCCCATCGTCGCTGACGAGATATTGGCAGATCGGCTGCACAGTGTACGCAGTCGCAGCTTCGTGCCAGCTTATGCGAACCAGTATGGCGTCTTATATATACATGATATTCCATCATTTTCTTATAATATGACTAAGCATAACAAAAACTGACGGCAACGTATACGACGATTATCCACAAAGTCGTGGTAAATATATGATGCTGCGAATTGTCCCGTTTCACATCACTAAGTAGAGATACAGCCTTCAAGAAAAGGAGCCCTTCTCAGGACTCCCGTCTGCATCATATAAAATTGACTATTGGGAATCTGCTGCCGCTGATTGCCCGAATATCTCTTGCTTCAGCCGCTTCCCGGTCGGCGTGGCGGCCAATCCGCCCAGCGCCGTCTCACGCAGCGCAGTCGGCATCGTCTGTCCAATGCGGAACATCGCCTCGATCACTTCATCGCATGGGATCGTGCTCGTTATGCCGGCTAGCGACATGTCCGCCGCTACCATGGCTATCGCCGCGCCCATGGCATTGCGCTTCACGCAGGGCACCTCTACCAGCCCTGCTACTGGGTCGCATACCAGACCCAGCAGATTCTTCAACGCGATAGCCATCGCCGTTGCCGATTGCTGCGGCGTTCCGCCGGCTAACGCGACGATGGATGCCGCTGCCATGCCCGAAGCCGATCCGACTTCGGCTTGGCAGCCACCCGCTGCGCCGCTGATCGATGCATTGTTCGCTACCACCATGCCGAAGGCACCGGATACGAACAAGAAATCGATCATCTGCTCGCGCGTCGGGTTCAGCTTGTCGCGCAGCGCGAACAGCGTGCCCGGCACGACACCTGCCGAGCCGGCAGTCGGCGTCGCGCAGATCATGCCCATAGCGGCATTGACCTCGTTCGTGGCGACCGCCTTGCAGACGGCGTCCAGAATCGTGTTGCCGCTCAGGCCGAGCCCGCTGTCGATATAAGCGCGCATCTTCACGGCATCGCCGCCTGTTAGGCCTGAGTGCGACTTCACTCCGGCCATCCCGCGCTCCACCGCCTGCTCCATCACCGTGAGATTGCGGCTCATCTGCTCCCGCACCGCTTCACGGCTGCGGCCCGTCACCTGCATCTCCTGTTCAATCATAATGTCAGCAATCGAGCATGACCGCTCTTCCGTCATCGCTATCAATTCCGCTACATTCCGAAACATGTAAGCGCTGCCTCCTCTAATCATATAGAATGCCCATACTGCAGCTAATTGTTCACACCGTGATACGTTCTGTTAGTCTTCCATCCGCAGCACGCGTACTACGCCCTGCAGACCCCGAATTTCCTGTAGGATCTCTTCATCCATCGTCTCATCGGTTTCGATGACCATCAGAGCTTGTTTCCCCTTTTCCTTCCTGGACACTTTCATATTGCCGATATTGACCTGCTCGCGGCTCAATATGTTCGTAACTCCCGCAATAACGCCATATCGATCTTGGTTCACGATGAGGATCGCCGGACTCTGACCGGACAAGCTAAGCTGGAAACCGTTCAATTCGCATATTTCTACCTTGCCGCCTCCGATCGATATCCCTGCTACTTCCATCTCATCCAACTCATCCTGCATATGAATACGAGCCGTATTCGGATGCACCGGAATGGCTTCTTCTGTAGTTATCACAATCTCTACGCCCGCTTCTTCTGCATACTTCGGCGCGTCCGGCAGTCGAGGATCGTCCGTATCGTAATCCAATAATCCAGCGATAAGCGCTACATCCGTCGCATGACCCTTATAGGTCTCAGCAAAAGAACCGTACAGCATAATATGCACTTTCTTCGGTTGCCTTCCGAAGATACTTCGAGCAAGCCTGCCGATCTTTGCCGCTCCGGCTGTGTGAGAACTGGATGGACCGACCATGATAGGTCCAATGATGTCAAACACACTACGATACTTCATGCTCCTTTTCCCCTCCGTTATTTAACGCTATTCGGCGTAATTTCCTTAATCACATGCAGTGTATATGCTTATGCTAACGGTTAACTGTTATCGGTTCCACCGCATTACTATTGTACGTTAGAAAGTGTCCACTTACCAAAGACATTTTCACTTTTAGACGCAATAAAGACATGGAAAATTGAGATATGTCTTTACTTAGATGACAAATGACCATAATGGCCACATCCTGTGGAAATCCTGTCCATCCTATCCTATGCAATCTGCTCTAAAATAGATCCTGCCCCTATATGTACAGCTTCATATTCAGTCTCTGTCGTCTAAAAAAAAGCTGTTGAGCTCGACTCAACAGCTAGATAAAGCAAATATGAAAGCTTATAGCAGCGGTGAAAACAATCGCGCAACCGACTCCAAGAACCTCATCACGATGCGGCGGTGCAGAAAATGCTCTTCTCGAATACGCTTCGTCGACTGCAGGTCGCGTTCAAAATCCCGTACCAGCTGGTCTACGCTCTTCGTTTGCACGAGCAGTGCGTTCACTTCAAAGTTCAGATAAAAGCTCCGCATATCCAAATTTGTCGTACCTATTGTAGCAATCTCACCATCGACGATGACGAGCTTGGAATGCAGGAAGCCCTTCTCATACTCATAGATCTTGACCCCCGCTTCAATCAACCCTTGAAAGTAGGAATGGGACGCCAAGAACGGAAGCCACTTGTCGGGCTTAGCGGGAAAGAGCAGCTTAACTTCAATACCGGACAAGGCCGCCACCTTCATCGCAGTCAATATATCTTCATCTGGGATAAAGTAAGGCGTCGCCATCCAGATCGAGCGTCTGGCTGAGGTCAGCATGGAGAAGAATACATTTTTCATCGTCTGGAATTGCTGATCCGGTCCGCTTGCAATGATCTGGACTGCGCCTGCTGATTCCTTAATAGGCGAGCTCACCACGAAATATCGTGAATCGTACAATTCCTCCTTCGTCATATGCCGCCAATCCTGCAGGAAGATCATCTGCAGCGTCTGAACCGCCTCACCGCGAACGATCATGTGAGTATCCCGCCAGAAGCCGTACGTCTTGCTGCGGCTCAAATATTCGTCGCCGACATTTAATCCGCCGATAAATCCAACGTCGCCATCGATGATGACAATCTTGCGATGATTCCGATAATTCATTCTATTCGTGAAGATACGGAACTTCATCGGCCCGAATGCAACGACCTGAATGCCCGCCTGCCGCATCTCATTAAGAAATGACTTTTTCAGATATATACTGCCCACCGCATCAAACATAAATCTGACCTGCACTCCAGCTCTGGCCTTCTCCATCAGGATAGACTTGATTTGACGTCCGATATCATCGTCGCGATAGATATAATACTCCATATGAATATGGTGCTTTGCACGCCTTAATTCTCGAATAAGTGCAGAAAACGTCTCCTCACCGTTCGTCAGTACTTCCGTATGTGTAGCGAAGGTTACAGGGCTCTTGCTCATGCGCTGTGTAAGTTTCAGCATCTGGCGCTGCTCCAGCGACAAGCCGGAGAGCATATGATGTTCATTCAGCACCCTGCTGTCGATGAAGCCGTAGCTATGCCTGTCTCGTTGAGCCTTCTGATGAAAATTGCGGCGCTTGCGATAATTTTGACCGAATAAGAGATAGAAGATAAAACCAACTACTGGTACAAGTGCTAACACCAGAATCCAAGCCGCTGTACTGGAAGGATGCCGATTCTCCATGAAAATAATTAAGATCAATGATATAACACCCAAAGTAGTCATCAAACTAACGACCCAGGTAATCGATTTGCCGAATGTCCCATTCAAGTAAACACCGAATGAAAACAACAGGATAATAAATAGAGCAACCTGTAAGGCTCTCCTCATGTGAATCCCCCAATGTATATATCTAATGTATGTATCTAATTTATTTCATGAATATTTAACTTCATTACTTTTATTTATATATGACCAGTAATGCTTATCATACCAGATAGAGGCAGATAGCGTCTCTCCATAATCGGCTAAAGCTTCATATTGACAACCCAGTTATCATGTGACATACTCTACCTAACGAACGGTAGGTAGGCAATAAGCAATGACGTCAGGAGGTAAAGCTAATGACAGCACATCATATTCGACAGGTTGCTCTTGCTCATTTTGCACAGTATGGCTATGACGGTACATCTCTTTCTAAGATCGCGGATGAAGTTGGCATCAAGAAGCCCTCTATATATGCTCATTATGCCAGCAAAGAGGATCTGTTCCTGCAGGTTGTGCAATTGGTATTCGATCAAGAACTGCTTACGGCCAGCCAATTCTTCAAGGAACATCGCGGACAACCATTAGAGTGGCAGATGAACACGTTCCTATACAGCTATTTGAAACGATATGAACAGCAGTCAGAGATCAAGTTCATGATCCGTATGTCCCTCTTCCCGCCTGCTGCTTTAGAGAAGCAGGTAATGAAGCGAGTCAATGCTTTCTTGGATCAACTCGAGCATGATCTTGTACCCATCATCATATTGGCACTGCAGAGCGGTGAGATTGCTGCTGTTCAGCCTGAACAAGCCGCCACTGCATTTATGTGCATGTTAGATGGCCTGTATGCTGAATTGTTATATGGCGACACAGAGCGATTCAAGCGCAAGCTGGACCGCTCATGGTATATCTACTGGAGAGGCCTGACACTCAAAGCTTAGACATCCAGATTAAGGGAGGATACTTCAAAATGAAAAAGGAATGGTGGCTCGTCGTTCTGGCCGGTGTTATTGAGGTCGTTTGGGTCAGCGGGCTTAAGTACTCCACTTCATGGTGGGGATGGCTAATTACGATAGCTTCTATCGTATTAAGCTTCAAACTGCTAATTGAAGCAGCATCGCGATTGCCGATTGGCACGGTGTATGCCGTCTTTACGGGACTTGGCACTGCTGGAACCGTAATAACCGAAATGGTGTTCTTCGGAGAGCCCGTTGATCCTATAAAGCTTATACTCATCGCAATGCTGACTGCAGGAGTAATTGGATTGAAGCTGGTAACGCCGGATACAAAGGAAGGTGAGGCGTAATGGCTTGGATCGCACTAATCATCGCCGGACTGTGCGAAGTGCTCGGCGTGCTCGCTATAAAACGTGTAACGCTATATCATAATTGGCAATCATATTTATTTTTGAGCGTTTCATTCCTCTCAAGCTTCTCCCTGTTGTCATATGCGATGGGGCAGATTCCGATGGGAACTGCATATGCGATCTGGACAGGCATTGGTACCATTGGAAGTACGCTTCTCGGAATGTTCGCCTTTGGTGAGCCAAAGGAAGGGAAACGCGTATTCTTCATTGCTCTCATTTTAGCTTCTGTTATCGGGCTGAAGGTTATCTCATAATAGACTGCATAACTACACGACGAAAAAGGCTGTCTCCAGCAGGAGCAGCCTTCTTGATTTATAGTGATCGGAATGTTATATGATGTTAACGTCCCTGGTCGTATGCGTTTAACATGATTAATAAGCTGACTCTCTTGCCCAAGCTGCTTCCTTCGCGATGAAATCCTGCAGCATCATACCAATTGCCGTATATACAGGATGCTTGGAGTATTGCTCTAGATCCTGCCCGAATCGAATAACCCAATGTTGCAAATGATCTTGAATAAACCGACTCTGTCCATTGATATAGCGCTCATAACGCTCTTCAGTCATTAGTGTGTGATACATCTTCCCAATAATAACAGCCATAAATTCCAATTCAACCGCGATATGGTCGTCGCTCTCGCCTTGCGTCTTCTTAAAATAAATGCTAAAGTCAGCATAATCCTCACGCACTTCCTGTGCGTATGACTTCGGCAGCATCTGCTCATGTGCGCGATACATCGATTCGCTCGGTGTTACCGGAAGCTCCCCGCCAAGTCTAAATAGTCGTTGATATTCCTCACGCATCGATGTGAGCAGATTGTACAGCTCAAGCACCGGCACCTCTTGTAATCGTTTACATACCTGTCGAGCCCCTTCAGACATGGTGCTTAGTTGAGCCCATTTCGAATGATTGCGCCAAGCCACGATGTTCTCCAGCGTGGGTTCTTCCCCAATAAAATCGACAAGCAGTTGATAAGCGGCATTACGAACTTCCAAGCATTCAACCGTCTGTTCTTCCCTATGAGTTAGGTTTCCCGCCATCGTAAGCATCGTCTTTCCCTCCATAAGATCATTATTCCAATCAGCGGTTGGCTTCAGCCCAGACCGTGATATATCTATATTCTGACTGGTGTCTACATCCATTCTCCCACACGTTCTCTGTTCAAAGTGTGACGAAAAATGAACAAAACAGCTCGTTTGTTACAGTCTTGTGAATTGAATCTCATGCAGAGATGGAGACGTTCGCGCGGTGATATTGGTAGGGAATGATTTACATCGTCTGGGATTCAACCTATTGCATTTCTCTCTGTAAAATGAGACATTATCGGCTATCAGTTGAGGTGATACAGCCATACATATTCCAACCAATTGTTCCACGGGGAACGTGAAACATTTTCCATTTTCTCATTTTCCGATGCTCCTCAGTCGCAATTCATAGTTAAAAGTGGTACATTCAACATATATTACGAGCATGATTTCATTCACCAGCGTATGCAGGGAGCAACTCTGCTCAACCTCTGCTGATCGGATGCCGTAATCATGCTCTCAGTTAGAAAGGGTGTTAAGCAATGAGTCATATATGGGACAATATTTCCCGCTCTATGGAAGCTGAACAGTGGGATGCTGTTCTGATTACGGATCCCAAGCATGTGTATTACGTGACAGGCTTTGCGTGCAATCCACATGAGCGTTTTCTAGGTGTAGTCTTCGCACGCGGTGTAGAGCCGGTACTGATCGTGCCAGCCCTCGATGCCGATAAGGCAGCGGCTGTATCGTCTGTACAGCGTATCGCGACCCATACTGATACTGATAACCCGTACGCGATCCTGAAGCGCCATCTCCCTGCTGGACTTAAGACGTTGGGGGTCGAGAAGGCGAACCTGTCCGTCAGCCGATTTGAGACGATGCAGGCAGAGCTTGGCACACTGCGCTATGCGGACATCGGCAATGTCTTGCAAGCGATGCGCGTGATCAAGTCGGAAGCGGAATTGGATCGCATGCAAGCGGCTGTGGACTGTGTCGAGTCCGTACTCGGCTCTGTCGTGCGCCGCGTCCGCGTCGGCATGACAGAAGCAGAAGTGGTAGCGGAGCTCGAGTACGAGATGAAGAAGCAGGGTGCTGATGGACCATCCTTCGATACGATGGTCCTCGCTGGCGAGAACGCGGCATTGCCGCACGGCGTGCCGGGCGCTCGCGTTATTCGCGAAGGCGAACTGCTGTTGTTCGATCTCGGCGTTTACCTTAACGGCTACGCGTCCGATATCACGCGGACCTTCGCTATTGGTGAAGTAAGTGATGAACTGAAGGACATCTATAACACGGTGCTGGCGGCTAATGAAGCCGCAATCGCTGCCGTTAAGCCAGGCGTCAGCTTCGGCTCGCTGGATAAGGTTGCGCGTCAGGTTATCGTGGATAAGGGGTACGGAGAGTATTTCACACATCGTCTTGGTCACGGTCTTGGTATCGATGTGCATGAATATCCTTCGGTACACGGTCAGAACGAGGCGCTCACGCAGCCTGGAGTCGTGTTTACGATTGAACCAGGCATATATCTGCCTGGCAAGGGCGGCGTTCGCATCGAAGATGATGTGGTCGTGACCGAACAAGGCGTTCGCGTGCTGACTTCCTATCCGAAGGAATTGACCATCATCGGCGTATAAATGACATAAACCGCTGGGGCTTGCGGGCTCCAGCGGTTTATTTATGAGAAGAAGATCGATTACTATGATTAACCTACTAAAATGA
The DNA here is from genome assembly GCF_054343325.1 of Paenibacillus marinisediminis. Taxonomy (NCBI): domain Bacteria; kingdom Bacillati; phylum Bacillota; class Bacilli; order Caryophanales; family Paenibacillaceae; genus Paenibacillus; species Paenibacillus marinisediminis. The sequence goes on from NZ_JBTGUH010000008.1 coordinate 189,512, forward strand.
AAGAGCTGATTCAGGCCTAAACCCGAATCAGCTCTTCTATTATCCATCTTACTTCTTCATACCTACTGTTACGATCTCAGCAGCACGAAGCTCGATATGCGCGGACTTCGCGTCGCCGGAAGCGATCGCTTCACCTTCGCGCTCCAGCACGTCGCTCGCATAGAAGCCGGTTCCCGCTTCTGACAGATCCACACGCAGGGAGCGTGGCTCATGCGCAAGGTTGTACCAGCGCGCAACCATGTCGCCGCTCTCTTCCGCCATCTTGACGGATGAGAAGGCTACACTTTCGCCAGACCATTGCATAAAGGCATGGTCTGCAGGCAGTTTGCCCTCGTGCACGCCTGTTTGACGCACTAGGAATGGCACGGCATAGCCGTATGCCTCTGCATAAGCGCCGGAAGTGATCACATCACCCTCGTGAGGGATGATTGCATATTCCGCCGTTTGAATGCCGATGCATTGCGCTTCTGGCGTAGGGAAGTAACCCCAGTCGCCCAGCTCACCCGAGCAGCGAAGCAAGGTAACCGCGATCGTGTTCTTCTCGTCCTGCGACAATTCGTATTCGAACAGGCCTTTGTTCGCGATCGTCAAGCCCAGCTTATTGTCGCTCGCGCTGACAAACGCGTGCTGATGCTGGTCATTGCTAGGGTTAGCCCATTCCTTCTCAGGGATATTGTTGCGGCGCGCCACCTCGAAGATGGAATCCGCAAGATGCGTTCCCGCTTGGAATCCAGTTGGGAACAGCGCGCGCACGCGATGGTCCTTGGATTGGTTGTTCATCGTTACGGATACGTCGACGCGCTTCGCATCGCGATCAAGCGTGTAGCGAGTCACGATGTGGAATGGCACCATCTCGGTAGAGCGCTGAGCCTTGCGGTTCGGATAGCTAACCACATCGATCTGCTCCTGATGCAGCGTTTCGTCTGCCGAAGCTGGAATCTCCCAGTTGTGCGTCACTTCGACCACCGCGCGGAACGGTGTATTCTCCACTACTTTACGCTCAGCCTTCACACCTGCTGTTGTCAGCGGTGTCGAACCCTTCGGCATAAAGTACATATATTCATTACCGATATCTCCGGCATCTTCGTACACGTTGATACCGTCGTATACGTGTTTAGTCTTCTTGTCTGTCAGCTTCAAAGAGCCGTTGTCCAGCACTTCAACCTGCAGGCGCTCGTTCTCCATCGTGAACTCGCCTGTCACAAGGTTTGCACCCGCTTCTTTGCTCGCGCCGGAAACCCAAGCGAGCGTCTTGTAGCCGAGCGCAGGGATGTCTTGCACTTGCACGCGCACTTTAATGATGCGCGCCATGTATGGCTGGCGGAACTTATCCTTCGGCAGATCATAGCCGAACATAACGCCAGCATCTTCCCACTCGCAGTCCAGCACATTGCCCTGTGCGTCCACCACTGCGCCAGGCTCGATCGCTTCTTGTCTCAGCTCTCTCGCCAGCACCGTCGGATACGCTTCGCTGAAGTAACGACGCTTCAGCTCAAGCGTCACTTCAACAACGCCGTCGCGCGCATATCCGGCCGAGTTGAACACCGTAAACGGCGTCGCATCCTTGCCTTCATATACGCTAGTATTCACCTGCGGCATCAAGCTGTCCAGCGTTTCATTAATGATCATTTCCGTCATATGCTTCGACTTCATGAAGCGCGTTTCCATCTCGCGGTGCACTTCGTCTACGGAACAGCCGCAGATACTGTCATGCGGATGGTTCTGCATCAGCGTCTTCCAAGCATACACGAACAGATGATGCGGATAAGGCTTACCGTTATGGTGAGCAAATGCCGCAAGCGGCTCTGCTACCTTCTCAAGCAGCGTTTGACACTCCGCATTGGCCTGCTTCAAGTAGACGCGGGACGATGCTGTGTTCACGAGCGTATACCAGCCGTCTGTACGTTGGCTGCGAAGCTCGCCTGCTACCGTCTTCAGGTTCTCAGGCAGCTCATCGCGTAGAGCGTCAACATAATCGTTGAAGTTGGAATGAACAAACTCTACGTCTGGGAACAGACGCTCCGCTGTTTCAATCGCTTGCGACAGATCCGTCTGGATCGGTTGATGGTCACAGCCGTTCATGAACAACAGGTGGTTCGTCGACGCGAACTTCTCTGCTGCTGGAATACGTTGTTCCCAGTAGGCTACTGCCTTCGCTTCTTCTACTGGGACTTCCATACCGTTGCAATACCAGTTAGCGAACAAGATACCGATGACGCGTGAACCGTCTGGCGATTGCCACATCATCTCAGAGAACGGCGACTCATATGCCGCATCTTCCGATACTTCGTTGTTGAAGCCAGTAGGCTTAACACCGCGTCCGAATACAGCTACATCGATGTCCGCTTGCTTCAGAATCTGCGGAGCTTGACCCATGTTTCCAAAGGAGTCTGGGAAATAGCCCTGCTTCGAGATGTTAACGCCATATTTCTTCGCGTCGCGGTGACCGATCTGCAGATTGCGAATGTTCGCCTCACTGCTCGTCAAGAACTCATCCTGCAGGATGTACCAAGGGCCGATATGAATGCGGCCTTCATGGATGTAATGCTCTAGCTTCTCTTTCATCTCTGGACGAATTTGCAAGTAGTCTTCCAATATAATCGTCTGACCGTCCAAATGGAAGCTCTTGAAGTCCGGATCGCGATCAAGCGTTTCCAGAAGTGTATCCATCAATTCAATAAGAAGCGCATGGTGGTATTCATATGGCAAATACCATTCGCGGTCCCAGTGTGTATGAGAAATAATATGAGCTGTCTTCTTCGTCATCGTATAGCTCCCCTTCCAACCAATCCTAATCTATGTTGTACTTAGCCTAGCCTTTCAGCCAATATTCACGATATACCAATTCAGAGAATAAGCTGTTTGCCCATGCGAACCATTCACGCGAAAAATTCTTCGGATCGTTAACATCAAAGCCCTCATGCATATAATCGGTATCCGCATCCGTGCTTAGAATAACCTTAATTAGATCATTCACTTCATTTTCATCAACCGATGTAAGCGCCTGCATAGATAAGCTGATATGCCAGATATGATTGTGCTCGGTATGCGGACTTCCTATGCCTTTCGCCTTCGTTCCTGAGAAGAAGTAAGGATTATCTTCGCTCAAAATAAATCGGCGTGTGTTCTGGTAGATAGGATCATCTGCTGTTGTATAGCCAAGGTAAGGAATCGCCAGCAAGCTAGGCACGTTGGCATCGTCCATTAGATTGTAATTGCCGAAGCCGTCTGTTTCATAGGCGTAAATCTTACCGTAAGTTGGGTGATTATAGATACCATAAGCTTGGATACCGTCATCGATTTCTTCTGCCAGACGCAACGCTTTATGTGCAAACGGTTGGTCTTCATAGATAACCTTCGCGATCTCAGCCAGGTAGCGAAGCACAACAACCGCAAACATATTCGCAGGAATCAAATAACCGAACGTATTCGCATCATCGCTCGGACGGAAAGCCGACCATGTCATACCTGTATAGTTAACCGGCATACCCATTCCGTTGTTCTTCAACGTATCTGTCTTGCGGCATTCCATGCGTTGGAAGCGATATGGAGATTGCTCGAAATGGCGCTGCTCCGTCGTCCACAAGTTCATGATGATATTCGCCACTGTCTTGAATTCACCGTCAAACAACGAAGTATCACCTGTTTCCTTCCAGTACAAGTAGCTCAATTGAATCGGGTAGCAGAGAGAGTCAATCTCATACTTTCTCTCCCACACCCAGCCGTTCAATTCCGTATTATCACGGTGATGAACTTCATTAAGGGGCAGTTGCGTTTCGTTAAATGCATTAGCATAAGGATCTATTTGAATATACTTTAGTTGTCTCTTCACAAGGCCTGTAATGACACGGCGAACATCCGCATCTTCATTTGCAAGCGGCAAGTACTGACGGACTTGTGCGCTGGAATCGCGCAGCCACATTGCTGGAATGTCACCTGTAAATACATAGGATGTACCGTCATCTTGCAGCTTGGTCGTCGTTTTAAGGGTATTCGGGAAACAATTCAAAAATACACGCTGCAATTTAGGCTGTTCCGCTAGCTTCTGCTTAGCTTCTTCCATGACACGAAGAACGGATTGAGGTAGGCGTTCCATATGAGTTCTCTCCTTTTTCTAACCAAAGTCTAAATGATTTATTTATTATATCCATTATATTATATCATACTATCTAAAAATACAATTCTACTAAACATAATTAAGGTGAAGCCTAGGCCCCACCTTAATATCTAATCATTTGTTATGCTATTTCTTTGCTTGTTTCCACTTGTCCAATTTTGAACTCTCCTACTCATTGTCTGGATCGTTATAGCTCGCGTACCTCACTCATCAACTTATGCCCCTCTCCATATTGAGACTGACTACGCATCGATAACATTCTTCCATTTACGAATCCATAACTATATGTATAACAAGGTGAATCAGCATTTATCACAATGACATTTTCTATTGTGAATATTAACATTATTAATATACCAGAAATTAGATACTAGAAAAGTAGGCTATGAGTTTGACATGGTTACAATTTTGTAAGAAAATAAGCGAAGAGACATTACAAATCTGTAATAATCATTAAACCTACTGGAGAAAAAGATTTGTAATTCTTATGGCTGCAAGTGTGATACCGCTAACAATAGCACCTGTACATAATTTTACTCGCCATACTAACAAAAACCAACATCTTAGAGGAGGAGATTTTTTGAAATTTGCAATACGAACTGCACTCATTACTGGAGCAGTTTTGGGATGCATGCTCCTGACAGACGGCGGGCACGACATGAAAGCCTATGCTGATGCCGGAGCGAAGAATGTTACTATGACGGTTAATCAACAACAACTTAACTTTAATTCCAGCGTACCCATTCTAGAGAGCGGAACGAATATGTATGTTCCCATCCGTCCATTCGCTGAGCAGATGAACTACTCTCTTGATTGGCGCTCTATTGGCAACGGACGCGTGGAAATTACTATACAAAATAAAGATACATCCATTACATTCCGAACTGACGATAAGATGGCTGAAGTGAATGGAGAGTCTGTTGTAATGCCCGACTCACCATGGTCTTATCAAGATAATACATACATTTCGATGCGTTTCTTAATCGACACTCTCGGATTGGATTACACTTGGGATCCTAGCTTATCAAAAACTCTACCTTCAATAAATCGTTATGCAAAATCGCCAGCACCTAGCAACAGCTACCAATCAACGACGGCTGATAAGATCATACATACAGCGAAGAGCTATTTAGGCGTACCGTATGTATGGGGCGGCATGTCGCCAAGCGGATTTGACTGTTCGGGATACGTCGGCTATGTGTTTAACAAGCATGGTATCGAGCTTCCTCGAACAGCACAACAAATGTACAAGTCACTTGGACAAACCTATAGCAATCCGCAGAAGGGTGATCTAGTCTTCTTCTCTGAAAGTGGAAATGGCATCACTCATGTCGGCATCTCGATCGGTAATGATCAATATATTAACGCTGCGACCGGATCCGCCAACTGTGTTACTATCTCGAACTTAGGCTCCAGTTGGGCCAAGAGAACATATGTTGGAGCAAAGAGAGTCCTGTAAATCTCATATCTTACATAGAACATGCCGTAGCTTATCGCTACGGCATGTTTGGTTTATGCACCGGATGTACTTCCCCGGGAGCGGTCATTCGCTCAGGCTGCGAGCGATAGGTCGAGGTACGCATCTTCTCGCGCGACACAACGTAGCCGTCCTTACGCTTGATACGGTACGTCTCCACCACATATCCCTTTTTCCCTTGCTGAATGACATGCGTCTGCAGATCCGTTGATACTTCCTTCAATTCATACATGGACACTGGATCTGTTTCCTTAACCGTGCGTGTTTCCGTTTCATAGGTTACACCCGGTTCCTTCTGGCCATATACTTGCACAGTGATCTTATCATCGGTCACTTTCGTCTTCCATACGATATCGCCTTCCGTATTGTTGCTTATAACTAAGTCGGGACCATTCTCAGAATAGGTGGCGTCTAATCCGAGCGGAACATAACTCACTGGCAACGAATGCGCATGACGTTCGACGATATCAAGCCCACTGAGGAGCGCCGCATTATACATCGTAGTCGAAGTCTGACACAGACCGCCTCCGAGCCCATTCACTAGCTTTCCCTTTTCAATAACCGGGGCCATCTGCAAACCGTATTTATCACTCGTACGATTAACAATGTCATCATAATGAATACTTTGTCCCGGCGATAGTACCCAGTTATTCAGAACAGTGGCGCTAGATTTAATGTTATGATAATGTCCTTCGCCTACATCAGCGATAGTAGTCGTATATTCGGCCAGCAACCCATCTGGTTTGCGCTGCTGAAGTGTTTCGAGAGTTAGCTTAGCGGGAAGTGTCACCAACGGCATGCGAAGAGTTAACGTCGCTGGCTCCATCTCATCATCTACTAGCATCATTTGCACAGACTTTTTAGAATTACTCGATTCTTTAAGCAACTGCTCATCTACAGCACTCTTTAGTTGTTGCTCCAGCTTATACTCATCGAGCTCTATGCCATCTACCTCACCCTTATATACTGGTTTCAACGGATTCGAGTAATCAACTTTAGCGTTCGTCGGAGTTCGATTCACAAGCTTACCATAAGTATCAATTACAGTGTTGGTCATTATGTCTTCATCTACTTCGTACTTTACATCAATCTTCGTATTCTTGAGCTCGCGCTGCAGTCGAAGCTTCGTCCAGAAACCGCCCTGCTCCCATTCCTGAAGCACCGCTTCTGCTTCATCAGCTACAAATGTAACGCCTAATCCCTTAAGCGTAAACATTTGTTCTGCGAGAGGCTCTAAAGAGTCGTCTGTTCGATCCGGTACAAAGCTAACATTTGTATTTTCCCAGCGATTGATTTGTTTATGTATTAGTTGTTCCGTATGTTCGGCATCTAATCCACCTGCTTGAATCCCCATTACACGAAATCCTGATGGCAGCAGGTTATCATTTAATGTGCGCGTAACGAACCATCCTGTTCCAGCCCCAAGCAAGAGGAGTACCGTACCGATCAGCACCAGCAATCTTGTATGTCGTTTACTTGCACGAATAATCCGAACGAACAAGTTTAAGTCTGGTGATGAATCGTTGGATACAGGCTCATTCGGTGATTTATGCTGTTCATGTTGCTGCATCGTTGCCATTCCTCCTATCACGCCATAATAATAACCTAATTTTTTAAGCAAGGTGTTACAACGCTTTAACCCTTATCCTTACTCTCCCTTTCTATATATGGAGTACTTATATCGTGTTTCTTTCCATGCTTCCCTATACGAATCACAGAAAAGTTAGCTTATTATTGAACAAAGAAATAATTGCATATTCGCCGATTGAAGCGCTATCATTTAAATCACTTGACTTGTTAGCCATGCTGTTCGTAAAGATGTCCGCCCCAAACGCTATTGTGAAAAAGAAGAAGGGCAGCCTGCATCATCAGCAGACTACCCTTCATTTATAAATGTCATGACGAGACATTCTTCCATACATTCACAAGCAGCGTTAGCGCTGCTAATACAATCAACAAGCCTCCACCGATTAACATCGGCACAGCAACAGCCACATCGTTCACTTCCAGAGCGAGTCCTACTGCGAAGACCGGCAGTCCGACATTGTGCAGCCAGAAATGTACCGCCCCAAGCGAGCTCTCCCCTGCCTTCGGAAACTTAACATAGATCAATCCACTCAGAGCAAGCGACACCCACCCAATCAAATTGATATGTGCATGCATTGAAGTATACTCAAACGCCTTCATCGACCCCATAACGAGCCCCGCCAGTACGCCTATTAAAAAATAAAAAACCGCTACCTTCAGGAATCTGACTCCCATAAGATTACCTCCTATGCGCGAAAGTGAGCATTCAATTATTTATATGCGCGTAAGATAAAATGTATACCCGTCTGCTGCCCATCTCGCTTGTGCGTATACCCTCCTGTAGCCCTTCTCACTACTCTCCCTTTCACTCAGAAACTGAAATATCCTACTCTCCTTCTCTTGTTCTCGAATATCGCCTCGCTTGTACATATACCCTTCTGCAACCGTCTCGCTACTCTCCCTTTCGCTCAGATTGATTAGCTTTTTCGCTCTCCGCAATACTTCTCTCATTAAGTCGAGATTTAACAATTATTAGTTGAATAACGAACATTTGTTTGGTATAATTTGTGTATGAAGGGAACATACATTCGATAAGGGGCCGTGGTTCCGATGGAGAAGTTGAAATGTTGGACTACAATCGAGGGGTTATCTCATTACTTTTCAGATGAGCAATCTTGCATTTCCTTTCTTTATGATCTAAAGTGGCCGTCTGGGTTCCAATGTCCACGCTGTCATCATCCACATGCCTATGTCATTAATTCACGGCGGCTTCCTTTGTACGAATGCTGTGCTTGTCATCATCAAACTTCACTCACTGCTGGCACCATCATGGAAAATAGCCGCACTTCATTGAAGAAGTGGATCACAGCCATATGGCTGATGTCCCAGCATCACGTCAACATTAATGCGGTGCAACTCAGCACAATTATTCAAGTTACTTATAAGACTGCGTGGTCTATTCTACATAAGATTCGATCTGTCATCAGCGCTGCCGATGTCGAGCAGCCTCTTGAAGGTATCATTCAAGGAGTTGTAGATTATCATGCCAAGCCTCTTTATCGTACAGCGTATGAGCTTCGTCCTTACGAGCAACCGCTTATTGTCGCTGCATCTATCTCTTCACATGAGCAGATCACTAACCTCAAGATAAAGACCGTTAGCCGACAACATCTTTACGGGAGATCCTTACGCAATATTGCTTGCAGCCATTTCATTGATCTTCACACGTGCACAGATATCTCATGCATCACAATTATCCAGCTTCTCTTTAGAACACATCAATTTCACTACTTAAAAAAAGTGTTTATGAAAGCTCGCAGATGGATGATCGATACCTTCCACGGGATCGGACCAAAGTATTTGCAGAACTATCTGGATGAGTTCTGTTTCCGTTTTAATGCGCTGGTCGGTCATTATTCTGCATGGGAACGATTAATCAGCTTAACTATGTCTACACGTTTCGGGTTCGCTTCTAGACACATAACGTCCTCCTCTACGAACTTGGCTGCATAAACCATCAATTCAAGTATTCATTTACAAATGGATAACTACAACACTTTTCAACAATCACGCTCTCTTACCATGCCTCTGGACATGGGAAGATTCTATATTTATCATTCGCAACAATGATTCATGGCGTTGTCGTATTTTCTTTGTCATTTTTCTTGAACTACTTTTTAGAATTATTATCTTATTTAAATAGCACCATCTGCCTTTCCTGAGCGAAGGGGATATTACCGCAATACTCTCTGAGACAACTATGCATCATTCACCGCGTGTTAATTAGCGTTTGATGTACTGTTCTTCCGTGTATAACCCAACAAGTAACGGGTTGCCATTTACTTCACTGATGCTCAACTGCCTTCTGAGCGAGGGGGATATTAGTGCAATACTCCCGGAGACACATATGCATGGCTCACCACATCTGAGGGAGATACGTTTAGGTTGTCAATATTAAATGGTATTCATGTTGGAGTTCAAGCTGCTTATCAAGCGCTGTACATTATCAAAGAATCCGAATCATCCACGTAAAAAGACCCGTGACCTGCAGCTCAGAAAAGGAGCTTGTAATATCACGGGCCGTGCACATATTCATATTGGCAGCTTATTGGCTGCATTAATTCGGAGTAAATGTCTCATGAAGAGTAATGCTTATCCGATGGTAATAACCTCATGCTTCGCTGCAAGCTCCACGAAGGTCGCCATTCCTGAAATTTCACCACAGCTCAACTGCTCTGAGATTCCGTAGTGGTCCACGCACGTTTTGCAAGCCAATACCGGCACTCCAGATTCGGCCAGCTCCGCCAGCTTCAATGAAGATAGGGATTGCGGTGTTAATGCCAGCACCCCGCGGTTCATACAGAAGATCGCAGCTGGTCTATGGCCTTCGCTCTTCAGTACAGTCAGAAAGGTTTCCAGCACTGTTGCACCCAACCCATCCGCTTCAGCTCCAAGTCGGTCCGATTGCAGCAAAATGACTTTGTTCTCCATTCGGTTCGCCTCCATTCATATCGTTGTTTTAGTATGCTCCGAACTTACCTTATGCTTTAGGAAGCACAAACGAGCTCTTTAACGATACGATCAAATTAAACACAGGCTTTGCTTCGGTAGACTCTTTAGGATCTACGTTGAAATAACCGTGACGGAAAAATTGAAACTTATCATGAGCTGCAACGTCCTTCATATTTGGTTCAACAAATCCTTGTTCAACAACGAGTGAATTCGGATTGATATGATCCAAGAAGCTTCTGGATTCTCCTTCAGTTTCCTCTTCTTCCTCTTCATCCAGGATAAGCGGTTCGTACAAACGGAACTCCGCAGGGATCGCCTGAGTCGCTTCCACCCAATGAATCGTTCCTTTTACTTTACGGCCTGTAAAGCCTGAGCCTGACTTCGTTTCAGGATCATACGTACAGTGGATCTCTACCACTTGCCCATTCTCATCCTTAATAACTTCTTCGCACTTGATAAAATAAGCATGCTTCAAGCGAACTTCATTACCCGGGAACAGGCGGAAGTACTTGCTTGGAGGATTCTCCATGAAGTCGTCCTGCTCGATATAAATTTCACGGGAAAATGGAATCTTACGGATGCCCATTTCCTCTACCTCTGGATTGATCTCCGCATCCAGCCATTCCACTTGTCCTTCTGGATAATTGGTGATGACTACTTTAAGCGGCTTTAATATGCCCATCGTGCGCGGTGCCTTCAGCTTCAGGTCCTCACGAATGAAGAAGTCCAAATACTTCGAGTCCACGATCCCGTTGCTCTTCGTTACACCGATCTCACGGCAGAATGTGCGAATGGATTCCGGCGTGAAGCCGCGACGACGCAGTCCTGCAATCGTAGGCATGCGTGGATCATCCCAACCATCAACAACACCTTCATCTACAAGCAGCTTCAGCTTACGCTTGCTCATTACCGTGTTGGTCATGTTAAGACGGCCAAATTCATATTGATGCGGTGTGCTGCTCATCTCGCACTCTTGCACTACCCAATCGTAGAATGGGCGCTGATCTTCAAATTCCAGCGAGCATAGAGAATGTGTAATGCCCTCAATCGCATCTTCAAGCGGATGGGCAAAGGCATACATCGGATAGATGCACCATTTGTCGCCTGTATTGTGGTGAGTTGTATGCGAAATACGGTAAATAACCGGATCGCGCAGGTTAATGTTTGGCGAGCTCATGTCGATCTTAGCGCGAAGCACCTTCTCACCATTGGCAAATTCACCTTTGCGCATACGCTCGAATAAATCCATATTTTCATCAATAGTACGTTCACGGTAGGGACTGTTTGAACCAGGCTCAGTCAATGTTCCGCGAGCAGCACGAATCTCATCAGCTGATTGGTCGTCGACATATGCTAATCCCTTCTTAATAAGCAGCACAGCACGATCATACATCTCGTCAAAATAATTCGATGCAAAACGCAGCTCGTTCCAATTAAAGCCGAGCCATTCTACGTCATGCTTGATCGCATCGACATACTCCTGATCCTCTTTCAATGGATTCGTATCGTCAAAACGCAAATTAGCGCGCCCCTTGAATTCGCGCGCAATCTCAAAGTTCAAACAGATCGACTTGGCATGCCCGATATGCAAGTAACCGTTAGGCTCCGGCGGGAATCGAGTAACGACCTCGTTCACTCGACCTTCCTTCAGGTCATCCATTACAATATGGCGTATAAAGTTATTGGCTGTATTTGTGTTTTCCATAATCTCAACCTTTCTTTCCCATTGACGCTTTTACATAAATATAACGGTAACGCCAAAACAGTTCAACTGCTGACCTCACAACAAGGCCAGCATGTATCACCATTGACGCAATATTTCATTATAACGCTGATCTAACTCATTCATGCGCTGATTTACGTCACGACCAGCCGTCTCCAGCTTTGAAACCACGCTAGAAACCCGACTCTTCCCGTTCCGTACTGCTGACAGGGAATCATCGATCTTCCCCTTCACAAGCCAATCCGCGATTAATCCGTCAAAGAAGTAATCTGCCATCTTCAAGCCACCGCTTATATCGACTAGGTCTGTTGCTTGCATGAGCGTACTTACATCCTTCAATTCCCTTTGAAAGGTACGAATACAGGAATTAGCCGTTTGAACCTCTGCCTGCGCATCATCGAATCGTTCATGCTTCATATGAGTCGAGATCATTCCGCCTCCAAGTAGATCGAGGGTGCTCCAATCGCCTGCAGACTCAAACTTATCCTCTGCACGACTCAGGGCAGCAATCGCACGCTTCCCCGCATGAATGGCCTCATCCAGCTCCTTGCGCTCACGAAGCAGCCCGGCTCTAGCAGTAGACAGCTCATCTAGCTCAGCCGCCGCTTCCGAACTGAGGTCGCGAATAAGCTGCACCTTGCGATCATTGGCCTGCTGAAGCCTCGATTGCCACTGACCGGCGGCGTTTCGCTTCACCAGCAACTGACCAATCTCGGCTTCTATTTCCTTCAGAGCAGCCAGAGATTGCTCGTATCGTTCTTTCGCTCGGAGCGCTTCCTCAGCTTCCTTCGATAGGCGAGAGTCCTTCTGACCTGTTAACGTAAAGAACATATTCGCAAGCGACCTCGACTTCAAACGATCTACATCATGCTGCTCCTGCCGCCACCACTCTTCCAAACGGTAGCACTCTGCCTTAGCTGTCTCTTTCTCTTGAGAAAGCTTGGTCAGCTGCGTGTCCCATCGGTTCATCATTTCCCTGTCTAACAGTGCTTGTTGACGTTCCTCTTCAATTCGCTGCAAGTCGTTCATCATGATCGCCTCCTCAGACATGGTCTACCGCTAGAATAAAGATTCATACGAAAGTATACCCTGCAAATGATGTCTAAGAGCAACACCTAGTCCAGCTTGACCTAGACCAGAAGATTGAACAATACGGCGTCCTTATTTAACTCAATGAACTCCAGACCTTTCTTCTTCATTCGTTTAATAAGACCGTTGTAATCCTCCGGATGCTTCAACTCAATGCCGACCAAGGCTGCTCCGTTGTCCTTGTTATGCTTCTTATTATAATCGAAACGAGTAATATCGTCTTCCGGCCCGAGAACGTCCTGCAAGAATTCACGCAATGCGCCAGCGCGCTGCGGGAAATTAACTGTAAAGTAGTGCAGCAAGCCTTCATAAATAAGCGAGCGTTCTTTAATCTCCTGCATACGATCGATGTCATTGTTGCCGCCGCTGATGACGCAGACGACATTTTTACCACGGATATGATCGCGATACAGATCAAGCGCAGCAACAGGAAGTGCACCTGCAGGTTCAACGACAATTGCATTTTCATTATACAGCTGCAATATGGTTGTGCATGCCTTCCCTTCTGGTACGTGAATGACGTCATCCAGTACGTTCTGACAGATCTCGTATGGCAATTGACCAACACGCTTTACAGCCGCGCCATCCACGAACTTATCGATCTTTTCCAGCGTAATGACTTCTTTCTTCTCGAGGGAAGCGGTCATGGAAGCAGCTCCGCTTGGCTCAACGCCGATGACACGAGTCCCGGGACTAACCGTCTTGACGTATGTTCCAACGCCCGCTGCCAAGCCGCCGCCGCCAATCGTAACGAACACGTAGTCTGCGCGAGTATCCAAAGACTCCATGATTTCCATTCCAACTATTCCGTTGCCTGCGACAATATAAGGATCATCAAACGGATGGATAAAGGTCAAGCCTTGCTCCTCCATGAGCTTCATCGCAGCATCAAACGCATCGTCGTAGGTGTCGCCTGTCAGCACTACCTTGACAAAGGAACCTCCGAATCGCTTGACCTGGGTCACCTTCTGGCTCGGTGTTGTGCTTGGCATCACGATCGTGCCTTGAATTTGCAGGGCTTTACAGGAAAAAGCCACACCTTGCGCATGATTGCCCGCACTCGCACAGATGATTCCGCGATTCAATTCATCTTCGGATAGATGGCGAATCTTGTTATACGCGCCGCGGATCTTAAAAGAGCGCACTACCTGCAAATCTTCCCGCTTCAAATACACGTTGCAATCATATCGCGCAGACAATATCGGATCCCGCTGCAGCGGTGTCTTCACAATAACTTCCTTCAATACGTGGTGCGCTCTAATAATATCTTCCATCGTCACATTCGTCGTTCCCATGTCAACATCCTCGCTTTCCTTCTTGAAGCTCTGTTTGCTCATGACGCCTCAGATCAACATTTATTGAATAGCAAAAAGACCCGTCCCTGAAAGGGACGAGTCTGAACTCGCGGTACCACCCTTATTCTACAGCAGCATCAGCTCCTGCAGCTCTCGACTGCGCGATCTAAGCGCACTCCTGTTAACGGAGGAGGCCGGCCGTGCTTACAGCATCCGCATGAAACGGACATTCCGCTCGGCATCTCGGAGAGGATATGCAGCTTGCACTCGCCATCGACTCTCACCTGCCGTCGACTCTCTGAAGGCTACACACAGCGCACCTGTTCTCGTCATCAATGTTGGTTCAACCTGTCATATATATTGATTCTTATTATGTGCACGCTGTTCGTAAAAGTCAATGGTCTTCTACTCATTTCGTCCTCCTCAGATAGACAGAAACCGTTCGATGACTACTCCACACCCACTGCCTGATTCGCTTCAATCGGTACAGCTTTATTACCCATACGAAGCAGAGGGATCATGATGATGATGCCTAAGAAGAAGAATGCAGATGCAACCTCGTAAAGCACTGTAAGTGAAGCAGCCTCCTTAATAATACCCGATATAGACATCGATACAACCATAGCCCCTATAAACATCGGATTCAGTATTCCATTTACCCGTCCGATGAACGAGGACTCTGTATTCTTCAATATCAAGGTGTTAATCCCAATCTGAAGGCTCGGCATAACCAGACCATTCAAAAATTGAGCAACCAATATAATCCACAGCTTGTCGGAGAAAGCTACTACCAGTATGGTCATACAACTCATTATCATTCCTAGTGCAAGCATGTGTTGAGGCGGAAGCTTGCGCGACAGAATCATAGCAATAGCACCGCCAATCAGCATAGCGACAGCATTTACCATCAGCATCACGCTCAGATAAGATTTATCCAATAACAGCCTCTCTGTAATAAGAAATATTCCCATCGGTTGAATGAGGCCGACTGCCAAGCCCGCCATCGCAAAGCAGCCGCCAAGCGGCTTGAGAAGCTTACTCTGCATGACATAGCGAAATCCAGCGGCCAACTCTTTACGTACCGTGGATTCCTTCGCCTTTTTCTCCGATTGAACTGAATCTGCGGGAAGCAAGCGAAGAGCCGCTGCTGATAAGAGAAAGGCAATTCCCGTTACGACTAGAGATGTCGTTATTCCATAAGCCTGAAATAGAAGTGTACCGATCCCTGGACCGATCAACATAAACAAGGCACCCATCGTCTGAAAGATGGACATACTCGCTTGCAGCATCTCTTCCGGCACATGCTGTTTAAACAGCTTCATGGATGAAGGTTGAGAGAACTGTGAGAGAATAGCTGAAATGAAAGTCGTAAAGAACACGGCCTGCCATGACCCCAGCATGATCGTAAAGAGTACCAAAAAGACGGATAGAGCACTGAGCACCTCACACCAGATCATGGTAAGCTTTGGACGCCAGCGATCGGCGAATGTCCCGCCGATGAAGGAAAACACAAATATCGGCGCAAACTCCGCGACATAGACCATGGACACGGCATAAGAGTTACCCTTCGTCATTTCCGTTACATATAGCAGTACAGCAAAATTGCGAATCCAAATACCAAGATGCATAAACAAACCAGAAAGCATAATAGCTTGCACAAAGCGGTTGCGGAACAAACTAAATACTGAAGCCTTTCCGCTAGTTGAAGCGCTCGTATTCATCATTGCTCTCCTCTCCCATTTTAGCCTTGTATATTTACTCATGATTTCCAGTTTACTTGCATTGTAGAAGCTCAACATCCGTCTGCAGCATGGTTTTTTGGTAAATTTATGTATAATATCAGCTGTTTTCGGTAAAGTTGCATTGTCTTACATATATTTTACATTGTCATGGTAAAGCGTTAATGTTTTAATTAGATATTATAGTAAAACATTTTGAACTAGATAGGGTGACATCCAGATGAGCGCAGTATTACTATCGTTAGCCGTACTATTTATATTGAGTTTATGCCGTGTTCAGGTTGTATTTTCGATGCTGGCAGCAACCTTAGTCGCCGGATTGATCGCGGGGCTGGGCCTCACGCATACCATAGATACATTTACCGGAGGAATTACAGACAACGCCGCTATAGCACTCAGCTATGCTCTGCTGGGCGCATATGCCGCTGGGTTGACCGAAACCGGGCTGCCAGAACGATTCGTTCAAGGTGCTGTCAAGCTAGTTGGGAGCAAGCACGCCTCCAACAAGGCGAATGCAGCTTCCCGTATTGTTCTGCTGCTCGCGATTGCAGGGATTGCATCGCTCTCGCAAAATGCGATACCTGTTCACATCGCCTTTATTCCAGTGCTGATCCCGCCGTTATTGCAGCTGTTCAACATGATGCATATCGACCGCCGCGCGGTGGCCAGCGCTTTAACCTTTGGCTTGATTACGCCTTACATGCTGCTGCCTGTCGGCTTCGGCTCTATCTTTCACGAGACGGTTGCCAGCAACATCACACAGAATGGGCTGCCCGTGGATGCATCCATTCTGCCTAAGGCGATGCTTCTGCCCGCGCTTGGTATGTTAACAGGTCTCTTAATCTCGATCCTATTCACCTATAGGAAAACGAGAACATACAAGGAGCTGCCGTATACGTCGTCGGCAGCGTCCGATGACCGCGCGGATGATGCGCGGGAAGTCCCATCCGCCCGGATGACATGGACCGGGCTGCTCTCGATCGCAGCCATGCTCGCCTTGCAGCTTAGCACAGGCTCGATGATTTACGGCGCAGCAGCAGGTCTCGCTGTCCTGCTGCTCGGCCGCATCATGCCGCTCCAACGCGCGGAGCGCGTCTTCACCAGCGGCATGCGTCAGATGGCGTACATCGGCTTCGTGATGATGTCCGCCGCAGGATATGCCGCCGTGCTGCGCGCGACTGGCGGCATCGAGTCGCTCGTCCAGGCCTGCGTCGGCCTGGTTGGCGACAACCGCGCCTTAGCGGCGATGCTCATGCTCGCGATCGGGCTGCTCGTCACGCTCGGCATCGGCTCGTCGTTCTCGACGATTCCGATCATCGCGACCGTGTTCGTGCCGCTCAGCCTCGAGCTTGGCTTCAGCACGCTCGCGACCGTTGCGCTGATCGGTACGGCCGCAGCGCTCGGCGACGCCGGGTCGCCGGCGTCGGACAGCACGCTCGGTCCGACCTCAGGTCTTGCGGCCGACGGCCAGCACGACCATATATGGGACACTTGCGTGCCGACATTCTTGCATTACAACATCCCGCTCCTCATCTTCGGCTTCATCGCAGCGATGGTGTTGTAGCTTCGCCGGCACGTATACAGAGCCCCAAGTCATTCAAGGTGACTTGGGGCTCTGTGCTTGCCGCACCCTATATAAGAGATGTGCGGCCCGGGATAAATATGACACATAGCTGTCAAGTTACATGTGGCATAATGTTCTTATGCTTCGTCACAAGGGGGGGGCTCAGGATAGAATTCATACCTGCGAAATCAATGATTACGAAAACGAAAAGTTCGGAATGGTTTGGCACTGACTACACGATGAACATCTATAGAGGGTGCAACCACGGGTGCATCTATTGCGACAGCCGAAGCGACTGCTATGGGATCGACAACTTTGATACCGTAAGAGCGAAGGAGCACGCTCCTGAACTCGTTAAAGATAATCTAAAGCGGAGACGCAATACCGGAGTGGTCGGGACAGGCTCGATGTCTGACCCGTATAATCCATTTGAGAAGAAGCATCGTTTAACACGACAAGCGCTGGAGTATCTGGATAGATATCAATTTGGCGTGGCGATTGCAACGAAGAGCGATCTCATTACGAGAGATATCGATGTTCTTCAACGTATACAGGAGCATTCTCCCGTTATCGTGAAGGTAACGATCACGACTGTCGATGATGAGCTCTGTCGGAAGATCGAGCCGCATGTCGCCGTCTCCTCCAGAAGGTTTGCCGCTATTAAGCAAATGGCCGACCATGGGATCTTTGCAGGCATACTGATGATGCCCGTGCTGCCATTTCTCGAGGATAATGCGGAGAACATTCAAGGAATCATCACTCGCGCCGCAGAGCATGGAGCTAGATTCATATACCCCGCATTCGGCATGACGCTGCGAAACAATCAGCGGGATTGGTACTATGACAAGCTGGATGAAAAATTTCCAGGACTCAAATATAAGTACATTCAGCAATATGGAAACTCATATGAATGCTCATCTCCTCGTGCGAAGGAGCTGTGGAAATTATTTTCTAGCGAATGTGACCGACTTGGCATCTTGTATCGCATGCAGGACATCATTGATGCTTATAAGCAAGGGTACGGGGATCGACAGCTTACGTTGTTCTAAATGAGTTATGTTCGTAGATTGATCGAGATATGCAAGAAAGGCTGCACCGAAGTCATGGAAAATGACCTCGTGCAGCCTTTTTGCTTTATTTGTGCGGTTAAATGTTTTTTATTACTTCATCTATAATGCTACTACTAATGCTACTGCGCCCTAGCGCAGCAGCTCGCCTATGCGCTGCTTCAACTCGCTGAAAGCGGGCTCGAGCGTCAGATCCTGCCGTCGCGGACGCGCGAACGGCACCACTACACGCTCGAGCACCCGCGCTGGCCGTGCTGTCAGGACGTACACGACGTCCGACAGCAGCAGCGCTTCCTCGATGCTGTGCGTGACGAACAGCACCGAGCGGCGGTGCTTCTCCCACTGCGCGAGCAGCCAGCCCTGCATCTCGCCGCGCGTCAGCGCATCGAGTGCGCTGAACGGCTCGTCGAGCAGCATCAGCTCCTGCGGGCTAAGCAGCGCCCGCAGGAAAGCCGCACGCTGCTGCATCCCGCCGGACAGCGTGTGCGGGTAGGCCTTCTCGTAGCCTTGAAGGCCGACATTGGCGAGCCACGCCTGTGCCTCTTGGCGCAGCTCCTTCTTGCTGCGGCCGGTCAATTCCTGTGCCAGGATGACATTGTCCTCCACCGTGCGCCACGGAAATAGTGCCGGCTGCTGCGGCATATAGCTCACGTGACCCGTCTGACCGATGACGGAGTCACCGTGAATGCGAATATCGCCGGCGGTCGGCTTTACCAGCCCGCCGACGAGGTGAAACAGTGTACTCTTCCCCGAACCAGACGGTCCGATGATGGAAACGAACTGCCCCTGCTCCACTCGCAGGGACAGTCCATCCAGCACCGACACCTGCTCCTTCGCTCCCGCAAAAGACATACATACATCTATAACTTCAAGCGCGGCCACGCTGCTGGAAGAACCCCCAGCTTGCTCAGGAGCTTGGCTTCCTGCGGAATGCAGCTCATTCGCGCTCAACTGTCCACTTGCTGTTAACGTACTCATCTGCGTCACCTCCTACTCTTCTGCCTGTTCCGAGCGCTGCGCCTGCCAGTGGATGACACGGCGTTCTATAACTTGCACGATCGAGAATAAAGTAATGCTCATGACGACCACGATTAATATCGCCACAAACATGCGATCTGTACGATAGGCCGCCTTCTGCAAGGTCATATAGTAGCCAATCCCTTTATCCGTGCCAAGCCACTCCGCCACAATGGAGCTCATCACGCTGTATGTAGCAGCTATTTTCAAACCAGAGAAGAGAGAAGGAAGCGCTGACGGAAGCTCCAGCTTCCAGAACAGCTGTGACCGAGTTGCTCCTGCCATTCGCATGTAGCGAAGCATCGTGCGGTCGGTCTGCATGAGGCCATCCATCGTCGCGATCGTAATGGGAAAGAAGCATACAAGCGTAATGACGACGATCTTCGGGAGCATGCCGAACCCGAACCAGATCATCAAGAGCGGCAGCAGCGCTATGGTAGGCACGTTCTGGCTCACGATGATGAGCGGGTACAGCGCGCGCTTGACGAGCGGGAACGGATGAAGCAGCATCGCTACCAATAAACCGAATAGTGAGCCGATCACAAAACCAATCAATGTCAGCTGCAGCGTGGCCCAGGTATGATGCAGTAAGGATGGAGCGTTAATCCAAGCCTCACGCGCAACATCAATGGGACTCGGGAGAATGTATTTCTCTACATCGAACACCATGACTCCAAGCTGCCACAGCACAAGAAGAAGCAGGACCGCCACAATGGGCGGCCCCGCTTGCGACCAACGGCGTCTTCTCATGGCCGATGCTTCTCGGTTAATTCGTTCATCGTAATGCCGCTAGGCTTATAACAAATCTTGATCTGTGAAATAACGCTGACGCAGTCCATCTCGATCATGGCTTCATTCATCTGTGCAATAACGCCAAGCAATTCGTTCATGTCGCCTTCCATTGTCGTTTCGAGCGGGTTCACTTGATACGCTACACCCGAAGCCTTAATAATCTCAATCGCACGATCGACATAAGGTATCGAATTTTCACCGTTCGGTGTTTTCGGAATAATCTGAATGCTCACTAAGCTATTTGCCATGTTAATCTCTCCCTTATTCGTTAATTTCGATTTATGATTGCGGCAGATAATCGTTCGTAAATGCTTTGTCTACATCAATTGTCTGCTCCATCAGCTTGTTTTCAGTCATCCAATCCGTATAGTTTTCCCATACTTCCCGCTTCTGCTCGCCCCAGCGTGGAGCATCGTCCTTGTACTTCGGACTCAGCCACTTCTGGCTCGCATGGACTAGCTCTTTATCGAGATCCGGCACTGCCTTAAGAAGCAGGTCAGCCGCTTCATCCGGATGATCGATCGCGAATTCATAGCCCTTCGACACAGCCGCCATGAACGACTTGATCAGCTCTGGATCTTCCTTAATCGTCTTTTCGTTCGTTATAATTACAGGTGTGTAGTAATCCAATTTGTCGGAAAATTGATTCACATAGATCATGTCGACCGGCTCGTTGCGAAGCTCCGCCTCGATTCCTGTCCACGCGTAGAATATCCACGCGAAGTCGATATCCTTCTTCACAGCCGTAAAATAATCTGCATTACCTATGCTTACATTTTTCACTTTATCGAAGTCCGCGCCTTCAGTCTGCATGATTGAACGAATAATAGCTTGCTCCACAGGCGATCCCCAGCCGCCGTAAGTCTTGCCTTCAAAGTCCTTTGGAGACTTAATGTTCTTCGACTTTGGCGCCGCGAATCCGGACGTATTATGCTGAATGATAGCCGCTATCGATACGATCGGTACATTCTGCGATCTAGCTTGCGTAACATTCTCTTGGACGCTTATGCCGAATGGGATCTCCCCGCTCGCAACCATCTGATCCGCACCGCCGCCGCCTGGCTGAATAATCTCAGCCTCAAGCCCCTGCTCTTTAAAATAGCCGTTCTCCTGCGCGACAAAGATCCCTGTGTGATTCGTGTTTGGCGTCCAATCGAGCACCATCTGAACCTTGCGCAGCTCTTTTCCCGTATTCGCCGCATCCTTGCTGCCATTCGCGGAGCCTTCTGTAGTCGCATTCCCGCCGCAGCCCGTTAGCGCTGCTGTGATCATCATCATCACAATGAGCAGTAAAGCGCTCTTCCGTAAAGAATGTCTTGCCTGTTTCATAGCCGATACCCCTCCAACTTTTCTGTATATGCTTCCCTGCTTATCGCGCAGAGCGCACTAGTAACCATTTCCGACGAACGAAGTTGAAGTTCGCACTTATCGACCGCAATGCTGCAAGCCCGGTTATATGTCTTCGTCTATATCGCACAAAAAAAGCGCCCCTGTAAGGGCGCTTAACCGTAGCGTATGTTCATGGAGAGTACTGCCTGCCTACACCGAGAATCCGGCAACCCGCTCATCTAATACAATCCATCTAACCGCTTCAACTCCGCACAATCACTGTGCATAGAGCAAGCCATTTACGACTAAGATTGTAGTTGTGATTCCGCCTCATCCATACGGGATTCGGCACGGGATGTGTGGCAAGCACACCATATCACGTCTTTCCTACGCTGGCATTACCCAGATCAGGTGAAGGGTCGGTATCTTATTGGGATACAATCTCAGCCGGCCAAATTCCAGCTCCCCTAGCGTGCTATTCAATTGTTCATCGGTAAACTTGGTTCTTGTGTCATTATAGTATCGGTTCTAAGGAAAGTCCAGTAATTTCAAATTTAATGTAATCAAATAATGTACTTAGTGCCTGTACTTAATGCCATTATATATAATGTATATTCTCAACATCATCGAAATATCAGAACTTATCTTCATTAACTGTAAAGCTTCGCGCCAGATATAAGAATGGAGTGGAGGCCACGGATATAATAAATTTAATTAGGTACGTGGTAATGAAGATCTCAAACCATACATCCCATTCGTATACACCCATGAAGGCAATGGAACAAAATACGAACGAATCGGCTAACTGGCTTAGCCCTGTACTCGCATTACTGCGAATCCACAGTTGATTCTTCTTGCCGTACTTTGCCTTGATAACGCTGAACAGCCTAACATCAAGGAATTGACTGATGCAATAAGCCATCAAGCTTCCGGCTACGATCCGCGGCATGATCCCGAAGATCGTTTGCAGCGCATCTTGAGCTAAGTCACTCTCATGCGGTGTGAACTGCAGAGCCATCTGCATAATAACGGTCGTCATAATTAACGTAAAGAAGCCGAACCATACCGCACGCTTCGCTTCCTTTGGACCGTATCTCTCATTTAATAGGTCTGTTGTTAAGAACAAGGAAGCGTTGGCCGTATTCCCTAAGGTCATAACGATGCCGAACATCTCAATGTTCTTGGTTACTTGAATATTGGCTAATACCGTCATTACCCCTATCCATGCATATAGACCAAACTTGCCGAATATACGGTAACAAACCAAGAAGAACGCAAAGTTCACTAACACGAACAGTACGCCCCATATCGCATTATACATAATTTGATGCTCCCCTTTAGTTTTGATAACGCGGGATGGTTACGAACCGCGGAGCCTGCTGCGACTGCAGGCACAATCTAAACATTCTAGCACAGGGAGATCATAATGCCAATCGCTTAATCCCAGTAATCAGCCGGATGATCATCCGATTTCATATAACTGATGCTCTGTTCCAACACTTCAACCTGCGCACGATAATCTTTAATCCCGAATTGCAAGGTTATCATTCGAGGTTTGGACAGCTGGTGCTTGAGGTTCTCGTATACGTCTTCGAGCTGAGATAGATACTTCTTGCGCAGCTCAACAGCTTCTTCAAGATGGGAAACAAGCCTTTCATCATCCATGTATTTGCTGAAGAACAGCCTCGCTAATATATCTGATCGATAAATATCATCCTGCACAGGAGAATTCATGTAGTCCATAAAGTGTTTCTTGCCGGATTCCGTAATTGAATAGATATTCTTATTGGGCTTGCCCTCTTGAACTATTATTTCCTTAATAATGCAATCTGATTTCTCGAGTTGCTTCAGTGTAGGATATACCGAACCGTAACTTGCATCAAAGAAATGGTTCAGACTAACTTCATACTCCTGCTTAATATCGTATCCAGACTTCGGCCCTTGCATGAGCAGTCCGAGAACAACATCTTTGGCTTGCATATTCGCACCTCAATTATCTATTTGTTTATTTCAAGTCGTTTTAGCGTAAAATAAGCGATGCTTTACCGACATGCTGCGATGATACCCAGGTATGTTTCGATAGGAATTCTATTCTATGAATATATGTAAATACGTTCATCCTATATAATAGTCTCAATATATAGTATCCTATATTTACCATAACTTTTAGTTATTTAAAATTTGACATTTCTGCAAACAATGATTGTGAATTAAACGATCCGTATCAATTTCCTATACAAACACTCTTGAATCTTTGTGAAAAAATGATACAATAAACTTTGCAATGAGTTAGATAAAATTTTCACAAAGTACTTTTAAAAAGATCAAAGAGGAGAAGGTGGAGGTACGTCATGAAAAAGAAACTAGCGATTCTGCTTACAGCAGTTATGGCATTTGGTATCTTGGTCGGATGCGGTGCGAAAGAAGAAACACCTAACACGGGAGCAAATACAGAACAAACAGGCACAGAGCAAGCTGCCTTGAAAGACGGCAACTACTATGCACAAGCTGAGCCAGACGACAAAGGCTGGATGTACATGATTCAGCTCGATGTTAAAGGCGGCAAGATCGAAAACGTAAACTTTGATGCTGCTAACGTTAAAACAGCTGGCGATACTAAGAAAAAATTGTCCCAAGATGGAAAATACGGCATGAAAGCTGGCGGCGCTTCTTCCGAGTGGCATGAGCAAGCTGAATTGTTGGAAAAAGCATTGATCGAGAAGCAAGATGTTAAAGCAATCACACTTAACGCTGAAGGCAAGACAGATGCAGTATCCGGCGTATCTATCAATGCTGACAACTTCGTACAATTGGCTGACAAAGCTCTGACTGCTGGTCCAGTAGAAAAAGGTCAATACAAAGATGGTGCATACCATGCGGAAGCTCCTCAATTCGAAGAGAAATCCGGTTGGAAATCCACTCTTGATATCACTGTATTCGACGGTAAAATTGTAGCTGCTAACTGGGATGCTATCCACAAAGATGGCGGCGACACTAAGAAAGCTCAATCCATTGCTGGCACTTACGGCATGAACTGGCATGAGCAAGCTTCCAAGATGGAAGCAGCCCTTATTGAGAAGCAAGATCCTGCAGCAATCGTTATGAAAGAAGACGGCACTCAGGACGCGATCTCTGGCGTATCTATCCACGTAAATGATTTCGTTAACCTGTCCAAAGAGGCATTGGCTAACGCTAAATAAATGTTGATGTAATAATGATTTGATAATGGAAGCTCCGCTTACTCACTAATAGGTCGATGACACTTTATCATATGTCCATCGTCACTCACTGGGTGGCGGAGCTGCCTTCTTGATTGCACATCAAATCGCAATCAAATTGGAATCATACATTTACTAACCATAATCTCAGGGGTGACTGAAGAACATGAAAAAGATCGTTGTATTGGGCGGTGGCTATGGCGGCGTCCTGACGGCGAAAAAGTTGGCTAAACGTCTTAACAACAATAAAGATGTTAGCATCCAACTGATCGATCGCCATCCTTACCACACAATGATGACTGAACTTCACGAAGTGGCAGCATGCCGCGTTGAAGAAGAAGCTATCAAGATGGATCTCAAGCAAATTTTTGCAGGCCGCAAAGTGGATGTTGTATTGGACGACATCGCTAACATCGACTTTGATGGTCAGAAATTAACAGGTAAGAACAAATCCTATGATTACGACTATCTCGTAATCGGTACTGGCTGTAAGCCAACATTCTTCGGTATCCCAGGTGCTGAAGAACATTCGATGACATTATGGTCCTTTGACGATGCCGTGAAATTGAAGCGTCAAATTCGCGACATGTTTACGAAGGCTTCCAAAGAAACCAATGCTGAGCTTCGCAAGAAGATGCTCACTTTCGTCGTTGTCGGCGCTGGCTTCACTGGCGTTGAGCTTATCGGTGAGATCGCTGAGTATCGCGAAGAGCTCTGCCACGAGTTCCACATCGAACCGTCTGAAGTTCGTCTAGTTGTTGCGGATATGGCACCAAAGATCCTTCCGATCTTGCCTGAAAAGCTGATTAAGAAAGCCGAAAAATACTTGCGCAAAATGAACGTTGAAATGATCACTAGCGCGAAGATCACCGGCGTTACGGAAGATTCCGTATTGCTCGGCGACAAAGGCGAGCTTAAAGCTGACACCGTTGTGTGGACAGCAGGCGTTGAAGGTTCTGACCTTGTTGGCAACCTTGACGTTCAACAAAATGGACGCAAGCGTATCGTGACTAACGATAAACTGCAATCCGTTGACCATGAAAATGTATATGTTGTCGGCGACAACATCTTCTACATTCCAGAAGGCGAAGAGCGTCCAGTACCTCAAATGGTTGAGAACGCTGAGCATTCCGCTGGAACAATTGCACACAACATCACTGTTGATATCAAAGGCGGCCAGAAGAAGTCGTACAAACCGACGTTCCACGGCACTATGGTATGTATCGGCGGCCGTTATGGCGTAGCTTCTGTCGGTATGCCAGGCAAGATGTTCAACTGCTCTGGATTCCTAGCTATGTTCTTCAAGCACATGATTAACTTCGTGTACTTCTTACAAGTACTCGGTTTCCATAAGATCTGGTCTTATAAGATCCATGAGTTCTTCCGAGTTAAGAACAACCGCAGCTTCGTAGGCGGACACTTGGCAATGCGCTCCCCTAACATCTGGCTTGTACCACTTCGTATCTTTATCGGTGTGAAATGGTTGCTTGAAGGTCTCAATAAGATTGGCAAGGTTATCGCTGACCCTAACAATATCTTCTTGATTCCTCCTAAAGCGGTTGATGGTGTAACTGCAGCGACACAAGCTATTGGCGAAGTTAAAGATACTGTCGACGCAAGCTCTGCAGCATCGTCTGTAGAAAATGCTGCTACTGCAGTTCAAGCGTTGCCTGTTCCTGACTTTATCGAAAAGATCATGAGCTGGTCCATGGATACATTCTTCTATACAGCTGATGGCGGCTACACAGCACTCGCTACGATCTTCCAAACCTGTATGGTACTTGCGGAAATCACATTGGGCGTTATGCTTATTATCGGTCTGTTCACGGCTGTTGCATCGATCGGTACAATTGCGATGGGCGCAATGATCTACATGTCTGGTATGGCTCCTTATGAAATGCTCTGGTACGTCTTCGGCGGCATCGCGCTTATCGGCGGATCTGGAAGCACACTTGGCTTGGACTACTACTTGTACCCTCGCCTGAAACGTGTATACAAAAAGATACCGATCGTGAAAAAATGGTACCTTTACACCGACTAATCCGTATATAGAATAGATTGCATTCAATAAAAGTAAAGTAATGTGTACATCCTACACATTACTTTACTTGTTTATATTAACTACATCTTGATTAGACCACGAGAAGCGGGGTGTTCCCTTGAATCGGCAACTCTTGCAGGAGACGCAGTATCTTCTGGAGCAGCAACTACCGAAAGACGCAGCTATCCGTCTTAGTATGGCACACATACAATCGGAGCTCGCGGCAATGGCAGATATCCTAACTTCATACGAGATGGAACAGCGTGACCAATGCGTCCTCTTGGGTTGTTACTGGCTGCTGCTGCAAGCGATGCGTTCGCATGAACAGTTGCCATCAGACCCGCAGGCCGCAGCTCGTGCCGTGTTGGATGGTGATTTCCTGCAAAGCTTCTATCTGCAGTTCGCCTTGCGCCATCAATTTCTCGATCTTGTCACTGATCTGGCCTCGACCATTAAAGAGATTCAGATCCGCCGTGCTGAAAAAACAAGATGCAATGACTTGCTGTATCAACGATTCGTCAGCTTCGTGAAGGAGCAATATTCAAGACGGCATATTCCACCACAACGATTCAAGCAGGTGACTTATGACGTTATCTAGCCATACCTTAGCCGAACACCTGCATATATCCATGCAGCGAATTAACCGAGATCTAGAGCGTATGGTCGCTCATGATCCCGCATTAACTTCACGCTCCATTATTACGAAGCATGTGTTGGAATTAATTCGTTCCGGAGGCAAACGTCTGCGCCCTATTATGGTGATCGTGGGAAGCCGTTTCGGCAATAGCCCCGAGAACGCTGAAGTATTCAGGCTGGCTGCTGCATGCGAATTTATTCATGCCGCATCACTCATTCACGATGATATCCTCGATCAGGCGGATACTAGACGCGGTCAACCCGCACTGCATCGGAAGACGGATACGCAAACAGCTGTTTATATCGGCAATTATATGATGTGCCGTGTCGTAGAGCTGTTAACGAAGCAAAAGAACGATTTGGAGCCATACATAAATAGGCTGGCTTCCATCACGACAACACAACTGTGCATCGGTGAGTACCAGCAGATGGAACAGCGTTATGACTTCTCCATCACGTTAGATCGCTATTGGGAGAAGACGCGCAACAAAACAGCTATGTTGATGGCTACGTGCCTTCAACTCGGAGCAGAAGCAAGCAAAGCTGAACCGCAAGTAGCTGAGCTGCTTTACCAATTCGGAGAACAATTAGGCATGGCCTTTCAGATACGCGATGATATATTGGACTATGTACAATCATCTGACCAACTCGGCAAGCCCGCTGGAGCGGATCTCCGCAATGGCCAGGTTACGCTGCCTGCCATGCTAGCCATGGATGACCCAGCGGTACATAGTCACTTAAGCAAGCTTAACAGCGATTCTTCTCCAGAAGCATTCGATGAAGCGGTAGCCCTTATCCGCAACAGCGGGGCATTGGCTAGCGCGCTTGACATCAGCCACGAATTTATGCAGCGTGCTTGGACGATAAGCGAGCAATTATCGAGCTATCCTGCACATCGAGATCTGCAGTTACTGTGGCACTATTTCGAAGAACGCACTTATTAATAGGACACCATATGTCGAAGATCGAGTCTATCCAAGCGGTGGGCTCTTTTTCGTACTGCCCTTTTTCAAGAAGATCGATCACGTTTGTACCGTTTACTCTTTCTTGCGAAGGGGCAAGGTGTTATTATGTACATGTATAACAGCATCTTTGAAGGAAGAAGGAGGATTGACCGTGCAGCCTCGTCGGTTTGTAATTGAAGCGGTGATGTTAGCCGTATACGGTCACCTGCTCGTACCAAAGCACCCGGTGGAATTTCTCATCCCCTATTCCACCATTATGGAATTGTACGAGATGAGACAGAGCGAAGATCGGGTGATGCCAGATCCAGAAGAGGATCAGTTTGCGAAGCAACAGATCGAAGCGCTGATCCGTTTTTTCGAGAACGAGTTGAACCAGAAGAAGCTTGACCGTGCCATTAGCGTCCCTTGGCGCAACAGCGCTCCCCTGTTACTGCAGGACAATGTTTCCTGCATCGTCGTGAACGCATTAGACAATATGCGTTACGGGGAAGCCTTTGACCCGATTGAAACGGAGCTTGTTATGACGTCCATGCGTGAGCAAGCGCCGCTTCTGACAGATCAATTAGAGTATGTCGCACGTATCATCGAGCACGAGATTCCGGTGCCCATTTACGATATCGAAGATTTCGAATATGCGTTGGAGCAGGAACCACACCAACAAGATCGGAACACGAACACATAATGTCATTTGTACGATGATTCGACCTGAGAACAGCCGCTGAAGGCATCCCTTTGGCGGTTCTTTAACTTATGTACATTTGACGGCACGATCCAATTAAAGCTTCTCGACAGCTTCCCCAGCGTATGCGCTGCCTTTCAGCAGCTCTTTGCTATTTTTCACATTCCCAGCACCTTATGATTAGTCTTGTAAGATAACCAGACATCCTACCTCACGAGAGGCAAATACTTAATGCTATAAAGGAGACGACTACGTGCATTACTGGGATATCATATCGAATTGGCTCATTGTATTTAACTTTATATTTGCGTTAGTTGTTGTCTTTCTAGAACGGCGCAACGCTGCGGTAACATGGGCGTGGCTGATGCTGCTCTTATTCATTCCCATATTCGGGTTTATCTTTTACATCTTGCTAGGCCAGAATCTAGCTCGCCATAAAGTATATAAGATCAAGCCAAGTGCAATGCGATTGGCCCAAGAAGGTTTGAACAAGCAGATCAACCTGCTTAAGTCCGATGAGTTCCAATACCGACGGCCTGAGGTGAAGAACTACCAGCATCTCATCTATATGAATTTGATCAACTGCTTTGCCCCGCTGTCCCAAGATAACGATGTCCGCATCATAACGGATGGGCGCGAGAAGATGGATCTGCTGATTGAGCAGATTGGCAAGGCGAAGAGCCATGTTCATTTGCTCTATTATAAAGTGGCCTCTGATGAGACCGGGCGCAAGCTGATTGCCGCATTAACCGATAAGGCGCGAGAAGGCTTGGTTGTTCGGCTTCTATACGACGACATTGGATCGCCTAAGCTTGAGAAGAAGGCCTTGCAGGACCTGATTGCTGCAGGTGGAGAAGTGCATAGCTT
The DNA here is from genome assembly GCF_054343325.1 of Paenibacillus marinisediminis. NCBI lineage: Bacteria > Bacillati > Bacillota > Bacilli > Caryophanales > Paenibacillaceae > Paenibacillus > Paenibacillus marinisediminis. The sequence goes on from NZ_JBTGUH010000008.1 coordinate 219,666, forward strand.
CTTCCCTTCACGAATTCGTTTTCTTAATCTGCGCGTCAACTACCGCAACCATCGCAAGATTGCTGTCATTGACGGCGAGGTAGGCTTTGTCGGCGGGTTCAACATCGGTAATGAATATTTGGGTCTGGACCCTGCAATCGGGTTCTGGCGAGATACGCATCTGATGCTTAAAGGCGAAGCTGTCCACCGACTGCAACTGCAGTTCATGCTGGATTGGTCGATTGCGGCAAACGAGCACCCCGCATACGATAAGACTTACTTTCCAGACATTCAATCACAAGGCAGCACCGCAGTACAGATCGTATCCGGCGGCCCAGACTCTGACAAGCAGCAGATTAAAAACGGCCTGATCAAGCTTATCTTTGAGGCTAAACATAGAATTTATCTGCAGACCCCATATCTTGTACCGGATGACAGTGTGCTGAATGCCTTAAAGGTGGCCATACAATCCGGTATAGATGTTCATATTATGATACCGCTGAAAGGCGACAGCAAACTCGTGCAGTGGGCATCCAATGCCTACTTGGCTGAGCTCCTGCGTGAAGGGGCAAAATGCTACTTCTACGAAAAAGGCTTCCTTCACTCGAAAGTGATCGTTGTCGATAATCAAGCCGCTTCCGTCGGCACAGCCAATATAGATCATCGCAGCTTCGAGCTTAACTTTGAAGTCAATGCCTTCTTGTACGATGAGGAATTCGCAACACAGCTGGGAAGTATATTTGAGCAGGACATGCTCGACAGCCAGCTTATCAATTGGCATGAATACCAGAAGCGAAGCCTCTTTAACCGCTTCATGGAATCCGTTGCGCGGTTGATGTCTCCAATCTTGTAGCACTACAAGCTGGTTGCTCCCAGATCACAACATGCTGGATGCCGAGTTATGTGCTAGGTTGTATTGCCCATTTGTCAAACACATGTTAGTCTGTTAATGTATAAATTTAGCGCATTATATATAGGGCAGGTGGAAACAATGTCAGAATCCAATGAGCCGAAAAAAGTTAGTCTAGCCGATGCGATGAAAGAAATGCTCGCTAAGAAGAAACAACAAGGGGCCCAAAAAGGCAGCTTTAATGCTAACAACAACACAAAGAAGCTGGTAAGCCAAAACAACAAAAAGCCAAACAACCAACGTCGCCGCACTGGCGGATCGTAGTTGTATAGCTGCAGCGCAAATCCTAAGGTTAGGATTAACATTGCATATCATGAATTGCACATGACTAAGATGCTCAAAGAAGCTGGTCCGCTAACGGACCAGCTTCTTTCATATGGGTGGAGGATGCTGATCGTAAAGTGTACCTATCTCCAAGTCCCTCTTGGTATTATCCCCTTCGGTCAGAATCAAATATCTGTATTGCACTTTGCTGTGCTGCGCATCCCTTACAATTCGGATTTCACCGATTCATCAGCACAATGTATCTATCTCCAAACGCCTTTGGGTACTCTCCCCTTCAATCAGGACGTCTCGTACTAGCGGCTATTGAGCTATTGCACAATACCCTTCTGAGCCAAGGGGAGAACACCGTGACACTCTCCAGAGGGGACATACACCACACACGAGCGATTCTCCATCTACCATCTCCATTCAGGACGCAGACACATTCTGTTACGCCATTAGAATGCGGTATGTACTTACAAACACATCTTGGTATTATCCCTTTCAGTCAGAATCAAATATCTGTACTGTGCATCCTCTGCAATTCAGATTTCATTGCTTCATCAGCACAATGTATCTATCTCCAAGCGCCTTTGGGTACTCTCCCCTTCAATCAGGACGTCTCGTACTAGCGGCTATTGAGCTATTACACAATACCCTTCTGAGCCAAGGGGATAGTACCGCAACGCTCTCTAGAGGATACATACACCGCACAAATGATTCTCCATCTACCATCCATTCAGGACGCAGACATATTCTGTTTTACCATATGCGCGCTTCATATATTACAAGCGCCTCTAGGCACTATCCCCCTCAGTCAGGACGTCTCGTACCAGCGGCTATTGAGCTATTGCACAAGACCCTTCTGAGCCAAGGGGATAGTACCGCGACACTCTCCAGAGGGGACCTACTTAGGTCATCGCTCACCAGTAACCTTTGCACTGTACGAAAAGACGGCTGCCTATCCACTAGTCGTTAGTAGACAAAGCAACCGTCTTGTTCGAACATTTTATCCTATAAAGTAATCCGCCATTGTAAACAACAAGATAACCATGCTGATCACTTGGTTTAAGTTGTAAGAAGCAACATTCATCCGTTTACGGCTGGATGGCTTGATGATGTTGTGCTCAACCGCCAGAAGCACTGTCGCTATGATAATCCCTGCCAGGTAGATCCATCCCAGATCCTGAAGGAAGAACAATGAAAACAGTAGCAGAACCATAATGGCGTGCAAGCTTCGCGATATAAACAAGGCATCATCTAATCCAAATACACGCGGCACGCTCCATAAGCCTGTCTTTTGGTCAAAATCGATGTCCTGAGTGGCGTAGATGATATCGAAGCCGCCGATCCACAACATAACGATCGTGCCGAGTACAAATGGCGTAAAAGCGATCTCGCCTGTAACGGCGAACCATGCGCCGATTGGAGCTGAGGCGATGGTGAAGCCAAGATACAGGTGGCAGAGCCACGTAAAGCGCTTCGTATACGAATACGAGCATATCAGCACGATGGCCACCGGCGACAGCACAAGGCAGAGCGTGTTTAACATGCCTGCCGCTAGAATGAAGATCGCAAAGTTAATGATGACGAACGCGACTACTTCGCGCTCCTGCAGCAGCTTGCGCGGCATATGCCGATGAGCTGTTCGCGGATTCGCGGCGTCGAATTGACGGTCGACGAGGCGATTAAATGCATTTGCACCGTTACGCGCAGCAACTAGCGCGATCAATGACCAGAGCAGCACATAGCCTGAAGGAATACCTTCTGCCGCCCACACCATCGCAATAATCGCGAAAGGAAGTGAGAATAACGTATGCGAGAACATAACCAGCTCGCCGAACATTCGAGTCTTATGAACAACTTTATGAATCATTTCCATAACGTGATCAGAACTCCTCTGCTTTGCATTCCGTCAGAACTTCATCCAGTGCTATCAGCATCGATTCAACATCTTGAACAGGCATTATAATCGGAGGTTGGAAGGCAAGCACATTGCGACCAATACCATTCTTGCCGATAATATAGCCGCGATCCTTCATTTTCTCCAACACAGCATCTGTCAAAGCAGCGCTCGCCTGATCATCCATACCGCTCAGCTCCGCACCGCACATTAGATTTTTGCCGCGCACATCCGTTATGTACGGGTGCTTCGCTTGAAGGGCATACAACCCATTCAATAACCGCCCGCCGACTCGCTCCGCGCGTTCAATGAGATGCTCCTGCTCGATATAATCGAGCACGGCCATAGCGGTTGCGGCTGAAACCGGGTTGCCGCCAAATGTCGAAGCAGACGCGCGGTTGAAGCTGGCTGCAATCTCATCTGTCGTTGCAAATGCCGCAACCGGCACACCATTGCCGAGCGCCTTGGCCATCGACATGATGTCTGGCACGACGTCGAAGTGTTCCATGGCGAACATTTTACCCGTGCGGCCGAAGCCAGTCTGAATCTCATCTGCAATCAACAGCACACCATGCTGCTCCAGCAATGTCTTCACTTCACGGAAATACCAATCGGGCGGAGTAATCATGCCGCCATTGCCTTGGATCGGTTCGACGATCATAGCCGCAATGGTATCCCCCTTCTCTGCAAGTACCTCGCGAAGAGCATCAACAGAACGATGCGCTGCTGTATCCAGATCCAACTCGGGGTCGTATGGACGAGGGATAAAAGTAACCCCCGGATCTAAGTAATCGTCCGCACGCCACATCGGAATGCCCGTTACTCCCATCGTGAGGAAGGTACGGCCATGAAGCCCATATTCAAGCGCGATAAAGTCGCGCTTCTTCGTATGCAATCGCGCAAGGAGCATCGCGCCTTCATTGGCCTCAGAGCCGCTGTTGCAGAAGAAGGTGCGCTTCAAATTGCCTGGAAGCACCCCGTTGGCGAGCCGTTCAGCCAGGTCAACCATCGGCTGAGTCAAATAAATCGTTGTCGTATGCTGAAGCGTCTGCAGCTGCTCAATCGTCTTAGCCGTAATCTGCTCATTGCAATGTCCGCACGCTACGACTGAAACGCCAGCAAAGAAATCAACATACTCATTGCCCTGCTCATCATACAGATGCTGCATCTTGCCGCGCACAATCTGCGGCGGATTCTTATAAAAATGATGGGTACATGGAAAGAAATACTCTTTGCGCTTAGCCAGCACTCCTTCTGGTCCGATATACGATTGCTGTTCGTTGCTCACATTTATCCACCCCTGAAATAGTTTACATTACCCTTTATCTACCTTTGTCCTCCCGCAAGAAGCGGCAGACTCATGGTCTGCCGCCCTACAGGAGAGTATCAGCAGCTGCCTAAGCTTCTACCAACTCTAATTTAAGTGCATTGCCGAAATGCAGTGAACCGAACGTATAGCCTGCATACACAGGGTTCATCTCTTCGAAGAGCTGCTTGCACTGTGTTAGATCGGATACAGCTTTCTTATACATGCTCACGATGTGTCCAAGCTGCTCCGGTGTATAAGTCTTGCCTTCGATGCGGAAATAATCAGCGCCTGCTTCATGCAGTTCCTTTAACAAAGGCAAATAGCACAGCTCTTTCGATAATGCCAAATGGTTTCGGCCGCTCCAATCGCGATAGACTGGATTCTCGCCTTTGTCCGTCATCAGTACAAGATACTGATTATCAACATATTTATTATCTTCTTGTCCGATCGGATCCATAACTTCTGTGTTTTCGTACAGATCGAGCTCAAGATACATGACGATCGGCGATCCGTGCACGATAACTTCAACTGGTGCCGGCGCACTGTTCAACAGCTTCACCATGTCGTTCAACGGAAGCTCAAGCGAAGCATGGACCCGCTGCATATTAAAATGGTTATGGTACAGATCAGCAGACATGTGGTTGAATACGTTTAGATTGAAATCCGCCATCATTGGCAATGGTACATGACGGAACTTATGCATCGCGCCGATATTCGTCACGAGCAGGCCATCCAGTCCGTAGTAATTGTGCTTCGCACCTTCATTAAGGAATTGGCTGTATTGCTCCATATGGAGCTCCGTCATCATACGCGGCATGCCCAGCACGATCCGTGCTGCGCCCTTCTCAGCCGTCAGCTGCTCGATCTCCTGACGTGTGAACGGTCTTCCCGGCTGGAATACATCGCCTGTCAGATAGATAACATCTGCGCCTGCAGACAACGCTGCGCGCGCTTGCTTAATATCATTAACATGAACGCTGATCTTAGGCGTTGTTGAAGCTTTAGCCGCTGTCCGCTTGCTGCTCGCAAACGTATCGCGAACTTGCTCCATCCGCTCGGCCTTTATTTCACGTTCCGCAGTCGGTGTGCTGAATACTTTGCCCGTGCTGTAGAACTTGCCTGTTCCTTCGTAACGGCGGTTGATATAGTCTAGGCCCGGCTTACCGAATGCATAGCCCGTACTGAAATCACGCTTACGATTCTCATACAGCGCATCCGCATCTTCCTTGCGGTCGTAGCCTAATGGATCCGCGATATAACGATCAATCGCGTCGCCATAGCTATTGATCAAAGAGCGGAGGAAATCGACCTCGCGCATCCGACCCTCGATCTTGAAGGACGTAATACCGGACTTGATCAGCTCTGGAATATGCTCGTACATATACATATCCTTAGCAGCCAACGGATACTCAGTAGGATAGATATGGCCATCCTTCTTAACGCGATAATCCCAGCGGCATGGCTTCATGCACCGGCCGCGGTTAGCGGAGTTGCCGAAGAGCATCGAACTGATCAAGCAGTTGCCGCCATGAACTGTGCACATGTCACCGTGAACAAAATATTCAAATTCTATCCCAGTCTTGGATTGAAGCAATTCTGCTGTATGAAGATCCATCTCACGAGATGCAACAACACGTGTCACTCCCATGTTCTTCAGGGCTTCGATCATATCGTAGTTGTGCACATTCATCATAACAGATGAATGCACCGGGATATTCGTTAAGTTCATTTCTTGAATGAGTGGAAATACAGCCATATCCTGCGCAATGATAGCATCCGGTCCAACTTCATTTAAGAAGGTGAGATACCGCTTCGCTTCATCCAGATCATCATCATTCATCAGATTGTTTACGGTAACATAAGCGCGTTTGCCGCGTTCATGCGCAAGCTTTACAGCTTCGCGCACCTCGTCATAGCTCAAGTTATATCCTTTGCGCATCATACGCATATTTAGAGAAGGTCCACCGAAGTACACTGCATCGCAATTCATATCAATTACTTCTTTGAATATGTCAAATGTTCCGGCAGGAGCCAACAGTTCAACTTCTTTACCGTTAAAAAATCTGGCCATAGTCGTTCCTCCTTACCAACCTGGGTAAATTATCTAAAAATTAATCTATCGCTATTATAGCACCATTACGGACTCATTGTGACACAATTCACAAATCGTTCGATCTAAAGCGATTTCATAAGCAGATTTTATTAAAATAATATCGCTACAGCACGGTTGCTGTGATAATCATCACAATAAATAAGGATACGAATAAATTATCAGCCATTTTCCATTCCAGCTTGCGCAATGAGGTACGCTTCGCATCTAAGACATATCCGCGCGATTCCATAGCCATAACAAGATCCTCTGCACGTCGAAATGAACCTACTATGACGGGTACAAGCAAGGTAACAAGAAGCTTGCCCTTCTCGCGAAAAGTCAGATCCTCATAATCAGCACCCCGTGATGCTTGTGCCTTCATGATCTTATCTGCTTCCTGAAATATGGTCGGAATGAAGCGCAGGGCTACGGATATCATCATCGTCCACTCCTGTGAAGACACGCCGATCAATCGAAGCGGTGCCAGCACAAATTCAAGTCCAAGGTTCAATTCCACTGGCGTTGTGGTAAATGTAAGAATGGACGTAAAGGAGACCAATAGCAGCATGCGCCATACAGCGTACACACCTAGAATTAAGCCTTGAGTGTACAATTGGAAGCCGCCAATACTTAGCCAAGCTTGACCGCCGCCTTCAAAAAGTACGTAGAATATGAACATGAATACCATAAGCGGCCTGAGCGGTCTGGACGCTCTCCAATATCTCTTCAAAGGAATATGAGACGTTGCTAAGATTGCAATGGCAATGGCGGAAATGATCGTTAATTCTACAGCGTTGTCTGCCAATATAACAGCAATCAGAAAGAGAATCATACTAATTAATTTGGCTCTTGGATCGAGCCGATGAACCCATGATTCAGCCGCCACGTACCGACCCATGACCATTCTGGATTGCATCTGCATCTAGCTGCCCTCCTTCCTATTACCATTCTCGGAATTGGAACTGTTCATCCTCTGCATGAACCAGTCAACCCATTGATCAACACTGCAAGGCAGATCGGTGATCGATATGCCTGAAAGCTCTTGGATCTGCTGTGCCAGCTTTATCGCAGAAGGCAGCTCAATGTCAGCACCGCTAAGCACCTCTGCTTTATCTAATAGCTCTTGGCGTGTGCCTTCGAAGCTGACTGTACCCTGCTTCATCAGAATAAACCGGTCTGCATGCTCTAGAACCTCATCTAATCGATGCGTTACCATAACGATCGTCTTGCCATGATCTACGCACAGCCGCTTCAACAGCTCAATCAGCTCGTTGCGGCTCACAGGATCTAGCGTAGCTGTCGGCTCGTCCAGGACGAGCATCTCCGGGTTCGAAGCAAGCACTGTCGCAATCGCCGCCTTACGCATCTGACCGCCGCTCAATTCAAACGGACTGCGGCTTAACAGCTCCTCCGACAAGCCTACTTCTCGCAGGGCTTCTAATGCTGCCTCGCGTGCCGCTTCTTTACTCATGCCGAACTGAAGCGGTCCAAACATAAGATCCTTCTCTAGCGTCTCTTCAAATAGCTGCTGCTCCGGAAACTGGAACACCAGCCCTACGCGACTCCGCAAAGGCTTTAATCCTTTCACTCGCTGCCCGCCGTTAAAGACGACGTCGAACACTTGCAGCCGTCCGTCGGTAGGCTGATAGATCCCGTTAAAATGCTGCATCAAGGTCGATTTCCCCGAACCGGTTGCACCTAGAACAGCCGTGAACAACCCCTCTTCGATCTGGAGGTTCACATGGTTCAGCGCATACTGTTGGCCGATGCCTTGCTGCGGATATTGATAGCTTATATTCTGCCCGTGCACGATGGCCATAGCGCCTTCACCAACTCTCCCTCATCTTGGTACATCTCGATATCGATACCTCTAGATCGCATCTCAAGTGATATCGCTAGCGTAAATGGAGGCCGCAGCTTGCACTCCTCTGCAAGCTGCTTGTGCTCGAATAGCTCCAGCGGCAGCATATCAGCAGCGATCGCGCCATCCTTCACGACTACGACGCGCTCCGATTCTAGAATCTCTTCCGCATCATGCGTTACGGATATGATCGTCATGCCTAAGTCTCGATGAAGCTCCTTCAGCTTGGCAATCATGTCTCGCTTAGCTCGTTCATCGAGCATCGATGTCGCCTCATCCCAGATCATAATATCTGGATTCAGCACGAGAAGACCGGCGATCGCAACTCGCTGCTTCTGGCCGCCCGAGAGCGAAGCTGGATGGCGATTCATCCACTCGGTCAACCCGAGCTCACTCGCCACCTGTTCAATTCGCTCTTCCATCTGTTCACGCGGCACGCATCTATTTTCCATTCCATACGCCATATCATCACGCACAGTTGTGGCAATAAACTGATTATCCGGGTTCTGAAATAGATACCCGACCCGATGTCGAACCTGCTCAATGGTGTCACGGCTGAGAACCATGTCGGCTACTGTTATCGTGCCGGCTTCGGGAACGAGTAACCCATTGATTAGCTTGATGAGTGTGGACTTCCCAGATCCATTCGGCCCTACGATTGAAACCCACTGCCCACGCGGTATATGCAGCGACAAATCTTGAAACAACGCCTCTCGCTTCGGATAGCGGAAGCTCACACGTTCCAATTGAATCATGCGTTTCCCTGCCTTTCATTCCATCGCAGAACCATAGAGCACTGCTTATGAACATGATGAAGGCATCATGCCGCTTCGGACATGACGCCATATAATAAGGTCTAAAACGACTATTGAGATTCAGGTATGAATGACTCGAATATCGATAGTTTGGACAAAGAAGTCGTTACATATTTAGCTGCAAAACCAACGAATACGCCAGTCACGACGCCCAAAAGCATGAGTGGAGGCAAATATAAGAAGATCTTCGATGAATGAAATATAATAACTGCCGCAGTCAATTGTCCAACGTTATGCGCAACACCGCCAACTACGCTGATCCCAATTAAACTGATCTTCCCCCGCCCAATCTTAAGCAAGCCATACATCACAATAAAGCTGAACAGTGAGCCAAAGAAGCTGAATAGGAACGCCGAGAACGTACCCAATATCAACGTCATCAGCAATGTTTTAAGTACAACTAATGCAAAGGCATCGCGGCCATTTAAAAAATAGAGACAGGTCAACACCATTATATTAGCGAGTCCAAGCTTAGCGCCTGGAACAGGAAACAACAATTGTGTCGGAAACATCGACTCTAAGATGCCCAATACGACTGCAACCGCACTAAAGATGGCAATTATTACTGCCTTTTTCAGCTTAATCGTCGTGTCGCTGTAGCTACTTAACGACGGCATCCGTGTCAGCCTCCCCGCCTGCCTCGCTCTTTAGTTCAACTAGAACCCGATGCGGCAGACATACGATGGTATCTCCCTTATGTGTAACAAAGCCAAAACCTAAACAAACTTTGTCCGGACAATCTGCGTCGATCATTTCAATTCCATTATTGTGCACCTTCAGTATATTGGTGCCATGATCCGTCTTAACCTCGACGATCTGCTCTTCCTCAGTTAATTCGACTTGTTTATACGGCTTACCATCTACAGTAATATCTGCGTACATATTGCCATTGTGCAAATTTTCACTTGTGTCTTGAAGCAACCACTTTGGTATGATGAAGGCCAAGGCTGCAACTATAACGATGCCGATTAAGATCATATCTCCACGTTTCATTCGCAATACTCCCTGAAAACAAATATAATTTTAAATATCTAGTTCTATGCTATTATACAACTTAGTGAACGAAGGTTCAATGTAACGGAACTGGTACAATCGTGAACATATACTGAATTATTCGGTATATGAAGTTGGCCTGCGCTCCGCTTGTGTCATGCTTCCTTTCCAATTTTTCAGTGCCCTGATATAATAATATGCTTGTACACATCCTATATCTAGATCGACTTTGAAATGCGGAGGAATTAACCATGCATCATAGCAAGAAACTTTTCCGATTTGCAGTGCCTACCCTTATTGTGGCATTATCGACAGCTCTATTATTCAGCGGATGCACAAAATCACAGAAAGATCAGCAACAGACCGGGCAACCTCCTAATCAATCGGAAACAACCGCAGCCAATGAGATTAAGCAAGAGACTTATTATATATTCGATACGATTGTAACTGTGAAAATTTATGATAAACGCGCAACAGATCAGGACTTTAAAAATATTAACGACCTGTTGGTCAATATTGAGAACAAAATGAGCCGAACGCTCAAATCGAGCGAGCTGTACAAGCTTAATGAACACGCAGGCAAAGGTCCTTATAAAGTTTCTGCAGATACATTCGAAGTCATCAGCAAAGCAATCGATTATGCACAGCAAACAAATGGCGCATTCGATCCAACAGTGGGACCATTGGTTAACTCCTGGAACATTGGTCACGAGGATGCGCACGTTCCGCCACAGGCAGAGATTGACGCGGATCTGCCGCTGGTTGGATACGAAATGGTTCAGCTTGATGAGGCCAACCAGACGGTGACGCTGGAGAAGCCGGGCATGGTGATGGACTTAGGCGGTATCGCAAAAGGTTACGCTGCTGATGTCATAGCCAATTATATTCGAGAGGCTGGATACAACAGTGCCATCGTCGACTTGGGCGGCAACATATATGCAGTTGGCGAGAAGCCGGGCGGACTAGACTGGACGATCGGGGTTCAGGATCCGAATGAAACGCGCGGCAACCCGATCGGGAAGATGAAAGTGAAGGATAAGACTATTGTAACTTCGGGTGTATATGAACGATATTTTGTGGAAAATGGAAAGCATTATCACCATATCCTTGACCGCAAAACCGGTTATCCGGTCGATAACAATCTTAACAGCGTCACGATCGTAACGGATAAATCCACGGATGCCGATGCTTTATCAACAGCTATCTTCTCGCTCGGAATTGAGAAAGGCTTAGAATTTATTGAGTCCAAGACGGATGCCGAAGCCATCTTTATTACAAAGGATCAGAAAGTGTATATGTCGTCGGGAATAAGCAAAATATTCGAGCTGACGAATGACGCGTACACGATTGCGACCTTGGATAAGAAATAGTGCATTAACTCATAACGGACAGTGCCCTCTGCTTGCGTTTATACATCGCATGCGGGAGGTACTGTCCGTTTTAAATAGGCTCAGATACGCTCAAAAAAGGCGCTTGCATCAGCAAGCGCCTTTTACATAAGTCCATTTAGGATACTACAGATTTCACTTTCTTCGAAGTCTCAGAAGCCTCCTGCTGCTTAACAGCCGACTGTACCGCTTCGTCTTGATTCTTCTTGTTGTAGGCGATGAAATAAGCTGCCGCTACGAAGAGAGCACCGCCGACCAAATTACCGAGCCATACCGGCACAAAGTTCGTCAAATACTCGCCCCAGCTGTAATGGCCTTCAAAGATCGCTGCTGGAATAACAAACATGTTAGCCACAACGTGCTGGAATCCAATCGCGACGAAAGTCATCGTCGGGAACCAGATAGCTAGGATCTTGCCGCTAAAGCTCTTTGCTCCGTAGCTCAACCAAACTGCCAACGCTACGAGCCAGTTACAGCCGATACCGGATACAAATGCCTGCAAGAAGGAATCGTGCAGCTTATGACCTGCAACAGATACCGTTTTATCTAGATAGACCCCGCTGGCTGTCAATCCTACGATATGTCCGAAAAAGTAGGCTACAAAGATCGCGCCCAAGAAGTTCGTTAATGTAATCACGATCAGGTTGCGAGCCATTTCCCAAGTTGAAATGCGCCCTTTCATCCGCGCGAGCGGCACTGCCATCATATTACCAGTCAGCAATTCTCCGCCACCCAGCAGGACAAGTATCAATCCGACTGGGAAGAGTGCTGCCCCTATGAAAGTCGTAATGCTTCCCCACTCGGCAGGCGCATCAGCCGTTACCCGGATGTAAAGCAAGTAACCTAAAGCTATGAAAGCACCGGCCAAGAAACCGAGTATACTCATCGTCAATAGTGAATTTCGCGCCTTTACGACCCCAGTTTCGATCGTTGCTTCTTTAATTTCTTGCGGTTTTAAGTAGCCCGCCATCTCCATTCCCCCTAGTTCATACGCTATCTGACTGCTGCCGATTATCTATGTCATCCTTCAACAGCAACGAAAACTAACAATTATATACGGACTTATTGTAACGAACCCTCTGCTCTGTTAATGTGCTCTATATCACATTCTATGTCCCTATATTCTTCCCAATCGAATACATATAATTTCCAATATCTTAATATAAAAAGCGGAATGAGCTCAATGCTGCCCATTCCGCTTTATTAGTTGTTTAGAGCTTAGCTACAATGCCCCGTGCAATGTGAACACCCGCAGCGCCGGCTTGAGCCAGACCGCGTGTAATACCAGCGCCGTCCCCGCCGCAGTACAAGCCCTTGATCTCCGACTCCAGCGTATCATCAAGCTTCGGACGAGCCGAATAGAACTTCGCTTCCACACCGTAGAAGAGCGTGTGCTCTGATGCAATGCCTGGTGTAACCTTATCCAGTGCATCCATCATCTCAATCAAGCTCTTCATCGTGTTGTAAGGAAGCACTAGCCCAAGATCTCCCGGTACCGCTTCGCGCAGAGTCGGCTCCAGGAAGCCCTCGCGAATTCGGTTATCTGTCGAACGGCGACCGCGCAGAATATCGCCGTATTTCTGTACGATGACACCGCCGGATGACAGATCATTCGCACGTTGGCAGATCTCGCGAGCATATTCGTTCGGCTTATCGAACGGCTCTGTAAACTTATGCGAGACAAGCAGCGCAAAGTTAGTGTTGGCAGAGCCGAGGGCTGGATCCTTGTAGGAGTGCCCGTTCGCGCACATGATCCCGCTGTGATTCTCTACCACGACATGACCAGATGGATTGCTGCAGAAGGTACGGACCTGCGTGCCTACCGAAGTGTTAAACACGAATTTACCTTCATATAAATTCTCGTTAATCTCGCGCATCACGATATCGGACGTTTCGACGCGGACACCGATATCCACCTGGTTGTTGGACATCTTCAAACGGCGTTTCTTGAGGATATCCGTCATCCAAGCAGAACCGTCACGGCCAGGCACGATTACGACATAATCCGCCTCGTAGGTCTCGCCCTTCTTCAGCTCGATCCCCTTTACGACATGGCGGCCATCTTCCTTCACCGTGATGATATCGGCCACTTCCGCTTTGTAGATCATATCGATACGCGGGCGCAAATACTCATAGATCGATTTCATGATCTCTAGATTCTGCTCCGTTCCTAAGTGACGCACTTGAGCTCGCAGCAATTTCAATCCAGCCGCATAGCCCTGCTGCTCAATTCGTCTAACGACCTCAGTCGTCGGATCGGTAATATCCTTCGTAGCCCCGTGCTCCAGGTTGATGCTATCCACATAGCGGATAAGCTCCAACACGCGACTTGGCGCCAAATAATCCGTCAACCATCCGCCGAATTCAGTCGTAATGTTAAACTTACCGTCGCTGTACGCGCCAGCGCCGCCGAAGCCATTTGTAATGGAGCAGGCGGGAATGCAGCCCGCAAACTCTTTGCGTCCTGCCGCAGGCGGACACTTCGTAATCTTCTCCTCCAGGATTGGACAATTGCGGCGATATATATCATGCCCCTTATCAATTAGCGCGACGCGCAGATGCGGAGCCTTCAAGGACAATTCATAACACGTAAAAATACCAGCTGGACCAGCACCAACAACAATTACATCATATTTACTCATGAGTTCCTCCTTGATGAACAACGTAGTTGTATTTCATGTAATCAAGCACAGCCCTTTGTAAATCGCGGCATACGAGAACACAAAAATCCCGACCACATACGGGTGTGCCAAACAGCACATCCGTCGTAGTCAGGAATTTACGGTTCCTTGTAGAGACCCCTGAACCATATCATCAGGGTTATACGAACAAGACATTTATGTTGCCATGTTAAGTTAGCTGCGAGTTATCGCAACAACCTCATTGTAGGTCATAACAACGAACATGTCAACGGCATATTAATTAATTGTTCGTATTTTTATTATATTGTCTAGTTTTAGTAAATATTATATGTCTTAGTATGCGTAATTTCCGAACATTATTTACATTCCCTTAAATAACCCTGCTTATTCTGGTTACTTATCAAATCGCTTGCGGCTGTATACGAACACACATAGAATCAATGACCCCACCATCCAGACGGCATGAACCAGTAAGCTTTGGCCTATGTCAGCTAATCCAGCACCTTCACTGAGCTGAACTAACGCTCTCGTAAAGTGCTCTGTCGGCAAGTATTTAACGATAGCTGTCAATGTATCATTACCCATTAAAGGAGCGTACATGGGCCCCATTAGAAAGATGATGAGTATTGGCAGCCCAACAATAGAAGATTCCTGTACCGAGCGGGACAACAATCCGATAATGGTTCCGAGACTAATAAACATGACTAGTGACATGGTGAATAATAAAGCGATAGCCGGTAGATTATACAAAGGCATATCTGCAACTATGATCGATACTGCGGCAACGAATACCGTCATTACAACAGTTAACATGCTCTTACCCATTAGAATTTCCGAAGTCTTGGCCGGTGAAAGCATAAGTACACGCAGGGTGTGCTTCTCTTTCTCTTCTGCGATTGTCATGGCTTGAACAAACGCTCCTGTCATTGAGAGGGCTAGCATCAACGGAAAACTGATCAGCTCTGCTCTATCGCTTCCCATCTTGCTGAACAGCACGGAGAACATGATCGGCATTACAACCATAAGGAGCAGCTGCGGGTTCTTAAGCGCATCCTTCCATTCTTTATTCACAATCGCTTGAAATCTCTTCATTGAAAATGTCATACCAGATTCCTCCCTGTCATTTGCACGAATATATCTCCCAAAGTCGGTTCATTCGAATGTATAGACAACAATCGTCCTGACTTCATCCAATTCGCTACGCGCGCAGCGCTCTCTTCGTTCTGCTCCAGAACCAGCTTACCTTCACCCTTAACATTCACTGTAATCGAGGAATCAGCATGCAGCAGTCGCAGTTGCTCCGGCGTATCCATTGCCTGAATGACCCCATCATGAATGAACGCCACGCGATCACAGAGGCTTTCCGCCTCCTGCATATTGTGCGTCGTCAGAAAGATCGTCGTTCCCTCTCGATTCAGCTTGCGTAGACCTTCGTGAATATGCAGTGCATTCACTGGATCCAACGCAGAAGTCGGTTCATCCAGAAACAGCAGCTCCGGCTTATGCAGAACAGCTCTTGCTAATGTCACTCGCTGCTTCATTCCTTTAGACAGCTTCTTCACGATTGTCTTGCTTTCATTTGCCAGGTTAACCTCTTCTAACACTTCCGCAATTCGTCGTACATCTACATCATATAGCTTGCAGAACAGCTCCAGGTTCTCATATATACTGAGTCGTTCATACAGTGTGCTGTTGTCCGTCAATATGCCGATTCTCTTCATATGATTGGAATCGTTCTTGCGTCCGATCTCCTGTCCGAATACACGAACCTTACCAAATGTCGGCTGCAATTGCGATGTAAGAATCTTTACTGTTGTTGTCTTACCGGAACCGCTTGGACCGAGAAATCCGAATATTTCACCTTTATGAATGTTAAAATCAATCTGTTGAAGTGCCGTTTTGCTATCAAACTTCTTCACTAATTGGTTGACTTCGATAATGCATTCCATCTTCATCGTCCCTTCCGATCTCGTATCGCCTTACAATCCCCATGTTACGGGGATCGTGAGAAACCCGCATTAAATCAGGGATGAGAAGAGCAATATAAGGGGTGAACACTGCAGATTTCACGCTGAATGATGCATCTTAGAAGCCTAATATTTGCTTTAATTCATCGTATTTGCCCTTTGAAAGAGGAATTGTACTCTTCTTCGCATCATCTAAGATGAGGCTGAAGCTGTTGCGAGTCCACGTGATAACTTCCCGCACCTTCTGCAGGTTTACCAGATAGGAGCGATGGCAGCGGAAGAAGCCAAACGCTTTTAATTTTGCTTCGAGTTCATTTAACGTTAACGCGCACGGATATGTACTTTGGTGGACATGCAGGTTAGAGACGCCTTCTTGGCTTTCGATGTAATCGATCTCTGTTGGATCGAACAAGATGATCTTGTCGCTTACTTTCGCAGGTATCTTCTCCATTCGCACTGGCCGCAAGGTCTCCTGAGTCTGGACAGCCTGCGGTACGGATGTCGCAGCTTCCTCGTGTGGACTTGAATCAGTAGCTGATTCTTCATTTGGAGTACTAGGCTCAACAGCTGATACCCTCTCCTGCTCCTCCTCCGCTGTATCCACTTTCTTCAGGCCGTTCATGCCGTATAGATATACTTCATTAGTCAGTGTGAGAGCCTGTTCAAGAACAGTCGTGGTCACTAGAATCGACATGCCTTCATCTTTTAACGTTTGCAGCAGGGTGCGAATGATGTAGCTCGTTTCAATATCCACATTTTGCTCAGGCTCTTCTAAAATAAGCAGCTTAGGGTGATGAACGATTGCTCTCCCAATCATCAACCGTCGCACCTCTGAGTAGCTAAGCTTAGATACTTTTGTATGTTGTCGATCGGTTAATCCGATCTTGCCAACAATGTCAATGACGTCCGCCTTAGATTCATACAATTGGGTAAAAAATGTGATATACTGCAACACCGTTAATCGTTCATAGGCATTATCCGTCAACATTTGAATACCGATCTGCTTTTTTATTACATCAAAGCTTTCTTTAGTCAGCTGCTGACCTTCGAACAAGATTTGTCCCGTCGATATAGGGATATTTCCAATAATAGCTTCAATCAAACGATGACCAAGCTCATGATTGCACTGGATGACCACACATTGTCCTGCATCAACCTTTAGTTCAATCAAAGGCAGCAAAGTGCTATTTCCCGTCATTTTACTTACTTGCTGCAGTTCTAGTGTAGACATATTATTCCTTCTCCCTATCGTTTTGCGTATATATTCCAATGCTAATGGAAAACGTAGGAGATTCCTATCTTTATTTGGCTGCAAAAGCTGATTTTATTGTCATTTCCCGAGAAATAATGACAAATGTCGTTTAAGTCGGATAAGTTCATGTATTTTCTATATACAACCCTATTTTCCACTAACTACCTACGTTTGTAGGGTTGGTTTTTTGCTCATAATCGTATAAAGTTGTGCATGTTGTATAAATATACTTTTTTAAGCATAAGGAGATTAGATTCATGATGTCCAAGAACGACTCGTCCTTATCGCCGCGACTTACGATCAGCTCGCTGCTTACCTTTCTTATTCCTTCGCTGATCGGTATGGTCCTTTTCGTTGTTCCGATACCATGGAACGGTGAAGTAACTGTCTCGATCGCGTTTCTTTCTAAATATGTTCAGCAATTGCTTGATGGCTGGCTCGTTCTCGGGGCAGTATTGTTAACAGGAATTGCTTGGATCGGTGCTGTGATCCATAAATTATTCCATCCGCAAAGCTTGATGAAGTTCCATCTGTGGCGAGCGCTGTTCGATATTTCAAACTTCTGGTTTATCATACGAACAGCAGGTCTGGTGTTCGTTTTATGTACGTACTGGGGAATTGGTCCAGAGTGGATCACATCGGCTGATACTGGGGGAATGCTGCTGAACAGCCTGATCCCTGGATTAGTCGTCGTATTCATGCTGGCAGGATTGCTGCTGCCGCTGCTCGTTGACTTCGGCTTGCTGGAATTCGTCGGCATGCTAATGACGAAGATTATGCGGCCGCTGTTCACGCTACCAGGCCGCTCATCCATTAACTGCATGGCATCATGGCTCGGAGACGGTACGATCGGAGTCATGATGACCAGCAAGCAGTACGAAGCTGGCTACTATACGAAGCGCGAAGCAGCTGTTATCGGCACGACCTTTACAGCCGTGTCGATTACATTTTGTTTTATTGTGCTGTCGAACGTAAAGCTGGGGCATATGTTTCTGCCATTCTATGCTACTGTAACGTTCGCAGGCATGATCGCGGCGATCATTATGCCGCGCATACCGCCGCTATCGCGAAAGCCCGATACGTATGAAGAAGGTGTTGCTCCTAGACAAGAGGAGCTTGTCCCTGCGGGCTGGAAGCCGTGGCGGTACGGTCTTGAGCTAGCGACGCGCAAGGCGAAGAGCCATGAAGGTCCTGCTGCTTTCCTTAAGAGCAGCAGCAAGAACATTCTTGACCTCTGGATCGGAGTCATTCCAGTCGTCATGGCGATTGGTACTATGGCGATCGCGATTGCTACGTATACGCCGGTGTTTGAGTGGCTTGGCAAGCCATTTGAGGTAATTCTTGAATGGATGCGTGTGCCAGAGGCCGCTGCTGCCTCTCAGACGATCATGGTCGGCTTCGCCGACATGTTCCTGCCAACTGTGCTTGCAGCAGATATCCAGAGCGAGATGACTCGTTTTATCGTAGCCGCATTGTCCGTAACGCAGCTCATCTACATGTCAGAAGTAGGCGGCTTGCTGCTGGGCTCGAAGATTCCGGTCAAGATCCTTGACCTAATCTTCATCTTTATTCTTCGCACCATCATTACATTACCGATTATTGTAGGGATTGCTCATCTCCTATTTTAATTTGAACGTGAAATAGCCTATATAATTGTCTAAGGCCCAGTCCGTAAGCGGGATTACCCGATTAATTACGGATTTTGGGCCTTTTTCCATATTGCTGAAAATGAAATTGCAGAGTAATGTAACTTCCAATATCTAGACGAAATCACAAATCAGTCAACATGAATAGGAAAGGAGAAAACGCATGTCCCAGTCGTCTGCCGCTTTATCATCAAAGACAGACAATCCGTTGATTCAAGCATCACCTGGCACATCAACTATTTATAAAATATTGATAGCCATCAGCTTTATGCATTTATTCAATGATACATCACAGTCTGTCATTCCCGCTATCTTCCCGATATTGAAGGACTCCATGCATTTAAGCTACGTCCAAATCGGCTGGATATCGTTTGCCATCAACTTTACTTCTTCCATCATGCAGCCTGTAGTCGGAATGTTCTCGGACCGGAGACCGACTCCCGCGCTTCTGCCAATCGGTATGGCCTTTACCTTCACAGGAATGATGCTGTTGGCCTTTGCACCGTCATATACTATGGTGCTGGTCGCGGTTATATTTGTCGGGCTAGGCTCTGCGGCCTTTCACCCAGAAGGTATGCGCGTAGCTCATATGGCTGCTGGCAACCGCAAAGGCTTGGCGCAGTCCATCTTCCAGGTCGGAGGAAACGCCGGTCAAGCGCTCGCTCCATTAATGACGAAATGGATCTTCATTCCGTTTGGACAAATCGGAGCATTAGGCTTTACGATTATAGCTGCGATCGGATTTATCGTACAATCCTTCGTGGCCAAATGGTACGGCGGGATGATGAAGAGCGGCTATACCTTTGCAAAGCGAATACCGCGCGGTGTCATAGATCCCGCTCAACGTAAACGTGTAATGTGGGCGACGATCACGCTCGTAGCGCTTGTAACCTTCCGCTCCTGGTATGTATCAGCAATTGGCACGTATTATGCCTTCTACTTAATTGAACACTACAGCCTGTCCATTGACCAAGCGCAGATATACGTATTCTTGTTCCTAGGCGCTGGCGCGGCAGGCACATTATTCGGCGGCCCGCTCGCCGATCGCTTTGGAAGACGCAATCTAATGGCCGCCTCCATGCTGGGTGTCATACCGCTTGCACTCATACTGCCGCATCTGTCGCTGTTCTGGGCCGGCATCGCCCTTGTGCTGACCGGCTTCATATTGCTCTCAAGCTTCTCCACCAGCGTCATCTACGCTCAATTGCTGCACCCTGGCAGTATCGGCACCGTGTCAGGCCTTATAACAGGCCTCGCCTTCGGTATGGGCGGCCTAGGCAGTCTCCTGCTCGGCAACTGGATTGAAGCTGTCGGTATTCAACAAGTAATGCTGATATGCGGCTTCATCCCTATGTTCGGTATCCTCTCACTCCTGCTGCCAAGCGATCGTCAGCTTATAAAGTGGACGGAGCAGCAATAACTATAGCTTCATATGCTAGCGGAGAACAGCAGCTTGTCGGCAAAAACCACAATAGGCTGCTGTTCCTCCCTTCTCCGCCGTCGTCCATTTCGCTATTCTCCTCTTCGCAGTCCGTTTCACTATTCTCCCCTTCACTCAGGTTAGATTTCTTCACTCCTGCTCCTTATCGTTCTATGTGCTACCGATTCACTTACCCCTCCGCGGTCCGTTTCACTATTCTCCCTTTCGCTCAGGTTGGATTCCTTCACTCCTGCTCCTTATCGTTCTATGCACTACCGACTCACTTAC
>NZ_JBTGUH010000009.1:0-198959 GCF_054343325.1 Paenibacillus marinisediminis
GTACTTCCCCACCCAGCCGCGTAGCGTACCGGGATTGATATTTAATTCATTAGCTACATCATCCAGGCTCTTCGTCTGTTCCTGCACATACTTTACTGCTTCACGTTTAAACGTCTCGTTGTACCGCTGTCTTGTTTCACTCATGTCCGACACCTCTTTGTTTTAATAGACTCATTATCTGTGTGATATTAAGAGATGTCCACTTTTTATTCTAGGTCCATTTTCCCCGTTATCTCACCTAACCCGCGAGTTTCGCTCGCTGTAACGGGGAAAAAACCTGTTAGCTCGCGCCGGCCTCCCCATCCCTGCATTGCCTCTTACCTGTAACACGGTTTTTCCCCGTTATCTCACCTAACCTGCGAGTCTCCATCCGCTGTAACGGGGAAAAAACCTGTTTGCGCGCGCCGACCTCTCCATCCGCACACAGCCTCGTCCCCGTAACACGGTTTTTCCCAGTTATCTCACCTAACCAGCAAGCTTCGCCCGCTGTAACGGGGAAAAACTATAAATGCTAACTTAAAGATGTACACTTTTGCTTGTTCAAAACTGTACATTTAGATTCAATCATTTACACTTAACCCACCCCCTCGCGCCCGGGCCTTCCGGCTCAACAAACAAAGCACAGCTGCCGGAGTCCCCTCCAACAGCTGTGCCCATGTTATCTACTTCACTACAAATTCCCTACTTCGTCGATTGGTACCACTCGTTAGCCGCCTTCACCATATCGGCTCCGCCTTCCGCTCTCCACTGCTCCAAGAACTTATCATAATTCGAGATCGGCTCGGATCCGGAAATGAACTTCAGCATGTTATCTTCAAGCAGCTTCGTCAATTTCAGCGTGTTCTTTGAGACGGCATCAATCGGCGGTGCTAATGACATCGGATCGACCACAACGAGTCCCTCTGCGTTCTTTTGGAAATTCTCAAAGTATGATTGCAGAATAGGATCCTTCCGAACCCGCGCCTGCCAGTAGATTGGATAATTCGTCTCATCTACGCCCGTTATGAAGGCACTCGCATTGTTCAGATCATCGTTGAACTTAGGAAGAATCGGATAGTACTTGCCATCCTTTACTTCATGATGAACGCCTTCCTGACCAATCGCGATTCCCTTGAACGTTTCTGGCTCCAACTTCGCGTTCAAGAATTTCATCGCTTCTTCTTTATTCTTCGAGGCTTTCGGAATTGCGATGAACCAAGAGGTATTGGCAACTGCACCTACAGTCGCTTTCCCTTCCTTGTTCTTCAGATAAGGTATGATGGTTACCTTATTATCCGGGAAGTTCTTGTTCAGCGCAGCGATCGTGCTCGCTGAGCTCCACCAAGCAAGCTTATACATAGCTGCGTTACCGCTCGTGAGCTTCTCAATCGCCTTAGCGGCGGTGTTGATCGGCATTTCCGAATCGAGCAATCCCTCACTATACAGCTTATTCATGTATGCGAGAAATTCTCTCATTTCCGGCAGCTCAGCCTTATGCACGAGTTTACCGTCTACCTCTTTCCAGTCCGTTAAGACGCCAAACGTTGTCGCAATATCACCGTACAGGGATTCCTTCCCGCCCGTAAGAGGGATCACATTTTTCTTCTCTTTGATTGTCTTCAGCACGTTATACAGCTCATCCGTGTTCGTTGGGATCTGCAAGCCCAGCTCGTCCATCCAGTCTTGACGCACTACCAGCTCTTCACCGATGCTAACGCCTGCTCCCGTTTCAGGAATCCCATACTTCTTACCGTCAATAGTCGCACTTCCCCAAGATTCCGGTTTAATCGCTTGATTAATATAGTTGCCGTGTGCTGCAAGCAGATCATCAATAGGCTCCAGAGCACCCGCTGTTGCGAGACTATAGAATTGCGCGGCATTCAGCTTCATAATATCAATTTTTTCTTTATTCGCTACGAGCAGGTTCAGCTTCTCATCCGGATTTTCCGCTGGGAGCATCTCATATTTAACCTGGTACCCGGTCTTCTCACTTATATATTTCCCCGGAAATTCTGTGTTTGGATCAAACAAGTTATACTGCATGAGCATCGTGAGCTCTGACTTGGAGTCTCCACCCTTAGCGGAGTCGCCTCCCGAGCCTTTTGTCGAACCGCCACCGCACCCAGAGACAGCTAAGGTAAATACGAGAATAGCGGAAATCCATGCATATTTCTTCTTCATGATCTGACCTCCTTGGAATGATAGTCTTCTATACCTGCACATTCACATGCACAAACACATCGGCCTTAGTCGGCAGCATCACCATCCTTTGCGCGAACAGAATTAACCTTTGACCGACCCAACCAGCACACCCTTTACAAAATACTTTTGCAGAAACGGGTATACCAGCAGGATTGGAATGGTAGCGAGCAGGATAGAGGATGCCTGTATGGACTGCGGCGTGACATTCAGCGCTGCATCCACATTGGTCTTCAAGAACTCTCCGCTGGAAGATACAAATAGCTCCTTTAAATACAACTGCAGCGGCTTCAATTCAGGAGAGGTAATATAGATCATCGCGGCAAAATAGTCGTTCCAAAACGCCACCGCGAAGAATAATGCGATCGTAGCGAGCACCGGTAGTGAAAGCGGCAGTACGATATAGATCAAGATCCGAATGTTTCCCGCACCATCCAGCTTCGCGGATTCCTCAAGCGCATCCGGCAAGCCTTCAAAGTAATTTTTGATGATCAGCATGTTGAATACATTGACCATCGCGGGCAGGAACAGTACCGGTAACGTATTGATGAGATCCAAGTTGTGCATAAGCAGATAGGTTGGAATCAACCCGCCGCTAAATACCATTGTGAACATGAAGATAAGCAGCAGCCATTTCCTCCCGCGAAGCCTGATCTTCGACAATGGATAAGCCGAGATAGTAGTCATAAACAAGCTTAGCGACGTACCGACGACCGTTAACAGCACCGATGTCTTGAATGAGTTCAGGAACATCGAGTTCTGCAGCACGTACTCGTAAGTCCCCCATTGGAATCCTACCGGGAGCAAACCAACATTCCCGGAGATAACCGCCTCCTCACTACTGAAGGACTTGGCGATGAGATTGACGAAGGGCAGCAAGGTGGTAATTCCCATCAGAGTAAAGAATATATAGTTGAATACTGCAAAGCACTTTTCGCTAAATGAGGTCTTGATGCCTCGCTTCGAGCGATCTGTTCGACCGCTGCTCATAGCATGTTGATCCGCCATTGTCTGCTCCCCTTCCATCACCAGATCCCCCGCTGCAGGTACTTGCGGCTTAACGCATTGCCCGTAATAATAAGCGTGAACGATATGACCGATTCAAACAGCCCTACCGCTGTAGTAAAACTGTAGTCTTGACTGCCTAACCCCATTCGATAGACATAGGAGCCAATAACGTCGGATGTCTTGTACACAACGGGGTTGTACATGACCAGAATCTGTTCCGTGCCGGCTTCCATGATATTGCCGAGCCTTAATATGAACATCAGAACGATAATCGGCGCGATACCAGGCAGCGTCACATGAAGCAGCTGCTTCAACTTGCCCGCGCCGTCGATCTTAGCAGCTTCATACAGCTGCGGATCAATCGTCGTGAAGGCGGCCAGGTATACGATGGTGCTCCAGCCTGTCTCTTTCCAACCCGCAGAAGTCACGAGGAGGCCGCGGAACACATCGTTGTCGAGAAAGAACGCGATCGGCTCCATATTCAACGCGATGAGCAGCTTGTTCACGAGACCGCCGTTAGTAGACAGGAGGTCAATGAACAGTCCACTGACGATGACCCATGATAGAAAGTGTGGAAGATAGATGATCGTCTGGATCGAACGCTTGAAGATCATATTCTTCATCTCATTCAGCATAATTGCGATAAAGATCGGCAGCGGAAACAGAATGCATATCTTCAGCAAGCTGATAATGATCGTGTTCATGAGCACAACCGAGAAGTCTGGAGAGGTGAACAGCCTCTCGAAGTGCTTCAGCCCAACCCAAGGACTGTCAGCAAAGCCAGAGAATATATTAAAATCCTTGAATGCGATAATGATGCCGTACATCGGAGTGTACTTAAATATCAATAAGAACAATAATCCCGGGACGAGCAGCGCATACAGCTCCCACTCTCTCCATATATCCGACCATAGCCGACCCATATAACTTCGTCGTGTATTGGGCGCTGGCAGCTTATCGAGCATAGGTCTCATAGGCTTCCCCCTCTAGGCATGATTTACATTTCCGTTACAATAAATTGTAAAATCAACGCCTATTTCTGAGTAGGAGAGACTCATTACTATTTTTGGTAGTTTGATGTTCTCTTTGCGGGATTCATCCTGCAACAAGCGCAAAAAGGCCCGAACGCGTCCAATCAGACAACATTCAGGCCCCTCTTCTATCTATTAAGGTTTGACTTCGCCGGGGTTAACTCCCCAATATTTTCGAAACACCTTTGTAAAATAGCTGACATCACGATACCCGACCAACCGAGCTGCATCGTACACCTTCAGTCCTTCCTGAAGGATCTCCTTCGCCCGCTCCATCTTGCGTTCTAGGACATAGGCGGAGAAGGCAACTCCCATCTCCTGCTTGAACAATCGGCTCAGATACGAGGAGTTCACATATAAGCGATCCGCGACGTTATGGAGCGTAATATCTTGATCCATTTCCTGATCCAATATCGTCAGAATCTCCTTCACCAGCTGATTGCTGGCAGTTCGCCGCTGGTTCTGCATGAAGCCTATAATGTGCTTAACCGTTCGCGTCAGCCACGACCGCGTCTGTTCCTTCGAGTTCAACAGCTTCACATTTTGAAAATAAACGATGTCATCCGCTACGACGCTGCTAACCCTCCACCCCTGCTTCTGAATGATGCGCACGAACAGGCTGCTCAAGTATAGAACAGCTTCATGCACTTCATCTGCTGATTCCGATCTGCTGGTGCCTTCCTCCCATATCTCGAATAATGCTTGCAGCGCCTTGCTCTCGTCGGCAGTCTCTAACGCGATCTCCAGAGTCTTCTCCAGATGCGACTGAGTGAGCAGTCCTTGCTTGCCTTGCTTTAGCTCCTTGCGATAAGGAATAGCGATGTCATGTCCGTATAGGATCCGCTCCTGCAGAGCGCTGCACGCCTGCGAGTACAGCTGATTGATCTCTCCTATGCCGCCGACCGCTGCGCAGATTCCCGCGCTCGCCGTTAGCTTCAGCACCTCTCTTATATGAGAGAGCAGCTTAACGATTGAAGCATTGATATGGAGCATCGCGTCATTTGGATCTTGCCCTTCCTGTACCTGAAACACAAGCAGCAGGTCGTTCTTCGAATCAGTGCATACCCAGCAGGAAGGCGGAGTTAACAGTTCATTTGCAATGCATTGGATCGTAAATTGCAAGAGGGCTCTATCATTCGAGCCGAATCGAGTCTCGTGATCTGGAATCGGATCAAGATCGACAACGGATATTCCGAATTGATCATCTTCTCGCAGATCGATATATAGGTCCTTGCTCTTCTTCAGTACCTCCCAGACTGTATACTTATCGTTCACCCAATTGTAGAAGAAGCTATGCTGCAGATGAGGCAGATGGTCCTTCCACTTCTGTTCAAGCGCCGCCTTGGATTGCCACTGGTCGAGCTCTTCCCGAAGCTGCTGTCTCGCATCCAGAATCGCTTCCAACACTTCCTCTTCTCCAGCAGGCTTAAGCAGGTACTTGGATACTCCATGCTTCATCGCCTCCTGCGCAAAGGCAAAGTTGTCATGACCGCTCAAAATGATGATCTTCATGGAAGCCCTTACACCCTTCTGCTCACTAAGCTTGCGAATCAAAGTTAGCCCATCCATATCCGGCATCTGCACGTCGATCAGCATAATATCCGGCTTCTTGCGCTCGACCAGCCGCAAGGCTTCAAGCCCATTTGACGCGAGTCCAACGACTTCGATTCCATGCTTGTCCCAGGGAATGTTATGAGCCAGAGCGTTGCGCTGCCGCGGCTCATCTTCTACAATCATCAAATTCATAGCTGCAGTTCCCCTTCCGTTTCTTCTTGATCTATAACAGGTGGATTGTTCAGGCGGCATCGATCCAGCGGAATCTTGACGGTTACCGTTGTACCAATTTCCAGCAAGCTATCTATCTCTAGATGAGACTCCTTGCCATAGTATAGTTTCATTCGAATATATACGTTGCGCAGCCCAAATAAATCCTTCACATGCCCCTCATCCTGCGTTAGAGATGGAACGCTGTGCAAGCCGATCTTCATCAGCTCGTTCTGAATATAATGGAGCCTATCTTTTTCCAATCCCTGCCCATTGTCCTGCACACTGATGCACACCATGTTCTCATGCTCGATCCAGCTGGAAATGATGAGACGACCGTCGGAAGCTCTGCCTTCCATACCGTGCAGAATCGCGTTCTCGACCAAGGGCTGCAGCAGCAGCTTGAGAATCGGGATCTGCTTCGTTTCTTCCGCTATTCGATATTCGACCGTAAAGCTGTCTAAGAAGCGAAGTTGCTGGATTCGAATGTAATAGTGAAGATGAACGAGGCTTTCTTCGATGGTGAACACTTCCTTGCCTTTGTTCAAGCTGAGTCGGAAGAACTTCGACAGGTTCATGACCATTTCGCTGATTTCTTCCGCTTCATAGTTTTTGGCAGTCCAATAGATAGAGTCCAACGTGTTGTATAGAAAATGCGGATTGATCTGCGACTGAAGAAACTTCAGCTCGGTTGTTGTTAATCGCAGCTGCTGCTCATAATGATCCTCGATCAAATGTTTTTGATGCTGCACCATCTGATTAAATGATTCGAGCAGATAACCGAACTCATCTCTTCGATTATTTTCGAGTCGGAAGTCCAGCTTCCCGCTTCGGAGCCGCTTCATTCCGCGAGTCAGCTTCTGAACCGGAGAAGCGATTCCGCTGTACACGATCCAGGAGATTCCGATCGCTAACAGAATGCTGATCACGATAATCGTAAACGTGAACATTCGCAATTGGTCGGTCTCAACGTACAGCTCCTTCTTCGGCTGGATCAACGTCAGCCGCCAGGTGGAGTACGGGGAATCGACCGAGACCTCCATCTCCTTATCCGATATTGGCGGCGGTTCGGCTGTCTCATCTATGCTGCCGGTGCCGACCACAAGCTCTCCTTTTTCATTATATAAGGATATGCTGGCTGTTTCGGAGGGAAGAAGCGTGCGGATCACGTTCAGCAGCTTGCTCTTGTTAAAGGTAACGATGAGCAGATTCGAAGCTCGCTCCGTGTTATACAGGTCCATCGAACGAACCAGCGACATGCTGTCGGTGCCTACCATGCTGCCGAATGTTATATCTTTGGCAACCAGCGCATCTGGCAGGATATAGCTGATCCCTGTCCCATTCGCGCGAGCAGTCTCGACCATCCATTCCTGCAGCGGCTCCGACTTTAATTTCCGTCCGCCGAAGTTAGTGGATATGACCATGTTGGAGGCCTGATGATAGATGGCAATCTGCGACACGAAACGGTTTACAGACTTCAAGCTAGACAACTGCTCGATAATGAGCGAGAAGTTGACGATCGTTTCCGGCGCTAGATCAGCGCTGTTCCCATCCAACAGCTTCAGGATACTCGTATCGGCTGCGATCAGCGTCGAGATCTCCTCCACATTTTGCAATGCCAGATCAATGTAGTTCATGGCTGAAGACAACGCTACCTCGGTCCGTTCAACCGCCTGCTCATACAAGATATCGCGAGAGCGCTCGATCGCAAATAAACTAACGACCACAAGCGGCAGCAAGATGAGCAAGAAGTAACTGGTGAGCTTAGTCTGAATATTGCGTGAATACCGTTCCTTCATCCAATAGATTAGATTACTCACTTGGTACACCTTCCGATCCGCTGCTGGCTCGATTCCTGTACCAATCGTTTACTTCCTTCGTAATCTTGCCCCCGCCCTTCTGCTTCCACTCCTCTACATAGCGATCAAAGACATCGAGCGGCTCGAGTCCCATAATGATTCGAATCAGCGTATCGTGCTCTAGATCTCGCAGCTGCTTGTCGTATTTGCTCATCGCAGGAGTCGGAACTCCGTAGAACTGATTCTTGATGAGATTGCTGTTTATCTTCTGCAGATTGTCGTAAAGATTGAAGTCCCCGAGTGAATCAAGCCTCTGCTTAAATAGTTCCTCGTCGGGCACATCAACGAGAGATTGATAGATTCCTCTGTATAGATGCTTGTCATGCATCTCAAAGTTAGTCACCATGCGACCGTTCTGCATCGACCAGATCTCATGTTCAAAGCCTAGCTTCAAATTCTTGTAATCCTGAGCTATAAAGTCCAGCATTCGAATCACTTGCTCGGGGTGCTTCGAATCAACTGGAATCACGTTGTAGCCGCGAATGATATCCTGATTGTAAACGCCCTTCTGTCCATTAGGACCAGTCGGATATTCTAGCGCTATCCATTCCGCGTTCGGATCCTTCTTCTTATTCGCGGCGATCGGGCCGCGCGTATCGTACCAGGTGGCTGAGAACAGCCCCACCGTTCCATTCTCAATCTTCTCATATAGATTATTGTGTAGATTCAAGGGGAACTCGCGATCCAGCAGCCCCTCCTGATATAAACGAGCTAGATAGGCCAAGGCTTGCTTCGTCTCCGGCATGATGCTGCCGTTAACCAGTTGTCCGTCTCGTTCAAACCAGCTATCCAGCTGCGTTCCGAAGGCGCCGAAGAACGGCGCAGAGCGCCCCATTTCTGATGTTAATGTAAGTCCGATCGTATCGTTCAAGCCGTTGCCGTCGGGATCGTCCAGCGTGAAGGCCTTAATGACCTCATAGTACTCCTCAATCGTAACAGGAGGCTTTAAGCCCAGACGATCGAGCCAATCCTTTCTCGCATACATAAGCTCAGTACCACTGACCTCATTCAAGCTCGGCACCGCGTATATTTTGCCTCCGTAACGTACCCGATCCCACGCTTCCTTCGGAATCTTCTCCTTCAGATGCGGACCGTATTGATCAATCCAGTCGTCAAGCGGCATGAGCGCCCCTTGCTTCGCATAGTTGTCGAACCATACCGATTCATAGGTATGAAGCATATCGGGAAGCTTGCCGGATGACATAATGACATCAAGCTTCTCCTTATATACTTCTGGTGGAAGGATGGTAACCTGAATATTGGTTCCGCTTCTTTCCTCTATATATTTCAGATAAGGATTGTTGTTCTCATCCATACCGTACGGAAAGCTCATGCCTAGATTATTGATTACGATGCTGATCGAGGGTAGATTCTTGCTCGTCTCTCTTGATCCGCCTATTCCAGCAATTCCTGCAATCATTCCCGTTTGAACCATAATAAATGCACCTGCAACCATAGCACCAAGCAATAGAAACCACCATCGAACAGATTTCTTTGATACTCCTTGTGCTTGTTTTGTCGAGAACTCATCGTGAACGCTATTGTCCGGCATACTCTCCCCCCTTCAACTCGCAAGCAGATGGTACCATAATTTAGGAGTAATCTAGGATATGAAAATTATAGCAGAGGACTAGATGTAAATAATAGATACTAGAGAAAATAGTGAGGGGAGGAAGCGGACACACGATCCGCTATTTGCACCTAAAATGGTCAAATCGCCATGCTAGCGGACCGTAGAGACGTTATTTGAGCAAAATCACCAGGTAATCCATCAATTCCAAGCAAATAACGGCCTCTGTGTCCGCCAAACTCCAAAAATACGGATGATTCGCCTAAATAGCGGCTTCTGTGTCCGTTTCAATGTGAATGGGTAATTGAGCAAATGGGCAAAAAAAAGAGACTGCTATCTTCTTCAGCAGCCCCTCTTAAGGTGTAATCTATTCACTCGCGATCAGCTAACGCGAACTTATAACAGCAGCGCTGTTTCTAGCGCGAGTTCAATCATATCGTTCAGCGTCGTCTCACGTTCTTCCGGCGTGATCGTTTCGTTCGTCAGCATCTGATCGGTTACCGTCAGAATGGACAGCGCCTTCGCATTATAACGCGCAGCAACCGTATATAAGGCGGCTGTCTCGTTATCCTGTGCAAGCACCTGATGCTTCGCCAGCACATGCTGCATCTCTTCATCGCTGTCGTAGAAGTGATCGTCCGTGCATACCAGTCCCGCACGCACAGGCTTGTCCAGCTTAACGCCAAGATCATATGCGGTCTTAAGCAAGTTGAAGTCAGCGAGCGGCGCATACGCATATTGACGGAAAATATGCGAGTACAAGCTCGAGTTCGTGCACGCCCCCATGGCGAGTACGATGTCCATCTGCTTCACGTCCGGGTGCAATGACCCGCTGGAGCCTACACGGATGACGTGCTTCGCTCCGTAATCTTGAATCAGCTCTGTCGCATAAATGGACATGGACGGCATTCCCATTCCGGTACCCTGTACAGAGATGCGTTTGCCTTTGTAAGTTCCGGTGTATCCCCAGATGTTGCGAATATGATTATAACACACCGCATCTTCAAGATACGTTTCCGCGATATACTTCGCGCGTCGCGGATCTCCTGGCAGGAGTACCGTGTCGGCAATGGCCCCTGGTGCAGCTTCGATATGAAAACTCATAGGATCTCCTCCTTATTCTGTGACAGTTTAATTATTTCTAGCAGCGTTGTAATCGCGCTTCCATTCGAATAGACCGTCGAAGCAGATAAATGTGTTAATGAGCGTCAGCAGGATCATAACGTATAGACCTGATATGAAGTACACGACAACCATAATGACGTTCATGAGTATCCACATGTGCCAGTTCTCCAATATTTTCTTGCTCAAGAAGTACTGTGCCACAAGTCCGACGACCGCGATGAATGCATCTAGATACGGGCTGCTCGCATCCGTGAATTGAATCTGCACGATCGACCATACCGCAGTAGCCGCAAGGATCACAATCGACCAGATCAATACAAGCTTTGGTGTTAAGCGCGTAATCGGCGTATTGTCATCTGCGCCTTTCGTCTTGTTCCAGTAGTACCAACCGTAGATATTAAACCACAGCTGCAGCACAGCCAGAATCGTCATGGCGTATAACCCGGTCGTGAAGTAAATGTACATGAAGCAGATAACAGCGATCGCTCCAAACAAGAAATTAATGACCTTTTGCCGCGCGATCAGCCAGACGTTAATAACACCTACGACCGATGCGAAGATCTCAATGTAAGAAGAGTTGAGATAGAGACCAGCTACAAGACAGATGACGCTGGCGATGATGACAAATAGCGGATGTTTGATCATAAGAAGCAGCACCCCTTTTTCGTGTTGAGTAATTGGTATCATGGTGATGGCTTGGGATGATCCGAGTTGTACTAGATATGATAAGGCTTACATTTTACCATTTCCAGCGCTGATGCCCTCGCCTTTCATACTCTAAGTATAGCGGAGCAGGCTGAGAGATTTACAGGACGAAAGTCCGATAACGACACGAATTCCGCATAATTTGACAGCGTTTTCATAAACTAAGCAGGACAATTGTCCCGACCTCCTCCGTGCATCGTATTTCGCCGAACTCCGTTAACCCTCTAGCTTAGCTTCCTGCTGCAATCTGCCCAAGTCTCGAATGAGTAATTGCTGCTTCTGGATATCAATGATCCCTTCTTCTCGTAGCTTGAAGAGGATTCGGTTAATGCTCCGCTGTGTAACGGCAAATTGCTGGCTCCACTCCTGCTTATTGATCTCAATGGCTATTCCGTCGGGATGCCGGACCCCGTGTTGAGCGCAGCGCAGCAGATAAGTACATACCCGGTGGTGAAGGGGATACAGAATGTTAGTCCCCTCACGTTTCGAGATCGTGTAATTGTAATACAACACGCGGCGAATAAAATATTGATTAAAGTTGCTGTCCAGCTGGATCCACTTTAGGAAATCATCACGATGCAGGCTCAGCATCACGACATCAGTGACAGACTCAACGTTGCTGATAAATGGAATGAGATCATGGATCTCGATCTCGCCGATCATATCCCCTGCCGCGTAAGTAGCTTGCGAGTATTTCTTGCCATTTTCCCCGATCACGTTAATGTCTGCGAGACCCTCTACCAAGATGCCGAATCGATCATACACCTCATCCTGCTGAAATATCATCGATCCCTTCTTGTACCGCATAAGCTTCCATTGCCGCAGTATCTCATAAGGGCAGTGCTTCAGTATGCGATAGAGTTCAGGGCTGTTCTCCATGTAATCGGCTATCTGCTGAATATTCATGCGGCTCACCTCAAGCTGATATTGTACCCTAGTGCTCACAAAAGAATCACTACGATTCATTCGCATGAACACATAGTGATTCTACTATAAAATATAATGCAGTTTCGAGATTATCTCGCTATGCTCTTAGACGTTCTCACACTCGGCAAATAATGGCGAGACGTTCTCTCCACAAATATTCGGCCATTGTTGGCTCGAAGCGCCGCCCCTTCTATCGTAACCTCGTTCATATGATCCTCTTCTACTTCAGTTGTCGCATATGGTATCTGATCATCCAGCGTATGGAATAGGGAAACGACATCCCCCTTCTTCACATTGCGGATCGTGACATCACCTGAAGCACTAATCACCATGTCGGAGGTCAGCACCTTAGCAGAATGATCAGGATAAGCATCATCAAATAACTCAAATGCATAGATCCGCGTATGTCCGCCGCCATTCATGCTCATCTGTGAAGGCTCCATCACCTGCAAACGGAAGTAGCGCGCCGTTACCTCGTCGTACAGAATGCGGTTGATTACATCATCTTGATTATCCGCAACTTCATCCACGATGCTGAAGTTCTCGCCGTCCATACTAGCCAAGATCTGCACATGCTTCGTACTCCACATCCAGCTCTCGCTCGCCTCCGGATGACCGCAATTCACGATCCGATACTGCTTCACCGTGACAGGCTGCTGGAGATCGACCGTAAGATACGGTCTGTGGTCGGATGAACACCATTTGCCGCTGCTAATCTTGCCTGAAATGACTTGATCCGCATCCTGATCCTTACTTATGGACTGGGAAGCTGTTGCCGTTACGCCCAATGATTGCAGAGCGATATTCTTCATCTCATAGCTTGGCACAACGAGCGCCTGCTCCGTTCCTGCTGCGACAGCCGTCTGCACGATCATGTCCGAGATGAACGGTATCATGACCAAGGTCCCTACATCAACGGTGAAATCATGCGGAGCCTCCTCCTTTAGACGACGAACCTTACATTCCTGCATCAAGGTTAGAAGTTCGAAGGCTGCTTCATTGTTCATGTCCATAGCAGCCAAATCGCCTGCACGCTGCGCGTGAACAGCATGAATCACACGCTGTGCCGCCTGCGCCATGAGCCGGAACGCCTTCAAGAACGGCGCCAACTCGCGCAACAGATTCTGGTTCGTACATTGCTGTTCGATATGATCGGCTGCTGTCTCCATGCGAACGAAATGCGCTTGAAGCTGATCGGCGCATGCTGCAACATCATGCCCCTGCTTCATGGCATCGGTTAAGGCGGCTATGTCATCCTTCAAATACCAGGATTCATCGAACAAGAACTCACCGCTCGCACCGCCGTTATCTCGAACGTAGCAGCAGTTCGAGGCGAAGATCTCCAGATCCTCGGCCACTTCTGGTGCCAGTGCCTTGAAGGAAGCGGAGTAGCTCTTATCGGTGTCGTATGCGTCGGTATTCCAGTTATGGTCCGCGATGCAGAACAGCGCCTGCTTAGAGGCTTGCGACTGATTCATCGGATTCGCGAAGAACCCGTTCACGTTATCCAGATCGGAGCTCAGATTGCGTATCTTGCCCATCAGCAGCTTCGCATCGCAATAATCGTTCACCGGATAGTTCCACCATACGGACAATTGCTTCGTTGAATGGATCTCGCGTCTAGGCGCTTCGAATTGCTCCTTCGCAATGTTCGACATCGTCGCCGCGCCTGTCCACATGACCTCGACATCTTCATGCAGCGTGTCCACAAATGGCTTGAAGTACTGCTGCATCGACGGTCCCCAAGCTTCGCAGTAGCGTGTTCCTACCGTGATTAGCGGTCGAATATCCCCCTTAGCCTTGATGAACTCCGCATCGATGCGATTAATGAATTGAGCCTGCTCGACTCCGTTCGGCACACCGACAAGATCGTCGAATAGAATGCCGAACTGCCGCACGCCCAAGCTGTATAGCTGCTCCAGCTTCACGATCACGGACTTCGCATCTTCCTCAGACGACAGATCGATCGAATCGCCCGGATGGATCGTCCACACGAAGTTCATATTGGTCTGGTGGCCTGCTGCTGCGAGCTCAGCGATCTCCCGCGCCTTATCCGCTGGATACAGCTCTCGCCAGTCCTTGCGATGATAAGGATCGTCCTTAGGCGCATAGATGTACGTGTTCAGCTTCTGCTCACCGCCGAAGCGCATGAGATCGATGCGATCCTCATGGCTCCAAGGGTATCCATAGAAGCCCTCGATGTACCCGCGATATAGAATCTCGGGATAGTCCGTGATCGCGCAGTTCTGGAGTACGTGACCGCTAGACTGCTGCAGAATGCTGCGGAGTGTCACGACTCCATAATGAATGCCCTCGCGATCATGACCGACAATCGTTACACGGCCAGCATATATAAGGAGGCGATAGCCTTCAGTCCGATTCAGCATCGTTGCAAGTTCAGGATGCGCAGCAGCCATCGCTTGAAGCTCCGAACTCTGCTCATTGCAGAGGTATATGTTGCTCTGGCTCGGTACCTCTTGTTCCGACACCGTATATGTGAATCCGTGCGTTGTCAGCGTATCCAGCAGCAGCGGCAATGTAGCCGCTTTCAGTTCTGCTGACACGATAACATTAACGTGGTCTGTCATCTTAGATTGTCCTGCGAGATAGGTCATCTCCTGAGGGGTGGGAAATATGTCGTATTGCATCTTCGTTGTATCCTTGAAGTTGTTCATCACTGTTGTCCTCTTCTCCTCATATATGTATTTACTTGAATAGTCCTTCATGTAAGTATAGCTTTCTCTGGTGATCTTTGCTAGAGGATGTATTATCTCGATTGTGACTAAATGGAAGGTAGAATCTGATTGTCTGTAGGAATAATTAGATGATCACTGTAATTGGTCTGTGAATTCATCTTTCCAGCATTAGTTCAGCTACAGATTCGTATATAATACGAAAAACCTGAGGGAATAGGTATATCCTTTCAGCCTCAAGCTCTTTCGTCATACTGTTCAATTAAAGGGAAATAGAATCAACTCTTAGAACGAACAATTGTAATCAGAAGAGTTACTCGTTGTGAATGCCAAGAACCTTTTGTATTCAATCCACTTGTTGACTCTTAATAACTTCATTTTGAATCGTAGAGGAGTATTTAGTTATTATATGACTCTCAAAACTTACTGCAACATACTACACATGCACCGTATGCGGGAACATGTGGGGGTTGGAAGGATTGTGTGTTAGTTGTTTAAAACCCTTGATCTATAAGGGTTTTAAACATAGAGTATTGTTCGTTTTGTTTGCGTTTGATTGCTTGTTGACGACGTTCGTCAACAAGCCGTCAACAAAATACGATATGTAAATAATATCAAGGGCTACGTAAACGGAAACAAAAGTCTAAAACAAATCTGTACTACTCTCCAAACCCGCTCCACTACTGCCCTATCAGCACACTGTACCATCCCACACCAACAAAGCCACAGCCTCCCAATGGAACGATAGGATCATGTGGATGTCTGGAGTGTGTTTTTGCACTTTTCCGACACGGACAATACGATCGCGCCGTTTTATGTGATTTATACGTCCACGGGAATATGTCCACATTTATAGGTTGAGTAGTCAGTCTGGATGTTTTTCATATTGTGAATGGAACGATAGGATCAGCTTGATATCTGGAGTGTAATTTTACGTTTTTCCGACGTGGACAATGCGATCGCGCCGTTGCATGTATTCTATACGTCAGCGGCAATATGTCCAGTAAACGGATAATCCTCATAGGCGTCAGGAAATGTGAGGAAGATGTCGATAAAGTCTTGTCGGGTCATATCGCTATCGACTTATTCTCTTCGCCAAGCATCAATTCTAACATTCTTTCTTGGTGTGCTTCTATGTCTTCAAATTCCCATTCCTGACCAGCAGCTCTGACTTTTTGGTTGTCTTTGCATTTCTGCATCATGATCATAAACTTAATCGATGCGACACTGACCAGCTTAATCTTTCCGGAAGCATCTAAATAGTGATCGAGTTTGGTTTTTGGGCTCCAGTTCGAACCGGAACTGTTCGTCTCGCTGCCTATCATGGCATAATTACCTAAGCAGTTTATTTGATCTTCATTAGGTGCACCGCTTTCACCGTTTGCATTGGCTTGTGGATAGTAATGCTCTAAACTTCTGCGCGTTCTCGAAAAATAAAACTGCTCAAAAGCTTTCAGCCCAAAATCAGCACATCCGAGTACAGTGAAAAATTCAGTCCGTTCTTTACTACCTTCTTTTGTTTTCTTGCCGCGGAACTCATTAGCATATTTCTCCCACAGTTTATAGTCAAGATAGTTGAAAACGAACAAAGGAATTCCCTTTGACATTATCGTGCCGTCTCCATAGATAGCGGCAAAATCAAAACTGTCATTGTGAGGCGTAATATCAAGTTCGTTTTTGCAAAGAATGGTGCTGTCAAAACTGCCGGGTTTCGGCGTATTTATTTCGTTAAGGTTATCCGCCACCAAATATACATCTTTGATGTATTTATCCGCCAGTCCCAATAAGAATTCGTAATACTTGCCAATATCCCAGTCCTCAGAATGGAAAAGGTAAAGCAAGCAGTAGAAGAGGTAATTCTTCCTTTGCCTCGCCGTAAATGATACTTCGAACATAGAAAGCAGTTGCACCAATTTATGCTGGATATCGCTTTCGCCATCAAGATTTTTCAGATATCCTTTTTTCCCCTCTTTCTGCCAATATTGCAGCTTCCAAGGATTGTTCTCAATAGTGTCATCTTCATTTGAATGATGCACGATATAGTTGTCCAACAGATATTTTGCCATCAGCAAGTTGAAACCGAACCTCTTGACAAACCCTGTATCAACTTTTACCTTATCAAATTCATGAATCAATTCTTTGTCATCGAGATTAAAACTTACAGGATCAAATTCACTTTCTTCCATGCGTGTGAGCTTCAACACAATAAGCAAGAAGTTTGAATAATCCATAATCGGCTGAAACGTATCGATTTTATCCTCCTCTTCCTGCCAGTTGTCCAAGCCTTTATAATTGATAAGTTCGCTAATTTTCAGCGTATTGGTTTTGTCCTCTACACCCGGCAAAGCATCAAAATCCATAACATAACCAAAATCGCCAAGAGACTTCCCGAAAATTTGTTCCGCGCTTTTCCTGTCGCTGCTGTACTTTTGCTGAATATAAACATTCATCTCACTACAATATTCCCAAAGGCGGTTGAATTTCGCTTTGTCAGCGTTATTTAATTTTTGGAGAAGGCGCGCCTTAATAATCTCGTGTTTTTCAAGTTGCTCCCCTCTGGAATTCATAATCTCAAAGTAGTGGTTTAGGTCTATATCCTTCGGTACTTGGTAGTGAATTAGATGAACACTATTTTGGAAATAGATCTTAAATCCATCTTGGCAGGCTTTCGGAACTACCTCATCAATAGCATCCTCGGCGTATTTATACCCATTTACGATTCCATAGTCTTTTTCGTCAATCTGAAAATCGGGAAGGTTTTGGATGGTGTCGTTCGATTTTTTGCGGGCCCGGTAAGTCAGTTTATTTTGAAGAGGAATACCCAAGGCGCCAAGCACAAGGTTAATCGTGGTTAACCTCTGCTGGCCATCTATCACTTCATAAACTTGGTCGCCCTTATGAAACGACACCAATGTCCCGATGTAATATGTTTGCTTTTTAGCGGTAAACGCATCATAAACGTCCTGAATCAGTGCGGAAATTTCGTCCTTTTCCCACGCATAGTTCCTTTGGTATATCGGCACTTCATAGGTTGCTGTGTCTCCGTTGTAAATTTCGGAAATTGACATTTCTTTGAGCGGTAGGGTTTTAGTTTTCATCTTCTCCCTCCAAAAACTTATTTTCTTTGAAATAGTGAAGGTAATTTTGATAAATTCCATCTGCATCTATCTCATCAAAATTATCTCTTTTGTTAACTTTATTTTCAGCTATGCTGTCAATCAGCAACGGATTAACCCTTTCGGAAAGTGTGCTTAATAGCGAAATCGGTGAATCCGACTCGGTGATGATTTTGTATATATTGAAAGAGTTAGTGATATCGTTCCCCATGATGAAGTTTTGTGCAGTCAGCCAACCGACATTATAATACTGCGCTCTGAGCGAATAAGCCCAGACGAAAGCAAACACCACAAACTGGCTTACCATTTCCAAGTCTGCTTTTGTAGGTCGTTCGGGACAGAATCTGTCAACATAGAGCAAGATGGCAGTGTCGAATAGCAAACGTGTGATTCGGTTACCGATTCCGTTCTTGTATATCCGCAAATTGAGTGTTTTCACGATATCGTTGTCCTTAATGTAATATCCCTCATATTTGTCGTTGTTCTGAATATCTTTAAGGATTTCAAAGTAGTGCTTTGCATAATCAAAGAACGGCTTACCTGCCACAATAGGCGTGTCTAACTGAAACGGCTTAAGATTCCGTATACCAGAAACAAAAGGTATTGCGGAATGATTGACCGTATCGGCATAAGCAAATGCCCCTTTGTAGAATTGAGCGTAAGGGAAATTATCTTGCCGGGTGATGCCCTTGAATTTATGTATATTATGCTCGGTGAGTTCCCGAGCTTTATTGCCTCTTGTCCATTCTTTAACGCGATAAAGATAATCACTGAATAGCGCCGACAGTTTTTTTTGGTCTAAATCCTCCCAAGCCTTTACAACCTTCTCTGTTTCTGTAGGATCCAAATCGTTCATCTCACGAAGATGATACGCTTTAAGTAAATCATGGGGATATAGCTTTTTACCGCGCGCATTTTGCGAGTCAAAGAACTGGAAGGCCTCGGACAAATCTTCTGTGATTACAACGATGAGTTCACAGTTGTTCTCAATGTAATCAAGCAATTCTCTTCTGTCCCTGTCGTCGATGATATTATTTACACGCCTATCCAGTATACGGTAGTTGTTTGGGATGTTACGAATGTTAAATGGATTATTAGCGAGTGGCTGTTCTAAAAACGTTATCGTTTCAGCCCCAAGTGCCTTCAGCAACAACGAAAAAGTAATGGTTCGCTGTTGCCCGTCAACGATGTTATACGCTTCTCCCTCTTGGTGGAGTATGAGTGTTCCTACCCGGTAGGTTTCCTTGTTTTCGATTTTGGCATCAACAATATCGTCTAACAACTGAATTACATTTTTTCCTGTCCATTTATAGGGTCGCTGATAATCAGGTATCAGCAAATCTATGTCAGTAATAGTATTTCCGTTATTATCTTGCGTGATTTTATCGCGCAACAACAAATCACCGATTCTAGTTATTGCGAGTTTTAAGCAAGTGTTCATAATATTCAACATCCCCCGACTACGCTGTTCACACGCTATGGTGAAAAGAGCCAAGGTTTAAATTCTCCTTAGCTCTTTTCTATTACTATTATTTACCTAAAAGACTGATAAATTTGCTCAGTTCTTTTTTGGATTCATCAGTTGTGCCCTGCAACTCATTCAATAACCCAAACAAGTTATCATATGAATTCGCAATTTCCGCTTTAACTTCTGTCAACTCTTGAGCCACTTGTGAAAGTGAAATAACTTCTTCTTCTTCAAACGTGTCGACATAACGTGGAATATTCAAATTGTAATCATTTTCTTTTATTTCATCCAAAGATGCCAGATGAGCATACTTCTCAACGTCTTCACGATTACTGTAAGTCTCGATAATTTTGTTGATGTTTTCAGGAGAGAGTTTGTTTTGGTTCTTGCCTTTTTCAAACTCATTTGAAGCATCAATAAACAAAATATCTTTATTCTTGCGAGCTTCACGACCTTTGAACACCAGCACACATGTCGGGATGCTTGTACCATAGAACAAGTTAGCTGGCAATCCAATAACAGTATCTAACAGATTGTTGTCGATGATATTCTTACGTATTTTACCTTCAGAAGCACCACGGAAGAGTACACCATGTGGCAACACGATAGCCATTGTTCCTGCTTTATCTAAATGATAAAGTCCATGAAGAACGAAAGCATAATCTGCCTTAGATGCTGGTGCTACACCATAACCCTTGAAACGTGTATCTTTTTCTCGATCAACGTTTTTTGTATCCCAATTCTGAGAATATGGCGGATTAGCTACGACCGCGTCGAACTTCAAAGGAATTTGTGTACCATCTTTTTCAGCAAATGGCCAGTCAGCATCGAGTGTGTCTGCGCGTTTCAACTCCATATTGCGATAATTCACCCCATGCATCATCAAGTTCATGCGGGCCAAGTTATATGTTGTAGTATTCAACTCTTGACCGTAAAAATCAACGCTTCCTTCTTCATCACCATTTGGCAATTCTTTTTGAACTGTTAAAAGAAGTGAACCTGATCCCATTGTAGGGTCATATACACGGAATTGATCGCCAGTAGTAGCCGCACCAACCGTGACGATCCTTGCTAGGATTTGACTAACTTCATGAGGTGTGTAGAATTCCCCCCCTTTTTTACCAGCATTAGCTGCGAATTGCCCGATCAAATACTCGTAAACGTCACCCAAAATGTCACGTCCTGAATCGTCTTTGAAACTGAACTCGTTAATCATCAAAACAATATCATTCAAAGCCTTTGCACGTTCGTTTGTATTTGAACCTAGACGAGTGTCCCCAAGGTTAACATCTGAGAATACGTTAGCAAAGTCAGCTTCTGCGACTGCGTTACGTTTGGCATTTGTATTGAATGAATCAAACATGTCTTGGAAATCACTAGGTTTGATTTTGTGATTTTCAATTTTCGATACAATTTTGTCCCAAGTGTAGGCTGGATCAATTGCATATCCGATACCTCTACTGATTTCTTCAAGGTAATCTTCTTTTTCAGTATCATCTGTCACTTCGTAGAACTCTTCCAGGTCATTGACTTTCAAGTATTCATCTTGATTTTCTGATAAGTAGCGATAGAACATAAATGGCAAAATATAATTCTTGTACTCACTTGCATCCATTGTCCCACGCAGTTTGTTAGCCATTTCCCATAGCTTTGATGTAATATCTGTTGCATTACTCATTTGTGTAATCCCCTTTTCTTATACAAACATTTGTTGAAGCATTGATTTCTTTAAATTTTTCAGCAAATTTAACTCACGCTGATGAAGGGTGATGAGGTAGTCGAGCGAATAGAAATAATATCCAATTTTCCGCTGTTCATCAAGTGATGTCATCCATATTCGACTGGCCAAAATATTATCATTATACAAATGTTTTACTGTGGACCCTTCAATAATCCAATCTATAATTTGATATGATATTTGTAAAAATCTCTTATCAATAACATTACTATCCGTATCTAACCAGACAATATTTGAATCCTGGAAATACTCGTCTTTTCCTTTATATTCGGCCGTTCGTCCAATGCTACCTACTACTGACATTAGAACATCTCCCACTTTAGGAAAAGGATATATTTTTTTATATTCCTCATAAATATCTCGGGCTATATATGCATCTGCTTTTAGGCCAAGAGTGCCATTTTTATAAAAAGGAATATCTCCTTCTTCTTTTGTCTGTTCTTTAAATATTCTTTTACATGTTCGAATTGCACCAATATCTCCAACCTTACGCTGTTCCCAAGCATCAGTAAATCCTGCAAATCTAATTTCAGGAACATTGGATCCATCTTTCGGAAACATTTTTTGAAGTAGACTCTTTTTCGTATCCTTTAACAGTTCCAACTCACGCTGATGAAGGGTGATGGTATCGTCCAGTTGTTTGAAAAATGAACCTATTTTTTTTTGTTCTTTCCAACTAGGTACTCGTATAGGGATTTGATAAAACGACTCTAATTCAAGATTTCGACGAACAACACTCGCTCCTTGTGTCGAAGCATTTTTGTACTCTTCCAACATTCTTGGAAGTCTAAGTTGTGGTTCGATGAACTGGCTATTTAAATCTACAAACTTAAACGTCCTATAACTAGGTGATACAAGTCCTTTACCAATGTCATTAACGTTAATATTTCCAAGCCAAAGATTCTGTGGTGACAGTACTAAATCACCATCTTCAATAATCTTATATCCTAGGTTTGATATCCCCGAGACTCGACCATTTCTAATTTCCATCCCAGAATTTGTACTTGATAGAACAGTATATTCATTTTCAGTCTTTGTCTTAATACTAA
Source organism: Paenibacillus marinisediminis (assembly GCF_054343325.1). Lineage (NCBI taxonomy): Bacteria > Bacillati > Bacillota > Bacilli > Caryophanales > Paenibacillaceae > Paenibacillus > Paenibacillus marinisediminis. The sequence continues at coordinate 22,232 of NZ_JBTGUH010000009.1, forward strand.
ATTCTTTTAGCATTTCTCCCAACTTCCACTGTTCCCAAGCATCTGTAAATCCTGCAAATCTGATTTGAGGTGACTTTGTTATTTTATCGCTCATTTCTGCTCTCCTCTTTGTAGTCTGCTTAATTTTAACACTTGACTATTCTCCCTTCTTAATTTCGTCAGCCATTTCGTAAAATGCCTTACGGAATTCAATGCGATATCGTACCCAAGATAATTCTGCAATCTTTTTATCTGCAATTTCTTTATAATCAGCTCTTGCGTCATTCATGATTGCTGTTAACTCACCTTGTTTATCCATATCCTCTTGACCTAAACGGTGTCTCTTAATCAAGCTTTCAAGTTCCTTAGGTTTTATGCTGTTATCAAGTCCCCAAGTGCGGATGAAGTTCGTTACAAGTTGAATATTCGTATCCTTTTGTGCTCTATCCATAGCTTGGTTCATTTTTTCAACACTTCGAGGAGCTGGATAATTATCAAATTCAAATTCTTTTGAGAATATCTTAGATACAAAGTTGCGCATCTTAGATTTTTCTCTTTCATTATCTGACTTAGCAATTTCAATATGGATTTCATCACGTGTTTTTTCTGCTTTAGACATAAAGTTCGCGTGAACTTCGTCAGCCATTCGAGCAATCAAATCAATTAAGTAATCATAGTTGATGGTAACATCGTGAATATGAACCATAGAGAGATTGACTTGCGAAATATCAATGTCTTCTCGCTTAGCGCGTCGTTCTTTCAACTCACCAGCGATAACAGTTGTTAAAATTACTTCCTGCTCTTCAGTAATCCCTAAACGTTCATAGAACTCTTCGGGATTATCATAGGCAGAAATAGGATTTTTGTCATCATCTTCGGTATATTGTTTCAACTGACTAAGCAAGCGATTATACTCTTTCAAATTCTCAAAAACTTCATCCTGTGCTTTTTCACTTGGTGGTAATTGTACAAAATCATCTGTGAGCGTTGAAAGTTTCTTGATTACTTCTTGCATCTCAGCTTGAACCTTACTAAATGGTTTCGAAATGATACCAGAGTCTTCATTACCTTCTTTCAAATCTTCAAGTGAAAGCTGTTCAGCAGCAGATGCACGATTTGAATAGATAGCAAAAGCCTTATTCATTTCATACTCGTTTTGCTCTGGCCAACGATAATTAACAACATTTCCCCAAGGCTTATCGACAAGGCTATGCATTCGATTTGTACGTGAATATGCCTGAATAAGGTTCCCACCCTTAAGCGTTCGATCAATATAGAGCGTATTCATCTCAGGAGCATCGAAACCAGTCAAAAGTTGGTCAACGACGATAACCAAATCTAAATACTTACCATCATCAGCTGTCTTGTTAAGTCGCCGTGCTAAGTCTTCTGTGTAGGCTTTAACTGTCGTCATATCAAAAGCTGTGCCGAACATTGTGTTATAGACTTTGATGGCTCTATGCAAGTTCTCGTTCGTTTTAAGTTGATGAATACTATTAGATGTATCTACCGAGAAACTCACTGCAACTTTTAACCGTTTATCTGCTGGACGATTCGCATTTTCTTCAACAAACTTATCGAAGTATTCCATCGCTCTTGGTGTACTTGCTTTGTTACCTCCAACGTGGACTGTAAACAAAGCATTATACTTGCGATCATTTGAACGTTCCTTCCAGTTATTGAATATGTCTCTAACTACCAATTGCACATGTTCCGGGCTATAGTCATAAACACTACCACGAACATTATCGTCGATATCATCTTCGGTTGGATCTTCGGGAGCCTCGATAGTTTCCTTGAATTCAACGTTAAACCCTAAGACGTTTTTATCCGCAATTGCTTCTTTAATGGTGTAAGCATGTAGAATATCACCAAAAATCTCTCGTGTTTCAGGAAATTTTGGTGTACCAGTATAACCAACCCAAGCAGAATTAGGAATAGCTTTTCGGATCGTTTCAAGCATACCATCATTTTCAGTACCGTCACCAGTTGAACGATGGGCTTCATCAACGATAAAAAGAATACTTTCATTCAGTGGCTTGAAGCTATCTCGCGCTACATAACGCGACATCTTTTGAATACTTGTCACGATGATGTTCTTATCACTCTTCTTCGTTAATTTGCGATGAAGGTCTGAGATATTTGCAGTGTCACTCACCACACCCGTTTTCCCTTCAAATCCAGCAACAGGATCATAGGCTTTATAGGCATCAGATGTTTGGTTTGTGAGCGCAATACGGTCAACCAGGAAGACAACTTTATCTACATTAGATAGACGACTTGCAAGCCATGCAGTCTTAAAACTTGTGATTGTCTTACCTGAGCCAGTAGTATGCCAAATGTATCCTAACTTTCCATCATCATATTTGAAATCAAATTTTCTAACTTTATCAAGCACATGCTTTGTGGCATAGACTTGATAAGGACGCATGACTTTGATACTTTCTTTGTTTTTAGTACCATCAAGTACCATGTAGCGAGTAGCTAAATCATGAGCCATTGGAATTGACAACACTTTATCCGCAAACACTTTCCATGAACGAATAGGGCGAGCATCATCTGCGTTTTGCCAGTTGAATGCAAAAGCTCGGTTAAAGCTTTGGAGTGGGGTGTTGGCCATATAACGAATATCATACTGCGTCATCGCGATTAGAATTTGCAAGGTTGAAAAGATACCGCTGTATTGTTTTTCAGCAATATACTGTTCCATCTGGTTCAAGGATTCTGTAGTACTGTGAAGTGCTTTCTTTAATTCGATTTGAATAATTGGTAAACCATTAATAAGCAACGTCACATCAAATCGACGATTTGGCTTACCATCAATTACTTTTGGCCGTTTAATTTGATTTACCACTTGATAAACAGTGTTTCCGCCACCAACTTGGGCTTGGTCGAATACTGTTAAATACACATGTTTACCATTGTCAAGGTCAACTTCAATTTCAGAAACACCATTAACACCATACAAAAACTGTCCGGCCTGGTATGGTGATTCAATACTAGTGATAATTTTCTTCACCTGGTTAAATTCAGTAACAGACAATGGTTCATCTAAACGAGCACGATTGTTTTGTTCTAGGATCATTTTAAAGTTATCCCAGAGCTGTTCGGTTGATTTGATATCTTTTTTGTATTCCCATTGTTTTACTCCACCAATTTTGGTCAAATAATCGATGACTTCATTTTCGAAAGCTAGTTCCGATTGACTTTTCATTTAATTATCCCCTCCCTTTAAGGTTTCCTCAATTATTGAGCTCGTAAACTGCTCAATCAATCCTGCATATTTGTTTAGCTTACTTTGCAGCTTCAATGTTTCTGCGTAAATAGCGCCTATTTTCTTCTGTTCCTCAAGGGGAATAACAGGAACGTTAATTTCTCCAAGAGCACGAAGTGGAATTCTTAGAACTGGGCCAGTCCCCTGTAACTCCTTTTCTTTTTGGCGCCTCACATCTTTGTAAGCATTAAACAAGTAAAGAAAATATCTCTTATCAAGTTGTTCGCTATCAACCTCTATTTTTGTGAAGTTGAGAGACAACACTTTACCAACATTATTTTTACCAACCATTGTTGCAAGCTGTAACGAGTTACTGATAACAACATCACCCTCATTTAACGATGGGCTGTTTTGAGATGAACATTTCTCCTCATTTTCAAAAAACACATCCTCATGATAATAATCAGCTTCAAAAGACGGCTGGTCATAATAATTTATTGTTTGATTTTCAAACTGCTTTTGCGCCCTTGTTGGATTTATACCTGGAATGAATGTTACGAACTCTTTTAATCCTCTTTTCTCCAAATAAATCACCCCCCCAAAATTCAGATGTCATTTTTTGAAATATCTTTATATTACTAATTAAATCACCTCAATCCCATTTTGTCAAACGATAATATGTAATATTATTATATTTCATATTATCGTTTGACAAACCCTACAGAACTAATCTACAAGCCAAGTTTTTATTCACTCTTCCTTAAAAAGATTCTCTTCTCACCAAATTGCTAAACCATCTCCGTAAAACTCCACTCCCTTTTAATGTCATTCTGTTTTCACAGACAGCTTCAATAACAGAAAACCACGCCCATCAAAATCATACCCAACAGTCTCTAAAAGAGAAAAACCCTTGAAACCATCGACATTGGGCGATAATAAGGGTTCTAATACTTATATTAACTCTAGCAATTCAGTATGTAGGAGAACATGCCGCGCTAAACTCCACTTTCATGTTGGGGATACGGCAAAAAGTCATGATTGTTTAAGGCTCTCTTGTCACTTGAAAAAGAAATATAAGGCACTTCCATAACGCGACTCATCTATTGAAGTTAGGACGCAAGATTTCAGCCATAAGTCCCCTATACCTTACCAATTGGTTTTACTCTTCTTCGTAGTGGCTCTTCGCTAATACAATATGGGGGGATTAACAATAATTAGGCTATTATCGCTATTTGACCCGGAGCCTTTGCGGACATGAGGACCCACGAAAGCCACGATAGGTAAGGATTTCGCATTGCTATCTAGCTTATCATGCCTGCTTCTACATATATCTGCTCTCTCATTTAAGGACTGATATCTAAACTGCTTTCTCACTAACAACTGACATCTAATCCGCTCTGTACGCCGCTTCCCCCTGCAACTTGGACATGTTCCTACAGGTAATAATAAAGGGATTTTAGAGCCACCGGATTCCAACCCGTAAAACCCAAAACCCCTTACCTATAAGACTTTTAAGCCCTTACTCTTTTACCCTAGATATCCATGCTACACTCTCAACATGTGTTGAATATGTACAAAACCATCCATAACAAGTTCCCAAGTTCTTGTTGACTCACAGGGACAGGACAGTTCCTGCAGCTGTGCTGACCATCATAGCCCAAAGTGTCTCAAGCAATGCCGACAAAAAGAACTTAGTATTCATACGCATCCCCTCCTTGTTGGGAACAGAAATCAACTTAATGCTGAAGAATCTAATCAGCGCTAATCATGCAACAATAAACAAGTCTATGGCGTCTGTACATAACATGGATAACTGTCCTGTATAGAGGCATCCTACCCCTGTCAGCCAACAACAGAAGATGAACTCTTTCTAACCAATAACATTCTTTATGCAGGTTAACAATAAAAAAACGGCATCTCTGCCGTTATTAATCATTGTTGGTGGAACGTGGGGATTCGAACCCCCGACCCCTTCGCTGCCAGTGTGGTATGCGCGGTATCCCACAATGAACCGATGTGTCCGAAAGTCTGCTGTAGTACGTGCTTTCGGACTTCGGTCTGTTTTGGTGTATCCTTGAATTTCCCTCGATAATCTAGTGTTCGTGAGCATATATGTGATCACGACTCACACATCCTAAGAGTTAAAATACATCATCATCAAACTCGAATGAATTCTGTTGCAACTTCCTACTGGAAATGTAACGTCTTCTTCCTGACTCATACTTTATTGTAGATTTGCAGTCAGGCCAATTAGTGCAACCATAAAAAGCTGAACTACCAAATCTAATCTTATACTCTCCATCCTCACAGCTATTGCACAACAAATGCTCAAGCATCAATGCCTCACTTTTATTTTGCGAAGCTCCAAACGCTAGAACAGTTACTTTCTCTGCACCAGCCTCATACAGTATCTTGGCGCACTCCAAGGCAGTTGCACCACTAGTAATGATATCATCTACAAGTATTACGTGCCCGCTTACCGTCTTATTTGTCTTGAATTTATTTTTAACGTTTAGAAAGCGATTCGTATAGTTACCCACTTCTTTTTGTGGGGTATAGTTCTGTTTTAATTTGAGTAATTCAGTTACCTTGAATTCAGCAATCAAGCTTTCCTCGCCCAAGTCCTTGGATTTATTAATTACTTCCATCAATACATTTCGCTTGTTTGGCTTCGGAGGAACTACAGTTATAGTGCCCTCTTCAAGAAGCTCTTGTTCGTGCAAAAAGTTAATGGAAGATGAAAAAAGCCTTGCTACTGACTCGATTTGTTTGGGATACCCATTCTTCATTTGTAAGGTCAAATGAGTAAGTGGATGAATATAAGCTCTGCTGTCATGGGAGACATAATAACGACCAAATATCACCAAGTCAGTATCCACTGATGGGATAAGATCGTTATTCAATTTACTAAGAAAGTACCCACCATTACCACCAATACCATCCGCATATAGCTCTCCGAAATAACCATAACTCTTGCCTTTTAAGCATTTTATCAATGATTTAATACTTTTTGCATGATGATCTGGAAGATTATTTTTATCTATTACGGTATCTTCATCTACTATTAATACAGTGGAGACTCCTAAATGGTTATAGGCTTCTTGGGGATCACCAGTAATATAGACAGCCTCGTAGGGTTCTATATCATTCTCTCGCAAGATTTTTGATATAGTCTGACTGTTGGAAAAGCTAAACCATCCACTTGGGGAGGTATAAGTGAAGTCATCAATTTCTTCTTGAAGTTTATCAACTCTTGATTTGTCCGATAAGATAAACACACAGTCTTTGTAGTCGATCAAATCAGAGAGAGCGTCATCAAGTTCAGTAGCCACCTCGTCTAGGTTGACAATTAGCAGCTTTATTTCGTCGCACTCAAGTAACATTTTCTGGCCCCCAAATCTGCGCAGTTCCCTTACCCATTGGCTGCTCATCAACCGCACTCAAAAGGCCTTTTGTCTGAAGTTGCCCCACTAGGTCTTCTATGGTTGTAAACATATTTGCACCTAACTCATTAATAAATCTTTTTGGCCATTTCAGATTCGGATTTTCAACTGCACTGTACGGAATGAACACTTCGCGCTTTTGTTTGAGGGCTTCTCTTGCTTGTATTAGCGCTCCACTTGTTTCACTTGCTTCAATAACAATTGTGGCTATCGATATACCACTCATGGTGGCATTTCTCATTGGAAAATTCCAACGCTGGACAGGAAAGCTTGGTGCAAACTGAGACACGACAAGACCTGTTTCGGAGATATAGTTCTGTAATACTTCATGCTCTTTTGGATAGACCTTGTTAATAGGAGTTCCAATGACCGCGATAGTTGGCTTCTTTGCATCATGTGTACCTTGATGTGCAGACTTGTCTATACCTGTCGCTAATCCAGAAGCAACAATGATTCCACGCTCGGATAAAAGTCGTGCTAGCCTTCTAGCTCTGTTTTGCCCTTCTTCCGAAGCCTTTCGCGATCCAACAACAGAAATCACTATACTATCCAGCAGACTTAATTCCCCTCTAAGAAATAAGATTTCTGGGGAATCCTCGACCTTAAGCAGTCTTTTTGGGTAAATAGGATCATCTTTGCAGGCAACAATAACGTACTCACTCAACTTCTCTATCCCTTGGGTTACTTTCTTTTTAGCATCACTAATGAGCTTCGATTCATAACCAAAGTTTTCTAAGCAACTTTCCCAATTCTCAAAAGATGGGATTTGCTTATAAGTAATCGCTGTTTGCTTAGGTGAGCTTTTATTCAAGGCAAGGAGTGTAAAGTAGCATTCAGCCGCCTGTTGTGAATTTTTGTTAAGATATGTAGGCATAGGCAACTCCTTTGTACTATTTCTTATTATGAATATAGCGAATCTAATATAAATCCGCAGATTATGAGTATTTCCTCAATTAACATTGCAGATACATCATCCTTATTTATTCCGCTCGTTAGGCGACTTGTAAACTGCTCCAAAACATTTAATGGTACAGACACACTAAGCGATAATAGTCCATTCATCATGTCATCAGGTACTGCATTCTGATCTTTCAAAACCTGACGTATTAACTCAGCACATATCACTAAAGATGCTTTATTTTGAGCTCTTTCATGAAGATCAATTGCTTCAAAAACTAATGCTTCAATTGGTTCGGGCATTCTTAATTTGTTAAGATTCACATCTTTTTTTGGACTATGCGTTACATAATCAAACCAATAGTCTGGATCAAAATCATAATCAAAACACCTAACTTGTACGACAGCATTACAGTTAGAACAGGAAGCAGTAGAAAAGAAATCTCTATCAGTACCCATTGCCTCATCTAAATCATGAGTGACTACAACAACACTAAGTGTAGTAAATTCATGATAACTTGAACATTGAGGGCAGAGCAATTCAATTCTCGCAGGTCCATTATGATCTACAAGATCAGAACCATAATAATCTAATGTATAATTTGGACGAATAGTAGAAGCCACATGCTTCTCAGAATCTTGAAACCCTCTACTAACCTTTATAACAGATTGAATCTGATTCATATAATATTCTCCCTTCCATAATCATGGATTTTATTCACTTAAACAACAACACTTTGAATACGTTGTTTAATAATACTATCAATACAAAGAGCAACGTATTGATTTATGATGCGAAAAGTATTAAAATGGTATTGTCCGAAAGCATCGGCAATTAATCCTCAGGGGGAAGAACCCTCTGGGGATTTTTATTATATTGTGTTGTATCAGGGGCTCAACTAATCAGTATTGGTATATAAATATCATAGTGCTAGGAGAACCCAAAAACCACAGCATTTCCAGCACACATAATAATTCGACCCTTCACGACCATTTTCCTGCCAACGGAAATTAAAAAGCACCTGCGCAGCGTTTCTTGTCTGTTCATCGTTTCAGAGACTAACGTCATCTTCTTCTTATCATTGCTCAATTTAAGAGTAGTTTATTTTTACTACGGTGTACTGCACTAAAAGCTCATGCCATTAGCATGAGCTTTTAGTAATATTTTTAACTTTAGGCGTTCCCAATTATTTGTCAACACGGTATGTTGACACTACACACTCCACATGCACGGTATGCGAGAACATATTATCGTAAAATGTAAATCTGTTGCACTTTGCTTGCGCGAATCTTTGATGTTTCTTCGAAATTCTTACATGACCGTTTATTTTAGCGTTGTGATCGTATGACGGCATAATCGTTTCACTTTTCAAGTAGTGGAGCTGCCCATACAAGAGTCTCGGCATCGGTGAACTCGGCTTCAATTTGCCATTCAATAAAGTCAATGACTCAACATTTTTGAATGTGATCGCAAGACGATCAGGACTGGTTCAGTCTCACGAACTTCCACTACTGGATTTTGCCATAGCAAAGGGCGAGTGGAAGCCTTCCTTCACGCCCCAAGTCCACAACATCGAGGAACCGCAAGAGGAAATGAAGCGTAAAGGAATTAAAAAGTACAGGAGAATAGTCAACAAGTATGTCGGAGGTTGTAGCATTTAGTACCTCGCCCCGGATGGCAATACCCTTCTGGAGATGGGGCGGTTGAATGATGAGGGAGACAGTAATAGCGTGATACTGGTATAGAAAGCCTTAATTCAATATGATATAAATTAATCATATTTATAAAAAGTATCCAAGGGGAAACCATGCAACCAACAAACATACTCAATCTATTAACACAGTTCACCATTCGAAACGATGCATTAGAAAAACTACGATCACATATCCAAAGTTTCAATCCGCTTAAAGTGCTTCGAATGAATCATTATGAAATTAGACACTCGAATGTGCTTGGCTGGCTGTTGGATGCGAGCGGGAATCACAATCTGCAGGATAAAGTTTTTAAAAAGTTCATGATTGAGGTTATCCTCCACGCTGAGAACGAACAAAAAAATAGCCCTGCGGGAATAAACGAAACGTTTTTCTTCCTCAATCACTTTTGGGACTTGGAAGTACACAGAGAGTGGAATCATACGAAAAAGCAGAAATCGTCATTTAAACGTCTGGTCGACCTTTTACTCATTTCTCATCAACATAAATTGGCCATCATTATTGAAAACAAAGTTTATTCCGGAGAAGGTGTCGATCAATTATCCGAGTACAACACCATGGTCGAGTCTGCGTACCCAGGATACAACATAATTCCGATTTACATGACGCTCTTTGGCGATCAACCTTCAGACGAACGCTATTTCATCTTTAGTCATCTTGCGTTCTATCTGTTGCTGAATCAGTTCATCCCTTCACAATTTGATCATATGAATCAGAAGGTCTATGAGTTTATTCAGGATTATTTGAAGGTACTGGAAGAATTAATACTTCCTGATAAAACCTATGTAGAATTATGCGAGGAGTTATATTTAAAGCATAGACAAGCCATTGAGCTGATTCTAAGTTTAGACCTCAGGACCCTTGACCCACATGAAGAGCACTCCAGACAAATCTACGAACTTGTCAGGTATTATAAGGAAGTTTCAAGTTGTATTAAAACGAACGGCTATATTGATTATTTTAAAGCCGCATCCAAGAAATTTGCCATACAACAAACGGAGCTGATTTTCAGCGGGGCTATGGGCAATACGGCAATGTGGTTTTATCCCAAAGAATATGAAACGGTCCCTGGGTTCTCATCTCCGACAGCGACGAATTACCAACGCTTCTGTCCTTACCCCGTCCCCTATATTTTCGGGCCTGGCAGAAACGGACGACTAGAGTTAAAGATCGAAATAGGGGAATGTGCGGAAGATTTTTCCGCCCGAAGAATGGAATTTGTCACGTTCGCAGCATCGCAGTTGGGGATTAGCATTAAGCATTCTCCAAAAATTACGCAATTTGAAAAAGAAACGATAGAAATGTCGGAATCCGACTGGACAAATGAGGCGGTCATATTGGAAAAAATGAGTGTGCTCTATAGTCGAATGCAAGACTTCTATCAAAAGATCTGGTCTTGTATTCAGCAATTTGATTGGAATCGGCATTAAACATGAAGAGCATCCCTGACAAGTAGTTCTTCAGGGATTGCTCTTCTTTAGCTATAGATCGAACTAGCAACAGCCATGCCTTCCTTCCGGACAGCCTCGTAATAGTACTTCTCCTCTTTCTCCAATTCTGATCTATCCGCTCCAACATTACTTGTACTTAGTTCAATGCGACTTGGACACACTATTTCATTCATCCTTGATCCGGATAATGTAATTCTGAGTTTTTCCAAACTATACAACATTTTTTTGTAAAACGAGGGTTTCAATCCCACTCCGGCCTGAAGAAAAATACTCCAAAGGATGCAGAGCCAGCGCGCATTCCTTTGTTCCAGTCGAATTCCATTCTGATTATATTTCACGCTCTCGAAATAATTAGCCTTCAGCATTTATCGTCGCAGTGTAATCTCTTCTATATTCCCGCAATTATTGAATAGAGATTGTTTTGATCAACTGTCGAATAAATTTGCTGTATCTAAAAATGAAATTTTCTAAGGAAAATGATATCATAATACTGTAAGAATTATGAGGAGGCAATTATGAAAAAGCATGTGAAAGTAGTAGCAGCAATTATCGAAAATGATAGACAAGAAATTCTATGCGCTTTAAGATCGCCCCAAATGTCTATTCCAAATATGTGGGAGTTTCCTGGCGGGAAAGTAGAGGCAAACGAGGACATTTATGCAGCCCTCGAAAGGGAGATTGTTGAAGAGTTGGATTGTAGGATCGAACCATTTAAAGAAGTATTCAATGTTAACATTCATGAATACGAAAAAACCATTATTAATTTAATATCAATTAAATGTAGAGTCGTCGAAGGAACTCCAGCACCCAGTGAGCATTCAAAGTTAATTTGGCTAAAAAGAGATAATTTATCTTCACTAAAATGGGCACCTGCTGACATACCGGCTGTTGAACAATTGATGAGTGAAAAGTAGTCTTCTCCAAATGAGAAGACTACTTTTTTAAATGAGAAGACTATACTTTTCTGGTAAACTCCGTAAATAAAGTTGAAGGTATTTCGTTATCCAACTCGATTTTAACTGTGATTGGTTTCTCACCTTCATAATGGACAGTATTACCTGTTCCAATATAAATAAAAGGCTCATTCTTACCGTCTATTTCTCTATATTTCCTCACAAACAAATGAAGCTTAATCCCGCGGCGTTTATTATCAATTATATTTTGCCCTCTATCTGTATTTTGAGAGGTGCTATTTGGAGTTTGCCACTGGAAGTAACGCCCGTCTATAAATTTATCCTTATAATTTATGCTCTCCTTGATGTCTTCTTCCTTGTGAAGGTCTATGAACAAAAAATAGTCGTTACCATTTGTAAGTAGTCCTGACCCTCTATACGAACTATGGATTTTACGATAATTAGACAGCAAGGCAGCATCAACCATTGGATATTGTTCATAAAGTTTAAAATGTGGAACACCGTAGTATTCTTTTTTAAATTCTTTTTCATAGCGGAAAATTCCGTAAGAAACGATATCCTCAATATACTTTCGGTATTCCTCGTTATTTAATAACTCTTTTAAATGCAGACTCTTAACAAGCTTTCCATTGCTGTATTGAACTAATTTTGGCTTATTCTTTATTTGAACACTATCATAGTAATCTTGATTCAAACACTCAAATGCATGCAGAATGCTATCATCATCAACATCATTAATCATCTTAAGAATCTGATGCTTTGCGATTTCTGGATTAATTTCCTCGTGATCTAATAAATATCTTATGATAACAAATTCATAAATCCTTTTAAGTGGTAGTTTACTTGATAATTCTTTTAAAGTTCCTTCAAACGCTTCGTTTTGTAAAAGTTCCTTTAAAAAATCATCTTTCTCTACATTGGCCACGAACTGCAAATATGTCTTTTCTCGATCAATAAATTTAACTGGATCAGGTGCACCGTCAAACTTCATATAGTCCAATAACAAATAAGGAATTCGCCCCTGATTCAGTTGTTTAAATTCAAAATACTCTTCCTTTAAATACTTCAATGAATTGAAATTTTCTTTATCTATCTGTTCCAAAATTCTTTCCTGAGCGATCTTATCCATCTGGATATGTGTACACCCAGGTATATTGGCGAACCCAGTCGCAATAGCTACCTTCAAGCTTTCTTTGTCATAATAACGACTTCCGTTTAGTGCGAGTGCAATAAGGAAAGTCTTATTATGGTTCCCGATAAAATCAAGAACTGTTAAAAAGCTTTTATCAGCATGCTTTCGCAATCCTCTTCCTAATTGCTGAATAAACACAATCGGAGAGTTTGTTGGTCTTAACATAAGTACGGAATTTACAGAAGGTATGTCGACTCCTTCATTAAAAATATCAACCGTAAAAATAAATTCTAGTTCGTCATGGTCACTTTCTAATCGAGTTATATATCGCTCGCGTGTTTCAGGTGAATCAGCACCTTGCAAACAAACGCTTGTATAGCCTCTTTTATTAAATTCACTAGCCATATATTGAGCATGCTCGATACTAGCGCAGAAACCAAGACATTTTCTTTTCTCACCGTCATGTCCATAAAAGTTCATTTTCTCAATAATAAAGTCTACTCGTTCATTAACCTTTAACCTTTTTGTGATTTCAGTAATGTCGTCTATACTTACATCACTTAAGTCAATGCCTTCAACATCGGTTATCCCAAAGTAATGGAATGGAATTACCAACTCATCCTCTAAAGCCTCATGTAAACGGACCTCTAACGCAACATTATTATCAAAGAGGTCAAAGACATTATAACCGTCGCTTCGTTCTGGAGTAGCAGTCATCCCCAATGTAAACTTTGGCTTAAAATAATTTAAAACGGAACGATAAGTCGGACTAGAAGCATGATGGGCTTCATCAATGACTAAATAGTCAAATTCGTCATTATCAAACTCATGAAAACATTTAGAAATGGTTTGAATGGTGGCAAACACATAATCCACATTTTTTTGCTTATGATTTCCTGTAAGCAATCCAAAGGTAAGACCCTCATTAGAGAGAAGCAATTCAAAAGTATCTTTTGCCTTTCTCAGTATCTCTTCCCTATGTACAATGAAAAGAAGTTTCTTTGGTCTTAAGTTCTTCACATCAAAAGCCGACATATACGTTTTACCTGTACCAGTCGCAGCAATAACGAGTGCCCTTTTCTCCCCAAAGTTTCTCAGTCTTTCTAAATTTTCAGTAGCTCGCTTTTGCATCCTATTTTGGACAATATTTTGTTTATTTTCATAGAATAATCGATGAGAATTTTGTGTATTCTTCAAGCTTTTTAAAAAATCTTCATACCTCTGAATAAAATCTTGATCGGCTTCCTCACTCCTACTCCATAGATAATCATATTCTTTTAAGACATCTTGAATAAATCGACCATTTTCCTTGGTAACAAGCTCAACATTCCATTCAATATTACTTTTCAGTGCACTTTGAGTGATATTGGATGATCCAATAATCACCTTATAGTTATCTTTGTATTCAAATATGTAAGCTTTCGTATGAAAACCAATTTCTTTATCGGTAACGAAAACCTTTAAATCAATATTATCAAACTCTCTTATTTTTTCTAATGCCTTTGCATCCGTAAAATTGAGATAAGTTGAAGTGATAACCTTACCTTTAATTCCCTTGTTTTCTGCTTCCTTTAAAGGATCAAGCAGTAGTTGTAGCCCGCTAAAGTTAATAAAAGCTACACTAAAATAGAAACTCTCGCACTCGCTCATCGATTTGACTAACTCACGTAATAAATTGCCCTTATCAGAATTAACTATTAGTTTCTCTTTAATTACTTCCATATTATTACTCATCACCCTATATTCCCTGGAATTTTGTCTCAACATAGCATGAGCCTTATTTCACAATTTGCTGCTCCCGTGATGCTGATATGGCGTATTTATTTAAAAAAGTAGTTGGGAAACCGAATGTATAAATTATTAATAACTTCTTTGCCAAACATATTTAATGTACTACTTAACGCATAATCCCCGTGGGATCTACCGTTAATATCATTACCACCACCTAACCCAATGGTATGTGTTCGCATGAAAAAACCTCCGCCACGTGTAAACTGTACCCTATCGAGAAGACACTTAAAAAAGTCTCTCGGTAGGGTACAGTTTATTATTGAAGGGGTCTTTGCTTTTGCTCTTTGCGCTCAAAGTGATGATGCAGCCTATAAAGGCAAATTTCTTTTGTCCAGCGATACAGGATAGAACGATGCTCGGGGGCGGGCTCAATCCTTAGATTAAACACCCAATCCTCAAAGCGTGTCATACTCCCTTTAGCCGTACCCCACTTCGTCATTGGCATACGTTCAATAAGCTGGCTAATTCCGGCCTCATTATACTCCCAGAGCCTTTTTGAGTCCTTGTCGGAGAAATCGATTCTTCTCCGGTATTCCTTCTCCATAAGGTAACCGTGAAAGAATGGCGCTACCTCCAAAGGCGTAACAGGCAACGCCCAGTGATCCGGACCACGTTCGAGCATATAGAGGAGTATGATCATTTTATAGCTCTTGGTCATGACCGTCTTCTCGACATCACGTATCCAAGCCTCATATTGATAATAAACTTCTTCTTCTTCCTTTGTTAAGCATTCGGCCCATTGAAGAAAACCAACGTAAGAACCGAATTCATTCCGATATTCCCAGCTGTTGGATCTCCCATATAGGTGAAGTTCTAGATAACTAGGGATTCGTCCGAGCTCATTCTTTAGATCTAGGAAGGAACAGTGCAATCTTTCGCGATGTGGCAGCTTTTTACGTCTTAATTCATCGAGCAGATTGATAACAGCCGTCTCCAGATGGAGTTCACATCCAGCCGGTACAGATGGAATGACTGCTTCCTTTGCTTTCCCCTCTACTTCCCCTTCATTTGCGAATAATCGAAGTTTCACATCTGCATTTCGATAATTTCCTATCAAGTCGATAATCGTGCAATGCGACTTCTGCTCCGATAACCGCAGACCCCGGCCAACCTGTTGTGTGAAAACCGTTAATGATTCCGTCGGACGGACGAAAAGTAAGGTATCTACACTAGGAATATCCACACCTTCATTGAACAAATCGACTGTAAATATGACCTCTAGATCCCCTCTGACTAGACGTGTTATCGCTTCTTCCCTCGTGATTCCTACCGTTCCAGAGTGAAGACCGACTGCTGATACTCCCCTGTCTTGAAAATAGCCCGCCAAAAAATCTGCCTGCCGAATGGACGAACAAAAACCAATTGTACGTGTTTGCTTATGCTCAGTCCAGGCGTCGTAGATCTTGTCGGCCAGTGCTTGTTTCAACTGAGCTGCAGTCAACTGTTCATCATCGTAGTGCGTTCCAAGCCACCTAATGGATGAATAATCCGTATCATCATAAACACCAAAATATCGGAATGGGGACAACCAGCCACGACGGATGGCCTCAATAAAATGAATCTGGTAGGCGACGTTACCATCACAAAGAGCATACACATCCTTGCCGTCCATCCGATCTGGTGTTGCCGTTATGCCAAGTAAAAATTTCGGATTAAAATATCGGATGACCGATTGATACGACGCAGCGGCAGCATGATGGAATTCATCTACAACGATAAGATCAAACTGGTCCGGCATGAAGGATTCACGGTGTTTCTTCATCCCGAGGGTGTAAATCGAAGCAAACACACAGTCTGCGTTCCCCTCTTTCATGACTCCGTTATAAATACCGAAGGTATTATCCGGCATGATACGCTGGAACGATCGTTTCGCTTGAAAAAGAATTTCTTCACGATGCGCTACGAATAGCACACGTTTAAAACGCTGAGCAAAAAAGCCAGCAAGATAGGTTTTACCAAGTCCCGTGGCCATGACAACCATAGCTTTGTCATATTCCTCTTCTAACGTTCTCTCTAATGCATCCAGTGCATCGATTTGAGCAAATCTAGGATGGATAGGAGTTTGTTCCCCGTCCAAAACCGTTTTTTCTACGGAATTGCCCGTATTATCGGTGAGGTACTCATCCTCTTCCATCTTTGTAATCATGCGGATTAATTCTGGATTTTTACGATGGCAGGTCCGATACTCCTCTCCATAGATTGCAATGGTATGCTCATTCAAAGGTAATGTAGAATCGTGATAGAAATTCTGCATGAACTTGTCCAAAGCAACTTGGAAGGTATAAGGTTCTGCTTTTGCATTCATCGCTAGGTTCCATTCCATCCCCATTCTCATGGCGGACATGGAAAAATTAGAGGAACCGACGATAAGCAATCCTTCACCGTTTTCATAGTCAAATAAATAGGCCTTAGGGTGAAAGGACGTTCCCATACTTCGCCATAATCGTGCCTCCAGCCGAGTATCAATATCGAGTAATGCCTGCAGGCCTTCCGGCTGCGTAACAAAAAGATAATCGCCGGCCAGAACCTTCACTTCGGCTCCTCGCTCTATCGCACCTTTCAGATAGGGCGCCAATAAGCGCACACCTGACTGCATAACGAAGGAAGTCATGATATAGATACTGGAAGCATTCTGCATTCCGGTAATTAACTCGTCCGCTAGATTTTCTGTAATTAATTTGACATTAAGCGTTGTCGTCGACATCGATTAGATACACCCGCTCCTGAAATCCACCACGCGCTTTCGCCTTCTTCTCTCTCAAGGCTTCAAGTTGTTCCCATGTTGCACCATGTACAGGGGCCAACGCCCGAATAATCTCAAGCATATCTGCAAGTTCTTCTAACGATTCTTTTGGACTTTGAGCTGTGAAGTATTCTTCCGACTCTTCCTTTAACTTTATGATAAGTTCTTTTTTATACTCTTCTTCATCCAATATACGTGTGCGGAATTCTTTACCTGTAGATTTAATGATTTGGGGAATAAGGTCACGAACAAGCTTGTTGTAAACCGGCATGGGCATTTCATCCTTTGCAAGTTAGTTATCTATTATTGTATCACAACTAAGGGAATGGAAGAGATCGGTACAATTAGCTCGCAGCTCTGATGCGTTATGCTCCGCTGCCTTCTACAGGATACTTTCATTCCAAGTTCAAGATAAATCTAGCGGAATGGGGAATATATTCTTGTATCCATGAATCGCATCGTGCATAAAGAGCAGAGAGAGCTTCAATCTCGATCTTTTCAGATATTCTTATTGTACCAGGTTGATCATCTTGGCACCTGGCACAATAATAATTCCGCGCCAACAATATAACTTCACAACAAAAGACCTGGTCTCAGCAGCCAGGTCCCATGTCTACCATTTCACTATCCGCCTTGCCAACTTGATTCCTTACTTCCACTCCAGCTTCGGCAGGATATCTTTTTGCCGCTCGCACATCTCATCGATCATCGCGCACGCTTGATAATAAGTTGGCGCTTGAGGATCAAGCAGAATCGCTTGCAGAAGCTTCGTCTTCGAATTCTCTACATAAGCCTCTAGCAGCAGCTTGTGGATCGTGCCTTGAATATGAATCGTACCGATAAGAGCAGTTGGCAGTTCAACCGTCATGGGTACGAATTCAATGTTGTTGCCTCTCACAACAGCTTGCGTTTCAACGACCATATCATCTGGAAGTCCCTTAATAGCGCCTTTATTTTGCATATTAACAGCATTCAGATGAAGCTCTTCCCCGAAGAACATCGCTTCGATAATTGGAACAGCATATTCTCCGCTGCATCTAACCTTTTCCTTATCGAATACATAAGCCTGTTCTGTCCAGAGCTCTTGTGTCATGATTGGCGAGAATAGATCCTGATCTATATTGTAGCCGCCAGCGCAGTACACGAATTCAGGCACTCTTGAATCTTTCTCCCACATCGTTTCTCGGATTGGATCATAGCGATATTGCAGAGACAGTCCTGCGTAGAAATCATCCGCATAGGAAATATACTCTCCGATATGGTTCGTTCCTGGATAAGGATAATAGCCGTAAGTGCGGTACATCGTTCTGGACAACGCCATATGCTCGAATTTCGCCAGACGATTCGCCTGTTTCTCTTTCTTATGGAACAGTGGGTACAGATCTTCCCCAGTCTTCTTGTTCCAGATCTTAGTGAAGAATCCGAAGTGATTCAAGCCGCCGCCCTCAACGCCGATATCCTTAATATCCATCTCCAAGAACTCAGCCAGCTGATGAATACCCATTTCCAGACCGTGGCACAAGCCTACGACTTTAATAGAAGTCATCTTGGAGATAGCTTCTACTAGCTTAGCTTCCGGATTCGTATAGTTAATGAGCCAAGCATCTGGACATACGTTCTCCATCGTCTTCGCAATCTCGAGCATAGGACCTAGGTTTCTCAGCGTGTGGAACATAGATCCCGGGCCGCCATTCTCGCCATAGATCTGTTTGCTGCCGTAACGACGTGGAATGTGGAAATCTTGAGACCAGTAGAAGTATCTCTCTACCTCGATCGCTACGATGACAAAGTCTGCTTCTCTTACTGCATCTTCTAGATTGAGAGTATGCCAGATCTTCGCAGGGTGCGAATATTCAGCGAACATATCGGTTGCATACTTGTGGGTTCTCTTCACATTCTCTTCTACAATATCCATCAGCGCGATCTCAAGATCCGCATGATTCTTCAAACGTTCAGACAATACCAGATCGTTAAGCGCGCCTAGTGCAAAGGAAACACTGCCTGCTCCAATCAAAGCCACTTTCAACTTTTTCATCGTTCTCATTCTCCTTTAGCCTTTGTATATACGTTGTATCCAGCCCCAATAATTCCAGCATCAGGGCCAAATTGAGATACCACTATCTTGACGTTGTCGCTTAAGCGCGGAAGTACTTTCTTCTTCGCGCTTTCGATTACTCTTTCGATCAACCACTGATTGTGATGAATGACAGCTCCACCGACAACAAAAATATCGGGATCTATCGTTTGCATCAACGAAACAATGGCATTGGAAAAGTACTCGATCCAGGATTCAATGACTGCTATCGCTTGTCTATCGTTCAGATGGTACTGTTCGAACAATAGACTCACCGTTGCATGGCTGCCATACAGAAGCTTGCTTTCCTCTTCCAAGGCGATGCCGCTGCACAGAGATTCCAAAGTACCATCGTATAACGTGGAGTGATTCTTCTTGCTGTCGGATATAATCATGCTTCCGATCTCACCGGCATAACCGTGGGCGCCATGGACAAGCTTATTATCCAAGATGATCCCGCTCCCAATTCCGGAGCTAACTGTTATGTAGATCGAATGATGATAGGCTTTCGCTGCCCCATGATCCGATTCAAGCAGTGTGATCACATTTACATCGTTCTCGAAGAAGACATCATATTCCGGAAAATAAGATCTAATCATTCCAATATGAACATTCTCCAGACAAGGGATGTTGGTTGCATCACAGATGACTTCAGTTTGATCATTCCAAGGAACCGGCAGCACAATGCCAATCTTGCTGGCTTGCTGTTCAGGATCCACTGTCTCGATCATCGCTTTAACAGCTGCAAAGATCTCCTCGACATGACGAAAGCTGCTCGTTAACGCTGTTTCCTTCCGAACTAGCTCCAGATTCTCATTAACAAGTCCAACTCGAACATTTGTGCCTCCAATGTCTACACCAATTACGTAATAACCCATGTTTGTGCTCCTAAACTTTGATGACTATCAAATGTATTTCGCAGCCTCCGCATCTAGATAGAAATCGATGTGCTCATAACCTAGCAATTCCTGCGCAGGCAGATTCGCATCCGGATTCGTAAATATTTCTTTCACGATGTCAGCTTTATGCGCTCCCGTGATGGCTACAACCACTCTCTTGCTGCAGATAATCTGGCCTAAACCCAATGTGATTCCGTCTGTTAATTCCGTCTGTTCATTAAAATATTTCTGAGCAACTTCCTTAGTTGTTTTCGATAACGGTACTACACTGCTATGCTGCAAGATAGGAGATCCCGGTTCGTTGAGTCCGATATGCCCATTCATGCCTACGCCCATTAAACTGAATGTAATAGGAAGCTGCTCGATACAATGATCAATTCGTAAGCACTCCTGCTTCAGATCCGAGGATGTTCCATTGAAGAACTCAATCTGACTGTCATCAAGCGATACTAGTGAAAATAAATCCTGATTCAGCATTTGAAAGCAGCTGCCTTCTGAGTTTCTATCAATTCCAGCCCATTCATCTAAGCTCACAATATTAAGCTTCTTTATATGCTGATGAATATCCGCATCACCGGCAAATGTTTTATAGCTCTTCTGTGGTGTGCTTCCCGAAGCCAAGCAAAAGACGGGCTGTTCATCGTTTAATAGATGATCTTTCATTTCCTTGGCAATCTCGTATGCTACTTCCTCTTCCGTATCAAAGATCATAATCATATGGTTCACTCCTTTGAAGGTTATCCTGAGATGATATGAATCATCTCTTGCTGAAGAGTGAGTACAGCCGCTCCGATTGCTGTTGATTCGTGGCAATCACTTGCTGTAATCGTAGGAGTCCATTCCGTGTATTGCTCGACATAGCTTCTGGTGCGATTCAATATACGTTCTGGGAACAGCGCTATCGTCTTGCCGCTAATCATGATCCGATCGATATCCAATATGCTGATCACATTCGTAATGGTTAGAGCGAGATTCTTAGAGATGTAGTCGATGCAAGCTTCGACATCTTCAGCAGAATTCAGATCATACGTGCTTAACAGATACTTGATGCCTAGTCTGCTTTCCAACCAGCCTACGGACGACGGAGTTCGCTTATATTCGGAATCGAAGCACATGTACTCCAGCTCACCCGCGCTCGCATTAACGCCTCGATGCAGCTCCTTATTCAGGATTAAGCCGCCCCCAACCCCATCACCAGCAGCGATATGAACGAGATTCGCCGGCGCTTGATCTCCATTTTCCAGATTACGAAATTCCGCCACTGTCGCTGCGTTCACATCGTTCTCTAGAAGAATGGGCAGGCTCACTGCACCTTTCAGCTTCTCGATAATCGCTTCATAATGAAAGTCATTCTCCTGGTTATGCTGGGTTCTCATGCGGATCGTTTTCTTCCTTGTATTGATCGCCCCATCAACGCCAATGCCTATTCCCAAGACCACACTGTTCGTTTCCTTCGCCTTATGCTTGAAGTGCTCCACGATTTCTATAAATATCGCAGTGAACTCTTCACTATAGAAAGGGATGTCGGTTTCAAGCGAATACGAATCAATGATCTTGCTGTATAGATTAATGAGCACTGCTGTAATCGTGCTGCCGATAATCTGGATTCCGATTGTGGTATAGCTATTTTCATTAAATCGGTATACCGTACGCTTTCTTCCCAAGCCGCCAGAGCCTTCTCGACTCTCACCCGTGACAGTCAAGATCCCGACCTCTTCAAAGAAGTTAACAATCTTGCTCACAGTTACGAAGCTCATCGCCGTTTTTTCTGTGATCTCGACTTTTGCCAACTCAGGATGCTGCAGCAGAATGTCAAATATGATTTTTCTATTCTCATCTTTAAT
Source organism: Paenibacillus marinisediminis (assembly GCF_054343325.1). Classification (NCBI taxonomy): domain Bacteria; kingdom Bacillati; phylum Bacillota; class Bacilli; order Caryophanales; family Paenibacillaceae; genus Paenibacillus; species Paenibacillus marinisediminis. The sequence goes on from NZ_JBTGUH010000009.1 coordinate 44,326, forward strand.
GTCATTTGGTAGAAACGACTTCATAAGTGCACCCACCTGTAATCTATTTAATTTAATTAATAAACAAACTTAAATAATTGATGTCTTAAGAGCTATTATATGCTCACTAGCGCACATGTCAAGTAATGATGTGTCCGCTTTCACAATGATTCAGCTGCCGCACACAAAAAAGAAGCGGAATTATTCCCGCTTCATATAACTCCAGATCCTATGCTTTTATCTGCTTGTTTTTATTTCTTTTGGTAAACCATTCGGACTTTGGCTTACGCTTCGGATTAGCCTTGGATTTCTCAGGTTTGGAGACTGCTGATCGTGGTGCTGTCTCTACCTGCGCAGGCGTCGATGTTAACTGCATCTTATAGGCGTGGTCTTCGACTCTCGGAATGGTCTTTCCAATCAATTTCTCGATATCTTTAAGATACGGAATTTCCTCATTATCGCAAAACGAAATGGCAGTCCCACTCAGTCCTGCTCTGCCTGTACGCCCAATACGATGAACATACGTTTCCGGAATATTAGGAAGGTTAAAGTTGATTACATGCGAAAGTTCCTCGATATCGATTCCTCTTGCAGCGATATCCGTAGCTACCAACACTCTCGTTACCCCGCTCTTGAAATTACTTAAGGCTAGCTGACGAGCATTCTGAGATTTGTTGCCATGAATAGCCTGAGCAGTTATTTTTACTTTGGTTAATTCACGCACTACGCGGTCTGCGCCGTGTTTGGTACGAGTAAATACGAGAGCAGTAGCAATAGATTTATCCTGTAACAGATCATTCAATTGTTTCTGCTTGTTCCCCTTATCTATCAAATATACCGATTGTTGTATGCGATCCACCGTAGAAGACACAGGCGTGATTTCGACTTTCACGGGATTTACGAGCAGCGATTTTACCAATTGGGATATCTCTGGCGGCATGGTTGCCGAGAAGAAGAGGGTTTGTCTTTTACGAGGCATTTTCGTAATAATTCTTTTCACATCGTGAATAAAGCCCATGTCTAACATCCTGTCGGCTTCATCCAATACCAGCATGTTGACATATTGTAAATCAATACGTTTTTGATTGATTAGATCAATAAGTCTGCCCGGAGTTGCAATAATAATATCCGCTCCTCGACTTAGCGCCCGCTCCTGTACCTTTTGCGAAACACCGCCAACGATCGCAGAACAACGTAAATCAGTGAACTGACTATACGCTTGAATGTTGTCGGCAATTTGCAGAGCAAGCTCTCTTGTCGGTGATAGGATCAATGCACGGATACGGCGCACTCCACTAGCCTTACTGTGTTGTTCACTTAACAATTGGATCATCGGAACCGCAAATGCTGCCGTCTTCCCTGTTCCCGTTTGAGCGCATCCAAGTAAATCTCTGCCAGCTAATACAGCTGGAATCGCCTGTTCTTGTATGGGCGTCGGCGTTGTGTAGTTCTCTTTGGTTAAAGCTTTTAATACTTCAGGTATTATATTCAAGTCTTTAAATATCATTTTTTCTCCTTCATGTCGATTTCATCTATTTCATTGGTACGAGTGACCATGGAATCCCACTTCATATCGCAATATATAAAGATACCACACATAGGCATACAATATGAAGCGGTATATTCAACCGCCTTAGGGCGTTATTACTTGTTCCATGAACACCGAATAATCCTCGGACTAGCTATGAACATTCCTTCACATATCAAATTAACGAATAGAATACGATGTACTATGGGCTTCGTGTGTATATCTATATGGAGGTGATCATGGTGTCAAATGTGTTCGTCGCTCGTTCATTGGATGAAGTGCGTTTTTGGTCACGCATTATGAAGGAGCATTCGCTATTTCTCAAATTAGGATTTCGGTGCGAGGACACGCAGTTAATTAATGAGGCCAATCAATTCTATGCTTTGTTTGAAGGGATCGAGAGGCAAGCGCATGCGTTCACAGTCGCAACAGATCCGGAACAGATTCGCCGCTTTAATGTCGAAGTACATAATGCCGCATCACACATATGGGCGTTCAAACGGAAGGTATTGGGCCTGGTGCTCAGCTGCCAGATGCCGGGGGCGAATAACTTCCCCTTACTCATCGATCATACAAGCAGAGAAGCAAACTATTTCCGAAACCGCTTGGAAGAGCTGAACAGCGGGAGATTAGAGCCATTGCCAGATGCGATTATTGATGAAAATGTGTTCTTCCTGCGGATTATGGCCGATCATGCGAAATTCATCGGACATCTGCTCGACCCTTCCGAGCGGCAGTTGGTTGAGCAGGCGCGCAACTTCAGCCATGACTTTGACCAGCTGTTATTCCAGGCTAGAGATCTGGATTCCATGCGGCCGCAGTCGCAAACGATGCCACTGCTGGACCAGTTCCTGGATCAGAATCGCGTATCTGTAAAGTCACTGCGCGACTTCAAGAAGACGGCGAAGGACTTGATAGAAGCCTGCCGAATCAAAAGCATCATTCACCCTTTGTTGGCTGATCATGTATTTCGTGAAGCGGAGAGATTCCTGGCGATCATTGACATGTTCGAACAGAGTTTAAATGCTGTAAAGCAGCAGTGACTACCACCCCTAAGCAGTTGGAACGTATGATGGCTCGTAAAATAAAGAGGAGTGGGTTCCCCCCACTCCAACTTGGAGTCAATTCACACTAAGCTCTTCAGATGCTTCTTATCTAACTTTCCCACCGGCGTATAGGGCATTTGTTCAACGAAGGTGATTTCTTTCGGCATCTGGAATCTCGCAACTCTAGGACGCAGCCACTCCAGAAGCTGTTCTTGTGTCGCGCCGCAATTCATGTTCAGAAGTACAAATGCCTTCAATCGTTGCCCAAACAGCTCATCAGGTATTCCGATAATCGCTGCATCCTCTACTTGCGGGTGCTGGATGAGGATCTGCTCCACTTCAATCGGATACACATTGACACCACCAGACACGACCATGTCGTCTACCCTGCCGCATAAATAATAGTACCCCTTATGATCTCGATAACCCAGATCGCCTGTCGCGATCCATGCATCATGGCCATTGGTTTTGGACCATTTATTTTTAATGAGCAATTGACCTACCTTGCCGATCTCGACCTCATGATGATGATCATCGACGATCTTCAATTGAACGCCATGTATGGCCTTACCGATTGTATTTCCTGCGATGGACAAGTCCTGCGGTGTTGCGATCATATTCAGACCCGCTTCCGAAGTGCCGTACAGATTGTACACGATATCTCCTACCTTGCTGCGCGTCTCCTCTACAAGCTTCGGACTCAGCTCCGCGCTTCCAGAAGCGATGCAGGCCAGAGAGGTCAATTGACTCGTGTCCTGCCTCAGCAATTTATGAATCATCGACGGGACTACCGTTATGATCTCGACTTGATGCCCCCGAATGAGCTCGCATGCTTTTTGTGCATCGAACCTGTTCTGAATGACTATTTTCTGACCCATAGCGATAAATAACAAGCATACTCCCACACCGTAGCCGTGATAAATAGGCGTCGCAATATAAGCCGTACGATAGTGAAAAAGCTTCAATCTGGTGATGAGCGCAATAAACGGGTTTACATAATTGAACATCGATGGTTGATGCGCGGCTGATTTGGACTTTCCCGTAGTCCCTCCCGTCAATAGAATCAGCTTGCTCCGGGAGGTCCGCTTCAGCTTCGGAATATCATTCAGATTCGTGGTCAGCAGGCTGCTTATGGCTGGTAAATGATCATCATAGCTAAGTATCTTATTCATCGTATAATGGGACTGCTCGATCAACGAATGTAAGTCACGATCATAGATGATGAGCTGAAGATCATGCTCATGCAACAGACTTTCCAATTGACCCTTGCTCATCTCCGCATTCAACAAGTAGACATCCGCTCCGAGCCGCGATACCGCGAATATGGATTTCACCAAACACGCATGATTTCTGCATATCACTCCGACCTTATGACCGCTGCGAAGATGGTATTGCTGCTGCAGGAGAAAGGCCAGCTTATCCGATTGCGTCAGTAATTCTCTATAACTTAACATCTCATGCTCATCCACGATCGCTGTTTGATTGCCATAGGTCTTGGCTGCGAATCCTAGCAGAGCCATGATATTGATGCCGTATGTCCATATCGCGGCGATGAATCGCACGAGTCCGACAGGAGTCAGCAATCTGATCTTGCAGCCCACGTACACCAAGTGTATGAAATTTATCGCTGTTTCCTCCTTTTTCGCAAACGTGCCAGAGTCCATACCTCCCATATCCCTCTACATAGGATCGAAGCCCACTGTCCAAAGATGATCCACCACGGCTTATACGTCCGACTCCGCGTGTACATGGACTTGCAGATGATGTTGGCGACGTGCCGCGAGCTCATTGCCGGAAGGTCTTGATAAGCTGCTGTCGGCAGGATCATAGGCGTCTTAACTAAGGGAAGATAGATCGAAGTGGTGGAGATCCCCATCGCGTTCAACTCTGGTGCCGTGGACCGAAACCAGTTGTCAAATGCGGACTTCGAGGCCTGATAAGCCGCCCAGTAAGGAATGGGCAATAACAGAACGTTAACGGTAGATATGTTGATGATATGTCCTTGATTTTGTTCAAGAATAGGAATAGCTGCGAGCAGTAATTGTACAGGCGCCAAATAATTAATCGCCATCGTCCGCGTAAAGTCGTGATATCGGTCCAAGGAATCATGGATGGAGCGTCTGATCGAAATGCCCGCATTGCTTACGATATAATCCAAGCCGTCAGGCAGCTGTTGAATAAAGGCGATTACCTTGTCCATCTCGTCTTGATGTCTAAGATCCGCTCGTACGATACTGACTCGAGCAGCATGCTGCTCAATCTCATGCTTCATCGCGATCAGCTTATCCTCTGTTCGAGCCACTAATATCAGATGCGTATTCAGATCCGCCAGCCGAAATGCCAGCTGTTCTCCAATCCCCGAGCTAGCTCCTGTGATGAGAATTGTCTTGCCCTCTAGCTGCCTCCTGAGCTTCTGCTCATGGATCCTAGTAGGCGGAAATAATAACTTTTCCAGAAAACTATAGGTATGCATGCCTGACTCCTTCCTATCTAGCGGTTGCGGTCAGCTATGTCTACATATTCTCCATGGGAAGAGACAGTCCTCTAGTTTATACTCAGAATTCACCTCTTTGTCCAATACTTCTAATGCAACATATGGTAGACTATGATTATCAATATTTGTCATTTACTGATAAAAAGGAGAGGAACTAGATGGGTTTTCTTAAAAAGATATTCGGTGGTAAGAACGACGGAGAAAAGTCGAATGACGGCACTACAATTTACAAATACGAAGAAAGTGAAGAAAGAGCTGATTACGAGCCGCCAGCTTCCATGGAATACGTGGAAGAAATCGTATCCCATTTCGAAAATGCATTTCCCGGAAGAACAAGCAGTGTATTTCATGAACTAATATCCGATATCGTACATATTGATGTAAATATGATGGAGCCTACAGAAGAGGAGCCATTCTATGTGTTGTATACCAATGGTATGAGTGACTTGCCTATGACGATTCCGGATGAGATAGTAGCTCAGCTCGATGAGAACATCGACCGAGCGGAAGTGATGATGTTTCTTCCAGCATCCTGGAAACTTTCAGAAGAGTCCTTAAAGGATGAAAACAATTACTGGCCGATCCGATTGATGAAGCAGATGGCTCGTTTTCCTCATATGTATAATACTTGGCTGGGATATGGACATACGATCCCCAATTACCAGGAATATGAACCTTATGCCGACGGAACTGGCTTGAATGGGGTTGTTCTCTATCAGTTAAAAGAGGAGATCAGCGAGATTCCAACTAAGGACGGCAATAAGATTCATACCTATTTCTTGATTCCTTTGTATAAAGAGGAGATGGATTATAAGTTAGAGCATGGCATGGATGCACTACTTGATAAATTATCAGAGTTGGAAGATGACGTGCTCGTGCTAGATCCGAACAGAACCAATACCTGCAAATAGGAGTCAATTTCATAATTCAGAGATTAAGGGGTAGTAGAGTGAGGGGCGAGGAGTTGGGTAGAAATGTTGTATGAAGTACAACATTTTCACCTATATTCCTCAGAAACGACTGAAATGTTGTACACCATACAACAATTTAGTCGTGATAGGACTTCTCATACGTCTTTTTCGAGATATTGTTGTATCCTGTACAACAATTCTACTGATCTATGTCGCTAACCGTTCATATTGTTGTATAAAATGCAACATAGAACGTCTCATCGCAGCGAACCCAGAGATCAAGGGGGAGTAGAGCAAGGAGCAAGGGTTTGGGTAGGAAATGTTGTATTCTGTACAACATTTCTGCTGGGCTATGTCGTTTATCGTTTATATTGTTGTATAAAAGAGTCAATTTAAATGTAGTGCACCCCTTACAGTAGACATTGGATAAACACCACTGGTGTTAATAACCGATGAATAACTATAAGGGGTGTCTTTTTTCGTCTATTCAAGCACTATCTTAACTGTGCCTATCTGATAAGGCTGGATGACGATCTTGAGTGTTGTACCTTCTACCATTAGCTCATCTTCGCACGCTGCCTTTTGTTCATTAATATCGGTCCAATAGGCATGCTTGATTGGTTCCGGGCAGGTCAAGGTGATGGTGTCCATCTTCCCTTCCATCTCGTTAACACGCACGATGAAGCTTCTGTCTCCTTCTTCTGCACCTTTTACACAAGAAACGACTGACGTCTGAGACTCAAATGCTGCAAAGGTATCTCTCGGATTAAGCTTACCTTGTTGTCTTAACCCGGTTACAACGGTCATGGAGTGGTTATAAGTTTGAACATAGTCATTCAGCGCTTTAGGTTGGCTAGATGGCATAACACCTAATCCGAATTCCAGATGATTGATTCCATACTCTGGACATGGGTCTGGATCGTAAGAGCCTCTGAGCAAGGTAAGGGTAAGACTATTATCTACTCCTCTGAATCCATAGCCTACCTTGGACATAAGCATTACACCTGCTGAGCCGTCCTGACCTTCTCCATAGATATAGTTGTTCCCCGGAAGATCAATGCCTAGCGCTTGACGCGTAACCCTGCCAAATGGAACATCATAATGATACATCGCACATGAATCATAAAGCGGCATAAAGAATTGCAGTTGCGGTACGCCTTTGCCAAGACGCCCAATCTCTTGCCAATCACACTCTACTTTAAAGTCTAAGTGACTGCTGCCTTTATCTAACGAAACAATCACTTTAAGCTTTGAATTTCTAAACCCGAACTCATATGCAATGTGGCTTCTCAATGCACCTGCAGCACTTGTGATCTCTAGATCTTGATGAATCCATTGGATATTTTTGTAGCGTCCAACAAACCATGAAGACATTCCGGTACCTTCATCTGTAATCTCCTTATGGTCTGCTTCATCCACTAATCTGAATATTCCTGATTTTCTCGAAGGATCTATCATTTCTTTCCCAGTTGCTTTATCAATCATCGAGTCAATCGATCCGTCTAAGCTATTAAACACAACTTTAAGGTTCTCATTTTCCAACGTATAGCACGGTTCATTCTGGGTGCGCTTTTCATGCCAGTAACTGATCTTGACCTGTTCAATCGCTCGTTCCGTTAACACGTAGGTAGCATAACCGCACGCGGGAGCGTCCACTTCTAATGCTACTTTTAAATAATTGTGTCCCCAATAGTGATTGAAGTCTTTTTCCAATACCTGATGTGTTACGACTTCACCTTTTTCATTGGTAAACTGCATACGCTCGTGGTCATACTGCCATTCCCAGATCATCAATTCAATCACTTCTTGGCGGGCCTGCATCGTTGGATTGAACACATGATAGATTCGGGTTTTTCCTGTACCATTTTCATACTGTTCAGACCCTGCACCTGCGCCATAAGCCAAGCACTGCTCATCATCACCCTCACTGACGACAAGATCAGCCGTATGAATCTGCTGAGTTATCTTTTGAAGGGCTATTTTCTTAGTGGTGTTTACTGTTGCCGATACCTCTTGATACAGGCCTAGAGCATAATCTCTAGTGGCGTCTACCCCTGATCCTGTCAAGATATCATGGAACTGATTGAATAACACATCTCTCCAAGCTTGTTCAAAGCTTTGCTTCGGATAACGCGCCCCTTGTGTCATGGCCGCCCATGTACTAAATAGCTCTGCTTCGTACAACCCATTTTCAGAAGCTTTATTGCCCTTCTTAATCCGGCTCTGAGAACTATAGCATCCATCACAGATGAAATTCTGCTCTTGATATTCAATCGGCAGCTGCTCTTTATACTGTTCAACGATTGCAAAATACTCGCGATAGGTAGAGAATCTCACTTTCGGATAGATCGGCCACGTGGAAACATCGATGATTCGTTCAATGTCTCTTCTTGTTGGTCCGCCCCCATGGTCTCCCACTCCATAGACTTTTAATACATAAGGCATATGGGTTCGTTCTGCCATTTCGGGTACATAGAGACACATGTCTGAATGAATAAACGAATTATAGAATTGAGGTTCCCAGTTGACGATGATCTCAGCTCCTGAAGGACTTTTCCATCGATAAAGTGATGGTCCTTCTTTACGCCCTCTGCAATGATAGTAATACTTCACGCCAGCCTTGGTGAGAAGCTCCGGTGTATGGATACTATGTCCAAATGTATCGGGTTCAAAGTCGATATTGAAGGAATCTAATGGCTGATTAAACAGTTGAGATAAGTACTTTTTCGTATAGAGCAATTGTCTTGCTTGGCTCTCGCCATTTGGCATGTTTTTATCTGCCTCAACCCATGTGGAAGCCGTAATCTCCCATCTGCCTTCTGCCACTCGTTGCTTAATCTCTTCCAGCATTTCCGGATCATAAGTCTCTACAATCTTATACAGCGAAGCTTGAGACTGCGAAAAATTGAAATCTTCATACTCCCTCATGATCTGCAGCATCGTGCGAAAAGTATCTAAAGTAACACCTACGGTTTCATCCCAACCCCACTGCCAATTCATATCAATATGGGCATGAGCCACACACAGCATCTCAAACTGCTTGGCTTCTTGTTGAAGCGGCATGAGCTTGCGCTCCATCTCACTTACTAGCTCATTGGTAATAGCACCTTGTGCGTCATACGCTGCTACTAAGTCCTTCTCTACTTCTATAATAAGATCATCAAATGCCCCCTCTTTTCTTGCTGACAAAAGGGTTGCATACTTCATCTGTGTCATGACACGGTCTTCTTGGTAGGTTAGCTTTCTATTTCTAAATCTAGTGGTCAATTTCTCCAGCATAGCTCGTTCCTCCTATCCTTTATCCTGTATCGTAAAATATAGTGTACAATATCTAGGTACGGGAATCTTTAAGTCATCTGGACATTGGATTGTGAAATAACGACATGGGAGGGTCTATTATGGCTAATATCATTAGTTATCTGACTGCTAAAAATTTCACCATTAGCCTTAGTGGGCTTCAGATCAAGGTACTAGATGCTGCTGTATTAGATGCTGGACCACATTGGGAAAAAGAAGATCACTTTCACACTTACTTTGAATTTCATATGATTAAGTCCGGGAAAGGCCTTGTATCCATAGAGGGCTCGACGCTCTCTTTTCAAGAAGGAGACTTCTATATCACGGGACCTTATGTGACGCATCGTCAAGTGTCCGACCCTGTAGATCCTATGGTTGAATACTGTATACAATGTGAAATTAGCCTGGCTGATACACCAGATTCCAACTACTTTAACTCAGCAGAAGATACCGAATTTTTCATCAATATTCTCTCTACTACCTACCCTCGCACCTTTCAAGACAACTATGGCGCCATTGGGTTATTTGAGTCCATTATCAATGAAACATCCCTTAAACTTCCGGGATATTCCTTGCAGATTCAACCGCTGTTATTCCTGTTAGTGATAAGCTTATTTCGCTCGGTGATCACCACACTTGATCATACCCATTTGCCTCAGCCGCAAAGCGATGTCCGTGTATCCCGAATTATGAAATTTATCGAAAATAACTATCACCTTTCCCCTTCGATCGATGATCTGTCGAAGCTGATCTTCCTCAGTCCCAAGCAGATTAATCGGATCATGAAAAAATATATGGGCTGTACCTTTAATGAACAACTTTTACTTTACAAAGTCTCTCAAGCTAAGCACTTGCTGAATCATTCTGATCTTAGCACTCAAGCTATTGCCGATGCTTGCGGTTTTTCCAGCCACTACTATATGTATCAAGTCTTTAAACGCTTTAATCTCCCACCGCCTGCTCGTTTTAGAACAAACGCAAATAACTAAAACCTTCAGTTGCCAAGTCCTCGGGTGACACTCGGTTCTGGAAATAGAAGCAAACTTGTATGGAGTTTTGGAGGTGCTGAATGAACAATATCAATGGATATACTTGTAGTTGCTGCGGCGAATATCACCATGAACTTCCAATAAGTTATGGATGTCCATCTCCGGTCTATTACGAAATGGCAACGCCAGAGGAACGCGAAAAAAACTTTGAACTAACCCCAGATTTGTGTGTTATGGAAAATGAACACTTCTTTATTCGAGGATGTGTTGAAATCCCCATTATCGGTACCAATGAGGAATTGATTTGGGGTGTTTGGGTCTCTTTAAGTGAAACTAATTTTAAGAAAGTAAAGGAAAACTGGAACAATCCAGAAGTGTTAGAGCCAATGCTTGGATGGTTCTCTTCTGCATTACCTTGTTATCCTGATACAGTTAACTTAAAAGCGAAAGTTTATCATAGAGCCGATGGAATTAGACCATATATTGAACTTGAACCGACGGACCATCCATTAGCTGTAGAGTTGAGAAATGGAGTTTCTTTAGAACGAGTCCAACAAATAGCTGAAATGTTTTGCGCAAATCACAGAAGTGATCATTTGGATTCATTCGAATCGCCTAACCATAAAGGTAGGAAATTCGCACTCTCAGCGGACGATATAAAACAACTTATAGATTCAGAAGAAGGATGCATTGCAACAGATAGAATTACAGTTGATGGCTGTAAAGTTGGATTTATGTACAGAGAAGAACCTTACCAAAACGGAAATCCTGATAGTGGTTGGAGGTTTATGGCTGGCGACGAAGACCAGGATTATATGGACAATTCGGAAAACAGTGCTGTGTACCAAGTTAATACAATCTGTAATTATGATTCGGATATCATTCCATATCTTGATGCACCTCCGGGCACGGCGTTTATCAGAGATGAAAATGGCAAATTTGTTCTTGATGAGGAATGGAAAAATCCAGAAACATGAATAGGTACCTCATGATCGGATTAGTAAAGGAAATGGAACATGGCATTGAATTGTTTATACATTGTATATACATCGTCGTTTTATGATATAATATTATTGAAGTACTAATTGTGAGGTGAAAATGATGAAGATACAGAAATGGGGCAACAGTTTAGGCATTCGTATTCCTATGTCATTTGCTGAACAGTTGAAGATAAGTGATGGATCTGAAGTGGAAATGTTTATTAACGGAGAGGACTTGATCATACAACCGAAGAAGGTAACTCTTGATGAACTGTTGGATAAGGTAACATCAGAGAACAAACATCAAGAAATTGATTTTGGAACTTCTGAGGGGAGAGAAATATGGTGATTCCCAAGAGGGGTGATCTAGTCACTCTTAATTTCAATCCTCAATCCGGTCATGAACAAGCTGGACGAAGACCAGGATTAGTATTATCACCAGAACGTTTCAATGAAGTAACCGGATTCGCCGTAATATGCCCTATAACATCTCAGCAAAAGGGATACCCCTTTGAAGTTGAGCTGCCTGAAGGTCTGAAGGTCCAAGGTGTAATACTAAGCGATCAAATAAAAAATCTCGACTGGAAAGCTAGAGAACTTAAGATTATTGACGAGACTCCACAGGATGTAGTACATCAAGTCCTTGATCGGGTAAGGACATTCTTGTAGATTAGATAGCCGGTTCATTTGAACTGGCTATCTTTGTTTTTACGATTGAGTCAATTTCATAATTGCTTTATCACACGTTAAAAACAAACATTAAACGATAAACGACATAGCCCAGCAGAAATGTTGTACAGAATACAACATTTCCTACCCAAACCCTTGCTCTACTCCCCCTTGATCTCTGGGTTCGCTGCGATGAGACGTTCTATGTTGCATTTTATACAACAATATGAACGGTTAGCGACATAGCTCAGTAGAATTGTTGTACAGGATACAACAATATCTCTAAAAAGACGTATGAGAAGTCCTATCACGACTAAATTGTTGTATGATGTACAACATTTCAATCGTTTCTGAGGAATATAGGTGAAAATGTTGTACTTCATACAACATTTTCACCTATATTCCTTGCCCCTCACTCAACTCCCCTTAATCTCTGAGTTCGTTGTCAAATGTATAGCTTGGGATTACCTCCGTTTCCTTTTCTCGAGTTTGGTTTAGTCGCCTATTAATTCGAGATTTGGGGAGGTACTCCTTTTTTTATGTTCAAAAAATCTAGCTAAATCAAGGGATCTGAATTATGAAATTGACTCGCTTGGTAATAATCTCTTTACGTTCATCACTACATCCAGCTTGTCTATGCAAGTCAGTTAACTTAATGACTGCATCGCAGTTTTCACATTTGCTGATCTCCTTCACTTCGACCACGGGGTTGACCGTCATACTTTGCAGTTATGCTACGTAATTGTTATAAATTATGCGGACAACTTCCCTGATGAACAAATGTATGGACGCGAGCCTTATGTTTTACTAAAATTTGAAGCCCCTGCATTGGATATTTTTACAAGGAAGTATTCCTCGATCAGAGTAAAAGACGTTCGGCCATATATGTAGTCATCCAATTGAAATCCCCCTTACAAGAAACAATGTTCCTGCAAAGGGGATTTTAACGATCCGCTATCTCGATTCAAACAACATAAGTAACTCCATTTACGGTAAACGGCGCAGCTTGAAGTGACAGTTTCCAGCTGGTTTTTGGAGTTTATTGGAAAAACATGAAAAACACTCTATAATAATAGTCATATATTATGGAGGTGATTGTTGTTGAAGTTATCTAAGGCTTTCAAAATGATAATCATTGCATCTCTTGTCTTGTGTTCAGCTAATGTTGCGTACGCATCAAACAAGGAAACAGTATCGTTGAACGATGTACCTGCCTTACTTCAAATCAATGAATATCATGTTCTATACACATATCCCAAACCACCGTATATTGACAATAACTATCGTTTAATGATACCTCTACGAGCTGTTAGCGAAATGCTGGGGGCACAAGTCTCATATTCATCAAAGGACAAACAAGCGTTAATCGAAATGAATGGAAGTACATTATCTATTACCGCAGATTCAAAAATGATAGAAGTTGATGGTACTCCAGAATTAATGGATACCGTTCCTGTTATTTATGAACAATCTATGTTTATTCCAGTACGCGTTTTAATAGATCATTTTAATCTACCTGCAACTCGAGATCCCATGACGGGTATTGTAAACATCCAGAGTAAATCACTTATGGAGTCGGATATGATGAAATATATGAATGAATACGACAAAACACCTGAAATCTCAAGTCTGGATGCTTTGGTTCCATCGTATTATGACTTACAGATTGTAACTGAACAAGGTAAGTTACAAGAAGGAGAACTAACATTAACATCTATGAACATGAGTAGGCAAAAGATTGAACAAGGTAAGGAAGATATGCATGTGATCTTTATGTATGACCATGGATTGCAAATGGAACTGGATATAGATACTACAGATCAAGTTAATAAAAGAAATCGTCCTGCGTTAAAAGCAGATGCGATATTTAAAAGTAAATATACATTTTATGCTCCGAATTATACGGAACGATTGAAATATATCTTGGCAATAGGCAGAACTTTTAAATGAGGATTTTATAACAATATATTATTTTCGAAAAAATAGTAAAGGGATTGCCCTATAAGAGCAATCCCTTCTAACTTATTCTTTCACAGCCACAACCATAACTTCAATTTCATCTAAGCTAATATTTTCACGCTTCCAGTTTCCTGCCGTGCCGCCCCAGATGTTCTCAACCTTCAGTCCTGCCTTAGAAAACATTTGCTTCAGTTCAAACGGGAAATATCTGCGTTCCTTGACCTCGACCTGCTTCTTCCCCTCAGGCAAGTCCCATTCATCCACATAATGCTCCACCATGGTTACAGGATTGAACCTGCCGGATTCCACATCCTCTTGCGTAAGGCTGCGAATTTTCGAGTAGGCATTCAAGGTTGTAAGTATGAATCGTCCCTTTGGCTTCAATGCATCAGAGATATTGTTGAGAATCGCCATATCATGTTCGATTGGCTCTTCATCCCTACCCACTAAACCAAATGCCCCTTCGCAAAGGCAGATTACCGTATCAAATGTCTTGGTTGGGGTGTATTTCACTGCATCACAATGAACCCATTCGACATTCACGTTCGCTTCTGTGGCCATGTTATTGGCTTCTATAAGCATACCTGATGAAATATCGACACCTGTGACTTGATATCCACGCTTCGCCAGTTCGATAGAGTGTCTTCCTGTGCCGCACCCTATATCGAGGATGCTGCTTCCTTCAGCAAGCATGAGTTCCTCAATCACAAAGTTAACTTCCGAGATCGTGTTCTTGGTAAAACCATTATTCATGTATTGAGGAGCGTGTGCATCAAAAAAGGATTCCCAGTTATTTTTACTCAATTCGTCATACCTCCATGTGATGAGAACCACGGAAGCACATTAATTAGTCATCATATAAATGTAACTTCCGCAGTTCAGTTCTGTTTTATTCCCTCTTGAAGATATTCGAATAGACTTTTCATACTGCATCTCTCCCTCGTCTAAGATACCTTTAGTATATGAATTGCGTTCATTTTTTCAATGTAAAAAATAATTATATTCATGATTATTTATTGCTGTTTTTTATTGACAGAATTATTTCAAACCGATTATATTCGTAAAGGATTATGACAACATGATGCTACCTGATGGAGGGTTCATATGGAGGATATCTCTACCTTATCTTTGGTGTTCGCGGTAATTGCATTTCTAATCTTTTGTTTCATCTCTTTTGATCACCATGCCTTGGCGTTCTGGATTATTATTATCGGTTGGGGATCTCTATTCTACATTCTTTTAAAGTTTGATATTGAGACAGGTACGGCTATACAATTTGCACCAATTGCTGCGGGAAGTTTAATCGGGTATGTTTGGGGCTTTTGGAGTGGTGTGATAGATAGAGCTGAGAAAATTGGTAGAAAGATTAACCGATGGGCTGACGAGGATTAACATTGTTAGGAAAACGATTAAGAACCGCTAAAGTGCATCCCTTATAGTAGACATTGAATAAGCACCCCTAATGTATGAACTAATGAACATACTGGGGTGCATTTTTATGCCTAAGAAGGGAACAATCATTTAAACGTTACCTAAATGTGCAAAGGTCGAAAATAATATTGCGCCTCCTTCTCTCCTTCTTCATAATTTTACCTTCACATAATTCAGTTCCTCATGGAAATCATACGTATTACAAGCTTATTTTTTGACATTTCTAATTTAATCTGATATTTTGTCGATTTTTGTCTGTCGCTTTCTGTCGTTTTGTGATACAATTCACTAAGTAAGGAGCCGATGATACTTCACAATAAAATGCACCTAAAGATGTCGGTTGGCTCTTTATGTACATCACGAAAAAATCGTAAAGTTGAGGGGTTAAACATGAAAAAGAAAGTTGCATCAACGCTTATTCTAGTTCTCTCTTTCATGCTCGTGTTCGCTGGATGCGGCAGCCAGAGCAACCAAGGCCAGAATCAGGACAATGCGAAAAAAGAAGAGGCCAAAGATCCAGAAGCAGTTTCAGGAGCATCAAAAATCAGCTATACACCTATCGATCAACTACAAAATAAATATGATGTCATCATTATCGGTGCTGGCGGTGCCGGTATGACAGCTGCACTCGAGGCAAAAGAAAAGGGCATGAACCCGGTTATTTTCGAAAAAATGCCGGTTGCCGGCGGTAATACATCAAAATCATCTTCAGGTATGAATGCTTCTGAAACCAAGTTCCAAAAAGAGCAAGGCATTCAAGACAGTAATGATGCATTCTATGAAGAGACTTTAAAAGGCGGCCACGGTACTAACGACAAAGAATTGCTTCGTTACTTCGTTGACAATTCAGCAAGTGCAATCGATTGGCTGGATTCCAAGGGAATTACATTGAACAATCTCACGATTACTGGTGGTATGAGCGAAAAGCGCACACACCGTCCTGAAGACGGATCAGCAGTAGGACAATACCTGGTTAGCGGCTTAGTGAAAAATGTTCAAGCACAACAAATCCCACTGTTTGTAAATGCGAACGTAAAAGAGATTACAGAAAAAGATGGCAAAGTCAATGGCGTTAAAGTCATCTTCAACCAGAAAGATGAGAAAACTATCGAATCCAATGCTGTCGTTGTGGCAACCGGCGGTTTCGGCGCTAGTATGGACATGATTACTGAAGTTAGACCTGATCTCAAAGGATTAGTAACAACCAACCAAGAAGGCAGCACAGGTGATGGCATTAAGATGGTCGAAAAACTCGGCGGTGCAACGGTCGATATGGATCAAATCCAAGTTCACCCAACAGTGCAGCAAGACAAATCCTATCTCATCGGAGAAGCTGTTCGCGGTGAAGGAGGAATCCTTGTTTCCAGTGAAGGCAAACGTTTCACGAACGAGCTTGATACTCGTGACAATGTCACAGCAGCAATCAATAAACTTCCTGAAAAATCGGCTTACCTCGTATTTGATTCCGGCGTAAAATCCCGTGTCAAAGCGATCGAGCAATATGAAAAAATGGGCTTTGTCCTTCAAGGGGAAACGCTCGAAGCTTTAGCTAAAGAAATGAAGGTTCCAGCAGATCAGCTTAAAACTACTGTAGATACATGGAACGGCGCGGTGAAGAATAAAAATGATGCCGAATTCGGCAGAAAAACAGGTATGGACAACGACTTGTCCGGCGCACCATACTATGCAATCAAAATCGCACCAGGGATTCACTATACTATGGGTGGCGTGAAGATCAACCCGAATACTGAAGTTCTAACTAAAGACGGCAAAGCAATTCCGGGACTGTTTGCAGCAGGCGAAGTTACAGGCGGCTTGCACGGTCAAAACCGGATCGGCGGTAACTCCGTTGGTGATATCATTGTCTTCGGTCGCCAAGCTGGTGCAAAATCGGCTGAATACGTAAAAGCACAATAAGATATCAAGATTTCAGCTTCCTCCATTCACTCTAAATACAAACGCTTGGGCTTATCAAAGTCCAAGCGTTTGTTTGTTTATTTGGGACTAGAGCTTAAACCAAATCTAATGTAAAATAGCTCATACGGGAAGACTTCTTTTCTGTGAATTGGTTGTGGTGACATAATTCGACAAGAAGAGGACTTCCTTTTGCTATTTCTCATCATAATCCTTATTTGAGGAGGATATACCCCAATGGATAAAGAGACGCTTAACACTAATCCTCTTAAAGAACCGATCTATCTGGAAGAAATGCTTCAGTCTCTTGTTGAATCCACCAATGACGCTATTTCGATCAGGGACATGCAGGGGAATATTCTTTTCGTAAATCGTGCATTCGAAAATATGTATGGCTGGACATATGAAGAAGTGGTCACCGACCCTTACTGCCTGGTGCCAGAACATTTAATACATGAGACGGATGAGATATTGCATCCGATAAGATCCTCTGAAAAGAAGATCTCGCAGTACGAGACCGTACGTCAACGAAAGGATGGGACGAAGGTTCATGTATCCCTAACTGCCTCTCCCATACGGAATGGAGAAGGTACTATCGTTGGCACTTCGGTTATCTCCAGAGATATCACGGACCGGAAAAAGGCTGAGGAAGCATTGCTTAGAAGCGAGGCTAAATACCGGATACTGATAGAGAATACGAACGATGTCTTAAGCACATATGGTGTGGACATGAAACGATTATTCGTGTCACCTTCTATAGAGCTTCACTTGGGATATACCCAGTCTGAATATCTTCAGGCGAATAATTTCGAATATATTCACCCTGATGATGTAACAATAGTATTGGATCTGCATCAATCCCTCTCTACCCATAAACAAATTGTTCAAATCGTGGTCCGATTAAGGCATAAAAATGGATCTTGGGTGTATATGGAGTCGCGGTGTGTACCGATCTTATCTGAGGACGGCGAGTTCGAAAGCTGCCTAGTTGTTTCACGGAATATCACGGAACGAAAACGATCTGAGGAAGCATTGCGAAATAGCGAGGAACAATACAGGTTCATTGCTGAAAATACAGTGGACTTCATTTCTGTTATTGATAGGCAGGGCAATGTATCTTACAGTTCACCTTCGCATATGAACAAGCTGGGCAGGGATCGAATTTCCTTTCAAGATATCCATCCTGACGATGCTCCTCTCGTCTGTGAACGCTTTACATATATGCTTCAAACCCAAGCTCCTGTTGTCTGCGAATATCGATACAGGCTTCAGAATGGAGATTGGATTCACCTAGAGTCAAGAGGAGTTCCCTTTTTCAATGCGGATGGCGAATGCCTCTACTTCTTCAACGTTTCGCGCGATATCACGGAGAAGAAACACAACGAAGAGCTTCTCCTGCGAGCGGAAAAGCTTACGGTCATTGGTGAACTGGCTGCAAGTATTGCGCACGAAATAAGAAACCCGCTTACCTCGCTGAAGGGCTTTATTCAGTATTTGCGACCTTCGTTCCCGCCAAATTCCGGTATTGGTGACATTATGCTGACTGAGCTGGAGCGAATCAACTTTATCGTGAGTGAGCTGCTTGTCTTGGCGAGGCCGCAGAATCTGGATGTCAAACCGGTACCTCTGCACAAGATCATAGAACATATCATCAAGTTTCTCGAATCTGAAGCTAACTTCAAAAATATTATGATTCATACCAGCTTTGTTGACTCCCCTGTTACTATCATCTGTGAAGAAAATCAATTAAAACAAGTATTTATCAACATTATGAAAAACTCCCTAGATGCCATCTCAGCGAATGGCGAGATCCGAATTCAAACCAAACTTCTAAGTGATAACCAAGTCCTGATTCGCATTTCAGATAACGGTTGCGGCATTCCACATGAACTGCTTCCTAGACTGGGAGAACCTTTTTACACGACAAAGGAGAAAGGGACAGGACTCGGCTTGCTCGTCAGCAACAAAGTTATCAAAGACCACCATGGCAAAATACATATCACAAGTGAACTCAGCAAAGGCACAGTCGTAGAAATCACGTTACCCATCTCTTTTTGAAGCAGCCCTAGATCTCTCCAATAGGAGATGAAATACACCCCTTATAGTAGACATTGGTTACACACATCTAGTGTTAATGACCAATGAACTCTATAAGGGGTGCCATGTATGACCAAGAAAAGCTAATATCTTGTCCTTTATGTATTAGGCCAAACCTTAATTACCTGCCGACCATCTCCGGTCATTTCAAAAGGACCTGGGTAAGGATTATTCTCATCTCTGACATGTCCGAAATAATCGGTGTTCATCCTAAACGGCTTGCCGTCCGTATCTTCATAAGGCAACCCCGATATCCGGGATTGATCAAGAAGCGATGTCGTCACAAGCTTGCGGCTCCTTTGGTTTTTCCAATCCATATCGCAAGTCAAGTGAAGATAAGCAGCATCTTCTTCGATAACAAGCTGTATGTCAGGATCACACTGTTCCGCTATGAGCGGTGCCGCTTCGTGTATCGAAGGTTTTGCCCCATTAAGAAACACGTTGCCATCCATGAATACCGGATAAGCCGCTGTATCATACTTGCTTAATCCGATCTGGTTCTCATGATCAACAAATAGATTGTTATACAGGCGGTCATCTCCGCCTTCAATCGCATGAAGCCCTGCAAGATCAGTGGAATGTGCGCGATGATACGGCGTGGAACGAGTTAATTCGGGAAGAGCACAAACTGCACCCATAAACAAATTATGAACGTAGGCGCCTCCTTGTGAAACGTTGAACACCATATCTGCAGAATTCGCCGAGAGAAACAGATTATGATCTACCATAAACGGACCGTGATTCACTTCAACGAATAAATCGTTAGTGACGTTGTCATGCAACAAGTTCCTAGATACACGTGTTCCCTGGGTCATCCAGTCAAACCAAAGCCCCACTACCGTTCGGAAGATATGGTTTTTACTAACCAGCGTATCAATGGCACCGTGAAACTTGATGCCGGCCATCTCAGCTCCAGAAAAGAAACGCTGCACGTGAATATCGTGAACCACATTTTCTGTTATGACGCTAAAGCAAGCCCCCAAGCTGCCGACAATGCCGGCCATTTCGCAGTGGGAAATAGTATTACCTCTGACGATATGATGGCCGACTTGCTCGCGATTCCAACCATTTTCTAATGCACGTTCAATGGTTTTGTTGTAAGCATCGGCGGTTGACGCCACATTATCCCACTCGTCGCCGTATTTGCCGAGGGAAATCCCCGTGCATCTCGAATGGCTAATGACATTGTTTTCAATAATCCACCCTTTGCTCCAATGGGTGCCGATCAAAGCAATCTGTTCGGCGGTCGGCGGAGCCCAAGGCGTTGCCGCATGACGCATCATAAAGCCTCTGACGGTAATATAGTTGATGCCTGGCTGCTCCGGATAGAACACGGATTGTCTAGCATTAACCTCGACCATTTCCACATTCGGGTTCGAGCTGCCAAAGTTCGCCCATATCGTCGTGTTCTGTTCGTCAACACGTGCAAACCATAGCTGAGTATTCCCCTCATTATGGAGGACATCATGTAATTCGGCCGCTTCTATCAGCCACTCTCCGTTTAAGTACACCGCTCCAGTATGGTGATCCCGCCCCTTAGGGTCAAACCAATCCCCTTGAATAAGGTCATCGAATGGATTAAAACCCTGAAAAAACGAGTTAGGTATGGTCGCCTTCCACACATCTCCTTGCACTTGTTCCCAATCCTTGATGATTTCGGAGCCCTTGATCTCGACCCTTTCGCCGGCTGCGGCTTGATACACAATTCTGTTGGTATCCGATTCTCCGCCGCGCTGCGGATTGACTCTCTCTCGATAGGTACCTTCATGCACGGTGATGACATCCCCAGGCTGCGCCTTGGATGCTGCTTCAGAAATCGTTCTGAATGGAGATGTAAGTGAGCCTTCCCATCCGTCGTTTCCTGTCAGCGATACATGATATTCTTGTCCTGACAAATGAAGTCACTTCCTCAATTCGTTATTTTCGAAAATTAGTACAACCAATACTTCTGACGAAGATCTTCCCTGTGGAGAACATTCGAATCCTCACGGATATAGTGGCAGACATAGGATCGGCGCCAACGGTCCTTGCTGCGATTCTTGTTAGAGGAGTGAATCAACAGTTCACTGAAGAACAGGATGTCTCCCTTTTCCATGATCACAGGAATTTGACGGCTCGTATCTATACCTTCGGTTTCCTCGGTCCAGTGCTCGTGCTCTTCCACATTTTTAACGGCGCCGTGAGGCAGCAGTCCCAGCTTATGCGTTCCGGGCATCACCCACAGACAGCCGTTTTCTTCGTCGATGATGTCCTCCATTGCCGTCCATGCGGCGATCATGGTCATCGGATCGTTCTTGATATAGTAATAGTCTTGGTGGGAGGCTTGACCCGGTGATCCCGGTTCCTTATAAAAATACATACTCTGTACGCAAACGGCTTCCTTTCCCATCAATTGGGCTAGTGCCCCTCTGACCAAAGCATGCTTCATCACCTGCCGCGAGAAGCTGTCATGCTTATGAGGATTAAACAGCCGCAGCGAAAACTTCTTGGATTCCTGGCAAGCAGCCCATTCCGGCATCGGGTCCTCATTACGAATATCGTAAATGTGACTGTTAAAGGCATCGATCAAGTCGCTGCCCATTCCTTTTTTCCACAACAGATATCCGTTCTCTCTAAAAAAATCAATCTGCTCCTGTGATAAAGGGGTGCTCGGCAAGGAATATGTCTTGATCATCACCATTCTCCTCTGCATGGTTTTCTATTACACCCCAAGAATACTTGGATCATGCCTTAGGAACAATGGCTGAGATTTGCAGGAATGTGTCTGTGATTGATATCGCGGCCTAAACTGTTCAGCCCCCGCCAAGCCATGAGGATTGCCGAATTTCCGTCGGTGTGAGGCCAACCTGTCTTTTGATGCTTTTGGCAAAATGAAATGTCGATTTGAATCCGCATCTATAGGTGATCTCGGAAATAGAAAGCCCCGACTGCTTAAGCAGCTCAACTGCCCGAATGCAGCGGTAATTCCACAAGTAGCGGATTGGGGTGGTCCCCTCACTTTTACGGAATAACCGAATTAGATGTTCAGCGGTAACACCTGCATGCGCGGCTAGATCATTTAGAGTCAGCTCGTCGCCAAAGCGTTCCTGAATCAGCTGCTTGACGAGAATGACTGAAGCATGATCAGGCGGTTTCGCTGCTGTCGAGGTGACGCTGGCATAATAGATTTGCAAAGCGAGGTGGCCTAGGCTGGTCATCATACGGCTGTCCTCTGGAAACTCCATTTTCATGGATAGAATCATTTCCGTGATCCGGTTTAGATGGCTGCTGATGGGAACACTGAAAGGCAGATCCGAAAGAATTCGTTCCTCCTCGTGCTCTAAGAAGCTGAAATGAACCGATATCCAGCGATGCCATGTTTCCTGTGTTCGGGAAAATACGAAATATTCCTCGTTGCCCGGCATCAGCAGCGTAGCATGCCCGGGTTTCACACTCCGGGTTTGCCCCGCGATATTGACTTCCATATGACCCGAATCCAGCAGAACCAGTTGTATATCCTTCTGAATACGAGGTCCGAATACGCCTCCGGGCGGATAGATCACGCTTCCTGCCCCTGTGTAGGCAACGCGATCCAATGGAAACAATGCTTGATCATATGTAAAAGGCACTGCCGAATGAATGCCCCCGTTTGGCTCTGTCATCAGATCACCCCTAACTATCTAGAAGCACCCTGTTCCCGCTTCTGAATAAATAAACCTCTCATTGGCGAGAGGGCTATGTTGTATAAAGTACAACTTAATGAGCTGTTAATGGTCTAACTCCATAGTATTGTTGTACAGAATACAACAATGTCTAGCAAATAACTATGAAATGAGGGGGTTGAGAGAATATTGTTGTATAACGTACAACAATACTCCTATTATCCTGGATTATTGTAAGTATTGTTGTATTCCGTACAACATTTTGCCGCCGATTCATGCCGATTCATCTTGCTAGATCAGTTATGGGCTTGGCGTATGGAAATCAACAATTACATTTAACAGAGCTTTAAAAGTAGAACCAATTGATTTTGTAACGGAGTGCTTTATATAAACCTGCCTTCTCGGCTGTTTTTTGAGAAGCCATATTGCTCTCCATGCAATCCCACCAAGCAGCAATATGATTTTCATTGAATTTTTGCAATAGTAATTTCACAAGTGAACTAGACAATCCTTGTCTTTGGTAATGTTCAAGTGTTTCCACACCAATGGCGTGTGTAGAATGAAACTTAAACGAGGAAACGGCTATACTTACAATTTCATTTTGTTTAGTGAGTGCAGCGTAACCGTAGCCTTTTCCCAAATAATCATTGATAGTACCCCAATATTGTTCAACGTAATTGATCAAAAAGTCTGCATTTTTCATTTCACCCTTATTCAGTTTAAGAAATAATGCTTCATCAATCTCCACAGCCCGATATGGTTCTAGGTTATCTGTGCAGAGAACTTCACTGGTATTCATATTCGATTTATAGACATACTGAAAGCTTTCATCGATCTTTCTGCTGCCGAAGACTTGTTGTATGGCAGGATACCAGTCCTCCGAATCTACCGAGAACTCAAAATAGTTTAACTCTTTACTTTTCAAGAAAGGAATAATTTCATAATCGATGAACATTTCGATGGATTGATTGAAATTAGTGTTGTTAGCATCCCCCATGAAATTGAAGCTTTCCAATCCACTAGACCAAACTATTGCGGATGACGGATTCGAGTTGTTGTCTACCCACACTTCCCCTGGATTATGACCAACCACCACTCCTGCAAACATCATATCACTATTATCATGAACTAATTGATCGGCCAACCATTCGTTTCTTTCATTAATACGTATCATGTAGATCGCTCCTATTTCTAGTAATCACATTATAACTCCTTTACCATGACCTTCTCTCCATTGAAATCCAACTCACCGTTAAAGTGAAATCCAAACTTCTGGTATAAACGCAATGCATGCTGGTTATCCTCATACAGACTTAAATAAATTCTAGGGCAATGATATAAATCGACAAGATGTTCGATCAACGCTTCTAACATGGCACGGCCAAGCCCTTGCCCTTGAAAGCGCTCATCGATTAAGTATCGATCCAGCCACACCCTCCCGCTCGTTCCTTCATCGGGAAATAAGCCATACATCGCAAATCCAACGAGCTCCCCATCTCGATATAAGCCTGCTGGTTGATAATAATGGCACTCCTCTGCATCTTTCAGACACTGACTAGTCGATTCTATAAAGGATTCTTGGGTTGAATCGACGTGCAGAGCCAAGATCTCATCCATGTTTTCTTCGGTTACCGCTTTAATTTCAATATTCATTACTTATCACCTTTCCCTCTAATCAGCCAGTTCAAATAGAATCATCGTTACATACTCCGACTCTCGCTTAGAAGAAATATCCGATATCATATATTCCTCATATGCAAAACTCCCCAGCTTCAATCGATGATCGTCCGCATATTGCAGCATGCGTTGATAAGTCAGATTAGTCGTCTCATAGCTTCCATGATGATAGCCGACTAGATACAAGCCTTCTTTACGTACAATCTCGGTCTCAGTGGAGGCGTGCTTATTCATTTTGGTATACAGGTACGTGAGCTGATTACATATTCCATTCCGAATGTGATCGACGGAGAGAATGGCTCCCACATAATCCATTGCCGTGATGTTGTTCTGACTACAGAAAGAAATATAGTTCTCCATAAAGGTCACAAAGCCTTTGGAACTCTCGTACTCGATTAGATCACTTCTAAGGGCATATTCCTTCGGAAAATATCGCACTTCTATAATATCTAACGGAACCTCGAGCGCTCGGCGTGTTGTCGATTTAATCGCATGTATGAATTCCTGAATGCTCTGCAGATTGGCAATTTCACGTTCGACCTCGATGGATTTCTGTGCTAACAGCTCAAGCAGCAGTTCAGGTGATCGTTGATCCAGATAGATCTTGATCTCTTTGAGCGGCATGCCGAGCTTCTTCAGTA
Source organism: Paenibacillus marinisediminis (assembly GCF_054343325.1). Taxonomy (NCBI): domain Bacteria; kingdom Bacillati; phylum Bacillota; class Bacilli; order Caryophanales; family Paenibacillaceae; genus Paenibacillus; species Paenibacillus marinisediminis. The sequence continues at coordinate 69,579 of NZ_JBTGUH010000009.1, forward strand.
CCATAATAACCGCAAAAGTATCGTATTGACGGTAGGAGTAATAACGATAGCCGTTTTCTTTAATCAAGATGGGTGAGAACAAGCCTATTTCATCGTAATGAAACAGTACATGCTTGGGCACTCGGCACACTTTGGCAAATTCCCCGGCAGTTAAGTATTTTTCATATATATCCGGCATGATCGTACTCCTTCGCTTGACTATAAGGTTACCTTATAGTTTATCATAGTTAAATTGCCATTAGCAGTTCACAGTATAAGAAAGGATTACGCCATCATGAAATTGATTCTAAAGTACTTAAGACCTTACAAATGGTTGGTTCTGCTCAATTTCCTCGGGGTATTTGGCTTTGCGGCAGCAGAGCTAGGCATTCCAACGATCGTAGCGAACATGATTGATTACGGTATTGTACAAGAGGATACGTCCTACATTTATCAAATGGGACTCTGGATTATCTTCGTGGCGATTCTCGGAGGCGCAGGCAGCATCTTAATCTCCTACTGCTCATCCAAGGTATCGACGAATATTACCCGGGACATACGTAACGATATTTTTGTTAAATCACAGGACTTTTCACATGCGGAGTACAACAAGTTTGGGATATCCTCACTGATTACGCGAACAACAAACGATGCGTTTCAGCTTCAGCAATTTGTCAATATGTTGCTGCGGATGGCCTTACTTACACCCGTTATGCTCGTCATCAGTATTATATTGACGGTGCGCACCAGTTTGGAGCTATCAGCGGTTATCGGCTTGTCGATACCGTTCATCATCATTGGCGTAGTGGTCATCGTCAAGCTGTCCAATCCGATCTCCGAGCGCCAGCAGAAGGGAATGGATAAACTTAATCGAGTATCACGTGAGAATCTGACAGGTATACGCGTCATTCGTGCATTCCGCAAGGAACGCTATGAAGAGCAGCGATTTGAAGAAACGAACGCCCAATTTGCCAGCAACTCCAAGAAGCTGTTCAAGCTGATGTCCGTCACACAGCCTATTTTCTTCTTACTGCTGAATATTGCCGTACTGTTTATATTCTGGATCTCCAGCAACTTGATCGATATGGGTGATTTGAAGGTCGGTCAGCTCGTGGCATTCCTGGAGTATACATTTCACGCGATGTTCTCCATCATGCTGTTCTCATTTGTATTTGTGATGTACCCGCGTGCACAGGTGTCTGCGAACCGTATTCATGAGGTATTAGTGGAACCTTCATCTATTGCGAATCCAGTGAACGGTATTCAAGATACAAATGAGCGCGGACTCATTGAATTCGATCAAGTAAGCTTTCACTATCCGAATGGCGAAGTTCCTGTCTTGAAGGATATCTCCTTTACGGCAAAAACGGGTGAAACGATTGCTTTCATCGGAAGTACAGGAAGCGGCAAGAGCACGTTGATCAACTTAATTCCTCGATTCTATGATGTAACGACAGGTTCCATCCGAATTAATGGCGTAGATATCAGGGAATATGATCTCAAAGCATTACGAGAAAAAATAGGCTTCATCCCACAAAAGACCTTTTTGTTCTCAGGCAGCATCGGTGAAAATATCAAGTTCGGCAAGCATGACGCCGATATGAATGAGCTTGAACATTCAGCTAAGGTCGCACAAGCCTATGAATTTATTGCTAAGAAGCCTCATCAATTTGATGAACCGATTAGCGAAGGAGGAGCCAACGTATCTGGCGGGCAGAAGCAGCGACTTTCCATTGCACGAGCTGTGGTGCGGAAGCCTGAAATCTATATCTTCGATGACAGCTTCTCGGCACTTGATTTCAAGACGGATGCACTGCTGCGCGAGCAGCTCAAGGAAGAGACGCAAGATGCCATCACATTAATCGTCGCTCAACGGGTAAGTTCCATCCTGGAGGCAACCCGCATCATTGTCTTGAATGAAGGCGAGATTGTGGGCATCGGCACTCATCAGGAGCTTCTCAAGAGCTGCAGCATCTATTATGAGATTGCTTCATCCCAGTTAACCAAGGAGGAGTTAAGCATATGAGAGCTAACAAGAAGCAGAATGCATACATCAGACGACTAGCTCGCTATTTGAAGCCTTATTGGCTGCCACTCCTTGCTGCACTATTGCTCATCGTTATCGTAGCTGTACTAACTGCTCTTGCTCCAATCATAGAAGGTAAGATTACAACACAGCTCTCAGCAGATGTTAAAGCAATGACGGATGGAATTGAGGGCGCAGGGGTAGATTTTACATTCATTCTCGGAATTATTGGAGTGCTGGCCATCATCTATGCAGCTAACGCTGGAGGGGCAATCGCCTACAACTTTTTCCTGACCAATGCGATCCAGAATGCCATGTTTGATCTGAGAAATGCAGTAGAGAAGAAGATCAGCAAGCTGCCGATCAGCTACTTCGATAAACATCCGGTTGGTGATATTCTAAGCCGCATTTCCAATGATGTAGATACGATATCCAATGCGCTGCAGCAGAGCTTAGCCCAGATTATAAATGCGGTTCTAATGCTGTCATTTGCCATTACGATGATGTTTATCATTAATCCGTTGATGGCGGTTATAGCTGTATTCATCATTCCGATCAGCATCTTGATCTCCCAATTCATTGTGAAGAAATCGCAGAAGCTGTTCCAGAATCAGCAGAATGCGCTTGGCAAGCTTAACGGTACCGTGCAGGAGAAATATACAGGCTTTAATGAAATCAAGCTGTATGGAAAGCAAGAAGACTCTATTGCAGAATTCAAAGCTGTGAATCAGGATTTATGTGAAAATGGCTTCAAAGCGCAGTTCATGTCGGGTCTGATGTCTCCGCTCGTTGCATTCGTCACTTATCTCGGAATCGGCATCATCGCCGTCGTGGGAGCGATCAATGCGATCAGCGGCGTCATTACGGTAGGTAACTTACAGGCCTTTATCCGTTATGTGTGGCAGGTGAATCAGCCCCTATCTCAAGTGACTCAATTGTCCTCCTCCATGCAGTCCGCCTACGCGGCCATCACTCGGGTATTTGAATTCCTGGATGAGGCAGAAGAGGTTCCAGATGCGGCGGATAGTAAGAAGGTTAAGCAGGTTCGTGGGAATGTTTCCTTTGAAAATGTGAAATTTGGTTATAGTGAAGATAAGATCCTTATCGATCAATTAAACGCTGAAGTAAAGAGCGGACAAATGGTGGCCATTGTCGGCCCGACAGGAGTCGGCAAGACGACGCTTATTAATCTGCTCATGCGCTTCTATGATGTAACGGATGGCTCCATCAAGATTGATGGGGTAGACATTCGCGATATGAAGCGCGAGGATCTGCGGAGTATGTTCGCTATGGTGCTTCAGGATACCTGGCTGTTCAGCGGCACCATTAATGAGAATCTCCGCTACGGACGCGATGGAGCGACTCAAGATGAGATTATTGCCGCGGCTAAGGTCGCGAACGTGCATCATTTTATTAAGACTCTGCCAGACGGCTATAATATGAAGCTGAACGAAGAAGCTTCTAATATCTCACAAGGCGAGAAGCAGCTGCTGACGATTGCGAGAGCTGTGCTGTCCGATCCAGCTATCCTCATTCTGGATGAAGCCACCAGTTCCATTGATACGCGTCTTGAGCTAATGCTGCAGAAGGCGATGCAGAACATTATGCAAGGTCGCACGAGCTTCGTCATTGCGCATCGCTTATCCACCATCCGCAGCGCTGACCTCATCTTAGTCATGAACAAGGGTACCATTGCGGAGCAAGGAACTCATGAAGAACTGATGGAGCTGGGCGGCTTCTACGAGAAGCTCTATAACAGTCAGTTCGCGCATCAAGAAGGTAATACAGCTTCATAATACTAAAGAGGTTGTCTCAACAGTAAAGTTCTTACTGATGGGACAACCTCTTTTCCTATTTACTACGATAAGATTAATGGCAGTGCATCACAAAGATTATCATATTCCTTTAAACATAACGATTGTACGCCACTCTTTCTGATGTTTCCTCCATTTATGCCAATAGCTGAAAACCCAGCCAACCGGATCGAGACAACACCGGCAGATGAATCTTCAAAGCCCAATACATGTCCCTTGTCTTCATCCGTTAACCCAAGTCCTACTCTTGCCGTCTCCGAATATAACCATGGATGTGGCTTTGGCGCCAGCTCTCCCATTGTTCCAGCTTGTCCCTTAATCAATGATTGCCCCGCTGTTATGATGGCGTCATAGAAATCCAGCGGATCTCCCATCCCCAGCGTTTTGAAGGCAGAGATAATCTCAGGCATTGCTTTATTATATAAACCTGAAGTTACTAAACCTATTTTAATATTTTTGGCCTTCAGCTCGTATAAGAAATCTTTTAATCCTGGAGCCGGCGTAAATGCATCCGTCTTGCCTCTGCCGTGCAGGATCTCATTCATTTCATATTCGGTTATGGCAAAGTAGTGCTTTCTTGCCTCTTCTACCGTCTGATCCGGGCAATATTTGTCTATGCAGTATTGCAGATGCTCAGATACCGAATGCCCCGAAACATGCGGTTCATCACAAGCTTCTAATGTAAATTGATTATTTTTCGTAAGCCTTGCCACCGTCTGTTCGATAATCCACATCCAAAAGCTTTCGCTATGCACACTTGTACCGTCCAAGTCCATTAGGATTGCCTTAGCGTTTCCTTCATACTTTGGTTTAATGACTGGATAGATGGCCGGGTAGCCCATTGCCGATTTCACATAACATAAGGTTTTGTCTTCAAATAGTATAAATTCTACTTTTTTATCAAGTGGAGTTAATATGTCTTGAACTCCGTCTTTGCCAAGTTGAAATAAACCATCTCCGCCTGTTTCCAGACTGGTATACCCCATTAATTCATCTTTCATATTATATGATTGCAGCATGGTCATTTCCTTTCCACTGATCAGTTAGTTAAACTTCACGCTAGATCTAGCTTCAGAGTTACGATCTTATTCGATTCTATCGTGAGTTCTGCAGCGTTATCGGTAACTTTCAATTGTGAATCTGCCGCTTCTTCCTCATTGAGATTCGTCATGCACACTTTGTGCACATCACATCCAAATGTAAGTCTTCCACTCTGCTCTGTAGGGTATGGATTGAATATACGTACAATGACGCTATTGCTATCCTCTGCCTTCTTCATGCAGGATACGCTTAACTTACCTGTTACCTGATAGAAGCTATGTTTTAGCGGCAGCATTCCTTCGGATTTCTCAATTGGCGCAGCAGGTATACAAGTCTGAACCGGCTTCAACGGAATATTGAAGCAGTCCGCCATTTCACAAATATCGCTGTTTTCCCAGCTTGAATACATCGGGCAGATGGCATAGTTGTACACCAGCTTTTGCTGCAATTGTCCACCCTCTTGATCAGGGAATACCCCTGCGCTTCTCCACTCTGTACAGATAATATTTTTGACAGCTCTAAACAGTGTCATAGATAGCGTTCCATTTCCACCGTCTGTGTGCTCACAACCCTGTGATACGCTGTATTCTCCCAAGCAATCTGTAATAAGGCCAAAGCCTTTATAATCATCCGCTATGGACACAAAGTTCTGTAATGGCTGAGTGATTAGTTCGTTATAGTAGTAACCTTTGTCATCCTTCAGTGGCGTAACGTCTCGGTTGTCTACTGTAAAGTGGCCTTGTGCATTGACAACTGCGGTCTGGATCTCGGTATCAAATAAAACACTCATGCGATGGTCTTTACAGTTGTTATCTACTTCAACCTTAACTTCTACTGTTTTAGCATCTTTCTTTAAGGTATAGTAAGTCGTGATTGTCAGTTGTTCAGTAAGTTCTGATCGCTCACTCTTACCTCTTAAATAGTTGTCTGGTCGATAGGCGTATTTCGGTAATTCCATGGTCAGCTTAACCCCAATAGTCGCTGCGAGATTGCCATTCTCCATTAAGAAAATGCTGGCATTACAGCCTTTGCTGTTGTAGGTTCTATTATGATATGGAGGATAGTACATCCAATAATCGCCGACATCTCCCGTACTTTCAAAGTAATTGAGATTATCGTAGCAGTTACCGCTTTCCTTATCTAATATTGAAATGGTTCCGTTCGGATTAACCTCAACCTTAAAGTACTTATTTTGCATACATGTAGAAGATACAGCTATTTCTTTACCATTCGTTGTTCTAGTCTTAGCCCAGAATTCTGTTCTTCTATTAAACTCCACTTTGTTAATCAGCTTATATACCTTATAGCCGCCCGCTGGTATTTCTCCAGTATCAAATACTACACAGTGACGGTCGGCGTAATAAGGAAACGGTCGAGTCTGCAGGTGTACAACTGGTGATGTTACCTCTGTTCTGGATATGTGCTGAATATCACATATATTCCCATCGCAGTCCACCATGTCAAACTCCCATACATTTTGATCTTGCGGAGTATCGATATATGCCTTTATCATTTCATTTCTAGGCTTAGCATATGGGTTGTACACCACCAGTAATATATCATCGCTGTTATACTGCGACAGATCCATATGGCGGATAATATTCTGACAGCTTTGATTGTATATGGAATTCGAGATTTCCAGAGCTTGATTTAATCGATAGAGTACATCATCTACTGTTTTATCCTGGGTTACTCCGTTGATGGAGTCATGCGCATGGGACAATAACATGTAATCTAAAGCGATCTGCAAGAATGCCTCATCATACTTGCCGCCTACCATCATATTGGCCACTGATAATGGCTCTGCCTGATTAAACAAGCTGTTCTGAACCTTTTTATTCAATGTTTTGATATGCGGTCTTGTCATTAGAGCATTTCCGGATAGAGAGGTAGTCGGTCCATCTCTCAATTCACCAATGATCTCTTTCAACTCATCCAACGTGAGCTTTTCTTTGAGAAGATCAACATATTCCTTTAATGAGGAGCTCTTGAAATGGATGTCGTCAAATTGCTCATTAATAGCTTCGATCAGATTCATCAGTTGAGGCTGAGCAGTTGTTGAATCCGTACCGTCCATCATCGCTCGATCATCCGGCATAAGAGTGTCCTTCATACCATCCCACGCCTTAGTAACTGCTTCCTTTATAACCTCTGGATGTATTCTTTCTGTGTCCTCAATCTTAAAATAATCCTGAATATAGTTCTCGCTGTCAGCCTGATGATACACTTGACCATAGTTCCCCATGGCGTAATTGTAACCATCCGACTTGTAGTCCACACCATTCATAGTATGAATATAGGCATTCATAAAGAAGTTGGCTCTGGCATCATCGCCTAATCTTGTGGCAAATACGCTTGTCCCATCCACGCCTGTCCACTTGAATTCACAGTTCGGAGCTCTCTTCTTGTCTACATTCTTGGAGATGATGACCGTATCGATTCCAAAGCCCTTATAGATCTGCGGAAGCTGCGATGGCTGTCCCCATCCGAAGGACTCATAACCAATATCTAAACAATTTCCTAGCTTGTCTGCCTCTCTTCTTCCTTTGAGAAGATTGCGTACTATGGATTCCCCGCTGATCGGATATAAGTCCGGCAAGGTGTACCATGGCCCTACATCAATTCTTCCTTCCTTAATAAAGGTAACAAGTTTATCTCTGTTTTCTGGTCTCACCTGCAAATAGTCCAGAATAGCAATAACCTGTCCGTCTAGAAGAAATGTTTTATAATCCGGGTTATTCTCTAAGGTCTCGATTAATTCGTCCATTAGCTTTACAAGGTATAATCTATTTTCCCATATAGGGTAACGCCATTCTCGGTCCCAGTGTGTATGGGGAATTACATATCCCGTCTTTGATTTGTTCATGATTTATATCCCTTCCTTTATGATCTTTGCCTATTCAAAGCTGATCGCCCAAAAAGTGAAATCTATACCCATATACATGGTACAGACTTCACTTTTTAAGCTTTTTAGTTCATGACTTATTTACTAGTCTTGTCATGTGCAAATACTTTAACGCCAATGTTCTCTCCTACTAGGTTTGGCATTCCGCTAGTTAACCAAGCTTCAATGCTAGTACCTGGCTTCTGATAGGATATAGAAACCGTATTACCTTGTGGCGCTATCATCACAACAGATACCTTAGCCTTTGCTCCAGTTCCTTCCGTAAATTGAACTGCGAGATACTTACCCTTTAGGTTATCTGCATGATCTCCACCAATCGTAATATTGCGAGTATAGCCCGCTCCGCCTGCAGTCTCATTGCCAATCGCAAGCGTATAACCGCTTTCTGTACCAGATGAATCATCTTTTGCCTTTACCTCTACGACTTGCAAGATATCTCCTGCATATCCTTCTGCTGTACCAACCGCGATAATCGTTCCTTCTTGTGCATATAAGGAAGAATCCAATTGTGCGAAAGTCAGTGGGAGCTCTCTAGTGTCACTTAGGTATTGTGCAGGAACGGTAGTTGCCAATTCTGGCGCTGCGCCAGCAACAGTAGCAACATGGCCTAATTTATCGATTGATGTAATGCCATCTACGATTACATTTACGCTAACGGATCCTTTTAGACCTACAAGCTGACCTGTTACTGTAAATGTGCCTGGAGTTTTATAGAATGATGGATTCACTGTATCCCAGTTCACTTTAGCGATCTGAGAAGTGCCATCATGAAATTGAACAAGAACCTCCGCTGGTAGACTTGGAGCATGATCAACAGTTGTTGAGATATGATCCTCAATACCTACTATGGATGTAATTACATAGTGCTTGTTCATATAAATGAAATAATCTTTACTTCCTGCTGAAGAAATTTCGGATAATTTTAACGTATTTTTCCCTTTGACTAATCTATCCGGTGAGATAGTCGCATACTCACCTTCAAATAGAATTTCCTCACCATTCAACTGTAATCTAATCTCTGTGCCATCAAGTACGATATGAGGCTTCTTGATTGTAATAGGCTGCGTAGGATCGATTACGGTAGCATAATAAGTATAGTAATTAGGATTAAAGCCGCCGATTAATACCGCATTGCCCAGTCCGAGGTCAGGCGCATAATCTACATATTTAGGATTGGATATGATCTCAATATCATCCAGGTACACAGTGGAATTAATTCCTCCAAAGCCTACTCCACCTGTTTTTAATTGACCATCATCAACAGATATCAATTTTTGTCCATCCAATACGAAACCAATCTTGCCATCGAAGGTTTGGATCTGCAGATTATGCCACTCATTCGCATTAAATCCATTCGGAACGCCTGCTTTACCTAATGGAGAATCTCCACCGGTAGTATGTTTCATGATTTCAAAATACGGTGTACCAGCAGGAAAGCCATCGGTTCCATTCTTATTTCTTCGATAAACGACTTGATAGGATACCGGCGCTTTATCTGCAGCTAAACCTTCATTATTTGCCATTACATAAATAGTAAAGTTATCATATTCACCATCAAGAACATTCGTTGTACCCCATCCTTCAAATTTCCACTTCATATTGACCAGGTAATTATTCCAAGGGGCATTCAACGCATAGAAATCATTGCCGTCTCTAATCTCATCCTTTAACACGTTATTTCCGGTCTCATATACAACACTTGTTACAGACGGTGCACTACCTTTTTTGATAAAATTAGGAACTTGACCATCTTCAAAATCCAGCTTAAGCTGCTGCTTATTCACATCTGATCCGTCATATGGCGGAGGTGCTGGTATATTGGATGGAGGGATTGGCAATGTCGCTGGATTCCCGCCAAACGCATAAAGCTCATCGTAGAAAGCTTGTCCTTTGCCCTGATCAGAACCAAACGAGATATAATCGAATCCCGCTGCAGGTAAAGTTTTAACGAGTTGATTATCAATGTACAGCTTTACATCGATTCCTGATGTATAGTCAAACTTCAACTCATGCCAACCAAAAGTTCGAGGGATGTTAGTAGGTTCCTTTTGATCTCCAATTTGAATTACATATTTATCTGTAGTAGCATAATCCAAACCCATACCGATCATATGGTCGCCATCATCAACTCGTGCCATGGATGTAACTCGTGCTGAATTTTGATGCCCTGAATCGTACGCTGCCAAGTTAAGGTTCTGTCTATCAAACATCTTAACTGTAACGACTTTGTTCAGCATTTCAGGGAAGTTCTTGGATACGCGAGTTGTATCCATCAGTTCTAGACTTTGTTTACCGTTTATAGGTCTTTCAGACATGAATTCGGTTGAAATCTTGGCTTGACCGTTTTGAGTAGACCACACCGAATCATCTAGTCCATGTTCAAAGTTCTCTTTGAAGTAAATATCCGCTGGCTCTGTAATCACATCTCGGTCTGTCAAGTATTGTTTAGGGTAATCTGAAGTCACTCCGATCTTGTCATACTCCATCTTAGAGTCGTCAAATTCCTTAATATGATTTGCCAATTTTCCATAGTTAACATTCGTATTATCAAACTTGATGACATCGCCATATTGAAGAATTGTGTTCACTTCAATATTAAAATTCATAGGATTTGTTGCTTTTACATTCTTTAACTCTATGCCTGAGGCTCCCATATCCAAGTTCATATCATTAGGTCCATAATCAGTCATGGTAGGGTTTGGCCCTGTGTTATCAATAAGAACTTGGTTTAAGTAGTTCGGTTTGTAATTCTTTGAGCCCTTGTATAAGTAACATGCAAAGAACGCTCCGTCATCTCCGCCATCCTGTTGACTATCATGCAGATAGACATACTCGATATTATTATGGTGGGTATACATATCCCTCATGATATTGAAATCTTTATCACCATTCGGGAATGCAACATTAGGGTTACGGCTATGTCCTGCCGTTAAGAAGATTCCTCTTCTTGGTGAATTGTAGATCTCAACATGAGACACCGTATTATAGCTTGACTGTTGGATGGTAATACCTGAGGCCTGACCAATAAGCTCACCAATATCATGAATAATGCTGTTGGTTATGGTATTATTTCTGCTATAGCCATCTCCGTTATTGTCTCCAGCCACACCAGGGTAGCCACCGTCAACGCTTATACCTCCATGGCCTGTATATTCAATAAGGCAATCCTTTATGGTTGCATTTTCATTAGCTAGATACAGATTGATACCAAACATGCCTGAATTTTTGATATGTGTTTTCGATATCGTTATGTTTTTAGTATTTTTAAGTGTAACTACGCCATATTGGAACTCTATTCTTTCGGTTTGCTCAGCATAGGATGGTTGAGTACTTCCCTCAGCTTCTGGAGGATAGAAGCCTAAACCGGCCCCTGCATCTCCCCAGTTCCAACCATATGCATACCAATCTGTCGTATTCGTATCCTTTAATTGCAAGCCGCTGAATTCAATGTTGGAAACCATACGATGCCTAGCTGAACCTTCAACTCGGATTACTTCCTTGACGGTAGGAATGATAACTTCGTTATCGTTCATATCCCCTTCAGGATAATAGTACAAGTCACCCGTAGTTTTATTGAAATAGTATTCACCTGGAACATCCAAGAAGCCTAAATTTCCTTGTACAAAATATCTTGCATCTTTACCTGTTTGATATTTAGGTCTATACATTTCTGGTTTTCCTGAAACTGTTTTGTACACAAGCTGACGCTTTGCAGTGTCAATAGCAGACACCGGTATCGTATCCGTCATCCAATCCCAGTATCCGCCGTCCCACATATACACCGAGGCATCCAAGTCTCCACGCTGTTGGGCATTTACCATACCGTTTATAGATTCTTGATCCAGATCACCATCTCTATAGATCAAGTCACCGATTCCGCCGCCAGCACTTCTCATGTAAGGAGTCAGGGCCGATGGGAAATCTTTATACTTCTCTAAATTCTGAGTACGTGCTAACGTAGCGCGTCGATCATTCACATAGAGAGTATCAAAAATAACATCCGTACCAACGTGAGTTTTATAAACTTTACCTGCAGCTGCAGCTGGCAAGTCAGCATCAGCACCGGTTCTCTCAACTAGTTGCCACGGTGTGTTAACGACCTTACCGCCGATAATCTCAGCACTAGCCAAGTCATCTAAATTTCGATAGATGATATTGTAGCCATTCGTACCAGAGTCTCTTTCATCGAAAGTAATGGTTTCATCCAGATAATATTTTCCTTTTGCGATAAAGACGTAAATATCACCTGTCATGTCCTGATTAATCTTTCGAACTGCATCTCTTGCAGCTTGCACCGTTGCAAATGGCTTATCATATGAACCATCATTTTCATCATTTCCACCTGGTGAAACAAAGAACTGCGCTTGTATTCGGTTAATTGAATTTACTTCTTCCCCTGCTGCTGCTTGAACATTAAAGGCAGGGCCAAATAATGAAGAACAACCCATACATAATGCAAGCATGAAGCTAAAGAATCTTTTTTTGGCCATAATGTTATCGATCCTTTCTCATTCAATTTTGATAATGCTTACGATATGAATAGGGGTTACCTATTATATAGCTTATGCAATATGACGGCAGCCTCAGCTCTTGTTGTCTTACCAGTTGGATTGATACCGCTAACATTTCCTTGCACAATACCCTCTTTAGTTAATGATGCCACGCTGTCCAGCGCATATTTCGCGATCTTATCGGCATCTTTATATTTTTGAAGGTCCTCTTTGCTTCCTTCTGCACCTGGTTTACCCGCCGCATGAAGCGCTTTATCTACCATGACCATCATATCTTGTCTGCTAACTTCTGCTGTGGGGTTGAATTGATTGGCTCCTTGACCAGATACTATGCCTAGAGCCTTTGCTATAGCCACTTCGTTATAGTAATAGGCATTCTCTGCTACATCATCAAAGTTTCCATTGATGTCAGCTTGAAGCCCTAAAGTATCTACTAATAACTTCAAAAAGTCGGCTCTAGTAATATTTTTCTCAGGAGAAAAGGTTGTATTGCTCGTTCCACCTATGATGCCTTTCGAGGCAAGTACGGAGATCTGTTTTTCAGCCCATTTATGCTTGGAGGTGTCTTCGAAGGTTTTCTTTACGAAACCTACCGCATATGTTCCATTAGCCTCACCATCAACAGTAACTTTTCCAGTTTCTTTGTTATATCTGCCATTCGAGACGATGACCAAGCTACCATCCTTGGCTACTTTATACACAACGATATGTTCATAATCCGCTAATTCGTTTCCTACAGGCTTATAGTCCATAGCGATCTTGATATCAGCATCTACTGGCTTGCCTTCTTGTAAGATAGATACATGAACACCTGCTCTGTTGCCTATCGTTTCGCTTGCAATTGATGTAAGGCTGCTCTTATCGATTGGGCTTATTACGATAGTTACTTTACTATTGATATCCTTGGCTAAGGATTCAATCGCTTCATTTGTTAAAACAACATCACCAAAGCCAGTATTCACTGTGACATCGATCTTTTCTGACTTAGCTGCTATCTTTCCTACAGGAATCGTGATCCTATTTTGCTTCGCATTTCCTATAGTTCCTATTTGGATTGTGATTTGCTTTACTCCACGTTCATCTGTTGCAGCACTTTTAATGGCTGAATCTACATACTCATCTTTAACCTCTACTTTTACAATTCCATCCTTGTCAGGCTTCACCTTATCGTAAGATACGCGACCATCTTTGACTGTAGGCTCTGTGTCTGGAGTAGGGGTTGGATCCGGCTTGGGATCTGGTCCTGGAAGTGTTGGCTCATTCTTTCCTGTCAAAGGTACTGATGAAACCAATGAACCATCCATTTTATTCACATAAACGATGTGTTCTTTTACTTTGTCTAAAGCGCCAGTTGTGATCGAACCTGTAATCGTTCCATTAGCATTCGTCTGAACTTGTCCCATTGCTTTCAGGGTTTTATTTACGTTATCAACTACTCTTACCAAATAGTCATGGTTCACTTCATATCCTGAACCATCGAAAGCAACAACACCATCATTATAAGTTGCTTTTAGGTTCGCAGAAGCTGCTAGACTATTTGCAGGAAATATTGCTATACAAAGTATTACTGCAAGTATTATCGGTATACTTCGTTTACTCATACTATTTCCTCCCATCGTAATCTCTGTCCCTTAAGCGCTTTCAATTTCTTCAATCGAAGTTAGTTTTCCATATCTCATCTCCTTTGCTGTAGTTTGTAAGGAAGAAGTCACTTGCATTGTAGCCGAGCTGATCACAAGCCAGCAATCTCAAAATCCGTAGTTTTTGATGTTTTCTGCTACTTCTATATTTTAAAAGGTGCTTTGTAACTCCTATTTTTAATACAATCTCTAATTTCATGTGTTTTGTGCGATATTCGAGATGAAGAAAGAGGCTTCGCAGATTCCATCACTACAGGATGAATCGCGGAGCCTCTTTTCTAGTAATCCATATGATCGTTTAGGATTGTCTCTTACAGTTAATCACCATCGATTTCTTGTCCAAGCTGCAGCTTGTACTCACTGAGAGACATGCCAAAATGCTTCTTAAAACGCGTGTAAAAATAATTGTTCTTTTCAAGACCAACCTTTTCGATAATGGTCGTTAAGGGCATTTTGGAGCTGCGCATGTATTCGTCCAGCTTCTGCATGCGGAAGTCAAATATGTATTGTGCAATCGACTTCCCGTATGCAGCTTTGAACAAATGGCCGACATAGTTCGATGACAGACGCAATTTCTCGGCAATGGAACTGAGGCACAGTTCCGTGTTGGAATAATCCTGTTCCACCATTCCAATAATGCGCTGCATCAGATGGTCGTTACTATTGGATGTATTTTTGATCGCTGTTGCCTCATTGCTGAGCTTCTGCAAGAATGCATTCATCAAAACATCAATATCTGCACCCACTTCTGCATGCTTGATATCTAACAAGAACTCCTGCAGCGTTAGATCCTGATTGTCCTTAATGGCCGGCATCTTACTGAGCACACCAGAATAGATTCGGTAGATCAAATGTACAATGCAGAACAAAACCTCATTGTAATTATATTGATACAGTTGTTTGCTGATAGACTGATAGATCGCACTGGCTCCTTCATAGTCACCTTCCAGCACTTGTTCGATCAGCTGTTCTTCCTTCTTGACGGAAACGTGGAATTCATCGGTATTCATGTCATCCATCATGTAAGGAGTGATGATGCAGCCATGGCCATAGCGCATTTTCAACAGAATAGAGCCCTTCATGTTGTTATACATACTAGGCAAATGTTGCAGCCCCTGAAACATCGTGCTGTACGCCATAGACAGCGAGATATGAAGATACTTTTGCGTATTCCCTTGTATTTCGCGTAAGAAACGTTCCACTTTATCCTGGAGCACTTTATATTGCGATACGTTGTCACAGTCCATAAGCATCACAAATTTATCAGAATCACAGCTGAAAATTTCGCATTTTCCATAGTTCTCAGCAATCTCTGTTGCGATATTTACAATCGCGTAACGCAATGCCCAACGTTCCTTCTGACTATTTTGGGACGTAAACTGACGGTAATTATCAATTTTAAACAGGCACATACACAGCTGATTGGAGACGATATAATCGAGCTGCAGGTCATGCAGTTTCTCCTGTACAGTTTTCGTAGAGTATGTTGTACTTTCGCTTAACAGCGCATTTAGAAAATCTCGTTTGGCAGCATAGCCTGTTTCGCGCATGAGTTGATCGAGCTGTAAATTCTGCTCCTTCATCGATTCGAATACAGACAGAATAACTTGGAATTCTTCCGTTTCAGCTACAAGTGCATCGCTTTTTTCGGGAGTTTCCCCGTTAATAATTTTCGTCATGGCTTGAATAGGGCTGTTTAGCCTGCGCGCTAGGAACAGACAGATTACTGCACTAAGAATGAATACAGCTATTACTATACCTGTAGCAACGATCGCGGCAATAAATACATCTTTGAAAATTCGTTTAACGGGTGTGACACCCATGATGTACCAGTTGTTCGCATTACTTTTACTGCTCGAAACAAGGTAACTGACTCCGTCAATTTTTTGCACCTGATTGCTGCTGCCGTCCAGCTCCTGTGCTTTCTGGGCTAGTGCGCGCACTTCACTCATATCATGGCCGAACTCCGGTGAGAGCACCATACTTAAAATAGAACCGTTTGTGTCAACTACCAAGAAAGACGTATCCGGCACAGGATTATGACCATTGATGGCTTGGATAGAGTCCGTAAGCGCTTTCGTTTGAATGTTGACAACAATGGCATTTTTTAAACCAGCCTCAGTGGCGCCAGGCTCAAACAAGATGTAGGAGCATACATTTGCCGATTGTGTTGCTTCATCTACAGATGCCACAATGGGACGGCCGCGATACTCAGCTACAAAATCTTTGTCTGTTATCAGCTTGGCAATCGCCTGATCCGAAAAGGCAGATGCTGATCGACGCTCACCGCTCTTTGAGGAATAAAACACATCCAACTCTGCATTGTAAAGATACACACTGTCGATGTTGTTCAATGTTAGAAAGTGCTTGTCAATTACTTTGCTAGCTAACAGAGCCGCACGTTCATTATTTTCATTCATGTTTAAAAATTCGATGATCCGATTATCGCTATAAAGAGCATTACCTAATTTTTTGGCGGTTTCGTCAAGATAGGTAATACTGTAATTGGATTGCGCAATCAATTTGTCGTTATACCGATTCGTCATCTTAATTGTAGTCCGCAAGAAAGTAAATGTCAGAAAAAACGTAAGTAAAACCGTAATAATGATCGTGATAATTAAAAAAGAAATAAATGATTTACGCAGAAAGCTCGTACGATGCGTTTTTGGATTAGAGAGCTTCATTGCGACCTCCTAATAATACGAGTCCTAGTAATATCTTCCTAGTATTAATCTAGTTTTTATTATAATGATTATTAAATCATGCCTCAACGATTTATAACACTTTGTAGAAAGTGTTAGTTTTTAGAGATGCTCTGTGTTGAAAAACAAACAGAACAATAGATTTGGTTGTTGAGCAAAGAAATCCCCCTAACTACACTGAGAGCAGACGTACAAACGAAGTACAGAAAGGGGTGAACGAAATGAAGGCGATTACACAACCATCTCAAAAAAGAAAGTCCCACAGAAAATTGAACAGCGCGCGCCGTCAGGCACCTTTCTACTTGATGATGGCACCTGGATTGATTTTCATTACAATCTTATTTTACATTCCGATGTCCGGCGTTATCATTGCCTTCAAGGATTACAATCCACGCGATGGTATATTCGGAAGTCCATGGATGGATCCGCTGTTCAAAAACTTTGAGTTTTTCTTTAAGTCCGATGCTGCGAGAACGGTTACCTTCAATACACTCTTTTACAACGTATTAGAAGCTGTTAGCGTTACGCTTTGCGCATTGGCACTGGCTATTCTATTAAGTGGAGTAAAAAACAAGGTGGTCTCTGCTACCTATAAAGGTGCAATTCTGCTGCCAACCTTTCTCTCATGGGTAGTCATCCAGTACATTCTCTTCAGCATGCTGAGTGTTGACCGTGGTATTGTCAATAACATGATTACCGCAAACGGAGGAGAAGCGATTTACTGGTACAGTGAACCGGATTACTGGCGCTACATCATGCCGCTTGCCTATCTATGGAAGAATGTCGGTTACTATTCGGTGCTGTATGTAGCGGCTATTGCTGGGATTAACCCCGATTACTATGAAGCTGCCCAACTGGACGGCGCTTCGAATTGGCAACGAATTAAGCATATCACATTGCCGCTCTTGAAACCGACAATAATTGTTCTTTCACTGCTATGGGTTGGTAAATTGTTCAATGGCGGACTAGGCGACTGGAACGGATTCTACACGCTTCCAAATGATGCGGGTGCTCTTTACCCAGCAACAGACGTTATCGACACACTTGTATACCGCTCACTGAAAAAGGTAAATGACTACGGCATGGCGTCGGCAGTTGGTCTATATCAAGCGGTCGTTGGTTTCTTCCTTGTGTTGATCTCTAACTATATCATTAAAAAGAAGGATCCCGACAGTGCACTATTTTAATCGATCAAACAGGATAGAATGTGCACCTTCTGATCGATCTGCAGAAACGGATGCTGTCTTTGAAAAAAGACTTAAATCCGTTTCTACTAGGGAGGGAAATACATGCTTCTAAGAAAGCTGCATCTTTCAAAAATGATGATTCATCTCATGTTCATTGTCTTGAGCCTAGCCTGCATCGTTCCGCTGCTGCTGGTTGTATCTATATCATTTACTGGCGAGCAATCGCTGATGCTCGACGGATATCACTTCTGGCCCGAAGAGTTCAGCACAGCAGCTTACCAGTATGTATTCAGCGGAGCAACCTCTATTCTAAATGCATATGCAGTTACGATCTTTGTTACTGTTGTGGGTACATTCTTGCATTTGCTGATTACTTCTATGCTGTCGTATTCGTTGACACGTCCCGAAGTGACTCACCGCAAAGCGCTTACTTTCTTTGTGTATCTTCCGGTTCTGTTCAACGGCGGTCTTGTTCCGCAGTACATCTTGCTGACGCGCGTCCTGCATCTGAAGGATACAATCTGGGTACTGATTATCGTCTTCCTGGTCTCGACGGTTAACGTGCTGATTATGAAGAACTTCTTCCGCACGATTCCGAACTCATTAATTGAGTCAGCGCGTATTGATGGCTCGGGCGAAATCCGTACATTTTTCAAGATTGCACTTCCGCTTTCCAAACCAGCACTCGCTACCATCGGTTTGTTTGTAGCTATTGCATACTGGAATGACTGGATGACCGCATCCTTGTACATCGAATCACCAAAACTGCGCACCCTGCAATATCTGCTCCAATCCTTAATGAACAATATTGGATATTTGCAGGCAAACGCACAAGCTTCACAGTCAATGGAGGCCGCTCTTGGTATGCTGCCTAGTGAAGGCGCGCGCATGGCAACGTGCGTACTCGCCATCGGTCCGATTATTCTGCTGTATCCTTTACTGCAGAAATACTTTGAAAAAGGCTTGACCATTGGCGCTGTAAAAGAGTAATTTCCCCCGCAATCACTGGGAGATTAAATAAATTTCAGGAGGAACGACTATGAAAAAAATGTTTTCGATCCTGTTATCCGTAATGATGCTGTCTACCATGCTGCTGACCGGCTGTGGTGGAGAGAAAGACGCAAGCTCAAACAGCTCTTCCGGCGAACCTGCTAAGACTGGGGATACTGCTTCTACTAAAGAAGAGATGGTTGAGCTCAAATTCTACATGATGAACAGCCCTGTAAATGACTTCGACCGCGTCATGCAGAAAGCTAACGAGATCATTGGCAAAGAAATAAATGCAAAGCTGAATCTGGTTCTTGTAGACAGCAGTACATATGCTGACAAGATGAATCTGATGATCAATTCCGGCGACGACTGGGATCTCAGCTTCACTGCTAACTGGGGTGGCATTAACTTCTTTGAAAACGCCGCCAAAGGCGCTTATGCCGACTTGACTGATCTCATTCCTAAATATGCACCGCAAACTTATGCTCGTATTCCTGAAGGACTGTGGGAAGGAGTTAAAGTAGATGGCAAGATCTATGCACTCGTAAACTATCAACAGTGGGGCACAGCTAAACGAGAGGGCTTCAAATTCCGTTCAGATCTTGTAGAGGAAACTGGATTTGACTGGAAATCCTTAAAAGGCAAACCTACAATCGAGGTACTCGAAAAGATGGGGCCTTTCCTTGGCGATTCTCTGGCAAAACACAAAGATATGATCGGGTTTGAAACCAGCTCCCTTGAAAGCTCAAGCTTATATGCCGGCAATCCATTGATATGGAACATGGAAGCCGTAGGTGATACGAGCATCCCTGGCTGGATTAACCTTGATCATCCAGACACCGTTATCAACCAGTTTGAGACAGAAGAATTTACGAAGTACACTGAAATTATGCGCGACTGGTTCGAAAAAGGTTATGTCCGCAAGGATGGCGCAACGGTAAAAGATACTTCTCCTGACCGTAAAGCAGCCAAATTTGTCGCTGAGAAAACGGGAAGCTGGCCTGACAGCATTGATCATCCTGGTAATCCAGACGCCAGCAATATGTCTATGACGAAGAGCGCAGGCAATGCTCCTGCAGTAACCGTTTCTACGACTCGCACAATGATTCCTGCAGGTGCTGCTTCTACTGCAGCTATTGCAATCAATTCCGAATCCAAACACATTGAAAAAGCGTTGCAGTTAGTTGAACTGCTCAACACCAACGATGAGCTGTACAAACTGATTTCGCTTGGTGAAGAAGGCGTTGACTACAAGTACGACGAAAATGGCAAGTTCACTATGATTGAAGGCAAATACAATTTCAACTTTAACGAATGGCAGATTGGTCAATCTTACAGCCCTGACTTCAACCGTGCTAACTATGACAAGAACAAAGATGGTGAAACTCAAAAAGAGACCCAAAAAATTGTCTTGGAAGCTGACAAAACAGCAGAAATTTCACCAGTAACGGGCTTCGTATTCGACCCGACTCCTGTGAAGACTCAGATTGCGAACTGCTCTGCGGTTACTACGGAATTGATTCCGGCGCTCAGCTCCGGTTCTGTAGATCCTGCTAAAGCAGTGCCTGAATTACAGAAGCGCCTGAAAACTGCCGGCGTAGACGACATCATCAAAGAAAAGCAGGCTCAATATGACGCCTGGAAAGCAAGCAAATAATTTCGCGCTCCTTTGTGAAATCCGGTGTATTTCTTTATAGCTACACCGGATTTCGTTTTTTAATAAGCCAAAAAGAGAGGAACCCGATATGCGCTATTCTCTTATGTGTAAATCTTTCACAGGCAGTGAAGTAGTAGACTGTGAGAAGGTCTATGTGGATCTGGAAGACAAGTCATATACTTTTTCAAAGTACCCATGCAGTGCTTCGATGACCACGCACCCACTGAAGCATGGACAACGATTGGATATTACCTTGTCATTTCATGAAGATACTACCGATCCGATGAATTTTTCATTTTCGATGGAAACGGAGCAATGGGAAAAAGGCAACTATGTATTGATGCCCGGTGCGGTTTATAATGGCAATCGTTTTGTAAGCCTACCTCTCCAATACCCGCCTTATTATGAGCCTCCACGGAACAGCCAATTTGCCGATGTCGAAGTCATTACCAGCATTCCTCATCTGGATATAGAGAATATGCAATCGCAAATTTCTTTACTTTCTGGTGATATGGCATCGCCTTTAAGCGGGTTCTATGATTATAACCGCCAATCCGGTTCTGTTCTATTGGGAGAGCACCAATGCGGTGGTTATTATACAGGCTTTACCGTAGATGAGAATCAAGCTGATGGCCAAGCATCTTTTGTTCTTTCCGTTCCAGGCGTACGCGAGACTACACAATATTTTTTCGGGGATCAGAACGATGGTCATGGCTTTCGTCCAGACGTTACTGCTCCTTCACAAGATACCGGAGCTTATTTTAAACAAGGACAATCCCTAACTCTGACTGTCTGTGTCTTTCACTGGCAGCACATATCTTTGCCGGACTTTTTCAAGCTAGTAAACAGCTCCAAGACAACATTAGAAGCTCCTAAGCATTTTTATAACGTACCATTTTATAAGGCATATACCAGCATCAAGGATAAGTACCAGAAGGAAAACTTCACGGAAGAAGGGTATTACTCAGTAGGAACCGTCTGGAGCATACATCAGCAGTGTTGGCAGGCGGGCTGGATTGGCGGAGGCATCAACAGCTACCCGCTGTTGATAGAAGATTCATCTGAAGCACGGCAGCGCGCGCTGTCTACGCTCCGCTTTATATTTTCGCGCCTGCAGCATCCAAGCGGATGGGTGTACGGCATGTATGGAAACGGAAAATTTTATGGTGACGGTGGCGACAGTAATCCTGAAACCATTTTGTTGGTTCGAAAAGATGCCGATTTGCTTTATTTCGTGCTGAAGCAGCTATTTTGGCTTTCGGATAACCACCATTCCACGATAGAGTTCGAGCAGCCTGTAAGGGCGCTTTGCGATGCATTCGTACGGCTGTTCCATAAGTACGGTCAGATCGGACAGTTTATGGATATGGCCACAGAAGAAATCGTAGTAGGCAATTCAGCTGGAGCATGTATGGCTGTAGGCGCGCTGGCGCTGGCAAGCGACTATTTCCAGAGTACGGAATATCGCGATGTTGCAGAGCAGCTCGGGGAGTATTATTACCACAACTATGTCAAAAAAGGGATGCTGAACGGCTGCCCTGGGGAGATCTGTCAAGCACCGGATAGCGAAGCGGCTTTCGCCATGCTGGAAAGCTATGTGCAGCTGTATGAAACGACACGCAAGAGCATCTGGCTGTCTTATGCAGAATATACCTGCGAGATTGCCATGACGTGGGTCATGAGCTACGACTTTGTGTTCCCTGCTCACAGTACAGCAGCACAGCGCGGTGTGCACAGCAGCGGTACAGTGTTTGCCAACGCACAGAACAAGCACTCTGCACCTGGTATTTGCACACTTTCAGGCAACAGTCTTCTCAAGCTGTACCGCTTTACAGGCAATACCAAATATCTGCATGAGCTGCATGCTATTGCACACAGCTTGCCGCAGTATGTATCGCTGGCGGAAGATCCGGAGCTTACGCTCGAGAAAAAATATTTGCCTGCGGGCTATATGAACGAGCGTGTGCAAACAAGCGACTGGGAAGGCAAAGAAACAGTTGGAGAATTCCTCTATGGCTCCAACTGGCCGGAAGTTTCTATGCTGCTCACATATGTGGAAGTACCCGGTGTATATGTGGATTTCGCAAGCCGCACCTTGCAGGTATATGACCATGTGGAATGCTTGGTTACACAGTGGAATCCGGACTCTGTGTGCCTGGAAATGTACAACCCTACAGCATACAGTACGGTGGTTACGCTGCTTGCGGACGAACGCACGGAAGCTCAGCGCGTAACGCATAACTACTTTGGAAGTATGAAAACTGTCCCCCTTTCAGCCGGAGAGCGTGTACAGTTTGAACTCATTAAATAACGGGAGGTTTTCCTCATGTTGAATATTGGTGTTATTGGATACGGCGTGCGGATCGACATGCTGATGGATGATCTGTTCGCGCTGCCTGATGAAGTTCGCATCAAAGCAGTAGCAGATCCCAACCACGAGCGCGTGCGGGCTTTAATGAAGAAAGACGGCTCGAAAGAAATGATGCATCACATGGAAATCGATAAAATCGACGGACTTATGCGCAGCTGTGAGATGAATCCAGATACCATTACCTTTTATACGGATGCTGACGACATGCTGGACAACGAGAAGCTGGACGGCGTGATCGTGGGCACGAACTGCAACACGCATACTTATTTCGCTCAGAAGGTGCTGGATCGCAATCTGCCGCTGTTCTTGGAAAAGCCGGTAGCTACTACGATGGAGGATCTGAGAACGCTAGCGGAGTGCGAAGCGAAAGCAACGGCTCCTACGGTTGTTTCTTTCCCGCTGCGCGTCACACCGGTGGTGCAGGAAGTAAAGCGTATCCTGGATGCTGGCACGATCGGCAAGGTGGAGCATGTGCAGGCGTTCAACGATGTAACCTATGGCTATGTCTATTTCCATGACTGGTACCGCGATGAGTCTGTTTCGAAGGGGCTCTTCCTGCAAAAGGCAACGCATGATATCGACGTCCTCAACTATCTGTTGGGTGAAGAGCCCGTGAACGTTTGCGCGATGAAGTCCAAGCAGATTTACAAAGGCGACATGCCAGCCGGTCTGCGCTGCAGCGAATGCGACAAATGGGAAACCTGTATGGACAGCACTTACAATATCGTGAATCTGCGCAATGACACTCCGCGCAGCGATTATTGCAGCTTTGCGGTAGATACCGGAAACGAAGACTCCGGCAGCATGATTGTGAGATACGCGAGCGGCATGCACGTGATGTACTCGCAGAACTTCTTTGCCCGCAAAGGTGCTGGCCGACGCGGCGCAAGGCTGTACGGTTACAAAGGCACTGTGGAGTTCGATTTCGTTACGAATGAAATCAAAGTATTTGACCATATGAGTGACAAAGTATCTACCGTGCGACTTGGTGATCAAGGTTCGCGTCATGGCGGCGGTGATATTGTACTCATGCGCAATTTTGTGCATCTGATTCAGGGCAGAACTACCGAATCTGTAGCTCCGCTGAAAGACGGCATCCGCAGTGCGCTTGTGTGTCTACAAGCTAAAGCGTCTTCCGAAAGTGATCAATTCTATCCTGTCACTCTATAAATCAAACGATAATGGAGAGATCATATGAATTACAACTATCACCAGGATTTGCAGATCGTTAGGGTAAACACAATGCCTGACCGGGCTTATTATATTCCCTGTGCACCGGGCGTAACCACCTCATCGAAACAAAACAATGAGCGTGTATTGCTCTTAAACGGCAGCTGGCAGTTTGCATATTACCCTTCCTATGCTGAAGCTTCCCTGGAAGGCGTTTCGGACGGCGTCCTTCCCGTTCCGTCCAACTGGCAAATGCACGGGTACGACAAGCATCAGTATGTGAATTTTGATTATCCGATTCCTTATAATCCGCCCTATGTGCCCAAAGACAACCCGTGCGGAATCTATAAGCGCACCTTCTCGGTGGAGCTTGCAGGGGAAATGCGATTTTATTTGAACTTTGAAGGTGTAGATTCCTGTCATTATGTATATCTCAACGGTGCATTAGTAGGATACAGCC
This sequence comes from Paenibacillus marinisediminis, assembly GCF_054343325.1. Taxonomy (NCBI): domain Bacteria; kingdom Bacillati; phylum Bacillota; class Bacilli; order Caryophanales; family Paenibacillaceae; genus Paenibacillus; species Paenibacillus marinisediminis. The sequence goes on from NZ_JBTGUH010000009.1 coordinate 94,032, forward strand.
AGGTATCCCATTCCACTGCTGAATATGATGTTACCCCGTTCTTACGAGATGGGGAGAACGAGATCGCCGTCGTCGTTCTGAAATGGTGTGATGGAACCTATCTGGAAGCGCAGGATAAGTTCCGCATGTCAGGCATATTCCGTGATGTATATCTGCTGAAACGCCCGCAGCATCATGTACGCCATTATGTGGTGCAAACAGCGATACAACAAGACAGTGCCACCTTGTCTTTCCGTTTTGAAGATTGCGGTACAGCACTTTGCAAATCTATTAAAATACTGGACGCAGCAGGCACTCTTGTCGCGCAGGGAGAAACTTGCGATGACACACTGTGCCTGACCCTAGATCACCCTGTGCTTTGGAATGCGGAGCAACCGTATTTGTATCAGGTCGTGCTCGACACCTTGCAGGAGCGGATTGTAGACACGATTGGGATTCGCACGATCTCTGCACAGGGCAATGTGCTGCTCGTCAACGGACAGCCTATCAAGCTAAAGGGTGTAAACCGTCACGACAGCTATCCCGACACCGGATATGTGGCTTCACGTGAGCAGATGGTGCGAGATTTGCAGTTGATGAAGCAGCACAACATTAACGCCATTCGCACATCGCATTATCCGAATGCACCGGAATTCTATCATCTGTGTGACGAATACGGCTTCTATGTGATTGACGAGGGTGATATGGAGACGCATGGCGCATGGTCGAGCCACGGCGAACGTGAGGATCACTGGTATGCGTTGATGCATCATGATCCGCGATTTGAAACGGCTGTTGTGGATCGTGTGCAGCGTCTTGTCACACGCGACATCAACCGTCCGTGCGTGCTGATTTGGTCACTTGGCAACGAGAGCGGTTTTGGTGTCAATACATTAGCCGCTATTGACGTCATGCGGAATCTGGACAACACACGCCTTCTTCACTATGAATCGAAGCTGCTTGTACCTGAGGATCAGGGCAAATTCAGCTTTGATATTCTAGATGTGGAAAGCTATATGTACCCGGAAATTGAATTCGCTGAACAGCTGGCTAAGGAATGCAAAAAGCCATTGATTCTGTGTGAGTTCGCTCATGCCATGGGCAATGGTCCAGGCAGCTTAACGGAATACTATGATTTATTCTATCGTTATGATGGTTTTGCCGGCGGCTTTGTGTGGGAATGGTGCGATCACGCTGTGTTACAGCACGATGCTGATGGTAACGCGCAGTATCTATATGGCGGGGACTTTGGCGAAGTGCTGCACGATGGGAACTTCTGTGTAGACGGTCTAGTTTATCCCGACCGCACGCCGCACACCGGTCTGCTGGAGCTAAAGAACTGTGCGCGTCCTGTGCATGTGACAAGGGAAGGAAACACGTTTGTAGCTGAAAACAAGCTAGACTTTGCTGACCTTTCCGAGGCTCTTACCATCGTCTGGACACTAGAGCAAAACGGTACAAAGGTAGCCGAAGGCAGCCTTGCCGATTTCAACCTTGCTCCGCACATGAAAGCTCAAATGCCGCTTTCACTGCCGCAAATTGACGGCTCGCGTGTGTATCTGAAATTGGAGTATTTGCAAAAGGCCGAACATCCGCTGATCCCTGCCGGGACATCTCTAGGGTTTGATCAATTTGATCTGTCCACAGAGGCATCAAGTGTGATCTTGCCGGTGTCGCATCACACCGTATCGGCTAAGCAGACCGAGACCGGATGGCTGGTGAGCGGCGAAGCATTTTCCTATCATTTTAATGCGGCACTCGGTACCTTTGATTCATATGTGGTAGACGGCAAGGAGTGTTTTGTTAAACCGGCTGAATTTGATATTTACCGCGCCCCTACCGATAACGATATGATCGAGTCTGGGATTGCCAGTCACAGCAAACGTTCCTGGAAAAGCTTGCGGCTGAATGCGGCTTATGCCTATACGTACGAAACATCGGTAGAACAATCTGATACATGTGTTACCATTACTTGCCCACTGTCGCTTGTAGCTGATCGCGCAGCGCCTTTCTGTACGATCAAGGCCATCTACAAAGTGCATGGCAGCGGCGCCGTCGAAGTGAGTTTGCAGGTATCGGTGCGCAAGGACCTTGCCTATCTGCCGCGCTTTGGCATGCGCTATTTCCTGACGGAAGATTTTCAGCATTGCGACTATTTCGGCTATGGTCCGCATGAGAGCTACGCCGATAAGCATGCCAGCAGCTACAAGAGCAAATTCGATGCCAAAGTGCCGGATCTCTTCGAGAACTATATTTATCCGCAGGAGAACGGTTCGCACTATGATACCGAAGAATGCACATTATCAAGTGCGGCTGCGGCGATCAAGGTATGCAGCGCACAGCCTTTTAGTTTCTGCGCTTCGGAGTATACTCGCGAAGAGCTGGCTGCTAAGAAGCATCATTTCGAGCTGCAGAAGAGTGGCAGTACCGTATGGAACATTGACTATGCGATGACCGGAGTCGGTTCCGGAAGCTGCGGTCCTTATACACTGCCGCAATATCGTTTGACGGAGAAGGAATTCGTGTTCGACTATGCCTTTGTGCCACAGAAGAAATCATGATAATAGAACACTTCTAATACGGCTATAGAGAGTAACTAACAAAAATAAAAAACCTTGCTGCATATGAAGTGCAGCAAGGTTTTTTGCAGTTGATTAATTCCCACAATGCTGTTTTGTTACTATCCCATTTCAAAAGCATTACTGCTTCCTCTAAGCATAACCATTTATAACGGCAAAATGTTGTACGGAATACAGCAATACTTACAATAATCCGCGATAATAGGAATATTGTTGTACTTTATACAACATAGTTGATCACCCTGAGCTCTCGCTGTAACGGGGACATAACCGGTTATCTCGCTCTGGCCTTCCCGCCCGTGCACGGCCTCGACTCTGTAACACGGTTTTTCCCCGTTATCTCACCTAACTTGCGGATTCCACCGCTGTAACGGGGAAACAACCTGTTATCTCGCTCTGGCCTTCCCACCCGCACACGGCCTCGTCTCTGTAACACGGTTTTTCCCCGTTATCTCACCTAACTTGCGAGTTCCGACCGCTGTAACGGGGGAAATAACCTGTTATCTCGCTCTGACCTTCCCACCCGTGCACGACCTCAGCTCTTCACCGCACCCGCTACAATACCTTTGAAAATGTACTTTGAAAATAGAAGGTAAATCACAAGTGTCGGCAGCATGACCAAAATAATCGCAGCGCTTAGATAATCCCAGCTTCCAAACTTCGAACTGCTAAAATACATCAAGGTCGTAGTTAACGTTCTTAGTTCGATTGCAGGCATATAAAGATATGGAACATACATATCGTTCATCACATCAACCGCTTTAATAATAGCCAATGTTGCAGTTGCCGGCAGCAGCAGAGGGAAGATCATCCTAAAGAAGACACCAAAGTACGAGCATCCATCAAGCATCGCACTCTCATCCAATTCTTTCGGAATACCATTGATAAACTGTGTATAAATATAGAGCTGGACCAGATTCGTTGCTGCATAGATCACGACCGGGGCCCAAATCGTATTATAAAGTCCAAGATTATTAATGATGGTAAAACGTGAAATCTCCGTAATCATACCGGGCATAATCATACCCGCTACAAAGAGAGCGAGAATGATCTTCTTCGCACGAAAATCAAAGCGATTAATGGCATAGGCGGTCGTTGTTCCTAACATTGCATTAATGACGACACTGACTGCAACAAGGAACATAGAGTTACCAAACCCCAACAAAAACTTTCCCTTATCCAGTACAACTTGGTAGTTATCGAAATCAAAGCTATTAGGCAGCTTTAGAGCAAATTCGGAGCCAATCTCCATCGCAGACTTAAATGAAGCGAACAACGTGATGAGCAAGGGTATAAAAATAACCAAGCAAATCATAATTAGAATGACATACACGGCGAGCTTCTTAACTGAGCTTGCTAATCGAAGTGTCATTCCTCACCAACTCCCTTCAGGTTGAACAGCTTGTTCTGTACACCATTCAGGACAATAATGAGAACTAACATGGTAACAGCCATCGCTGAAGCCATACCGAAGCTGCTAAATTTGAAGGCCGTCTCCAAAGTATATAAGGTGAATGTGCTGCTCGCATGACCTGGTCCGCCCTGTGTCATGATATACGGAATATCGAACACCTGTAGAGCCCCGACGACATTTAAGAATAAGATAACCTCCAGCACCTTTTTCACACCAGGAACGATTATATACCAGAAATTCTGGATGCTGTTCGCACCATCGATCTTAGCTGCCTCGAATTGATCCTGGGGAATGGATTGCAAGCCTGCCAGGAATAAGATGATATGGAAGCCTGAGAATCGCCATATCGATACAAACACTAAGCTGAGATTCACTACGGATTCATCTGTCAGCCAATTTTGTATGAGCGATTCTAGCCCAAACACTTCTAGAATGCCATTCAAGCCACCATTAATGGGACTATAGAAGAAGGCAAACATATACGAAATCGCAACCCCATTGATAATGTAAGGCATGAAGATAACGGCCTTGAAAAACTTGCTGGCTCGAATCTTACTGTCCAACACGACCGCAATCACTAATTCTAGTGGAATCATGATTAAATGGAAGACGAAGTAGATCCCGTTATTGCGAAGCGACAGCCATACATCTGGCGAATCGGTAAACATCTTAATGTAATTGTCGAAACCGATATAAACTTGTTCGGCAGCCACTCCATTCCAATCGGTAAAGCTCATTCTGACAAGCTCGAATAGCGGGTAAAGCACAAACAGCAACAGCAGCAATACAGGAATAAATAAAAAAGTGAATAACAGTATGTTTTTTTGCATAGAAATCGTCTTCATGTCTGCCCCTCCATCCCATTTATATATAAGGAAAGTGGCTAGTCTAAACGGTAGCCACCTTCCATTCATTGCTCAACATTCAATTGAGACTTATTTTATTTGGAACGGGCTTTTTTCCAGCTGTTATTCATTTCCTGCATCATCTTATCGAATTCCTTGCCTGCCATCATGTCCTGCCCCATCTTCTTCACATCAAACTTAATCGCCGATTCAATCTTCTTGTACTCCTCACTGCCGCCTTTATAAGTCACATAATTCAGATTAGGGATGTCAAAAGCACCAGCGAACGTTGAACCTAAATCAATCTTAACATCCTTCACCGTCGATTGAAGTTGAGCTTCGGTCATATATTTTGGATACCAAGCATCACTGAAGAACCAGTTCAGGAATTCTTTCGCTTCCTCAGGATGCTTCGACGTTTTCGGAATCGTATAGAACGTATCTACCATCGAAATCGTATTAAATGGCTGATCTACTGAGTCACGAACCGGCAACAAGAAGGCGCCTATATCATTCATATCCACATCCGTCATCGATTTCAGATCACTGCCGAACCATTGACCAAGAGCGATCATCGCCGCCTGCTTGGAACCAAACATCAGCTTGGATTGATCAAAGCCAACACCGAGTGGATCAGGACCCATTACCTTTGCATCGTACAGTTCCTGAATTTTCACATATGAATCATAGAAACCCTGGCCCTTCGTAAAAGGCTCATCCATCGTCGCCATCGTTGACCAGTAATCCCCGTCGTTTGCTACTAGAGCAGGCATAAATTCGTTGAAAGGATAGTTCGGCCAAGCGTCTTTGCCGCCCATTGCAATCGGAATATATTTGCCGCCGTCTTTGATCGTTTTAGCAGCAGTTACAAACTCTCCCCAAGTCTTCGGAATCTCAATTCCGTATTCCTGGAATATACTCTTGCGATACCAGACAAACTCATTGAATTGGCTTTCTGGCACGCCAAGAATATGATCATCCACCTTGAAATCAGCTGCGAATATATTGTTTTGGGCTGCCGTTAAGTCATCCAGAGGCAAGATATTATCCTTGAAATTAATCAACCATGAAGATTTCAGCGGCATAATATCCGGCAATTCTTTCGCTGCGTTCCGGATCTTCATCGTATTTTCATACTCTGTATCCTTTAACAGCTCCAATTCGATGGTGACATTGGGGTGAACCTTTTTGTATTCGTTTACAAGATCCAGCTTAGTAAGCAAATCCTCCGTAATCGTTGACCAGATTGGAAATTTCAAAGTAACAGGCTCTTCCTTTTTGGGTTCTGGCTGTTTGGTTTCTTGCTTTGCTTCCTGCTTGGTCTCTGTCTGAGCAGACTGTCCTTCATTGGTTGAGTTTCCCTTAGATGATGAACAACCAGAAAAAAATGGTACCATTAAAGCTGCGATCATGATCATGCACAATATACGTGTTACACGAGGTCGAGCTTGATGCATCTAACATTCCCCCTATACTTATTGGATGCAGGCTATGTTCATCTGCTGGTTCTATCATAGCCTTTACGATAAGAGGCCAGAATGATAAAACATTCGAAATCATGATATAGTTTTGGGCTATTTAGACACCGATCTCATGAACGTATACGGACTCATTCCCGTTATCTTCTTAAATACCCGGCTAAAGTGCTCCGTACTTGCATACCCCGTTCGCTCTGCAATCTCATAGATCTTTAAATAAGGCTCTTTCTTCATGCTTTCCATTGCCTTTTCCATGCGTACCTTAGTTACGAACTCTTTAAAAGTCTCTCCTACCGCTTTGGAGAACAACGTACTGAAATGACTCTCACTTAAATGCACAATTTCGCTTACTTTCCCAAGTGTAATTTCTTCACGATAATGCTCCTTAATATACGCTTGTGCGATGGCTACAACCCGATTCATCTGACTTGCCCTCTTATCTGCCTCTTGAAGCAGCTGTTGAACCAAGCTTGAAATTCTGGCCTGCAAGCTATCGGCGGAGTCCATCTGCCAAGCCACTTGATAGACGTCCTCTATCTGATTTATATCCTGGTTATGTACATAACCGTTATCATTCATGAACTTCACTAATATCATGAGGAGTTCCATATATCGGGCACGCAGCACCTCATTTCCCATAGAGGCAGAACGCTTAATACGCGCAAACATATGGTCTAGCTCTTGCAGCACCGTTTGCTCTTCGCCCTCCTTCAATGCATCCAGCAAGGCTTTCTCTTTTCCGATCAAGGTCTCTCCCGACTGCGTCAAGAATTGTTTAGCATCCTCAGGGTAAATGATTCGATGTTTGTTAATGACAAAGCGCAGATCGGCATGTTTTCGAGCTTGAAGATAACACGCCGGGAGCTGCTTCAACTCCTCGCAAAGCTCACTAACTCCTATCGTGACTTGAATATTGATGTATTCCTTCAATACAAATATGATCTGATCCAGGATCTGCGAGATACACTGCCGAACATACATTAAACTGCTCGTTCGAAACGATAACAGCACCGCGTACTCATACGGATTGCAGCTGATGACTTCGCCCGTTCCCGCCTCTGTTAGCACCTGATCAATAGACTTTAGAACGGAACCTACAAACTCCCCAATAGACGAACCATACCGCTCCTGTACCTGAGCAAAGCCCTCTACTCGAATCATGGAGACTGTAATATTAGACCATTCCAACCGCATGTTCAGATCCTCCAGCATTGAAGGTTCCAACTGAGGATTCACGCCGATCTCAAGCCATTCCCGAATCGTTTGCTGTTTCAGCCGGATCCGTTCGCCCTTATGGATTTCCCTCGACTGCTCTGACATCGACTGTTCAACTTCACAGTTATGCTTGATCCGATTCAAGAGATCCAGTACAACATTCGGATCCATCTCCGATTTCAGAATATAGTCATGTACCCCCTTCTTGAATGCCTTCCTGACAAATTCATAATCATCGTACGCACTTAAAATGACGACATGCGGAGCAGCTCCATTCAACTGATTAAGCTCATCAATAAGCTCTAAGCCATCCATCACCGGCATCTTCAGATCCGTAATCACAATGTCGATCTCTTGATGTTCCTTTATATACTGAAGTGCTTGATAACCATTGCTCGCTTCATACACAATTCGATATCCGTTCGATTCCCAGTCAATTAGAGTAGATAATGCCAATCTCATAATCGTCTCATCTTCGACTATCATTACATTCATCATACGGCCCGTCCTTTCAATGAAAGTTCATGTTCAAGTGGAAGCAGAATCGTAACGATAGTACCTCTACCTAGCTCACTATCAATCTCCAAACCGTACGGATGACCATAATTAAGCTCCAATCGTTTCAACACATTATGTACACCTAACCCACTGAAATTGCCGCGCTGGAGCTTCTCACCCTGCTGCAGCAATCCCCTAACTTGTTCTTCCGTCATTCCTTTACCATAATCCGTGATGGTAAAACATACGCCAAGCTCATGACGAATCGCCTTTACCTCAATGAGTTCGTTCATATCTTGCTGATCCAATCCATGAAATATCGCATTCTCTAGAATCGGCTGCAGCAGCATCTTAGGCATGCTGTAGTCCAAGAGCGTGTCATCGATATTAAACTGGATATTAAGCTTACCTCCATAACGAACCTGCATAATATGCACGTATGACTCTAGTACTTTGATCTCTTGGCCAATCGGTGCCAGCGAGTTCGGTTCACGGAATACATGAATCAGCAGGGCGGACAGGCTGTCAATAATTTTGCGTATATTGTCTGTCTTCGCGATCATGGCCATAAGGCGAACGGAATTCAATGTATTTGATAAGAAATGAGGATTAATCTGTGACTGCAAAGCTTCGATCTCAGCCTGGCTGCGCGCTCGTTCCTTCGAATCACGCTCTGCAATCAGATCTCTGATTTGAGAAACCATGCGATTGAAGGAATAGCCTAGTCGCTTAACCTCGCCTCTTCCGTCTGCCTTCACCTCAGTTAGAAAATCCCCTTTCTCCACCTTTCTCATCGCTACAATGAGATTCTGCAGCGGCCTAAGGATGTCTTGAAAAAACCATAGTAGAAATAGGATGAAAAAAGCGAAGCTGCCGAACAGGAACATGACGGACATCTTTAAGAATTGATCCGCATCCCTCGTAACCATGCTCTCATCTAATATATTGACGATGCTCCAATCGGTCTTCTCAAACGAATACAGCTTAAGAAGCTTGTTTTCACCGTTTATCTGTACATAAGAATAATCATCATCTCGATCATGAGATGGCTTCTGCACCATCTTGGATAGCTCCATCATAATTTCGGGATCTACCTTATCGTGATTGTTCTGATTCACGATTCGATTACCGTTACGATCAATAATGAATTGCTTAATTTCAGGATTAGATTGAATGAAATCTGGAAGTGAGGCGTGCGTCGTCAAATAGACCATCTCAACCTCTGTTTCCAAAGATCGATCCGGATGAAGTAGAAAAGTAAACATGTCCTGTTGATCTGAAGTAATGCCGTTCAAGCTATCGACAATAACTGTTGTTCCATTGCTGCTCCTTAGTGCCTCTTGATACCATGGCAGATTGCGAATGGAGGAATCGGAAATAGCAGGCGGATTCTTAAAATAATAGTAACCCCCGTCCTTTAACGTAAAGATAACGCTTACAATTTCATTGCTGTAATTCGAAATAATATTTAAGTAGGCATCGATATCACGCGCAATTTGAATCTTCTCTACTGAAGACGCGCTGTTGCTCCACTCTGAGACGGCATCCAATATCACATGGTCGCTCACATTCGCGATCGTAGCAATTGTAAGTGAAGCTCGTTTCAACTCCGCGTTCATACTGTTAGATGCTATATCGAGCTGTTGGTCAATCTGATCCATTGACCTTTGAATCAACGAGGTTGAATAGTATTTATAGAATATGGTGATAAACAACATGAATGGAATAATAATAATCAATACAAAAGCTCCAATAAAATGCTTCGTAATCCCTAGTTCTCTCTGTCTAAACATGGATACCCTCCATACTTGGATATGGCATATGAGATGTACTAACTAGCGATAATATAAAAAAAGATCACCTTCAATAGCATACTAGAGCAGGCGATCTACTTCGTTAACTAACAGTGTAAAGATTGAAAAAGACAAATTTAATGATATTTCTTGTTGTTATATGATATTTCTTCTCTATTAAACCTAAATATTCCTTCCAAAAGCTAGATTATTTCATGTTAAAGGTATGGCATATACTATTTCTATGACAAAAACTTACAATCATTCGTCTTTTTTGGTATAGACATCAATTTTCATCGAGACTATAATAACAAATATGGTTTAAAAGACGAACATTAGGGTGGTATCCATGTATAAATATAAAGAAATTTTCCTAGGCACTGCTTTTTCAAGCAAATCCCCTAAAGAAATCCAAATATTAAAAGACCATCTTTTTTGTATCAATAGTGACGGGATGATTGAAAAAATCGTTGCACCGGAACATTCCGACTATCAACCTTTGCTAGATACTTATCAAGGTAAACACAACTTTCATCCATTAGCTGAAGGTCAGTATTTCTTGCCTGGTTTTATCGACTTGCATGTTCACGCGCCGCAATGGGCTCAATCTGGAACCGCATTAGACATTCCACTCTATGATTGGTTGAATACCTATACCTTCCCACTCGAGTCTAAATTCTCGGATCTGAATTTTGCACAAAAGGTCTACGACGATTTAGTAAGCACCTTACTCGCAAACGGGACAACGACAGCACTTTATTTTGCAACCGTACATAAAGAAGCAAGTTTATTATTAGCTGAAATATGTGCTGATAAAGGCCAACGTGGATTAGTTGGGAAAGTGGTCATGGATGATCCACAGCAAAATCCAGAATACTATCGCGACACGGACACACATACGGCACTAGCGGATACGGAAGAATTCATTCTAGCTGTACGAGAATTAGCCAAATCCACTAAACAAGGCGTTTATCCCGTAGTGACACCGAGATTCATTCCAAGCTGTACAGACGATGCTTTAAACGGTTTAGGAGAGCTAGCAGCTAAATATGATACATATATTCAATCCCACTGCAGCGAAAGTGACTGGGCACACGGTTATGTAAAGGATCGATTCGATAAGAACGATGCCTTTGCCTTGCATGATTTCGGTCTATTGCGTGATAAATCTGTAATGGCACATTGTAATTTCCTAGATGATCATGATGTGGATTTGTTTGCTGAAACAGGAACGGCTATTGCTCATTGTCCAATATCAAATGCGTATTTTGCCAATAGCGTCATCCCAATCGCTCACTTCCATTCCAAAGGTGTCGAGATCGGTTTAGGGTCTGATATTTCTGGTGGTTATTCACCTAGTCTTTTCGATAACATCAGACAAGCTGTCATATCCTCCAGAATGCTAGAAGATGGTGTTAATGCCTCCCTTCCTGCCAAAGACCGTGGCGTACCCGGATCACGCCTTACGATTGATGAAGCATTCTATCTTGCTACTGCTGGCGGCGGAGAAGGTTTAAGCTTGCCAATCGGTCGTATTCAAGAAAATTATGCATGGGATATGCAAATCATCGATACGAAATGTCCATCCGCCAAGTTGCCAATTTTTAATGAGAATGAAGATTTACATGATGTTTTTCAAAAAATCATGTACCTTGCAAGGCCTGAGCATATCCGCGAAGTCTGGGTACAGGGCAATAAAGTTCATTCACGTTAGGAATAGAAATAACTACAAAAACTTCGAGGTGCGCATCTTAGAATGAAAACACAAGCAGACAAGCAAGATCAAGCTCAAGTGAAGTCGCAACATCTAACGGTCTTACCCGATGAAAAAATCTCATTCGGTAAGTCCGCTCTTCTAGGTTTACAACATGTATTGGCCATGGACGTTTATGTGGTGCCTTTCCTCATAGCGATGCTAATCGGTTTACAAGCCGATCAATCAAATGCTTTGATTCAAGCTACTTTTATTGCTGCTGGGCTTGCAACGATAGTGCAAACTTATTTCTGTATGAAACTGCCTATCGCCCAAGGTCCTTCTTATGTTCCGCTAGGCGCCATCATCACGATTTATGCAGCAAGCGGCGGCGGGGAAGCAGGTTGGAGTTCCGTGCTCGGGGCCAGCTTAATTGGTGCGATCTTAATGATTATTTTGGGCTATACGGGAATTTTCAATAAAATTGTTAAATCGTTTATCCCACCCATTGTAGGCGGTACGATCATTTTCATTGTAGGTCTTTCTTTATTGCCGGTTGCGATCAGAGACAATATTTATGCAGCCACCGACGCTACTATTAATCAAAACGTATTATTAGCCCTTATTTCCGGTTCTGTGCTCATTCTTTTCGTGATCCTGGGCTCTTTGTTCCGTAATAAAGGATCGCTATTCCGAATTATGTCTGTGATGGTCGCATTGATTACCGGATGTGTTGCTGCAAAATTTATGGGTATCTTAGATTTCACGGCTGTAGAAAGCGCAAAGTGGTTTAGTATGCCTAAGATTCCTTTTGCTGATTTCAGCTTTTCTTTTAACTTTTCTGCCATTATCACAATGGTCATTATTTATCTCGTACTGCTAGCTGAAACAACAGGTACTTGGTTTGCCGTTAGCAACGTAATCGATAAACCGTTAACCGATAAAAATATTAACCAAGGTGTTATTGGAGAAGGAATTAGCTGCCTTATTTCTTCTCTTCTCGGATCAACTCCTGTAACAGGCTATTCCACAAATGCAGGTATTATTTCTATCACAGGCATTGCGAGCCGCCGAGTCTTTCTGTCTGTAGGAGCATGGTTTATCGTCTTCGGTTTCTCAGGCAAATTAGCTGCTTTAATATCTTCGATTCCAACCGCTGTTATCGGTGGCGTATTCGCTATCATATGCGGCATCATCGCGATTAACGGTATACAAGTGATGAAAAATGAAACCATTGGCGAAAAAGAGATGTATATTATTGCTGTACCGATGATCATAACCTTAGCGTTAGTACTCATTCCTAAAGATTACTTGAATTCTTTACCGACTTTCGTACAATATTTGCTCGGTTCGCCTATTTTACCGTCTGCCATTGCAGCCATAGCATTGAATAAAATATTGCCAAGCGGTAAATAAGCAGGCTTTCATAAAAAGCTGCAAACAATTAGAACTTCATATATAAACGACAAAAACCCTTGTATACCAAGGGTTTTGTCACTTCTATGGAGCTTACTACTAAAAGTAAGTCACTTTTTTTATTTTGGCTAGGGCTTCGCCGGCGCCGTTCAAGGCCGTGCCGTGTTTCCACAAACCGACAGTGTAGACCAACATAATCAACACCTGAGCCGAAATCACGGCCAGCGCCGTCCAGTCGAGGGCAAGCTCCGTGCTGAAAGAGATGAAATTATGGACAGCATGCCACACAATGCCGATCCAAAGGCTGCGGGTAATGCTGACGATGAGTGCAAGCGCAAGGCCGACGAGAAAAGCAAAAGCGATCTGCAACAGCACTTCGACCGGCTGTGTCCCGCTCAGGGCGTTGGCGGCATGCAGCACGCCAAAGATTAGGGACGAGCCGATAACGGCCTGCTTTCGGCTTTTTCCCAACAGGAAAGAGAAGGCCAGGCCTCGAAAATAAAGCTCCTCGTTGAAGCCAACAACGACGGTGAACAGAGCCAGTGCCGCATATTCGGCTCCCGGACGGGTAAACGCGGGGCCGTAAACGGCAAGCGGAATCGCCTCCACCAGCAGCAACGGCACACAAAGCCAGACGGAGCGCATGCTGCCGGATGCAGGCCGGCGGAAACCAGCCTCGCTGGCCGAGAGGCCAGAGCGGCGCAGCAAAAATAGGCCCGCCAAAATGGACAATACCACGGATGTTGCCATGACGAGATAAGCGGGGACTTCCGCCAATTCGGCAATTTGGGCGGTCGCGGAACCGACAGCGGTAAGAATAGTGCAGATCAACGCCGCGATGACGGCGGCGATGTAAGGATGGTTGCGGATGAAAGTCACGGACATGGTTAAAGCTCCTCGCCTTCTTTTTTGAGTGTAACCAACAAACCTTTAAACATGCTGTTCAATACGGCCTGCGCCTCCTCGTCGTCCATCGTGCTGCTGTTTGTTGCGACCAGTGAGGCGATGCCGTGCGTCGTAAACCAGATGCCGGCATACAACTTGCGCGCTTGGTCGACCGAAAGGCCGGTTATGCTTCCGATCATTGCAATAACCTGGTCGTCGCCCTCGGTTGTGCCGGTGATATCCGCCACCTTCTCCTGCCGAAGCCGGCCAGACATAAACAGAAGCTGGAACAGCTTTTTTTCCGTTCGTGCAAACCGGATGTAAGCAAGGCCCATCGCCAGAAATCCGTTACCGCCGCTCTGCATCGCCGTCAGCATCGCCGCGTTGTACAGATGTTCGGCATAAGCGTAGATTGCTTCCCTCAGTTCCTCCATTGAAGAAAAATGACTGAAGATAGGCTGGGTGGAGGTGCCGAGCCTTTTTGCGACGTTGCGTGCGTTGACAGCATCTATTCCCTCTTCGCGTACCAGCCCGAGTGCCGCTTCCAGAACGATGTCGCGCGTCACTTTCGGCTTCGGGGGCATAAGAATTCCTCCTCAGCAATAATATAACAACAGTTATATTACATATATTATATTTTATGTATTATTTTATCAATATTTTTTTATAGGCTACAGGATGTGGCTTGGGAAAATCATAATCGGCTTGTAAATGAGAAAATGACCTGGCGAATCGGCTTATCCGCAAACATCCACATCCCCCTCCTTTCTCACACAAAGCGAAAAGCCACCAACCGGATTACTTGGTTGATGGCTTTTTTTGTACGACTATGGAGGCGAGGGGAGTCGAACCCCCTTACTCATGTATTGACACTACCGCCACCACTACATGTTTTTTAGAATTGCCTGAGTCCACCATTAGAGAACGCCTTTGGCCATTTATATATCCAAGAACCGGCCTATCGGACTCTTTACTAAACATAGTATTAAAAAAACGCGATCTGTTAGCCGCTTCAGCTCCATAAAATAAATCCTCCTGCTATATTCGTATCTTATCCAAGGATAGAATCAATATCTAGCAAGGAAAACACATTATTTTTCTCGAAATCACGAATGATTTCCGGAGTCAAAAGTAACTTTAGCTGGTCTTGTGTTGACCATCGGTAATCCGTGTGTTCCTCTGAGAGAACAACATTTTGATGCGTACTGTGGCATAAATAGGTGAGAATGACGACCTGTCTTGTTGCACCTATTAGGAAAGTAGTGGCATATAACAGCTTCTCAACCGTTACGTCTAAACCAGCTTCCTCCTTAATTTCTCGTACTAATGCCGGTTCTAGATCTTCTCCGAACTCTACTTTTCCCCCAACACACTCCCAAGTCCCACCGCCAATTTCATCATCAGCAGCTCGTTGTACAATTAATATCTTGTCCTCATTTAGGATAACCCCTTTAACGACGACATCCATTCTATGTGTCATGTTATGCACCAGTCCAATCGTGGAGAATGTATATCATGTTGAAAACCTATATGCTGCATTATAACGCTTTTTAATGGAGTTGTTGGGAACATTTTGTAATTAACATCGTACATTTCTCTGAAGGAGTTGATCTCATGTTTATTTGCATTTTACTGTTTGGAGTTGCTATCATCGCTTTCGGTTTGTACGCTATTAGAAATCCCGAATCTTGGGTGTTCAAGAGAATTGGTGATGATTCTGAACCAAGTGATGACTATTCATCATCTATCAGATTTAGAGGGAAAATAATCATAGGATTTGGCTCAATCGTTATTTTGTTGGGTACACAACATCTTTTCGTGTAAATTGTCCTTTGCTGAAATAAACGAACACCCAGCTCCTTGTTTGTGCATAACCTGCCTATAAAGGTCAATTGTAGCCTTGTGACCAGATAAAGAGGTGAGCTGATACAAATGGTTTCAAATATTGATTATACCTCCCCATCAACTCAATTCACGTTCGACGTCAATACAAGTCCCTTGTTCAGGAAAGATAATCAAAACTATATTAACGTATTAGGTGTAGAACAGCTGAATACACTCGATAACGTGTCTCTTCTGGACATTTTCCTAAGTACTAATAATGTTGTTGAGCCGCACTATCACCAGAATGCCGCTGAGCTTGTGTACTGTATCTCTGGTGCGGCGGTTGTGTCGATGCTGAACCCTTTTACCAAACAAATTCAAGATTACCCGATCACTCCTGGACAGGTGGCAAACGTTCCGCAAGGCTGGTGGCACTATGAGATCGCTACCGTTGACAATACGCATCTCTTGGCTATATTCAACGCTCCGACTCCAGAGGTGATTCTAGGTTCGGACATATTGAAATTTACTCCTCCCCATATCATGGCGCATACCTATTGTATGGATGAACATCTATGGAAGCAAGTCATCGCACCTGTTCAACCCACAACCTATATAGGCCCATATAGTTACTGCAGCAAGATGGAGCAATATATGCCGCATCATCATGCGTATAACCAGTATCAACAGATGCAGCAACCTCAGAGCAATTATCCCCCTCCGTATTACCAATATTAAAGACAACATGTTTAAGGGGAGATGAAGTCATTCATCTCTCTTTTTTGAGGGGTTTGAATCAAAGAATGATTGTATGTGTTTGAAATTCAGGCTATGATTTCATAATACATATCGGTAGAGGTGTAACCCCATGGATGTACAAGAATTGAACAGGCATTTAGTTAACATCGTCCAAGAATACGGCTCAAAATGGAACAGCATTGAAGATCGCATCTATAAGCAGCATGAACAAGAAGAGGCCGAATTAAGAGAACAATATACAGGTGATGAATATCATTATGCCAAACGAACAGATTGGCACGAGGAATTCTCGGGGTTGATCAGTCCTATTTTTGATGAATACTGTACCGATAAAAAGAAGGTCTATGGCGGCAAAAGCAGACAGAGCTTTGGTTTTCCGGACCCGCATGTCGAGCAAATTCCGGCGCGAAGTCTCTACTCTACGCTACAGTGTGAGGGGGTAGCATTACTGCAAATCAGTAAATTCTCAGTCATAAAGTACAGATATAGATTTATTAAATGCCCTTTCTTATTCAGCCAATCTAAAGTGGAACAAGCTCTCCTTTTTATAGGAATTCCTATTTATTTTATTAGCCTCAGTACAAAAGCAAGAAGACTAACAGTTTAACGCTATTTTAGCAATCAGTCGATGCCACTTCCCAACCTACTTATTCCACTTCCCAAATAAAAATCAAAAGCGGCTCCCCATCAGAGAAAGCCGCCTAAGCCAAGAAGATCTAGTGCGTGAATAAGGAACGATAACCTGCGTCCGATCTTATTGTTTTTGGATCAACAACTATACATTCGCGCCATTTGCAAGCCGTCTTTGAGTCCAGCATAGTACATCCGTTCCATTGCAATAGTATACCGATGGTTCAGCGTTTCTTCCCATTCGAGAACGAGCAGAAACTGCATCGGTGTAATCTATTGCTTTAACTGTTGCTCGACTTCAGACTGTTTTTGGTGTAACAGAACAATTTCATTAAGCTTACTGATTATCCTAGCTAAATCAATAAACCGCTCATCGAGCGCGGGCTTCATCCAATCTTGCAATGGCTGCTGTGACAAAGAAATCCCCTCCCAAGGTAAATTGTTGTTGATGTTACCTTGGGAGGGGGAAGATGGCAATATCAATTAAATAATTCCTTGATCACTTAATAAGTTTGACAATGTGTGTAAAGGTAAAATAATATCGTTAGCGACTTCAAGAGCCAGGCCCTTATCAATTTTTGAAGGATTATGGGTTAACGAATGTAGAAACTTATCATAATTCTCATTAGCAAATTTAACGTTCACGCCTACTAAAAAGTTGTTTAATGCATAATGCCCTTTGAATACCTTTTTCACTTCGAGTTTCTTGCTCTCTAGCGGATCATTTCTTCTTATGTTTAATACAGACTGAATATCAGATAACATACCTGTAATATTATCTTTGAACTCACTATTAAGGGTTAGTAGTGGCCTTTTAGAATAGTATTTCTTGACTATCTCTTCGAGAATAGCACGGAAAGAAATGACATAAAGTAGATACTTTTCATCATATTTCAAACCTACTAATTGCTTAACTAAACCACTAATATCTCTTAAATCAATGGTACCGTTGAAATGATTGCTAGTTGTGAAGAAATCATCATCATTGATCATGCCTGTAACTTTTCTCTTTTGGACCTTTATTAATAAGGTTTCTTTTAAATCCCCATGATAGTAATCAATACTATATTCGCCATGCGAATTGTCGTGTGAAAACACATTATCAACAATTGAGCAAGCGCTACGTGGTATTATCCTTAAACCATTTGTATATGTTAAATTAATAATAGTTGGATCTAATAAATAACAATTTTCCCCTTGAGAAATAGTGATTTGGGGAATTTTTAATATTTTATTTTCCTCTTCTTCATTTGGGGTAGCTTGGCCTTGACCCCCTTGGCCTTGACTCCCTTGGCCCTGACCTCCTTGGCCTTGACCTCCTTGGCCTTGACTCCCTTGGCCTTGACCTCCTTGGCCCTGACCTCCTTGGCCTTGACCTCCTTGGCCCTGACCTCCTTGGCCTTGACCTCCTTGGCCTTGACCTCCTTGGCCTTGACCTCCTTGGCCTTGACCTCCTTGGCCTTGACCTCCTTGGCCTTGACCTCCTTGGCCTTGACCTCCATTACTGGTGTGAATGAAACAATTGTTTTTAATCGCATAATCTATATTGATTGTGATGTACAGAATATATATGTATAAGATATCCATAAATTTGTGGTAGTTGATGTTCTCAATGAATCCACCACGTTCATTCGATATCATAAGGCTAGAATCCAGTTCATTGAATTGATCAAAATTCACATAGCCATATACATTATGTTGCCTAAAGTTATTATTCTTCTTAACTTGGCTAACATTGGTTAGTTGAAGCCAATCATTATTTTTATTCAAGTAGTTATATAAAGCAAATTTATTAACATACAGACGAATCCCACTTTCAAATTTGTGAAATTTTTCGCTTCTACGATCACGTTTCATAAACCATTTACCTTCAAAATTTGGGACAGATATCTCCTTACGTTCTACTAATCCGTTCGTTAAAAAGTCCTCAAAAGACAGTCCAATTGGCTTAATTGAGTACACTTTTTTTAAAATATCGTTCACATCAACTGAATTACCTATTTCAATCGCCAGCTCGGTATTCTTAACCCTAGCATCGTCTACATCATATTTATATTTTAATGTATTCGTTCCATGTTCGTATCTAAATGAAACAACTGCATTAAACTCTTCTTTAAAGTCATTAATGTTTTCGACATCCAAATCAAATCGAACTCCATCTTTAATCACTATTACTTTTGGCACTGTCGGTTTCTCTTGAAAGTTATATAATGAGATATGTTTAAACTTACTTGACTCTTTTTCTGAACTCAATAAAAGAATATTATCTTCTTCAACTCCAGAAATCAGTATCTCTGTTCCTAATGTGTAGTTTTCATCATCAACCTGCGTATAGTAGTACTTCTTTTCACCCTTTGACCATTCAAAATAATATTTTTGTCCCTGGGTGTTCTGTGACTTCACTTCAATTTTGTCTCCTAAGGAAAACATAGAATAGAACGCAAGACCCTTACTTCCTAGTAACATTTCCCCATTTTTGTTATAAAGATAATTGTCTCTCTTTTTACTAGACGAAGCTATATTTCCAATATTTAATATGTCATCAATCGTAAAACCGTCACCATTATCAATTACCTTTATCGTGTTTTTCAATGTATCAATATGAACTGTAACCGATTTTGCGTTTGCATCTACACCATTTTTAATTAATTCAGAAAGCACGACAAAAGGGCTTGTTACATTCCCAATAACCTCGACTACTTTCTCCTCTTCTACTCTAATTTCGACACTATTCATCTTTACTTCCCTCCTTTTCTAAGTATCAGTACTGTTTCAGCATTCATAGACTGGACTGGGCCTATGTTATTTACATGAGAAACTCTAGCGGGCATCCTCTTTCGAGAAATATTCCTCACAAGCTCGGCCTCCAATTCTAAGCCGTTATTAATACAGAACTCTTTAGTAATTTCATCTAACTTTATCTCCTTGTCATCAACTCTCCTATTTCCTAATGTCAATACCATTAAATGTCCCGACTTAAGAACACGTATCATATTGCATATTGCATTAAAGTAATCATTGAAGAAGTTCTTGATTTTCTTTTGCTTATCTATACTAATTCCTTTAAGAATATTGACTAGAGTCACCGATGGAATGAACTCAGACTTGGAAATACTCGGATCTATTCTCCCTCCTAGACTTAAGGTGTCAATAGCCGAAAAATTCCTCATTAATTGGTCATTGGATATATTTAAATCTTTCTGATCTATCCAAAGCAAACTTAATATAGAAAACTGCCCATATGTCACTGTAGTCCCGTTATCACCATATGGAGGGGACGTACAAATAAAATCAATACTTTCAGGCTCCATTTTTATCATTTCCTCCAATGAATCCCCTTGTACTAACAACGTGTTGTTTGACTTTTCTGATTCAAAAGAGTTAATATTAGCCTCTACAGAATTAACAAAATCATTAATTGCATTGTTTTCCATCTTTTCGATTTTGCCTTCTTCTTTAATATGCAATTTAAACGTTGAACTTCTTGTATTGCTATATTTTCTGATAAGGTCGCACATACATGTCCAGTAATACTCTCTATTTCTCTTATCTTTTTCTTCAATAATACTTTTTCTAATAACCGATAAATCACATATCACATCTTTTCTAAACCACTTATCAATTTTTTCAAAAGAGTGTACTTCTACACCTTCTTCTTTGTATTTCTTTATATTTAAAAAGAGCTCCTCATTACAATTGTAAATAGTATCTTTATTAATTCCTTGTAGCTTGACTTTTGTAATTAAGTTAGCGAGTGGATTTATATCAATTCCAATCAAATCCAGCCCAAAACGATTCCCTTCTACTAGCGTAGTGCCTGAACCATGAAAGGGGTCAAATATATTAGATATATTTCCTTCCATAGTGATAATATCCTCAATCAATTTATGTTGCATTGGGGCAACCATCATTGCAGGATAGCTAGCTATTTTATGAATTCCATCTCTTTTAATTTTCTCAAAGTTCCAATATTTTTCCCCATAACTTTCCAACTTCTGCTGTAAGTTTGTTTTCATAGTCGCACTTCCCATTATATTTTTGCTTATAGCTCCCCATTACGAAGTAACTGATTCTAAAATACAACATAATTTTACACAGCTCTTTTTATGATATCACATTCTAATGTTGAATACAGTCGAATAACGCCAGCCTTAATTTAAATTCAATCATAAAGACACTTCTTCTAATTAGCCTAGTTCTTCTCGAAATGATGGTGCCACCTAAAGACATTACACTCTCTCAGGTATTTATATAAACTAAAAAAGCATAAGCAACTCTCACTATATGCTTCTTCGATAAATGACCTTGTAAATGGAGCTTTTTTCTGCTCCATCGCTAACAATATATAGAATTCCACGAGCTTGAAGCATTAATCCATCCGCCTAAAGCGAACATACCACATCTCATCTGCCAACTATTAATATGACCAACTCTACCATGTTTGGATGAGTAATAGGAACATGAAATCCCCCCTCACATTTGAGAATGCCCCCCTAACGCGAAAAACTCATCCGAATTATAGCAAACTAAACATTTGCACCATTCTCCCAACTTCTTAAATAATTTATCATCTGACACTATTACATCATCTCTCGACATAAACAATGTATGGAGTATGTCTATCGTATCATTTTTTGCGCACTGCATTCCGTTTAGTTGTGACAGCGAGAAATGTAATTGCGAGCAAAAAAAATATTTATCTAAACTCTTATCATATTTTTCTAACGCTTTGAAGTACTCTGCGCTAGGCCGTTTTGTTTGTGAAATATCTTCGAAAAAATTAATAAATTGAACCTCTGCTAACATACTAACATAAGAGCATAATGTTTCATCTCCAAAAAGTTCTTGGTCTATATCTTTTCGATGATTTTTCGTTAGTTCCTGTCGCCATTCACTAATCCCCTTCATGGATTCATCAATTCCAGCCAGAGATAGATCCGAATCTAAGCTTTGAAAACTCTCCAATGTAAAATATTCGCTCTCTGAAATGTATATTTTCTTCGACATAACCTCTTCAAACGACTGACTATCTGCAATACATTCTGCCATTTCTCTAATCAACTTTCCCTCAACATCATTAAATGGAATTCGAAATGCTTTGTGCATCTTCATCTTATAACTATCCCAATCTATAAATATATTTGAATCCATAATGTTTTTTATTGTAATCTTTCTTGTATCGTAATCATCTAGCGAAATCCCTGATATTAATTCGAACATCGTAAGACTAGATGTATATATTCTATTTTGACTATAAGAAGCTATTTTTTTTGATTTTTTTCTTAACGATGAAGTGTCGAAATAAAACCGCATAAACTGTTCTCCTTTTATTCACGTGATTCTCCATTTGGGACCAACACAAAGGCTAACCCATCAAATGCTAACATTAGCTTCTAATGGGTCGATTTTCTCGTTCTATTAGCTTAAGTCCTTAAAATAAATAGCAGAACATTTAAGCGAACCTGCCACATCTCATTTTCGTACCATCAATATAACCGACTCCACATGTGTTGAGTTGATAGAATTGATGGCAATTTTCTAAATCGTGGTTGATAAATTAGATAACGTTATTTCTCAACAAAGTAGAGTTGCTAATTTTAATGTGGAACATTCTTATCATATTCCTTATTAGTTAACTATTTCTTTGGTTTGACCCTTAGCCATATTTCGCTCCAGCATATGCTACCGCAGCCATAATACAGTTCCAATTCATAGCCGTCAATCTTCTCATAATCGGCAGTCGGCAGCCATTCGGTGTATACTCGTTTGATAAGACTTTGAATAGCATTGCTTGTTCCTTCCACTATATGATTTTCAGTTCTGAAGATCGCCCATGTTGCGGCTGGAACAGTCACTTCCTTATATCCCTCCGCTTGGCTTTTACTTGTTTTGTAGGCGAATAGCATATAAGGAAACGTATTATCGCCTTCAACCGAACGGTAATCACAAATAGCATTGACCAAACACAAATTGTTCGGTGCCTCTGTAAGCATATTCGTAGATTTGATAAGTTTGTCGATTCTGCCGTCACTATGTGCCTCTTGCCAAAGTTTCGGTATGGAGCGGAAATTTTCGCCGTTATCAGCGGTCATGATACTTTCGACACCATAAACAATAAATGCTTCTTTTGATTCAATTCTGTAATTCATAGGAACAGCTCCTCTAACTGTTAGTAGGAAAGAGATTCGAGGATAGGCTGTGAGAACTACGCCATTATCGCGTGCTGACGACGGCGTTGTCCCATGAATATTGTTAAAGGCTCGTGTAAAAGCTTCCGGAGAGTCATAACCATACTTTAGCGCAAGGTCAACAATCTTAATGTTACTATTCTGCAACTCAAAAGCAGCAAGAGTCATCTTTCTTCGTCTGATATACTCGGATATGGAAACATCCGCTACTATTGAAAACACTCTCTGAAAATTGGAGTTGGAACAGCAAGCAATCCTTGCGGCTTGTGTCATATCAATATCCGCACAGAGGTTATCCTCGATATAGTCGAGCGCTTTATTCATTCTTTCAAACCATGTCATCTCGTTTCCCTCCCCTCTGATAACAGTTAATCAGATATAAAGATAATAATCCTTGCAGATTATAATCAAAAAATGCAAGTCCACCATTAGTTTCACAGTTTCGAGCCTCGACAATTCCACAGTTTAGATGCTAGGATAACGTATTTTCAAAAAAGTGTTTAGGATATCATCGTTCAATAGCTTAGGTTATTCCTCCGAGAAATAATCAAGATCTATTTTCTTTTCTTCATATATAGCGACCGTTGACACCCCAAGGTTGTAATCGATCATAAGCTGGGTAAGTTGATCACCGTCAATCAACACAACCTTATTATCGATGTAAGTTACGTATTCTCTTGCTTCTTTTGTAAAGCTGGATGTCGTGATGAATACGCCTTTTCGAGATTTCTGTCCCTGCAACGCACCAACAAACTTCTGAATTTCTGGCCTCCCTACTACACCTTCCCAGCGCTTTGCCTGTATGTATATTACGTCCAAGCCCAATCGATCTTCTTTAATAATTCCATCAATACCACCGTCACCACTTTTACCTACGGCTTTTCCTGCATCGGACATAGATCCTCCATATCCCATCCTAACAAGTAACTCTACGACTGCCTTCTCAAAGAACTGAGGACTTCCCGCTTTTAATCGCTGTAAAAGATCGAGAGCAAGCTCTTTGCGAATAAACTAGATAACTGTATTCAAGATTCTCACCAGGTGTACGTTGTTCCGAAATAATATCTTGTTGATCATCTGGCTGTTGATCACCATTAGTCTTGGCAGTATGGAATTCCATGAATTCGGGAAACTGACGGAGGTATGTGACATTGATAATACTAGGATTTGAGTTTAAGACATCAATTCCCTTTGCCGTTATCTTGCAATAACCACGGCGTGGGTCTTCAATCAGTCCTGCTTTCATTAAATAGGTACGGGACCAGCCTACGCGATTATCAAATATCGTTTGACGACCACTTGGCAGTTTCTCATCTACTTCTTCACTGGTTAGTTGGAAATGCTTCGCCAACATATCAATAGTTTCACGATGCTTATGCTCTTGTTGGTCGCTGACTTGCTTTAGGAAGGGGAGCATGATGGATTGAAAGTCGGGTATTGCCATAGTACGTTTCCTCCCTTATATCATTATCTATTTTATAAGGCTCTTGTATTACGACATTTCGGAAAATTACTGCAACCAAGGAATTCGTCACCTTGCTTATTCTTTCTTCGTACCATAGGAGCACCACACTTGCATGCCACTATCCTTGTAGCTGCGACTTCCTTTTTAGCTTTTGCAACCACAGACTTAGCTGCGGCTTCACTCTTCTTACTAGAACGTGGTTTCTTACTTGGTTGCCACTTGCTCCACGCCTTTAGCTTCTGCTCAATGAGTCCTCCATGCCAGTATTCCACCTTGAACTGCTCAGCTTCCTTCTTAGCTGGAGTTGTTAAGTCTGAAGTCGTAATAAGCAAAGATAGGATACAGTCATGGTTCCTTTTCGCAGCCACCAGCTCTCGTACTGTCTGAACTGGGACCATATTATGATCGGCATAGCACTTAGCTTGTACAGCAGTCTTCTCGCCACGTTTATCGATAATGACCAAATCAACGCCGCCATCATTGCCTCCAACCCCAACCTCATTAACAACATATCCTTGATCGCGGAAATATAAGGCGAGTAACCTTTCAAACTCAGCTCCAGACAAATCACTTAATCTGCTTGATAAGATGATTTCATCTGATCTGCGTCCTTTTGACGATCGTCTTGATTGCGTTTTTCCTGATTTGCTTGCAACTGATCTCCTATTTCTCTTATCCTTACGTCTTTTCCTTGTCCAAATAGCCCCAATGATTTCAGCTATGAGTACAGAGCCTATTAAGATTCCAAAGAAGAAGCCCCAGTGCAGTCCTGGTATATTGAAGTACAGAGCAAGTCCACCGATTATAAATATACCTCGCAGAATATATGCAATTTGCCTTCCTTCAGCGTAGTAAGTTCTAGCCATGTTGTGTCTCCTTCGTCATTTACTCTTCACTCTTCAAGGTTATATCCAACAATAATATCGGCTTCAGTAGCCAACTCTTCCTACTTTTGACCTATTATTCGACATGGTTGGACGCATGTCCTGCATTAAGCAAGGAAAAGCGCCACTATGATGCTCTTCCTAAATACCCAAACAAAAAAATAGACCGCCCCTGAGAAGGTTACGATCTATCTAGTCGTCGATATCGATTCAGCCGCCGCTCTTACAGAGTAAGAGTCAGCAAATCTTTTTCCATTACCTCATTAAAGTCCATTCCTATAAAACGGCTTTCAATTGCACGAAAATCCAAAATAGAGACGCTATCGGAAAAAATCTTCAATTCTTTTACACGCCCATGTTCAACTTGGAAAAAGGCCTGAATGTTGCCTATTGAAGTCCTCTTCTCAAGAGTCGCATTATATACAGGACTCTCTCCATAAATCCATCTATCATCCATATATCTCTGAATAAAGTCAGGCGATTTCTCTTGTCGGCTATACTTTACTAAGAAGGAGTGTTCACCGTAAATTTCTTTAAAGCTATCGATCAGCGCTTCGGAAAGGCTGGAGATAGAGATGTCATCGTTCAGCTCCTTCAGATTGACGACCCGGCTCTTGACCGAGGTGATTCCTTTGGATTCCAGCTTGAGCTTGGATGGTTTCAGTACTTTAGCAAGCATCGTCAAGTCCACGTCTACCATCATCGTTCCATGATGAAATGCATTCCCGTCTTCTTCATAGAAGGCATGGCCGGAGAACTTCTTACCTTCATGTGTCATATCGTTTCTTCCGGACCGTTCAACTTGAAGTCCAAAGCGTTCGACAGCTTTCTGGAGCACTGCTATTTGCTTCGTCAGATCTTCTTGTTCCTTCTTACATACAAATGTGAAGTTTAGATTACCTAGATCGTGGTAGACTGCTCCCCCACCCGATATTCGTCTGGCAATCTTGCCGCCATATCGCTTGATTTGCTCGATATCACACTCGATATACGGATTCTGATTTCTACCGATCACGACTGTTTTTTCATTTTGCCATAGATATAGCGTCACTTCACCGGGACGTGCGTCTCGGAACAGCTCCTCTTCCAGAGCGAGATTGAAATAAGGATCGTATTCCTGAGATATTACGATCTTATTCATGATAATGAAGCGCTCCAATACCTAAGCCTAATGCCGCTTCATGAATGGCTTCACCTGTTGTGGGATGAGCAAATATCGTATGAATAATGTCTTCCTCTGAGATCCCGTTATTGATGATGACAGTAAGTGTACTGATCAGAGCGGAAGCCTCAGGACCGATAATGGAAGCACCGACGATCTTACCGTTGTCAATATTTTTGATTAATTTGACAAATCCTTTTCCTTCTCTCATCGTCAGAGCTTTTCCGTTAGCTTGGAAAGGGAATTTGCTGATCGTAATATTCATCTGTTGACGCAGCGCTTGTTGTTCTGTCAGTCCAACGGATGCGATCTCAGGTGAAGTGAAGATCACGTTTGGTACCATATCGTAATTTAAGCTCGAAGGTGTCCCTAATATATGATCAATAGCTGCTGTTCCTTCATGGGAAGCAACGTGAGCCAACTGAATGCGGTTGGTGACATCGCCAATAGCATAGATATGATCTACAGATGTCTGCAAATGTTCATTAACGGCAATCCCTTTTCTATTTTCATTTAGCGCAACGCCAGCTTTATCGATATCCAGTCCTTCCAGGCTTGGTTCTCTTCCAATGGCGACTAGAACTTTTTCACTTGTCATAAACATCTCTGCGCCATCTTTTTCAAACATGACGACTGCATGGCCGTTCTGGTCCTTTTCGATTCTCGTCACTTTGGCTCCGGTATGAACTCCAATTCCTCGTTCAACGGCTATCTGTCGGATTTCTTCCGAAACGTCCTCATCCACCATAGTCAAGAGGCGGTCACAGTATTCGATCACATTGACCTGGATCCCGAAGTTGGAGTAGATAAAGGCAAATTCCATACCAATTACACCGCCGCCAATGATGGTGATCGATTGCATATTCTCCTTATGCTGCAGCGCCGATGTACTATTCAAGACAAAATCGTGTTCAATACCTGGCAGATTAATATTGGAGATCTTAGAACCCGTTGCAATTATCGTATTGGTCGCTTGAATGGTATATTCGTCTTTCCCGTTCTTGACCAGTACCTGCTTGCTGTCTATAAAGGATGCACTTCCTCGGATCACTCTTACCTCGTTCTTCTCCATCAGGTAGTCGATTCCCGAAACAAGCGTATCTTTGATTTTATCCTTTTGTTCGATGACCTTAGCCATGTCCATCTGTATATGTTCAACGGAAATTCCGAACTCTTCTGCATGCTTGAAGTTGTGGAATACTTCTGAAGATCGGATTAAGGCTTTGGTAGGAATGCAGCCCACGTTGAGACAGGTCCCGCCAAGCTGCTGCTTCTCTACAATAACGGTCTTCAGGCCATGCTTCGCTGCATAGATAGCGGCTACATATCCTCCAGGTCCTGCACCAATCACAAGAAGATCGGCCTCCACCTGTTCCTTCTTGCCATGAAGCAGCCCAGCAAAATAGTCCAATTTAGGCTTAGCAGCCTCACTTTGTTGGGTAGTCATTTTAAACAACACCTGACCAATCCCAATCTCCTGACCTTCTGAAACCATAATCTCATCGATTGTGCCTGCGTATTTCGATTTGAAAGGGGTGTTTCCCTTCTTACTTTCTAATTGCAGTAACTGTTGTCCAATCTCAACTTTATCTCCAACTGATACATTCATTTTCCCAATCTTCGATGTCTTCGCATGTCCGGAGAGCTGTTCGAGTTTAATCTCCAAGAGAGACGCCCCCTTTAGTTCATCTAGGTTAATGCCCGTGAGGCCTGCTTGTGAAAGCAGACCTCCCAATTCGGCATAGAAACTCTTGTGGTCGTTATTTGAAGTCCTTCTCAAATTCGTCGATAGAGTCCTTAAGCAGGGTCACTGAATATGCCATGCTCGGACCTCCGCCAAACGCTACTGCCACCATCGCAGCTTCGATGATCTGCTCTCGTGTTGCACCAGCTTCAAGAGCTTTGTAAACGTGAAACACGATACAGTACTCGCAACGGTTGTAAGCGGCAACTCCAATACTGATCAGTTCTTTCGTTTTGGTATCGAGAGCTCCCTCTGCATAAGTGGTTCCTAGCAAATTCATAAACGCGCCTACGTGTTCACTATTGGTTTCAGACAGGGTAGCCAGTCCGCTTGTAAAATCACTCAACATTTGTCTAACATCTTTCTTCATCTTCATCTCTCCCTTTCGGTTGTGAAATGTTTCACTTTATTAGCATAAAAGAAACTTTACACTGCAATGGTTGCTATGTAAAGTATCTATGTTTAAAGTATCACTTCGTATGAATATTGTCAACTTCGTTCATTGTTTATTCGATAGATTTCGAACCATTTTATGGAGCACCCCTTCAAATACAGCCAATTCCTCCTGTGAGATGCCTCGAGTAGCGTCATCATGAAAAGCTTGACCAATAGGGAGCAGCTTTGCTCGCAGCTCTTCACCTAGGGGTGTCAAGTGAACTCTAACAATCCTTCTGTCTTCAGCATCCCTAATTCTCAAGCACAGATTCTCTTTTTCCATGCGATCGATGAGCCTAGCAACCGACGATTCCTGCACGTTCATTTTCTGGGACAATTCCTTTTGGATAATGCCATCCCGTTCACCGATGAAAAATAGAGCCATCCACTGTACCCGAGTCACGCCGCTGTTCTCTATTCTGTTGTTAAACTCATCACTTATTTTTTTGGAAGCCGTATTCGTAATAAATCCGATGCAATCATTCAGATCAAACATAACATTCTCCTTCCACAGAATTAGCTGTTAATCATGAATTATATCATACAGGAGCTATTCCTCTGAATAATACTTGAAGTGGCTAGTTCACTTAAGAGATTTTACGTCCTTTTCCATAAGGAATACATAATGGTGTTCCAAAAATAGGGTCAGTCGTCATTTGACATTCTAGATCAAAGACATGCTTGACTAATGTAGTTGTCATGATTTGTTCAGGCCTTCCTTCTTGAAAGACGCCTCGATCTCGAACAGTTATAATATGATCAGCATACCGACATGCCAAATTAATATCATGCAGCACCATAACAATTGTTCGCTGTTGCTTCTGATTTAATTCAAATAGTAAATCTAAAACTTCTATTTGATGTGTTAGATCTAAATAGGTAGTGGGTTCATCTAATAAAATAATATCTGTATCCTGTGCAAGGGTCATGGCAATCCAAGCGCGTTGACGTTGACCACCTGAAAGCTCATCCACCGGTTTATCCTGTAAATGATCAACACCCGTTGCTTTTAATGCGTTTAACACTACCTCTTCATCTTTCTCTGTCCATTGCTTGCGCCAGCTTTGATGAGGATAGCGACCTTGTTTAACAAGCTGCAGTACGGTTAATCCCTCTGGTGCTACTGGTGATTGAGGAAGAATAGAAAGTTTTTTTGCTACTTGTTTAGTAGATAATTTAAAAATATCTTGACCATCTAATAATACAGAGCCGTTCTTAGGTTTTAATAATCGAGCAATTGAGCGTAAAAGTGTAGATTTTCCACAACCATTAGCGCCAATCAGCACAGTTATTTCATTCATCGGGATAGATAAATTTAGGTTTTCAATGATATTGGAATCACCATAATTTAGTGTAAGTGATTTGGTTTCTAAAGTTATAGTCATGCCATCTAACTCCTTTATTTTCTAGGGTTTCTAAATAATAAATAGATGAAATAAGGAGCACCAATGGCAGCCGTAAACACACCAGCTGGTACTTCTAAAGGGCTGAATACAGTGCGTCCAATAATATCTGCAATCATGACTAGTAAAGCACCAATCGCGGCAGATGTCGGAATTAGAACACCGAATGAAGGCCCTACAATGCGTCTCGCAATATGCGGTGCCATC
Organism: Paenibacillus marinisediminis; assembly: GCF_054343325.1. Lineage (NCBI taxonomy): Bacteria > Bacillati > Bacillota > Bacilli > Caryophanales > Paenibacillaceae > Paenibacillus > Paenibacillus marinisediminis. Next base: position 124,528 of record NZ_JBTGUH010000009.1, read on the forward strand.
AAGCCCACAAAGCCAATTGCTCCTGCAAAAGAAACAGCACTAGCTACTAGACTTGAACTCAAGAGTAATAAAAATAAACGAGTTTTTTGTACCGATTGTCCTAAACTAGCAGCTGTATCATCGCCCAATTCTTGGACATTTAACTGACGAGTACTAAAAAACGCTATAACTAGAAGAACTATGATCACTGGAACTATAATTTGAACTTGTTTCCAATCGGCACTTTTAACGCTCCCTGTAATCCACTTATTGGCTTCACTTGCTTGATAGATAGGACCGATAACCATCAGCATCGTCGTTATGGCTTGCATAAATGCAGAAACTCCCATACCGATTAATACAAGACGAGTGGGTGTTACACCATCCTTCCAAGCAAATAGGTAAACAATGACTCCAACGAAGGTTGCTCCGATAAAACCAGCAAGGGGTAACCATTCAATACTAACGGTTAAGGAATGATTGGAATCACTAAAGATGGCTAAAAAACCAACGACCGCAGCTCCGCCACCGGCAGAAATACCGATAATATCGGGGGAAGCTAGTGGATTTTTAATTATTCCTTGTAATATAGCTCCCGCCACTGCTAAAGCCATTCCAGCGAAAGCAGCAATAAAAATTCTAGGCATTCGGAATTCAACAATAATGAGTTGATCAAACTCAGAGCCTTTGCCGAACAAGGTTCGGATCACCGTTAGAGGATTAATAAATGAATCACCAAATGATGCACTAATGAAAAAGACAGCTAGTGTAATGATGCCAATAAAAGTGAGTTTTTTAGAAGCGTTTGCATCAAGTAAAAACGATATTTTATTTTGTAGTAAGCGTATTGTTCTTAACTGTTTCATTATTTTTTTCCACCTGTTCGCGCAAGGTAAATAAAGAATGGAGTACCAATCATGGCTGTCATTACTCCTACTGGTACTTCTTGAGGCATAATGATATAGCGTGCTCCCACATCGGCTAACAGTAAAAGAATGCCGCCTAATAGAGCAGCCATTGGGATTAGCCAACGATGATCTGTTCCAACAAACTTTCGCGCAAAATGGGGTACCACAATTCCGACAAACCCTATTGGACCAGCTATTGCAACTGACCCACCTGCTAATATAATGACAATAAGACCTACCATCAACTTCATCAATCCTAGTGGTAATCCTAGACCTCTCGCTACATCGTCCCCAAGAGCAAGAATATTCATTTTAGAAGAGATGAGCAGAGCGGCAATCCATCCAATGACTAAATAAGGTAGTACAGATAACAGAATTTCAATCTTTCTCCCTTGTACGGAACCCGCTAACCAAAACAATACTTGTTGGAGTTCTGCTTCGTTAGTTGCAAGTAATCCTTGGGTAAAGGAAGCAAATAATGCACCGATCGCAGACCCTGCTAAAGTTATTTTCAATGGCGTTACTGCATCTCGTCCTGCTGCGCTAATACCATAAACAGATAAAGCAGCTATTGCAGCTCCTAAAAAGGCGATCCATGCAAAGGATTGCAAATTGGAAACATGGAAGAAAATCATAGAGAAAACGACCGCGAAGCCAGCTCCAGCATTAATTCCTAATATGCCTGGTGATGCTAAAGGATTCTTCGTTAATGTCTGCATTAGCACGCCTGTAATAGCTAAGGATGCACCGACACAAGTAGCGATGAGTGCTCTTGGAATACGAACATTTTGAATAATAAGGTGCTCATTAGAATTATTAAACTGTGTAAAGGATTCAAATGTCGTTTGAATGGACGTATCTGCATATCCGCATACAATACTTATCCCCATACAAAGTAGTAGTAATATAGCTCCTACCATTAACCCTATTGTTTTTGAATAATTGTTTTTTAGAATCATATAAATTCATACTCTTTCTTTAAAAGGATTGACAGTAATTGATTCTTACCATATGATTAATCTCGTTCTTAAGTAAATGAAAGTGATTCTCATTATCGTTCGATCTGCATAAACATTCTATCATATACATAGGGGGAAGAAAAGTGAAAAAAGCATCTCGAAAACTACTCGTTTTGTTTGCTGTTGTCTCTATATTTGTTTTAGCTGCGTGTGGCAATTCTAAGGAAAACGCGAAAGAAGAAAGTTCTACTGAGAGCAATGCTTACAGTGTCGAGCATGCAATGGGGACAACTGAAATAAAAGACACCCCAAAACGTATTGTTGTTTTAACAAATGAAGGAACCGAAGCACTTTTAGCTTTAGGTATTAAGCCGGTTGGGGCTGTGCAAGCATTTTCAGGTGATCCTTGGTATGATCATTTAGAAGATCAGATGGAAGGTGTACAAGTTGTCGGATTTGAGGGTGAAATTAACCTTGAAAAAATCGCTTCTTTAAAACCAGATTTGATCATTGGGAATAAATTAAGACAAGAAAAGGAATATGAAAAATTAAGCAAAATTGCTCCCACCGTCTTCTCAGAGACATTACGAGGAGATTGGAAAGAAAACTTTAAACTATATTCAAAAGCGGTAAATCAAGAAACTAAAGGCGCGGAAGTCTTAAAAGCATACGAAGATAAAGTTCAAGCTCTTAAAGAAAAGCTTGGCGATAAAACGAACCAAGAGGTTTCAGTCGTACGCTTTATGGCCGATAAAACTAGAATCTACTATACAGATTCATTCTCAGGTGTCATTTTCGATTCTTTAGGATTCAAACGCGTACCAGAACAAGCGGCACTATTTAAAGATAATGCGAAATTAGGAAAGTTAGCTGTTGAGGTAGGAAAAGAAGTTATTCCTCAAATGGACGGAGATGTAATCTTCTACTTTACTTACACGCCAACAGGTGATGATGCAGCATTAGCTACTGAAAAAGAATGGACAGAAGATCCACTTTGGAAAAACCTAAGTGCCGTACAAAAAGGGAATGTCCATAAAGTTGACGATGTAATTTGGAACACTGCAGGCGGCATTATTGCAGCTGATATTATGCTCGACCAAATTGAAGACATATTTGTTAAATAAATTCTCCACTTAGTCGTAAAAGAAGCAGTGTCTTGTTCACACAGGACACTGCTTCAAAATATATCTATGCATCGCTATCGATTAGATCTACTCCTCGACTCTCGGGTGATCTGGATTGCACTTTGGATCAGGCACTAAGCCTAATTGCGCTAACTTTATAAGATAATAGCACTCTTCTCTCATCATATGATCTGGCATTAGCGGCGAGATTCGATCCAATACTTCGGCCGAAAGCTCCAAATCCTCCAGCTCTTTCAAAAAAGCCCTAAACAGGTTCATTTCCATATCAATGTCTGAATGAAATCTGCGGAATGCAGGGAAATCACTGAGCTGCGTTCTCATATACCCTGCCATTTCAATACTCTTCAAATAGAATTGTTGAAAATGCTCCTCAAATTTTTGGCTTTTTTGAATCAGTCTTTTCTCAACAAAGTCCAAATCGCTGGATATGGCTGCCGCGTGTCCTGCTGCATCAGGCAGCCACAGGAAGTCATGATGCAGGGCATCAAATTGCGGAACCTGTTTGCCTTCAAGCAAGCTATCGAGAATGCGTAGATACTCCTCAAGCTCATTGACCATATGATTGATGAAGGTAGGCGTTAGTGCAATCGTAATTTTTCCGAAGAGAAGGCGTTGGAGGATATTCAGTTTAAATTGTCGCAGGTTGGTAGTAAGCGAATAAGCCTGCTGGTTCAAAGGTCCAAGCTGCGAATCCGATTGTATATTTCGCGCTTGATGTAGAAGCTGATCGAATGCCTGTATAAACTGTTGTGCGGTTTGAATATCTGCCGTTTCTTTCGGGGAGAGCGTATTAAAAATGAATCTTGCGTGATCACCAAGAATCTGGAGCCAGAAACGATGTTCAAAAAGTTCGGCTTGTTCCAAACGGAGACCTCCTTTATTCGTTCTAACAAAGGTTTATGAGTAAATCACGAAATCATTACATTCTTCGCAATTCTTTCTCCAGGAACGAATAAGGTGCGGGTATTTCGCGCCCCATAACCGTCATACAAAAAAACTTTCATGAGCCAACCGCTCATGAAAGTTTTCTATGAAGAACTCTTGACTGTTCTGTACTTGTTGATATCTACATTCCAATCTTCAACTTCAATAGAAGCTGGGTCATTTGATTTATCACGATTTACATGATATGACAGATAGTTTATTTCTGCAATCCAATCATCATCATTTCTATGTATGATTTTGAATGCAAATTTCGGATCATAATACTTCTCTCCTAATTTATTTACAGCCTTGCCATCGTCATTTAGTTTCATAACATAACGATATGCCTCATACTTCTCATATTTATGTACTTCATGAAATGATTTTTCAAATGTGTAATACTTATCCATAATATCATAAGGTATGTAGTCGCAAATCAATTTGAGTACATCGTCTAATTTAATATCATGCTTATTCTCAACATTTGAAAGATTAATGGTTATATTGCTTATTATTCTATTAACTCCACCAGGAGCTGTTACTAATAACAAAGCATCCTCGTTCAACATTTTCCGATCCGTATCAACAACTTTAACTTTATCATAACCCTTCCAGAACTTTTTTGCCTCATTATAGTCACCATAAAATTGAGGATGACCCTTCATAGTCAGTAACTCCAGATCGGATAAATTCTCTTTCACTGCCTCTTGACTACTATTTTCTATACCATCATTTGGTGTAGCAATACTGACCATGAGCCCCGCACCGAGAAGAATGAATATGATTAATACAATAATTTTGTTTGTCTTATTGGGATTAGGCTTTGGAATAGGATTATATTCAAAAGTGTTATATTCAATCGGCTCATATTCAACCTGTACTTGCTCTCTATTAATTGAATCTACTTCGCATTCTTTACATATTTCTTCAAATGTTTTCTTTCCGCATTTTATACATATATTTTCAAATTGTTTAGAACCACAACTATCGCATTGCTCGACATCATCTGTAGCCCTTGTTCCACAGTATTCGCACTTCTTCATATGTTCTCCCTTCTAAGTCCAGATTCAATGGAATATGAATGTATACCATCCATATTGTAACACCTAGAAAGGAGAAGTGTGAGTGTGATCATGCGAAATCATGCATGTTTATTTTAGTCGATTATCATACATTAATTGAATTTGAATGCCAAACGGGTCCTCAATAATGCCGTATGCTTTGCTAAACACATTGCTGGATAAAGGCACAATGATTCGCACCCTATCATCTGTAGTCAAGCTCTTGTAAAAACGTTCAATTTCTTCTAAGTCCGCACTTTGAACACACAATGAGGTGTTGTTGCCAATTGCGTAATTTTCTTTGGGATCCATTGGATTTTCTGCCAGCATGACTTTTGTTTTTCCAATGGATAAGACGGAATGAGTAATATAATGCTTATTTTCATCCGTAAGCTGCAGAGAGCTGTCGCGTTTTGCCATGTCTTCATAGGTAACAAGCAACAATTCCTCTGCATTAAAATGCTTTTTGTAAAAATCGACAGCTTCTTTTGCTTTTCCATTCATGGATAAGAAAATAGCTACTTCCAGTGTTGCACTCATTGTATCAGTCTCCTTTTGTATCATGAGGTTAGGTAATATTGATGTATACCTTGAGCTTATTATAAAATATAAAGGTATCAAAAATTGACACCTTTATAAGGGGATTTACGATGAAGAAGTCAGAAAGATTAAATGACATGATCAGATACTTAAACGGCCGGGAGTTCTTTAATTTAAGTGACTTAATGGATAAATACAATATTTCAAAAAGTACGGCCTTGCGTGATATTAGCTCATTAGAGCAATTAGGTATGCCCATTTTTTCAGAACAAGGCAGACATGGACGATACGGCATTTTAAAAAACAGGTTGTTATCGCCCATTATTTTTACGATTGATGAGGTGTATGCCCTGTATTTTGCCATGTTGACGTTAGAAGCTTATCAATCAACGCCATTCCATTTAATTGTCAATCAACTTAATGAGAAGTTTGAAAACTGTCTTTCTAAAGAACAAATCAAGCAGATTCACAACATGAAAAAAGTCCTGCAATTTGAAATGTATCCGCATCATCACGTGAGTCGTTTTTTAGATAAGATTCTAAAAAGCATTCTTAATGAGAGCAGCTGTAGAATTCAATACGTAAAAAATGATCAGGAGACAAGTTACCATGTTCAATTTTTCAAAATTTCCGCCAAGTTTGGTCAATGGTATGCTGCTGGAATAGAGTTAAATACGAATAAATATAGAGTTTTCAGATGCGACAGAATAACCTTTATAGAAGAAGAGGACATCGAATCTCACTTTTCCATAGAAGAACTCGTTAGTCGCTCATTAGAAATTTACCGTTCTGAGAATAGTATTGACTTTGAAGTCGAGATTTTAGAACAAGCAGAGGATATTTTTTATAAAGAACATTATCCTTCGATGAAATTAGAAAGTAGCAATAACACAGTTATAAAGGGGTTCTATAATCCAGGAGAAGAAGAATTTATAGCTGACTATTTTATGAGATATGGTCATTATGTTATGTCAGTGAAACCTGAATCATTAAAACAAATGATCCAAGATCGATTAGAGTATCTTTTAGATCACTATCGAAAGATATAGTTGATTACTCTTTTCCAAGAAAATTTAGGCCTGCAATCTCGAATATGGCAGATTCAAAAGCGCAGGGACTTCTTCAGGAAAATTGGTAAGACTTAAATAGAAACTATATTCATTTAATCTAAAATAAAGCTTACCCTCTTCTGTATTTTCAGACTCTTGCACCTTATAGAAAGTCCAAGAGCCGCTTCGTCGTACTGAAGCGACCCTTTCATGTAAACTCTACTAAGTCCAAAGTTATTCTATTCCCGTAATCTAGAAACCTTGATTCTTGATGCTCTCTATAATGCCTTCTTTATCGCAGCATTAATATCTTCACGGCGCTGCAATAACCAACTTGCATCATGCGGATAATTCATGAACGTGAGCGATTCCTTCAGCCCCGACTCCATCACCGCACCCGCTTCCTCACGGCCAACTAAGCTTTCTAGCAACTGTAGCGCCCGCATGTCCTGAACGGCTTCTGCCATTTGCATGAGTCGAATGGACCCGACCGGACCTTCTGGACCTGGATACACCAGAAACGAATCCCCAGAAGGGAAAGCATACCCGGCATCCGTCACTTGATAAGGATCGATTGGATAGAGAGAGTATTGGCTGTTCCAGAAGTTATAGCCCCAATGGAGAAAGCCTTGCAGCTTAAACTTGTACAACTGCATACCTATTATACGCGTACGTTCACCCGGCATACTGAAGAAGCGGTTCGATACTTGATCCCATTGCCCATTGCAATAGTAGGTCCACAAGGGGTCTACCCCATTCGCATGGAACTCTTCCACATGATTGTTTCCGGGGATTGGGGTTCCCACTAAACCTTTCGCATAGAATTCATAGTCGGAAAGCGCATCGATGATTTGAATATCGTCCTGTATGCATTCATGCAGCAGGGTACGCGCTTGTTCATATTTCTCCAGGTCCTTTAAACCGGGTTCATCAGAGATGTGGAAGAAACAGCGATCGGTGATGCCTTTATTATCAATCCACGCCTTCAGCTCCGGTAAGAACTGCTTCAGAAATTGGGAATAAGCTGAACCGTAAGCATCCGTTTCCCAGCCAAATACCCGTTCCTGCCGCCCATCCCGTATAGCCATAATCTTAGGGGCATGCTTAGCTCCCCATTGCGTGAATAAGTGAGAGAACTCGATGTATTCAACCCCCGCCTCAAGGCACATATCGACCCACTGATTCAGCTTGGTGAAATCGAAGCCATACTGTCCCTCTCCAAGGAGAGTCACATCGACCAGCTGTACAGTCAGGCGTTCTCCGCCTACCTGTGTATCCAGCGGCGGGGTAAACAGCGGCGTCAAAATCATATTGATACCATGCTGCACAGCCGTTTGCACATATTGACGAACCAATGACCAGTAGCGGTCACTGAATACCTCTGTCTGATAATAGCGAGCGATGCAATCCGTATGGAACCACTCCGTACGAATCAGCGTTTGCGGTGGTAGAGTTGCTGGGATGACTTCCAGCTCAAAGACCTGTTCTCCGAGCAAGCCCTCTTCTTTAGAATGCAGCTGCAGTCTCAGCTTATGATTGCCTGCTGTCGTCGAATTCGATGGTTGAACCGTAATCCACAATGCACGCCATTGCCCTGGAAGACCGACCATATGGGGTCGCTCTTGGCTGGAGTACAACGGGTCGGGATATAATCCCGGCGTCGTTCGCAGCACATAATCATCATGCTTCGCATGATTCGGGTATTCCGAAGGAACGAGCCCGACCTGACGAATCGTGATCTCAGCGTTCAACTCGGATTCTGTTACAACACGCAGCTCTAGATCCGTTAACACACTTGCAGCTCGGTAAGCTAGCTGAAAAGAAAATATCTCACTGCGCAGAACACTGCCTTGTGAGTATGGCGGAGCTGTCAAATCTTCATCTGGAAATACTTTTGCTAAAGAAGATACGAGCGCAAGCTCCCACTGCGGCTTCTTCGTCTCCATATCCCAAAACTCCTTTACGATCATAATACGACACGCATTGAAACTCTAATTGTCCAGATGCAATTTATAACTTGGGTGAGGCTCTACAGCCCTTACCTTTTTCATATAGGCTACTAACCCACAAACGACAAACAGCGCAAGGCCCATGGAAAGAAAGACAAAACGATAACCAAAGTGCTTCAGATAAGGACCCATCAATAAGTTATAGAGAATATCAAACAACGTGGCCCCAGATACGATAATACTAGTCGCATAGATGAATTGTTCTTTAAAGCAGGTGCGAACAAGGAACAGCATCGTCGGATATACGATGGAGAAAAAGAAACCGGACAAGCTAATGAGCAGAACAGTTGAACCTCCACCAAGCACACCAGCTACAAATAACACGCCTGAGGCAAGCACAAACCAGAAAACGATTCTATAACTGTCCATTTTCTCTGTCACATATCCGCCTATTAATCTTCCGAGTGTCAGTAGACCAAAGAAGATCGATAAATAGAACGTGCTGCTCGAAATCGGTAATTGCAAATGCTCCCGGTTATACATCACAAACCAGTTCATAACCCCGTGCTCCACGATGCAATAGATGCCGACCGCTGCAATAAACAGATAGATTCGTTTATCACGGAACAGCCCTCGCTTGTCTTCTGCAAGCTGATGGGTTCGCTTATTCGCTTCCTCATCGGTATTCGCCTTAATCTTAGGGACATGAACCATGAAGCTGAATAACAACAGCAAGGCGATGATCCCTGCCAGTACCAACACAATCGAGCGCCATTGCCATGAATCCGCAAGCAGCATTCCCGTAATACTCTGCGTAGAGGATTGTCCTACTCCATATGCGAAATGCAGCATATTGAGAGCGAAGCTCTGATACACAAGAAAGAGAGAAGGCGTTAACAGATTCATTGTCATATTTAAAAAGGAGGCAAGCCCAGTCACGATAAATATAGAAACCAGCAGCATCGCATAATTACTTGTAAAGGATAGTCCTATAACGGAAAGAAGCAATAGCAGCAGCCCTGCTCGGATCGCCGTCTGCTCTCTTATTCGCTCTAGAATCCAGCCGCTCCCGAGACAGGATAGAAATACACTCAAATAACTTACACTCAGAATAAGCGACAACTGGCTGTGATCCAGATCAAAGGTCGCTTGAAAGCTTGGCAGCAGAAGTCCCCGCAAGCTATCCGATATGGCAACAACGAACATCATCACAAATACAATCACTTTGGTATGAATCGGATTATGAGCGGACATTCCTGAGCCTCGTTGTGCCTCCGACTTCATCTGTGTGCTACTTTGCTTGTCTGTTTTCATCTCACAAGTTTCACCATTCTATAGGTTCGAAATTTCAGATACCTCAATATGTAAGATATCTTTATGCTTTAGCAGGTTTTCGATCAGATGATTCATCTTATCAGGCTTAAAGAACTTTACATTCACTTCAAGATAGATAGCGCTTTCAACATGCTTCTTCTCATGTTCGTATTCACCTGTATTCAGAGAAATATTATTGGTGGATACACCAAACGAATTAAGCTTCTCCAGCAGCACACTGATGAGATCATAGTTGTTGGATAATACAAACTTCATTCGTTTGTACGTGTGCTTCTTAATCCAGTACTTCTCAAATTGGTTGAAGAAAAACAAGACCACCACCACCGCTACCGCTGTCAGCACCGCTGCGTAATAGAAACCTGCACCTACCGCTAACCCTATCGCTGCCACGACCCATAATGAAGCAGCAGTCGTTAAGCCCGATATCACAAATCCGGTTCGAAGAATGGTACCTGCTCCGAGAAACCCTATGCCACTGATGACTTGCGCTGCTAAGCGGGCTGGATCTAGGCGAACATTAGGTTCATTTGCAAATTGGGCAAAGCCATAGGTTGACAGCAGTACAATTAATGTCGAGCCTACACAAACTAAGATATGTGTTCGGAAGCCTGCTGAGTGGTTGCCCAGTTCGCGCTCAAAACCTATGACACCGCCGACAATGATTGAGATAATAATGCGGAGGCTAATCTCATATTGGCTGATCTGCCAGACTTCGGGATTATATATCAATTCCATGTCCATCCCCCTTTAAGCCGTCCCGCTTATACAGCGTTCTTATCCATCAGTAGAACCAAATGCCTGTGAATACGTTCTTCTTACTTCGACGCCTTCAGAGATAACAACAGCTCCGGCTCACAGGTTGTGATCGCTGTGACTCCGATATCGATGAAGTGAGCCATATCATCCGCATCATTAACGGTATACACCCATACGGCTAAGCCCTGCTTCTCGCCGCACGCTACAATTTCGCGTGCACAAGTGTTATACGACATGTTTAAGCCATAAGCACCTTCGTGTGCAGCCTGCGCACAGATCCGCTCCGCGAACTCAGTATAATGGGCAATCTCTTCTTCACTTAAGAGATCAGGCGTGTTATAAACAACGCGAATATCCTTATAACGTTCGGTAATGCCTTCACTGCAGCCAGTCACATAAACGAGATGCTGTGCACCTATGGATCGAACTAGCTGCATCGTTGGCTCAACCGCCTCCAAGTATTTGATATCGAGATTTAATTTCACGTCGCGCTCCAATGCAACGGTCAACACATCCGATAATTTCACGATCTCAGATTGCTCATAAATAGAACTTAACTGCACACGCATCTCAGGCTGATTGAGTTGATCATACGTATACTGCTCTAGCAGTGGAGAGTGGTCATGCAGCAGCACGACCGTCCCATCCGCCGTCACCCTCAGATCAATTTCCACAATATCTGCGCCGGAATCTACGCCTTCTAAGAAGGATTCCATCGTATTGTCTGGAGCCTTGCCACCTCCTGTATGCGCCCCTATTAGTGGGAATTTCAAAGAGTTCATCCCTATCCACCTCCAAACTTATACGGAGCGTTTATCCGCTCGTGCTGCTACAAAGTCTGACAATAGGCGTGCTCCATAGCCTGTAGCACCAGCCGGAATGTATCCTTTCGTTGACGAAGCATCCTTCATTGCAGCCATGTCAATATGCGCCCAACGCAGGGAAGGATGTACGAATTTGCGTAAGAACAACGCCGCGGTTATCGCTCCCGCTTCCCCAACCGAGCTTATATTGCATACGTCAGCGTATATACTCGACAAGTAATCCTCATATTCATCGGCCAGAGGCAGTTCCCAGACCTTCTCCCCGCTTGTGCTGCCTAAGCTCCGTATCGTGGATACCGTTGATTCATGTCCCCATATGCCAGCATATTTGGAGCCGATTGCCCCTTGACAGGAATAGGTGAGCGTTGCCATATCCACCGCTTCAACCGCACCTAATCGGTGAGCATGCAGCAATCCATCAGCAAGCACGAGTCTTCCTTCCGAGTCGGTGTTACCGACCTGAACGGATAGACCGTTCGGGTATTCGAGTACGTCTCCAGGTACCATTGCTCTGCCGTCAGGCATATTCTCCGCTACAGGTATAATCGCAACGACATTAGCTTTGGCATTCGAGCGTGCTAGGATGTCCATTGCACCGATGACTCCAGCGGCGCCCCCCATATCGATGCGCATATCGCTAATATCATGGTCGCGTTTCAAGCTGATCCCGCCCGTGTCGAATGTGATACCTTTGCCGACTAGTGCGATCAGATCCAATTCAGTGTCCGTGCAGTAGCGCATCTCAATCATGACTGGCGGATGCTCGCTTCCTCGACCGACATTGATGAGACCACACATCCGATGTTGTTCGAGCTCCTCGCCCCTATACAGCTTGATTTCCACTTTCGTGTCCGCAAATCGCTCTACGACGCGTTCGGCGAGGGTATTCGGCCGCATATGATTGGCCGGCTCATTGCCCAAGTCACGGGCAAGTTGAATGCCTCCTGCACGAATTTCGCCCCAAGCTGCTGCTTCCTTGTTCTCCTCGTTGTCTGCAAGATCAAACGTAACGGTTTCTATGAAACGATTCATTTTTCTCGACTTATATTTATCAAACGAATAGTCACCAAGCAGCCAACCTTCTACCCATGCAGTAATCGCTGCGCTGCTATTCATCCCCGCCACAGCCTTTGCAGCCAGATCGGGTAAACGCACTTCGACATGCATCAGTTCCTCTCTCTCAACTGCCCTAACTGCATTGCCTGCTGCTTCACGCAAGCATTCTGATTCGAATGCACTCACGCTTCCAAGCCCCACGAATAACAGATGCTGTTCACCATTTCGTCCGTAGTACCAAGTGATTGCCCCGCGATTACCAGCATGAGCTTTCAAGTTTACTTCTTGAATAGGTAACTCAGCAGTCTCTTTGAATAAAGGAATAATAACGACTTGAGCATCATCCGATTGCCCGAAATGGAATCTCATTGGATCACCTTCCCGTCTTCAAGTCGAAGCCATGTCGTAAAGTCACGTACGCCTTCCTGCAGCTGAATCACCCGTGCACCGCGCAGCAGCTTCCCATACGTGTTATAGCCAGTAACTCGACCGAAGCAGAGGCGGATGCCGTTCAGCAAACCGACATAGTCATTATCATGATCATGACCGACAAATGTACCCATCACATCCCCCATATCCACCATTGCAGCAAACATGCCGGAGTTCAACTTAGGACAGCATACTTGTTCCATCTTGTGGCCGTATACTCTGCCTTTCGCTAACACCGTTTCATATTCAGGCAGTGGAATGTGGAAGAAGGCTAGCGATGGCAGCGGAGCACCGTGTCTACTAGTTATTTTGCGAGACTCGGATACGTACCATGCGACTTGATCAGCATGGATCCACTCATACCCACCAATTTCTTCTGGAGCTTCCCTGCCCGAATCTAAGAAATAAAGGACTGCTTCTTCTTTCTCATCTGTTGAACCATTAATCGTAAGTACGTAGTTGCCGACACCCGTAATCTCTTTAGGGCCATGCTGTGCCAGACAAGTGTCATGTTCGAGCATGACATCCATCAATTCGTCGCGGGTAACATTCTCTTCAGAATCATGATTGCCGAATACACAAGCAAAAGGAATGCCTGACTTGACCGCTGGGGAAATCGCTAAGCGAAGTCCGCGTATCGGATCTTTAACACCATGGCTCCAGTTCTGATCACCAGTATGTATAATGAAATCAGGCTGTTCTTCCTGAATCAGCTTCTCCATTAGTGCAACCGACTTCTCGTCTTTCTCCGCTCCATCTATCCCGTCTCCAATATGAATATCCGTGAATTGCAATATTTTGAACGTACCATCTTCGCGAAATTTCAACTGCTTCTTCATGAATGAATTCCCCATTTCATGTCATTTTGGTACAGCTATTCAACTAGATTGATCATATCTTCCAGCGGCATCTCGCACAGTGATGACAGCCGGAGGTCCACATGCTCGAACGCATGATGCTTCGTCATGCTGTTGGGCACTGCCACACAATAAGCACCTGCCGCTTTCGCAGCTAATGTGCCGACCTGCGAATCCTCAAACGCTATCATTTCTCTCGGGTTCACACCCAAAGCTTGAATGGCTTTCTGATAGATTTCCGGATGCGGCTTCACATAAATCGCATCATCCCTAGTCTGCAGGACATCGAAATACGCAACCAAGTCATATCTCTTCAGATGCCCGATGGCCCATTCCGAAGAAGCGCTTGATGCAAGAGCGAGCTTCAACCCCATTCTCTTTCCGGCCTCCAGCACATCTACGACACCTGGCAACAGGTCCTGACTGAGGATCATTTCTTGGAAAATGCGTTTCTCCAGCTGTATAACCTCATCACGGTCGATCCGCTGTTCTAATAGTTCCTCTAAATAATCACAAGCAAGCGTATGGGTGTGAATGCCGCCGACCCAGCATTGCCACTTATCAAAAGAAATATCTTGTCCGTAGTAACGGAACACGTCACGATATGCGTGATAACTGGTCGTTTCGGTATCCAGTATCAAGCCATCGAAGTCAAAGGCGAGCGCTTTAATGTCCATATCGACTCTCTCCTCCATTAGCCGCCGAACAGCCCGACTGTCATAATCACTGAAACACAATGCGAACACTAGCTGTTTGATGAGCTCCTATATCAAAGGAAAGCTGGGACCCCTGTACCGCTACTGCAGCATCAGTAATCGTTCGTTCGTGGAAGTCAACGAAGTAAGCCTGCTTCACCTCGCGACTCAGTCTAAGCTTGACTTTCGTTTCTTTCCCTTCGGTTTCATAAACGCGCATGATCCATTCCTTCTCAACACTTATATGGCCTGACTTGCTTGCGTAGAAGTTGGCTTCAGGCACTTTAATCGCTGAGATCGCTACTTGACCTTGCTCTAGGCTGACAGCTCCATTGCTGAGCGGCAGCGTGCCTTTGCTTGCACTTACCGAGATGGACTCGAGCGGATGATGATAATGGTAAGCCTCTCGGATCATCTCTCGATTCTGCTGATGATCCGCTAAGCTGACTGCAAAGGTGAATCGATGCATGCCGATCTCTGGATAAGGATCCGGACTATAGGATGCACGCAGAAGTGTGATCGCCATCGATTGATCGACACCTCTGAATCCATGCTTCGCATCGGACAGGAGCATCACGGAACGGCTCGGCTCATCGCTATCCGCAGGAACCGCTGTCATAAAGCTGTTGGCTGGAACATCCTGCTGAATAGCTTCGCGTTCAATCGTGCCAAATGGAATATCATATCGGTACGCTCGGCATGCGTAGTTTACAGGCATATGGAAATTCAACTGAGGCGTGAATTCCCCTGATTGACCTATTTCCTTCCAATCGCATTCCAAGCTGTACTTTAAGTTGGTGCTGTTTCGATCGAGGGACACCGTTACTTTCAGCTTAGAGTTGCGGTAGCAAGCGCTGAACGTCATCGATTGACGAAGCCGATCGCTTCCAACGTCATAGCTCTCCAGCTTCCACTTGGTGATAGGCTCAACTTGACGGTATCGTCCAACCAGCCAAGCATTTCCACCACCGTTAAATGTATCTTCCTCGATGAAGCGGAATACCCCCGCAGGACGCAGTGGATCCACATATTCACGATTCGTCTGCTTGTCTACAAGTGATTGCAAGGTAAACTGCTCGATCTGGAACGCTGCCCGTATCCGCTCATTCTCCAATACGAGGTCATAACGTTCATTCGGCGGCAAGTTCTGTTCGGCTAGATAATGGTCATTAGCGGATAAGAAGGCTATGTCGCCGGGCTTCTCCTTCATGACATACGTGTTGTAGCCCATTGGAGGCACCTTTACCTTCAACAACACTCGCAGGAAGAAATGTCCCCAATGCTCAGCGAATCCGCGATCAAAGAATTGGAAAGGAACCTCGTCACCGTTTGCATCGTAGAAGGAAATCTGGCTCAGTTCCCCATTCCAATCCCAGATCACCATCTCAGCCAACTCATCACGCTCATCGATCGAACAGTTGAATACGTGGAATACGCGCGTCATCCCTTTGCCGCGTTCTGATTCTCCCGTTCTGCGGAAGAGATCTACGCCTACTCCAGCCCCCGCTCCCTCGGACATGCTTTCACGCACATCCTCATTCTCCACGATGTATGCCGAGGTATCGATCTGTGCAGCGATCCGACGCAAACTATTGCTCTTCTTCGTGTTCGCAGTCGCCAGAATGTCCTGCAGCAAGCCCATCGCATGCTCTCGCGTTTCTAGCACGCAGGAGCCAGGCAGAATATCATGAAACTGATTGAAGCAGGTCTTCTGCCAAGCATCCGCCAAGTCGGCACTGTCATAACGCGTGCCGACTAATAGTGTGGAGAGGCTGCTAAACGATTCTGCTTCATGCAGTAAACTTTCGGAAGCGCGATTCGCCATCTTCAATCGCGACTCCGAGCTGTAACAGCCAGTGAAGATGAAGTTGAGCTCATCCTTCACGACCGGAAGTTGATCAGCTACCTGCTCAGCAAGCTCAAAATAGCGATGATATGTGCTGAACTCGATATTCGGGAAGATTGGCCAGGTCTGCATATCCAAGATGCGTTCGATATCGCGTCTTGTTGGACCTCCGCCATGATCTCCGACGCCGTAAACCTTCAGCATCGTGTTCAAGTTCGTTTGCTTGCAGAACGCTGGCACCGTCATCACCATCTCTGGCTCGATTCTGGAGTCATACCAATGCGGCTCCTTATAAGCGATGACCGAGCTGCCTGAAGGCGACATCCATCTGAATAGATGGTGCCCATTGTCACGATGACCACGGCAGTAGTAATAATATTTGACTCCGCCATGCTTCAGCGCTTCGGGCACATTGATGCTGTGGCCGAACGTATCGGGTTCGAAATCGATCTGCAAACGATCGGGATCGATCTCAAACAGTTCAGATAAATATTGCTTCGCGTATAACAGCTGACGAGCCATGCTCTCTCCGCTCGGCATATTCTTGTCTGCTTCTACCCAAGTGGAGGCGGTTAACTCCCAACGCCCCTCTTGAACACGTGCCTTAATCTCAGAGAGCATCTCTGGATCATATTTCTCTACGATCTGGTAGCTCGCCGCTTGCGAATGCGAGAACAGATAATCCGGATACTCTTCCAGAAGGTCGAGCATCGTACGGAATGTATTTAATGTAGCTGACACAGTCTCAGTCCAGCCCCACATGAAATTCATATCCAAGTGAGCATGTGCTGCGCACAAAACCGTGTATTGCTTGGCTTCCTTCGATAGCGACGCCAGCTTCCGTTCTGCTTCTTTCGCAACCAGCTCCGTGATGGTGCCATCCTCGTTCAACTTAGCGAGTACATATTCGATGACGGGTGCGATGGTGGAATCAAGTGTATGATCTTGAACCAGAGAGACACGATTAATGTATTCCAGCTGGGAAACGATTCGCTTCGCCCAATACTGCTTCGGACATACCTTAACCAGCATCGAAAGAAGATGATGTGTGTTGTTTACAGACATTAGCTCCATTCTCCCAACAGATCTCGATATTGTTCCAAGTAATCATCCACCAACTCTTTCGCAAGTGAATAGGATTGAATAAGCGGATGCACGGATAATGCCTTCACCGCAAGCTTTCTGGATCTCTTCGTAATCGCTTCAACCGTCAATCGCTCAAATAGCTTTACAGCCTTCATCAATATATACATATCTTCCGGAATCTTACCGATCTTCACCGCATGAGCACCATCTTTAGCTATGATGCAGGATACTTCGATGACATCGTCGTCTTCAAAGCCTTCAATGCTTCCATCGTTAGGAATCGACAATACGATGTTGTGCTGCTTTCCTGTTTGCAGCGACTCTACAAAGTCCAGCATGACACCAGCGTAGCCAAGTGACTCTGGCAGCTTAAGCTCCTCTACAGGCAGCATTTCCTTCGCTTCGGAATTGGTCTCCGTCGCCATATAGGAAGCTTCTCGTTTTTGTGTGTAGTAGAGGTAGATTTGCATTGCTTTTTCCGGGTTATTATCAATATCGATATTTCGAAGTTCATTCAGCATTTCTTTGTTGTTCTGCGCAATCATCTGACCGCGTGTCATCTTCGCTTGTTGAATGTTCGAAACTGATTTTTCCCTGTGATAATAGTAGTACAAGTATTCATTCGGCAAATAAGGCAGGTCCTGCAGCAGTTCATCATCGAACATCTTGAACTCTTCGATCGATTGAATGAAGCGCATATCCTTCTTCAGCTCTGGCAATACATCTTTACCGTCTCGAACCAGCTTTCGAATCCAGGAGAGATGATTCAAGCCGAATACTTCCGTCTCCAGATCTTTTTCGTCTACCCCTAGTGCTTCAGCGATGCGAAGCTTCGTATGACTGGGTGTATCGCAAATACCAATTACCCTATCATAGCCATAGCTGCGTAATGCTTGAGTAACCAGACCTGAAGGATTGGAGAAATTAAAGATCCAAGCGTTAGGTGCAACTTCTTTAGCCAACTCGCAGTACTCGCTCAGCACAGGGATCGTTCGCAGTGCCATGGAGAATCCTGCAGCTCCAGTTGTCTCCTGTCCAAGCAGGCCGCGTTTCAAAGCGATTTCTTCATCTATGTAACGTGATTGCTCTTTACCCACGCGAATCGTTGTCACGATGTAGTCTGCATCCTGCAGTGCTTTACGCGCGTCTGTTGTCACTTCCAGGCTCAGATCGATTCCACTCTGTTGAATAACGATTCTGCACAGCTTGCTAATGATATTTAGCTGCTCTTCATCTGTATCATGCAATACTAGCTTCGTTATACCGGATTCCACTGCCTTCAAGGTTAAGCTTTTCGTAAATAACACCGCTCGTACGCCGCCGCCGCCAATTAATGTTAATTTCATGCTTGAACCTCCATTTGATGCAATATAGTATGATGATGATCTGCTATATATTGCTCCAGTGTTTCAAGATTCGGTGTTCCCGTGCTTCCGCCATAGCTGCGAACGGAGAAAGAACCGCAGGCATTGCCGTACATTAAGCCTTTCTCTACAGGTTTATCGGACAGGAAGCCGTACATATATCCCGCATTGAAGGAATCTCCTGCGCCAGTTGTATCTACAGCATCTACGATGAAACCAGAGCGATAAGTCAATTCACCTTGCACACAAGCGACTGCGCCTTTTGCTCCAAGCTTAAGGACGAAATGCTTGGAGTACTTTCGCAAAACCTCAATGCTGTCAAGAATGTTTGACGTTCGCGTATAATGCAAAGCTTCTTGTTCATTCATGAAGAATACATCCATATACGTCATTAGCTCCATGACCCCTTGATACCATTCGCCGGTATCATCCCATCCCGTATCGCAGGATAGGGTAATTCCTTCCGCTTTCAGCTTCTTGACTAGGGCGATAAAAGTCTCATGATTCTGTCTTCCTTTGTATCCCGTTAGATGAATATGTCTTCCTTGCGTAATTTCGAGGAGATCAACCTGGTCGAGATTGACCTCTTGATTAGAACCCATATAGGTTATAAAGGATCTATCTTTTTGCGGATTAACCGCAATCGAGATACCTGTATTATTCATTTCGCTCCGTTTGATCTGTCTGGTATCGATTCCAGTTTGTTTAAATTCATCTAAGATGAATTCACCAAACTGATCTTTTCCTAGAACACCGTTAAACGCTAGCTTCATTCCTAGTTTTGCAAGCGAGAGCGAAAATAAAGCTGCTCCACCTCCAACATGAATCTGCATCATATCTACAAATATCTCTTCACCCGGTGAAGGCATTGTGGTACTTCCACCAACCACGAGATCAATGTTGGCATCTCCTATAACTACAGCATCATATCGTTTCAAGTAATACCCTCTCCTCTCATACATGATGTCTTCAAAACGGATATGGTATCGTTACCATATTGCTTTAAAAAAAATATGATTTCTCTGTCTTATCTTTAGTCCATACGTTTACAGCTTTCTCTAATAGCTAGTTCATGTTGTAAGATTATATCGTGCTTCACGGTGTCCGGATCTGTGATCATTGCCAGTAACGCGTGAACGGTCTCAGCACCCATATGCTCAATAGGCTGCTCCATGGAAGTAAGACGCGGACGAACGATCTCCGTAAATGCACTGCCGTCAAAGCCTATAATCGAAATATCTTCCGGAACGGATAACTGGTGATCTCGAACGCAATTCATCGCCCCAACAGCCATATCATCACTGACCGCAAATACAGCTGTAGGCAATGGGTTGCATTGCAACAGTTCGCCCATTAAATCATAACCGCTCTTCATCTTATAATCGCCAAACTTAATATATTCGTATCTCACATCTTGACCATGAGTCGTTAATGCATCCCGAAAGGCAACATATCGATTCTGGCCGGACGTGATGTCTCGCATATCTCCGCCTAGAAGAGCAATTCGTTTATGCCCGAGATCAATCAGGTACTTCGTTGCATCATAAGCCGCCTTATAATCATCTACAATGACCGAAGGGTACTTCTGGTTAATCGGCTTCACGCTGGAGAAAATAATTGGAATATTGGATTTATCTAGAAGATGCTTGATTTCACTGTTAATCTTCTCATGCATGATGATAATGCCTTCAACACGCATCTCGTTAAACACATTCAAATATTTAAGCTCTTTATCTTCATTTTCCATGATATTACACACTAATAGGTTATAGCCATTCTTACTCGCAGCCTCTTCAATGCTGCTCAGAATGGTAGAGTAGAAGCTAGAAGTTAAATCAGGAACAATTACTCCAAATAGATTCGTCTTCTGCCTAACCAAGCTTCTTGCGATATGGTTCGGTGTGTAATTGAGCTCCTCGATCGCCTCTAATACTTTCTTCTTCAATCTCTCACTCACATACTTTTCATTATTCAACACTCGCGAAACCGTTGTTAGTGAAACACCCGCTTTGCGGGCAACATCTTTAATTTGAACTGACATTCTTGAAATCACCTTTTCCTCTAACTGAATCAAAGGAATTATACTTACTCCATAGCATTAGAAATGAACAAAGGCTGTGAGAATGCCCCATAACCGCCTTCGAGATATGCAGCAACTCTAATATATCCTTCATCTCCTTTACACTCATACTGGAGACTGTTCATTCTACCGGTAGTTTCGTACATAACTTCCCCATCATTTCCGAATAGAGTAACATACTTGTACATCTGATTCAATTGAGCACTGGTCGGAAACTCAATTGTAATTAGGTTCCCTTCTGTGCGAATGGAGGCAAAGTCAAATCCAGTTGAAACATAGAAACTGCCTTGCTTGATCGCGCTCAGTATGCTCTCTTGCGTATTATGTTCTGCAAGCACGACATTCCATGCTCGCTTCTCTTGTCCATACACATGGAAGTCATCATTTCCAAAGCCCCAAACCTTACGTCCAGCTGTTAACAGCTTATCCCACTTATCAAAGGCAACATCATATTCAGGATTACCATCACCGTTTACCACTTCAATACCGGTATAGCGGTCCATGTCCAGCATGTCCTCAATCTCCCAATATTGCGAGAAATATCGGTTGGGATGAACCAATATACTAAGCCCCCCTTGGTCTACACATCGATCGGACAATCGCTGATAATTCTCAATCGTAAATTCATTCGTGTAGTCGTTCATGATTTCACGCGGAGGGTTCACTAACAGCATATGTGCTTGCGGACTGCTCACCTCCACCCCTTCAAATACGGTAGGGATCTCTCGCTCTCCCTCATGCACCGTGATGTAGTCGTGATCCGATATGCCTAAGAAATCATATGCGCACTGGCCATAGATTCGGTAGACAGTCGCAAGCGATTGTGTGCCGCATTTACTATTTGTTGTATGGTTATGAAAGCTTCCTTTCAGCCACTTTCCTTCTCTTTTATAAGGGTTGCATATGTTGATCATGACGAGATCCTCCCCCAATGAACTATTCTTTCACAGAGCCGATCATTACCCCTTTAGCAAAATACTTCTGTATAAACGGGTACACGCATAGGATCGGTGCTACAACGACGATAATCGTCGCCATTTTTAAAGAGTTTCCTGTGACAGTCATTTTTTCTAACATTTCATAGCTTTGTGAGCCTGCATTCTGCATGAGCTGTGCCCGTATCGCATCCTGACGCGTCAGCATCTCTTGCAGTAAGGTAGATACCGGACGCAAATTCGTATTCTGTACATAGAAGGAACCTGTGAACCAGTCGTTCCAATGCCCTACTGCATTAAACAAGCCTATAACAGCAATTACCGGTTTACTAAGAGGCAGAATCACTCTCATAAAGACTCCGAAATCATTACAACCATCCAGCTTGGCAGACTCCTCCAGACTGAAGCTAATTCCATTAAAGAAGGTTCTCATGATAATAATATTCCATGCGCTGTACAGTCCAGGGATAATATATACCCAGATCGTGTTAATCAAGTGCAGCTCTTTCAGCAGCATATAGTAAGGAACAACGCCGCCACTGAACAGCATCGTGAAGAAGATCATCATCGTAAAGAATTTAACGCCTGGCATCGTCTTGCTCTTCAGTGTATAAGCAGCCATCGCTGTCAAGAATACACTCGATATCGTTCCGACCACGGTACGAAACAAAGTAATCATATACGCTTGGATGATATTGGATGAATTGAATACTTCCCTAAAGTTCTCCAACGTCCAAACGCGCGGCCATATAAAGATCCCTCCTAGTTCCGCATCTTTCCCTTCATTAAATGCAAGTGCTAATATATTGAGAAAAGGAAGAATGATAGATAAGCAGAGCAGAATAATGATGGAGTAAGTAACTATTCTGAATATTCGTTCACCGATAGAAATCTTATAAAATTCGTTCACGTAACTACTCCTCTCTTGATGAACATCCGTTATCCCATTCGGAGATGAGCAGGGATTTCTATCTTCGATGAAGATAGAAACCCTAAGCTTATCTCAGCAATGCTGACAATTAGTTCGATGAAGCTCTCAAAATAATTGGTGTCAGCGGATCCTTGGCTTTTTCCTCTAATAAGGTGATGAAGTCTTCTAAGCCAGCTGCGTTTAGCTGCTTAATAGATGCATCCATGATCTTCTTAGCTTCGTTCATGTCCTTCGAATAGTACGCACGCTGCAAGCTCTCATTATAGTTATCCATCGCTGCTTTCAATTGCGTTCCATTCTTGAATTCGTTCAAGAATGTCAATGGAGAGTACCCGTCTACAATCTTGGCATTCTCTCGTCTCTTATCCCATCCATAGTACTCTGCAATCTTTAATGGACCGTCTTCTTTTGCTGAGGAAACTGCATCTCCATACTCAAGTTCACCAAAGTCTGCCATACGGTCAAGGTCCGTATTCCCTAGGAACTCACCCCAGAGATTGCCTACGCCTGCGAATCCAAGCTGTTGCGCTTTTTTCGGGTCATTATTCTTCAGATCAAGCACTTCTTGCTTAACGATTGGATTGCCTTTCTCATCCAATGTGTAATCTCGACCTTCAATACCGTACTGCCACAATAGCTTGCCTTCACGACTGGATAAGAAATCCGCAAATTTCACGATATCTTCAGGGTTCTTCGTAGTTGCTGGTATAGACCATGCATTATAGCCGGACTTATACGTAAGGGTCATTTGACTATCTCCATCTACGTTTTGAAGCGGTCCGATCGGAAGATAATGCATGTCCTTATTGAATTCCAAATAGTTGTGCATATCAGCGATAATACCGAAAGAACCGTTCAATGCGCCTTCAGTGGCCCGAGTTTCATCCATTGTGTAGTACTCTGGATGGATAAGCTTCTCACTCATTAACCCCTGAACAAACTCAATTCGTTTCAATGGATACTCCGTTTGGCTTTCATGCTTCAGAACACCGTTAGTGTCTCGATAGAAGCCATTGTCGCCCCATTTCAGATCACTGTAGATATAATCCACATCGCTTCCGCCCCAATAGCGAGGTCCGATTGGATAGATCGCTTTGCCATTAGCATCTTTGAAATTTCCTTCTTTGATCTTCTGCGCTACCTCTTTTAACTGCTCGGATGTTTTGATCTGATGTGGATCAATATTCAGAGCCTCAGCGATATCTGCACGGATATGTGGACCGCCTACCCATTTACGATCTGATACGCCGCCTTCACGGTTAATTGCCAAGTGCAACGCATAGCTTGCACCATTGAATTCAGGACGGAACATAACGCCATTCTTTGTATCGATCGGTAGATAATCATCTTTCAGATACTTGCTCAACACTTTCGTATCTTTCAAATATGGAGTTAAATCATGAAACATGCCTTCTCTTGCAGCCTTCAGAATAACTGGCATTTCAGGTCGTCCACTGTTATTCAAGTAATACACGACTACATCTGGAAGATCATTCGTTGCCAGGCCCGCTGTTAGGCCTTCAAGCGAGCTGTTTGCAGGCGTATTCTCCCACTCGATCGTGATGCCTGTAAGCTCTTTGATCTTCTTCATCACTTCGTTATCCAACTGATTATCTGAAAGGTCATTCATTACACCATTCTGATAAATTCTTCCCTTCAGTGTACGATCAGCAATCCACGTAGCTGGTTTATCTGAGTTATCGGTTCCTGGGTTGTTAGTGTCTGAGTTTGCTTCTGTTTTTCCATTGCTACTACAAGCTGTAAATAGCATGGTTAATACCAATGATAGTGCAAGTAATTTAGTCCACTTTGCCTTCATTCGATTACCCCTCTTCATTTGATTTAATATGAATAACGTCCTCAGACGGTCTCCATTGAAGATCAGAAGCATTTCCCCGTTATGGATACGTTACCATAACGAGGTTTCAGAAACCTTTCGAGAAATCTTATTCGCAGTTACAACTAAGATAAATCCGATAACCCCTTGAATCATACCGACCGCGGTTGCATAACCAAATTGACCATTCTGTAACCCTACCCTGATGATGTACGTATCCAGTATTTCGGATAAATGCATATTACCAGGAGTTCGCAGCAAGTAGATCTGATCAAAGCCCGCTGATAGAATGCTTCCCAATGAGAGAATAAACAGGATGACAATAGTAGGTGTAATCGACGGAATCGTAATGCTCCATATTTCATTCCACTTGTTCGTTCCATCGATCTTTCCTGCTTCATACAATTCGGGATTAATCCCAGAAATGGCAGCCAGATAAATGATCGAATCCCAGCCTATTCCTTTCCAGATATGACTCCAGAACATAATCGAGTAGAAGTATTCCCCCTCCATCATATAGAAGGTGCTGCTATCGCCGCCGAACATACCAATAGCTTCATTCAATAGCCCTGTATCCGGAGCTAATATACGTTGCAGCATCCCTACAACAACGACCCAAGACAGGAAGTGCGGCAGGTATGAAATGCTTTGAGAAATCGCTTTAAATTTCTTATGTCTAACTTCGTTAAATAATATAGCTAGAATGATCGGAAACGGTAATCCAACAAATAATTTCATACAGCTAATAATCAACGTGTTTTTGATTAGAAGTGTGAACTGATAATCGTTAAAAAATTGAGTGAAATACTCGAATCCAACCCAAGGGCTGCCGAATATCCCCATGTTGAATTTGTATTCCTTAAATGCCAGTACCAAACCAGACATCGGAAGATAGTGGAAGACAATGAAATACAAAAGACACGGCAATAGCATGAAGTACAGATACTTATGTTGTAAAATTCGCTTTCCAAGATTTCGTTTCGGGCTTAGTGCGATGCCTGTAGAAATATTATTTTGCATCCTTTGGATCCCTCTCTTAATAGTCTGATGTGAAATAAATGAGCTAAAGATTCACCTCCGGCAGTATGGTAACGATACCAGAATAAAATATGCTTTCCCTTGTTCATGCCTTAAACAACAAAACTTCGACATAGAACTAGAATTGAATTAATCAGGTCTTAATCTCATACGGTTTAATATCAAAGCAAAGTTTGCCCTCTTCCGCTCGTGTTTCCTCAGCTGCTCTGCCCGAAATCGAATATACCGACTATCTTTCTGCCTACCCACTCGATTGGAAATAGGACATCTTTCTGCAGCCATGCATACAAGTCTCGCCCTTCCCAATGATGACCAAGCCTTATGGTGCCCGCTCCTTCCATCGAATGTGGTGTTTGCGCAGGCATCGGTGCAGCGGAATGAACCATTGAACATTCATCTAAGAAATAAAATTCTTCCAGTACGATAGCGTCGCGATATCTGTAATCGCTTAGCTCCATAATCCGTTCATCCAGTTTTTCCTTTGTCCAAAACATAGCTGCCCTCCGTTGATAGTAAGTATGGTAACGTTCCCATAATGATGTGCAGCTCTTCTAGTATCTAAACTTCTAATCAGTAGCGGTACCCTGTAATTCTTGAGACTACCTCTACATCTGAGAACTCTAGACTCCTTTCTCAAAGGTGGTGATAACGTTTTCATAATTATTTTAATGGTAATATTGCCCTCCGTCAACCCATTCTGCCAATTAAACACTGTTCATTTCATGAACAATTTCTAATATAAAATTTTACAATTGACAAATAATCAAAACAATTCCGCTCCTTGTTATGATGCGTTCATTCTGCTAGTCCTTAATTTTCTATCCAACTAAATGTAGCCGATTCAGTATTGCAATACGTTGAAACAGAGAAAGACATGGAGTGCTGACTCCATGCCTTTGAAAATAATCCCGCCCCCGCCATGTTAGCAACACACAGCACTCCACATGTGTGGGTTACGTGCTCAATTAACTGTACATTTCCTTGAGCTTTAACAAGTTCGTCTTGTGGTCGGACAGACCAATGCAGAAATTATTCGGCTTAAACAGGATCTCTGAATCATCAGAGAAAGTGAACTTCATTTTTGTTTTTAACAAACCTTTTTTCAGAGAAATATTTTTCACATCGTTAAAACTAACTTCAAACATATCATCAGTCAGTTTTCCAGTAGTCGGATCCATTTCGCATATAAGAATCCGCTTATTCGTTACACAAACAATCATGTGTTTATTGAACAAGGGAGCGGAACCCTGGAAGATCAAATGTTTGGTTAATGAAGCAAACTTCATCACATAA
This sequence comes from Paenibacillus marinisediminis, assembly GCF_054343325.1. Classification (NCBI taxonomy): domain Bacteria; kingdom Bacillati; phylum Bacillota; class Bacilli; order Caryophanales; family Paenibacillaceae; genus Paenibacillus; species Paenibacillus marinisediminis. Next base: position 151,404 of record NZ_JBTGUH010000009.1, read on the forward strand.
AAATAATAGTGGTAGGTTTCCTCGGGTTCGGTATTTTGTTTAAAATATTGATCAAAGTACGAATTTCGATTAAACATTTGATCACGTCCTATGGCTTAGACATAATATCTGAATAGATCTCTATTTTTTTTTTATATAATGAAGCATAGCAAGTTGACCTAATTTTTCTACTTTGGTTAATGTGTATTTTTGAGTAATATCATCCCCGATATAAAGGGAGATTCCTTTCCCTAAAATAATAGGCGCAATGGCTATTTGGAGTTCATCAATTAAATTCTCCTTGAAAAATTCACGAGCTAAATTTCCTCCACCAATTAACCATATATCCTTACCGGGCTGTTGCTTTATATTTTCAATGAAGGTTTTGACATCTTCATCAATAAATGAAGCATATTCATCTGATCCACTAACCGATTTAGAAAATACATAATTTTTAATATCACGATATGGATAATCCATATCAAATCCACGAACGACATCATAAGTTGCTTTTCCCATAACAACAGTGTCGATTCGTTCCAGAAGTGAATTGTAGCCAGAATCTCCTTCGACTTCTGTTGACTCTAACCACTCTAATGTACCATCCTCATTTGCAATATAACCATCAATTGAAGTACCAATGTATAAAATAATGTTACGCTGTTTATTCATCTACTAATTGATCCCCCTCGGTCCTAAACTTGAAATTTCTTCATATAAACCATATTTAGTATGCCTCATTGAATTGAATTCATCATCTCGAAGAAATATTTCGGTTCATGAGTTTTATTAAGATTATACCAAGCGTCTAATGTTTGTGGTGCGAATACATCTAAGGACTTCAAGACATGCAAAGCAAATTCCAATGGAGCTACTCCGGAAGCAGTTATCAGTTGTCCATCCGTTACGGCGGACTCCTTCTTGTAGTACTCTTCCCCGGTATAGGTAGGACATATCATTTTAAGATATTCCAAGTCGTTGCTCGTATGCCATCGCGAATCCAACAAGCCTTTCTTAGCCAGCCCTACTGTAGCACCGCAAATCGCCGCAACCACAATATTCTCCTGTAAACACTGCTCTGCTATTTTTAGTATAGGTTCATGAATTGTTTCCGCCCACGTATCTCCACCTGGCAGAATCAAAGCATCTGCGTCTTGAATAATGCACTCATCCAGCTTAATATCAGGTACTATTTTCAACCCACCCATCGTAATAACAGGGGTCTTTTCTATTCCCACAGTAACTATCTTTGACGGTATCAGCCCTTTTTTATAAAATCTTCCCGAATTCAGTTCGGCAGATAAGTAACCTACTTCCCAGTCAGCCATCGTATCAAATACATAGAGATAAACCGTATTATTCATGTGCATGTCCTCCATCTATCACAATTCATTTTTGCTCATTATAAAACAACTTCACTGACAACGGCTGTCAGTGAAGCTATTAATTCTTATAGTATTCCATTAGTTCTGATGCGACAGCAACAAGTCTTATCTTCAAACTCTGGGGCTCGATTACCTGAATTGCCTTCCCATAGGATAACAGAAAATGCGGTACATATGCTTGAATTGCTCTCTCGTCGAGTAAAAAGACAGCTTGATTGGTTGTCCTCTCCTTCAGATGATGTCCTAAAAACCAATGAATGCACAAATCGTCCAGAGCCTCTGCCCTGCCCCTTATAATTAATGAGATCACCCCATCCTTATCCGTCAGATCCGGCAATAGATTTTGCAAGAAAAACGCCTTGGCGGAAAAAGATTCAGGCCGTTTAAACACCATTTGGGTTTGTCTTATTTGTAAGATCCGTTCAGCCCGGAAACTTCTAATTTCATTCCGCAAATGACAATACCCAATTGTATACCATTTATTATTCCAATAAATCACACCATAAGGATCAATCACCCTTTGCTTGGGTTGTTCATCACGGCTTGTGCGGTATTCAATTTCTACAGAATACTCGTTTGCTACAGCTCGCTCTAGTTCGACTAATGTTGGCTTAACAGAAGGGTCAATATGACGGCTTATCACTTCAAAGCCAGTTAAATGGCGCTCGAGAATGCTTTCCTGTTCCCGGTTTGAATACATTTTCAATTTATCTGTAGCTTTGTTTAATGTCTCACTGAACGGGTACCCTGCTTCAGTTGCAAATGCGGCAGCATGAATAATCGCTTTTTGTTCCTCAACATCAAAGAATAAAGGCGCACTGATGAAATTGTTCAGCAAGCTATACCCGCCATTCTGTCCTGCATCAGATACGATCGGAACTCCACTGGCGCAAAGCGAATCCATATAACGGTACACAGTTCGCACGTTTATCTCTAACTTCTCCGCAATTTGTTTCGCGGTTATTTTGGCTCCTGAATTCAGCATCCATAGAATGGCCAGCATATTATCGTTTTTTGACACAGACTCCCTCCTTTCTTATCTCACGTTCATTTTTCATAATAATTGGATACGAGTAAAAGCAGTTAAAAACTCCGAAAATCTTTTGAAGATTCTCGGAGTCATCCATTTGTTTTTTCAGTTTTTCACCAACAGTGCAACCGACTTATTGAGTATACCATTGAATCTATCCATTCAACGAAGTCATCAGACTCTTAGCGAACCGCGGAACCCTCTTGCAGCATAATAGCATTCTGCTCCATTGTGGTACACGAAGACAGTGTCGTAGCGACGATCGCAAAAGATGGCCCCGCCGAGTTTTCTAATATTAGCGGGTGTTTTCACCCAGCTCGAAGTTTTCAAATCGAAATTTCCAAGCTTCTGCAAGTCCCGATATTGTTCTTCCGTTAAAAGCTCAATGCCCATGGCAGACGCCATATTAATAGCACTATTTTCTGGTTTGTGTTGTTTCCTAGACTCCAACGCTTCATGGTCGTAACAAACACTTCTGCGACCTTTAGGACTTTCCGCTGAGCAATCGTAAAAAATGTATTCCCCCGTCTTATTGTCATGATCGACAATATCCGGTTCGCCGCCAGTCCTCTCCATTTCATGGAGTGACCACAGTTTTTCAGCATTAGCTTCGAGCTTTACTTGTACGTTAGCCCATTCAAGTCCTTGATGGCGGTTCATGTTTTCCTCAAACCGGGCTTTCAATGTTTTGAGTAGTCCTTCACGTTGTTCCGGCGATAATTCCTTTATATTGCTGATTTCACTCTTTGCCATATTAATTTCCTCCTTTAATTGTGCTGCTTCTGTTCATCATGAATAAATTCTTGATACAACTCGATGATTCCCCCGATTTTTGACCCATCTTTTTGTATCACGACTTTATTATACACTGAATAATGTTTTGATATAAAAACTGGGGAAAGGCTTGATGGATCTGGTTTTTCCCAGTTCTCCATTCATCCCTTCCCCGATTTTATCACGGCTTTTTTTGTCCTCTATCGTTAAATAATAGTTATCCAAAGTAATCATCGAACTCTTTCTACTAAACAGTTATAGCAGCCAGGTACTGCATTATGAATATGGATATAATCTATTGTTTCATTACTAAAAAAATCAATTATGCAGCTTTTTGTATCAATACCATCAATCAATTTGCAGCTCAACATCATCCCATTTTTATCATAACCTCTAATTGAAAGCTTTCTATGCAGCACTTCCTCTGGAACCGTATTGATTGCAATATTTGCAGTTTCTACATTTTTTCGTACAAAAATAGCTCCATTCCCTTGATAAGGTGAATTGACATCATGGTGATTATAGTTAAGAAGATAAACCGTCTCCCCTACACATGCATCCTCTAAACTAACACGGCAAGGATACCCCGGATTACTATCTGCAATCAGTTTCACAATCCCTCTTTTCTGTAATTCTTCATCAGATAAATCATCTAAATATTGAAACTCACTTTTTTCCAATCCTCGTATTCTAAAATCATGCATAATTTTTATCCATTCCTTTCACTTCGCCTAAGGCACAACCAAGTGGGACATTGAGCCCGGACTCTTATCATTGGTAATAAACCATGTTTATTTAGTTGTTCTTATATATCCAACTTTAGCATTTGAAGATATAACAAATCTTCCGATATTTTGCTAACTAATTTCTCAGCACGTTAAATTTTTGTTGGATGCCAATTCTGCTATTTGGTATTTACATAAACCATTAAACTGGATTTTTATGAATAATCTCTTTACGCCATACCCTTTATCATCTATGACAACTGCCAAAAAACCGAGCTAAAATTTGCACTTTTTCGCCCCGATCTTCGCTCAATTTTCGCTCAGAAACCACAACATATCGTGGTCAGACCCCTATATTATTTGAGGGAGTACAAACATTAACCGATAGAATGGCATTTGCTCACTATTTTCTGTCAAGTCCAATCTGCCCACGAGCCAATCATTCCATTTGTATGATGTATTGATTGATTATGCTGAATTGTAAAAATATTTTTCATATTAATTCCTCACTTTTACTATTTAATCACGGGTTACAAAGTGCTCAATTCCATCTGATAGATTAGTGATTTTATCCTTTAAAAAAACAGGGTAAACCTTATAATCCAGTAATTCATTAATGTCCACCCACTGAAAAATCAACTTCGATTCGTCAGTTTCTAATGATTTAAAAACCCCATTTAAAGGAATCTGAGTGGGGATATTCAAGCTGACTAAATGGTAATGACATAAGGTATGAGCTTCTCTCACTCCCCACTTCCAAAAGACTTCCTCAACCCAAATAAGCCTATCTACTGATATATCTACACCCAGCTCTTCCTTATATTCACGGATAAGAGTATCTGCACTTGTTTCACCCCAAGCAACATGCCCTCCTGGAAGAGCATATTCAGTATCATTAATTCCCCTTTGAATAAGAACTTTTCCGTCATTAATTAAAACTCCAGTGCTACGAAAATTATGGATTCTATTTTCGTCTATAAATAACCAATCCCTGTTTTTCATTTCCATACACCACCTATATTTTTTTATTTCATCTTTTACTTATCGTATAGTCAGTCCGCTTCGCCGTACTGGTTCCTGTGATGCCTTCATCAGCATAAATGCCGGAAAGCTCCCAACCTTTTTGCTGAATGTAAATTTCAAAGAATGAATATAATCATATCACTAAAATCGGTATTATTAATCTGCACGCTAGAAACACGCTTAAATACCGAAGCAAAGCTTTATGTCACGGTTTTTCTGGCTTGTGCTGCTGCCGGAAAGGCGTAGTTCCCTGAGCTGCGGGACGTATTGCTCCAACCGGAGATGAAAAACGACACCCTATACAGGAGTCGTTTTCCCTAAACCTAATTGCTCGGTTGGTTAACAAGTTTACTCATACACCCATCTATGAGCTGCATTCCGTGATGATATATCTACTTTAATGATGCCTTGCACCTATGAAGAAAATCTCTTCCGGAGTCGGGAATTACTGCAGTATCATCAGCGATGAATCCCCAATTGATACTGAACTGGATCCAATTAATCAACATTGGATCCAGTTCATCTTTTTGCAACATTCATATTGATTTCATCGTTAGTTAAGCAAAGAACTGTTAGGATGTGATTATTAAATGAATAAGTACATCAAAACTGTTTTAGTCTCTTTTGTTATTGTTCAAGCGTTAATTGGATGCAGTAATGAAGATTCTTCTTTAAGTAAAGGAGAGACACCTATTCCCATGCAAACAAATGTAATCAATGATAAAGTAAGATTTCAAATTACCGTTGACAATATATCTAATATTTCAATTTTTCTAGGAGATAAGGAGAGACTTGAAAAAAGTCTTTCAGCAAAAGAAGACATTATTACATTTTGTAATTATATCAATAATGCTGTGTCATTTAGTGGCGTTACTACTGCTGATTTGTTTAGAACAGTAACAATTAAAATGAAAAATGAAGAAACTGTGGAACTTTTGTTTACTGGGAAAGGTACTGTATTTAAAAATTCTATTAATGGAGGGAATTATTTAGTTAATGAGAATAAATCACTAAGTTTTACTGAATACATTGAGAAAAACGAATAATTCTTCTCACCTTTTTCTTTTGAAGTTTAATATACTAAGTGTGATTAAGTTATTAAAGAGCAATTCCTGCAATGATTGAGAAGTTTTATGCTCACCTGCTCAAGGTAGCTGGTCTATCTGAAAGGTTTATTCAAGACATACATTTAAACTATTTGTCCGGCCGCATCAACAGTGAACAACACTCCACATGCACCGTATGCGGGAACATAGCAACATTGGATATTATCTGATACAATCTGCAAAAGGCTTGATCTCAGAGGCTCTTCAGTAACATATCTCTGTTCATTTACGCTTTAACTCCATTGAATCCGAATCGATTTATATCTCTGATTTGTCAACTTCATGCCATAGCAGTCCTAACAGAATCGGCGGAATGTATGGAGAGTTTGACCATTCATACTGACAATCCAATCCGAGTCTAGCAAACTGCAACACCCCATTTTTATCGTTCTGCATCTTCCAATGACCGTTTGCAACTGCTTTACCGTTATTAATCATTTGTACGGCTTCAGACCAATTGACTTCATGTCCTTTACTACGATCCAATTCCGCAAGAAATGACTCGTAACGATCTTGTGCTGCCTTCTCCATATCCTCAGTGATTTCTGAATCCCATACTTCAATGAAGTCAAAGCCCTTTAGCTTAGCTTTTAATACGGTTTCTCGAAACTGATCAGACACATATACTGTAGATGTTGTTAATTCAGGTGTTTTGAAAATATGTTGATTTGCCACTTTCTTTTCTATAAAAGCAATCTTCTTAAAACCTACTATACACCCAACACTAAAATCTGGAATTGAGCGTGCGTGGTCAATCGCGTCGATAACATTTGTCACATTTGCGATTGTGTATTTTTGCTCATGATTAATAATGTTTGCATTCAGAAATTGTACTTTTCCTGACATTAATTCAGTTAATACATCAAAACTTTTGTCACTTAAAACTGGAACACCCGAATACAATATTGGTAAATCCTTGTTTTCCCCTTTTCTTATTACTTTAAACTGCAATTCTTTATTAATCTCTAAGGTTCCTCCATTAAAATCATAGAATACGTTTACTTCATTTGATTCCACTTGTTCAAGCCACATACTTTTGTCACCGGATAAAAGCATCCATATTCTCAATTGAATACACCTTCTCATTAAATAGGATTGACTAAGTCTATTTCACCATTTAACAAAAGCATTCAAACATCCTCAATTACTAGGAGAAACTTTGTCTTGGCAAAGTAGATCCGCTCCTTGTTATGATGTGTTCATTCTACTATCCCTTAATTTTCCTGTCCATCTAAGTGTAGCCGTTTCATTATTTCGGTGACAAGAATTGTTGACCTCGTTCCCCGTAACTATTTGGCATAAAGAACGACAAAGACCGCCAGGAAGGATCAGTTCCTGACGGTCGCGAGTTGTGATTACATGGAGATATTCTTCTATTTTACTCCCTTCATATACCTTTGAATCTTCGGAGACAGCAGGAAGAGCAGTAGACTCAGAACCAAAGCTGCCCCGCCGATAACACCAAAGTACAGCATCTCGGTCTCTGGGGTATAGAATTTTACGATCTGGGCGTTTATGGCTTGAGCCGCCGCATTCGATAAGAACCATAAGCTCATTGTCTGGGCCTTAAAGGCATCAGGAGCGAGCTTGGTAGTAGCCGATAGGCCTACCGGCGACAAGCATAACTCTCCAAGTACGACGACGAAGTAGCTGAGCACGAGCCACAACGGACTAACAAGCGATGTAGGTCCGCCTAGATAAGCAGGCAGCAGTATAATCAAGAACGACAATCCAGCGAACAGTAAGCCGAGCGAGAACTTCTGAGGTATGGTCGGCTGGCGATTGCCGAGCTTTACCCACAACCACGCGAATACAGGCGCTAAAATGATAATAAAAAGCGGATTCAGCGACTGGAACCAAGCAGGTGAAATATGGATACCCATGAAATCCAATTGGGTACGCTTATCAGCGTAATTGGCTAGTATCGTTGAACCTTGCTCCTGAATCGCCCAGAACATGATCGCTGCAATAAACAATGGAATGTACGCAATAATTCGGGAACGCTCGTCAGCCGTTGTCTTTGGACTTCGGTACATAACCACGAAGTATAACGTAGGAATCAAGAGACCTAACACGCCGACCAGCTTGATAAAGCTATCAAAAGTAAGGATGCCTAACGGAATGGCAATCGCGATCAAGGCAACGAGCACAACGATGCTCACAACTATAATCGTATATACTTTTTTCTTCTCTTCAGGTGATAGCGGGTTGACTACGGTCTTACCGACAAGTCCGAGATTTTTCGGTCTGGTTACCACATACACAATCAATCCCAGCAGCATCCCGATAGCCGCAAGACCGAACCCCAGGTGGAAATTATTCATACCGACAGTTCCTACGATCAATGGAGAGAGGAAGCTCCCGAGGTTAATTCCCATATAGAAAATACTAAAACCAGCATCTCGTCGGTTATCTTGTTCGCTGTAAATCTCCCCTACCATACTCGATACATTAGGCTTCAACAAGCCGGTTCCTAACACGATTAAGACCATAGATACTAAGAATAGTGTCGCATTCCCTGGTATGGCCAACACGATATGACCAAGCATAATGAGGATACCGCCAAAAAAGACAGCCCTCGACGTACCTAATATCCGATCGGCCAACCATCCCCCGATGATACCCGACATATACACCAGAGATCCGTATATGGACATAATGGCAAGTGCAATGTCTTCATCGAACCCTAGTCCACCCTCTGTCACTTCGTAATACATAAAGAATACAAGGATAGCTCTCATTCCATAATAAGAGAACCGCTCCCAGAACTCGGTGAAGAAGAGAGTGAATAAACCTTTAGGATGTCCAAAAAAACCCTTCTGCGGAACACTCTCCACAATCTTCCTTCTGTCATAACTCGACATAACTACTCCCCTTTGACGTCTTATTGCCTTAAAGCAAAGAAGCTAAATGTTTATTTTATTATATCATGCCCTGCGCTTTCGACTATAATCGACAATATAATACATTTTTCCAATACTGCACTGCTTTACCACCTTTATCGACATCATCTATTAAAAGCGCATCAATTAATAGAGCCGCAGCTGACAAGTTTAAATCGATTCTCACAAATATATCTTCCGGAATACAAAAATGACGCGCAGGAGTAACATCTCCTGGCGTCATCTTTATTTTATTGCGTATGGCATTTATTAAGTTTCTTATCGCTCATTTTGATCAAAATCATCTACCAAATCATCAATGGCTCTGGTTACGACTGCTCTGAGCCGTGTCTTCCGGCATAATAAGGTTCTCCCGGATTTATATCGACGACAACTCGGTGCGGTGCGGCCAGCCCGTATTGGTGTTCGCAGCGCCAGCGCATCTCATCGGTGAAACCAATTGTTTCCCCGTCAGCAATAACGTCCCCGCGGTCGAATAAATAATAGGCGATATTAAGCAAATTCCCGGCTACTTCATCAGGCTCCAGGTCGTAATAATGACACTGAACATCCGGAATGCCAAGCGCGGCGAGTCCCAATGAATCCATCAGACCTTCAGGGCGGTCGCTGCCTGTGCCTTCAACATTATAAAAACGAATGTTCATCGCACCATATAACAGCTCCCCTTCTTCAATCGCCGCCAGATAAGCGCTAGGTTCGACGAGCTTGTCGCTTTCTCGGAAATAGATGGCGTCACAAGGCGCCGTTTCCAGCACCGCCCGCAGTGAGCCGGTAAACAGCTGCAGCCGCGATTTGGGATCGAGTCCCGATGCCATCATGTCAATCAACAGCAGCGAGTGCTCGCAATCACTCACGACTTGAGCGGCTTCCTGCCAATGCCAAGACTGCTGAATGGCCGTCTCGTAGTCCGTAACCGGGCGGCTTTCTGTATCCATCAGGCTGGTTTGCGCCGGCATTTCGCCGTCCGTAAATTCAACCATATAATTCAAATGGAAAAAATGCAGCAAATTCTGATCTTCCTCACTGTTCGCTTCCCACACAGCAAGTCCCTCGGCATCCGTATGATGTTCTCCACGATCAACCTTACCTGTGTAAAGTTCCATCTTCTCGTAAAGCATGTTTCGGTCCAGCTTCGGCGGCTGCTTGTATTTTAGCTCCACACCATACACCCGGGCAAAACCAAAGTCCTTTTCCTGTTCAAACATCTCATTCGTCTCAATATCATTCTCTGTTACGCCAACCTCGTGACGGCTCCATTTCAATAACAACAAAGTATCTTCATCATCGGGATCAAGTTTATTCGCCATTTCGAATGCTGTTACTGCGTCCTCATATTGAGATAGGTAGTAGTAGGAGTAACCTGCACGGAAATGCCAATGAGGATCATGTTCGCCTTGTGTTTTGATCATCAAAAGCTGCTGCAATGCTTCATCGTAACGTTCCAGATTGTTTAATGCTCTCGCTAAATGACCGACTATATCATAGTCTCTGTCCTGTACGGGAATATCCGCAATCTTACCTACTATTTTTTCAAATTCATCATCTTCATGCCATAAGTTTAGCTGCTCCAACAGGTCTTTTTCCATAACACTACCTCCTTAGTTTCCAAAAGCCTCTTAGATATGTTTCTAGTTTAATTTTGGAAAACCTCCTTACTTCGCTAATCGGAAACCAACAATGATCGACATTTAATGCGTAGTTAGGAAACGGAAACCGATACACCAGCATGAAAAAAGAATCTTAAGCAGGATGGAATAGATGTTGATTCAAATTAAAAAGGTACTATTTTTAATAGCACCTTTTTAAATCATCATTCTTTTTGTGTTCCCACACATGTATCGAATATTCATGCTCCCATTTACAAATTTATCATTGAAGCCTAATCTTTAACTCGATCCTCTGCTTTACCACTATCGATGATACGGTTCACCGTATCACTCGAATGACGAAATCGAAAGGCATCTTTTATTAGAGTTTTAGTTATTTAGTTAAACCTTAGTAATCTTACGCTGAATGTTGCCTGTTTATTAAACTGATCCCTGACGATTAATTCACGCTTTCTTCAATGAAAACAGAATATAGATCGTATCAATTTCATGATATTCTTCCAGAACCCACGAGGTTTGAGTTAAAATTCGCAGCAACCCCTCCAGCCCAAGGTATCGGATTTGCACGCCAATAAATTCTGTAAATCCCAGGTATCCCAGATTTATATGTGCCCGATCGAAAATTAAGGAACCCGTGACCCGGGCGTCCGCTGGGGAGTGGGTAAAGAAATAGTTTAAATTTCCAATAATATCTGAATCCGAACCATACTCAAAAAGCCCGTCCTCCGATGAACAGAGCTGAATCCATCCAGATCGTTCCAAACTCGTCTTTAGTAATTCCTCCGGCCCACTCCAGTCATAATGAATGATATTGAGGGTAATGTCCAGGCCATGGAAGCGTTCCCCCGGTTGCTTCAGAATATCGATGCAACGTTTTGCGAAATTGGGGCCGTAGGTATCGACATCTAAAATGTTGATCTCAATCTTCCGTCCCTTGAGTAATTCCGGGTCCGATTCCTGAATTAGAATTATGGTGTTGATACTGTCGGTAGCGGCTCCCCCAGCGATATTGAAGAAACAAAGGTTCCGTCCAGGGAATTGCTTGAGCTGAGGCAGTAAAATTTTCGACTGGCGCCGGCAAAGATCCCGCAGCCTAATCCGAAGTCCCATGAAAGAGGTTTGCTTCACCGCCCACTTGTCCCGGAAACCTAGTTTTATCCCCCGGCTTAAGTCGGGGCCAAGTTTGTACAGCAAAGTACGCATGCCGCTAAGATAAGAATTGTCAACATTCGACATTTTCACAAAGATGTTCTGGATAAAGCCAGGCATCCTCTTTAATGATTCAATGCTACGGGCCGACTTGAGACAGCTCAAATGATACGCCTGTTCATCAATACTTGCGTTGAAAAGGGGATGAGTAATATCCAGTATCGGTAATTGAATTTCATTCTCGAAAACTGCATAGGGAATTCGCTTATCTTGATTTGCATTCATAGTTTTCAACTCCATCTCACTTGAACAATGATTTTTGATCAAACTAAAACCCAAAGCTAGCGTAATTGATCTTCCCGTAAGAAGTCTGGGAGAATCTGTTGAATTGAAATCACCTAAATGAAATCTAGAACGAATACCGTTCGCAGGAATTTTTACGTCAATTTAAGCTACATAAGCACCGCACCCTTATCCGTATTATAAAGGATACTGGCAAATTCATTTGTCAGTCTGATGATGGAATTATTCCTCCATCTTGAGGCCGAGAAACGACTACTTACCGCTAGTTGTGCATCCAGATAGGGGAAGCTTCCATGTCTGACATGCCTCCCTGAGTACTAAGGAATCTTTGAACCCACAGTAGAAATTGGTGGAAACGCAGAAACAAAAAAAATCAGCAAAGAACTTAACATTGCTCTCAAGAAAATAAAAGCCTTAAGCGTTATGTCCGCTTGGGTACGAATAGGTAGTACACTCAGGTAAATGCGGCTCCAAAATACTACTTCCTCACTACCGACACACAGCACTCCACATGTGTTGAGTGCTCAGAGATAACAAAATTTACGATGTGCCCCCTACCTACTTATAAAGCCCTGACAATATGTCAGGGCTTTATTCTAGCTTTCATCAATATGATGTAGCATGGTGCGAAACATTAATTCTAGGATACGAGGTTTTACGCACCAAGCACCGCCATTTACCGAATAGAGAGAAAGCGCAGCTAGGTCTAATTCAAGAAAAATAGGAGCATCATTTAGTTTCTTTCCATTTCATCATTAGATGACTATCATATATTTCATTGAACTAACGGACAGATTAGCGGGGAAAGACATGTAGCCAGATCAACCAAATAGATAGGCCTACATATAATCAGCAAAATCATCAAAGTTGAAAATGCTTATGTTCTTACTACTCTAAATCCTGAACACTCATTTTATCGATCTCTCTATTCTTTTTTAGTTTTTCGCGACAAACATAATAAATTCCAAATAGGATTGCGGTTGGAATGTTATAAAGTATAAAAATATATAATGCTGATATGAGTGTAGCAACTTTAGGGATTTGAACAGTATTTAAAATTGTTTTAAAACTTTGCTCGGTTAATATAGACGGCATATAAAATGTAAGTCCTAAAACAGCCATGATAGAAAAAAACAAAGTTATTGTTGGAAGAATTAAACCCAGCCACTTATAATCTTTCTTTGAAAGAAAAATCTGTAGAAAAATAGCTCCAGTAATAATAATTAAAAGCAAAAGTAATGTAATGATACTGCTCATGATTTATTATTCCCCTTCAATTTTTTGAATTCTGAAATTAGAATCTTAGCTGTATCAAAGTCAAGCTTTTCGTTTATGAACAATCTTCTTATTAAGCCGATATACGGTTCACGAGCTCTAATATCGTGTAGCAGCTCATTCCATACGTAAGCAGATTCTGTAGGAGCAATGGTGTATGCCAACACTTCTTTGGATCCATTCTCACGAATACCAACGGCAAGATAGATTGCTTCCTTGGACAGTTTCACGTTTCACAGCAATATATGTGACGTCAATATACGCACAAACATAGCGCTTAGCCAGCGCACGTTTAGCGAAGGCGTCGACGTGTTCCACCATCGTTTTTGTCATGTTGGACACAGTTTGTGGGGTGTAGTGATGACCGTACATTTTCTCGATAAGATCAGCGATTTCCGTCATCATGTTCTCTTCGATTTAGGTTTTCTACTCCCCACTCACATAACTGTTCCAAGACTGGTAATAGAGTTTCAGCTTTATCTGTGAGACTGTACTCGACTTTAGGGGGAACTTGAGGATACTCTTTCCGTCTCACCATGCCATCTGCTTCCAATTCTTTAAGTTGTGAACTCAATGTTTTAAAGGTAATAGTCCCTATTCTTCTTTTCATATCATTAAAGCGAACGGGTTGGTTTTCTGCCAGGAGGTAAATAATAAGCAATTTCCATTTACCACCAATCACTGACATTGTATAACCAAAAGGCGTCTCGTGAATATTACCTTTTTCTTCATAATCAGCCATACTCATATTTACACTATCCTTTCTGATAGTACCTATCAAAAAAGTGCGTACTAGTTTTTTGTTTGCTTTCATTACATACTGATCTTACTTTGAAGTAAAGGAGAGAAAAAAATGACTAATGTTAAAACCTACAATCATGGTCTTTGGGATCACGGTATTACCCAAGGTTACAGTGTCGACGGCACCATCTACATTTCGGGACAATTCTCCCACGATGTAGCAGGCGCGTTCATTGGCGAGGGCGATATCGAAGCACAGACCCGGCAGACGCTGGACAATCTCGATCGCGTACTGGCGGGATTTGGTGTCACGAAGTCCAACCTCGCTTATGTGGAGATCTATCTAACAAATGCGCAAGAACATTCCGAGCCAGTCATCCGGCTGTTCAAAGAATACGTGGGACAACATCGGCCAGCTGGCAGTCTCATCGGCGTGACTAGCTTGGCGTCACCTGAGCAACTGATCGAAATCAGCGCCATCGCACACACGAACTAACCCAGCCACCATAGTCGCTTAAGAAGCCGTCTGCATGTCGGCTTCTTTGTTAATTTCGCCCTGCATGGGCAGTCTAATGAGTGAAAATCCCTAACACACCCCGATGGCGAGAAGTATACAGCCAATATGTTATCATCCGCTGGTAACATTAATTACTGCATCATTTAATTGATTCATTCAACATTTCTCCAAAAGAGTTATCTACTTCTTTTACTATGTTGCTACCTTCATCAAAGTCATCAGTTTCAAATACAGATATGCTATCAAATTGTGCTTTTTCTTTATATTGAGAAAAAACTTCCTTCATGTCATCAACCTTATTCAAGACACATCCAAAAGGCAGTTCCAGTCCCTCATAATAGGAAACTACGGAAACTCTTATGGCTGGCATTAGGTAATCTCCCCAAAAATAAAAGACAAAAGACTTTCCTTTATAATGCTTACATAAATATACAGACCAAGAACCCTCAATAAAGCCAAACACTTGCTTCAATTCAGTTATCGAGATACTGTCCTTTTTTATCATTTTGTTCAATTTTGTAATTGCGTAGAGATTATAGTTAGCTTCAGTATTATATTGCTCTCTGTCATTAGAGAATAGTAAATTAGGTTGTTCAGCTATCTCTGTTACCTCATGATATGCTTTTATTCCTTTGTTTTTCAGAAAACCAATCATTTATTGTCACTACCTTCATCGAGTGTCAATCCACATTATACCATATACAGTCTTTGAACTATTCGTATCGAGTTGTTAATCCTTCGAATTGCTGACTAGATGTATATTACTCTATAGTAAAAGGAACTAACGATAAATTTGATGTAACCCCCCAGTTTCCTATTCTTGCTCCTACTCCTCTCCCGTATATAAACAAAAAATACCCTCTCCGTGAAGAGAGGGCTATCCCACATTAACTTCTCATTTGTTATTTCCGTTCCAAACTAACAGTGAACAACACTCCACATGCACCGTATGCGGGAACATGTCCACCGGCTGCACCTTGTCTACGGTGTAGCCGCCGTCCGCGAGCACGCGGAGATCGCGTGCAAGCGTCGATGGGTTGCACGACACGTACACGATGCGCTCCGGGCGCATCTCCAGCATCGTGTCGAGCAACGCTTGGTCGCAGCCCTTGCGGGGCGGATCGACCACGATCACATCGGCGGTTACTCCCGCCGCCTTCCACTGCGGGATCACGACCTCCGACGCGCCAACGGCGAACTCCGCGTTCGTGATCCCGTTCAGCTCCGCATTGCGGCGCGCGTCCGCGATCGCTTCCTCGACGATCTCCACGCCTAGGACGCGCCGAGCGCGCTGCGCCAAAAATAACGAGATCGTACCGATACCACAATACGCATCGATCACCGTCTCGCTTCCCGTCAATCCCGCATACTCCAGCGCCTTCGCATACAGCACTTCCGTCTGTACCGGATTGACCTGGTAGAACGACCGTGCCGATATCGCAAACTTCACGTCCCCAATATAATCCGTGATCGTCTCCGCACCCCACAGCACACGCGTCACATCACCAAATATCACATTCGTCCGCTTCGTATTCACATTCTGACAAATGCTCTTCACCCCAGGCAGACGCTCCACGATCTCCGCCACGATCTCATCCGCGGCATCCAATCGCTCGCCGTTCGTCACCAAGACCACCATCATCTCCTGCGTGCGGAAGCCCACGCGCACCACCACATGGCGAAGCACGCCCGAGTGCGTTTCTTCCACATATGGCTTAATGCCATGCTTGCGGGCAATCTCCTTCACCGCCTGCACCGCATCATCATTCACCTCATGCTGAATGAGACAAGCATCCATATCAATGATCCGATGGCTGCCGCGCGCATAGAAGCCGCCGATCAACCCGCCCTCACGCTCATCCATGCCAATCGGAACCTGCGCCTTATTGCGGTAACGCCACGGCTCGCTCATCCCGAGCGTCGGCAGCACCACGGTTCCTTCACCAGCATCCTGCCCGTCTCCTGCAGCAATCGTGAACTTCCCGATCCGCTCCATCACGTCCACCACATGCTGCCGCTTCCACACCAGCTGCTCCTCATACGTCAAATGCTGCAGCTGACAGCCCCCGCACTGCTGATACACAGGACAGTCCGGCTCCATCCGATGCGGGCTGCTCTCCACACGCTCCAACACCTTCGCATACCCGTACTGCTTCTTCACCTTCAACACAAGCGCGCGCACTCGCTCCCCCGGCAGCGCCCCATGCACAAATAACGTAAAGCCCTCCACATGCCCCACGCCCTCGCCCTCATGCGTGAGACCGATAATATCGAGCGTCACTTCCTCATTCTTCTGCACCGGCGCCGTTGACACCGACTCCGACCGCGCACCCTGCGCCCCGCGTCCTCTTCGATTGCGACCACCATGTCCATCCTGCTTCTTCATCCCGTTCCTCCATCTCTAAGCTCAGCCACTTCTTCACTATATCAATCGCGAGTCATCGCGCAGACCGACGAACCCACATGTCCTCTTCACAACCATCGCCCAGCCATCCGACCGACAGCAAACATAACTCGTCCACTATCCATCATTTTACCCAAGCCAAGGCCATACCTAAAACACCAAGAAGCGGTCCGCCTCCCCCTCGCCCGACAACCGCCGAACCCTAGAGCGAAACCGACCGCAACGACTTTCATCTCCCTCTATCATACCTTAACTTCCCGTCGACGTATACATGCCCTGCAACACATTCACCTGACCCAATGGGATAATACCCAAACGCTCCGGCAGACCCACCTCGACCACTGAACCAACCCCCTGATCCATTGGGATACCACACACATAACTGCAGCATACAGCACCTACCCTTCATTCGAGCAGAGAGCAGCAAAAAGACGCAGGATAACCCTGCGCCCATCATTACCCATTATAGTTGTTGTGATAAAATGCTGCAGCTTCGCCTATCGATACGTAGATGCACCCGTACTGTCAGCAAATATTTGCAGATGGCTTGGCAGCAGATCGAACACAGCAGGCAGCGTGCCGCCGTATTCCCCATCCAGATTCAGCTGCACATGATCAGGTGAAGTGACCTCAATGCAGTTGGATCGTACATGGACCACATACGGATCCAGCACATGCTCACCGCGCAGCGCCATCGTGACGATGCGAATGAATTCCGCGATGTTGCACTTCTTCAACAAGATGACGTCGAATAAGCCATCATCGATGGAAGCGCCCGGCGCTAGCTTCTCGAAGCCGCCAACCGAGTTCGTATTCGTGATCAGGAACAGCATGAATTCCTCGTGAAACTCGCCGTGACCGTCGATCTTCAGATGCAGCTCCGTCGGACGAAGCCGGAATATCATTTTCTCTAGGCCCTTCATATAATACGCAAGCGGCCCAATCATCGTCTTCAGCCGGCTCGGCACTTCGTAGGTCAGTTCTGTTAACGATCCGCCGCCAGCGATATTAATAAAATATTTATCATTCGCCCGCCCCACATCCACAGGACGTGTTTCCTGCTGAATGATGATATTGCACGCAGCTTCCCAATCACGCGGAATGCCGAGCGCACGCGCAAAGTCATTCGTCGTCCCGAGCGGAATGATACCGAGCGGAGGCCGATTCTCCTTAACCGCCATGCCTTGGATGACCTCGTTCAAGGTACCGTCTCCCCCAGCAGCGATGATCATATCGTAGCCGCGGTCGATGGCATCCATCGCGCACTTGGTCGCATCGCCTTCGCCCTCCGTCGCATGGGTCGTCGTTTCAATGCCAGCAACGTCCAGACGCTGCAGTATATCCGCCAACCGCCTCTTTCCTTCCTCGCGCCCAGAAGTCGGATTATAGATAAGCCTAGCTCTTTTTACCATGCACGATTCACCCATTTATCATCTATTCACAAGCTGATCTCCATATATGCTCGATACGTTCAGCCTTCATTAGGAGATTGCCATGTTCATTTGTCGCAATATCACTACTAACACCATATCATATATTTGAATTAATTTATATGAAAGTACCTGATTTCTTCAACAGCAATCGCCCTTCCTGCTCCAACCAAGAAGTCAACGCGGGATGGGGCAGCAGCGGCTCTCCGTTATAACTTATCTTAACATGGTTAAGATCGCCGTCCAGTACCCCGAGCCGCTCTGGTATCACCTTCGTTGTGAAATACCCCCTGCTCAGGAACAGCGGCACAACCGCTACTGCGGTGCCGTCGTCATCCACGGCGCTGCCTCCGGCAGGGGCAGCGGCCATCTCCCGCACGCGCGCGGGCACATCATCGCAACACAGCAGCGCGTGCCCCGCGGCCTCACATAGGCCGCGCTCCACGAGCCGCTCCGCAAGGCGCGCCAACCCGGCGCGCCATCGCGTCTGGAACGGCTCGTGCGGGCTGCCGTGCGCGACCAGCAGCGCGCGCACGCTTCCCTCGCCAACCGCCAGCTTCGCTAGGCGGTCCGCGATCATCGCGAGCACCGCTTCGTGCTCGTCAAGCGGCCGTCCGTACAGCACGGCCGCTCGCACGCGGAAGCGCGTGAGCTCCGTCGCGGCAAGCGGCTCCTCCGTCACGCCAAGCGCCCACGCGATCTCGTCCACATGTGTACTCCCGGACGAGACAAACAGCGGAATCACCGCGAGCTGCTCCACGCCCTGCGCTTCCAGCTCATCGATGCCGTCCTGGATGCTTCGCCCAGGAACGCATTCCAAAAAAGAAGAAGCGACCGGCAGGCCTTCCGGCCACTGTGCCTTAGCAATCGCTTCATCTACTAGTGTTACCCAGGTTAGGTCTCTTGAACCGTGACTAATCACCAACAGACCTGTCTTCATCTTGTTAACGGCCCATTCGTTCCAATGTCAACTTGTAACCGTCATTGCCATAATTCAAACAGCGTTTAACGCGGGATATCGTCGCTGTACTTGCTCCTGTTTCTGCTTCTATCTGGTTGTATGTACAACCTTTACCCAACATACGCGCTACTTCGAGGCGTTGGGACAACGATTGAATCTCATTCACTGTGCATAGATCATCGAAGAATATATAGCACTCTTCGACCGACTTCAGCGTCAGAACCG
Source organism: Paenibacillus marinisediminis (assembly GCF_054343325.1). NCBI lineage: Bacteria > Bacillati > Bacillota > Bacilli > Caryophanales > Paenibacillaceae > Paenibacillus > Paenibacillus marinisediminis. Next base: position 170,941 of record NZ_JBTGUH010000009.1, read on the forward strand.
CTTCAAACAATTGATCGACCGACTTATCATTCAGCTTCTTCAATTGCAATATAATCCACTCCTACATCAATCTCATAACTTAATTGTACTTCGTTTGAGTCACGTTTTCAACCTGTACAGTTGTCACGCGTTAGCAGACTAATGTATCCCCAAGGAAGACACTCCCCATAGTCAACCGCCCAATTGGGCGTGCGCCTACGGGCGATCGTCCATACAAGTTGTTCACCTACGTCATACAGTATAGGAAAAGGGGAAATTTGCCAACCCCTAATTTTGGAAAAGTTAGGGTGATCTTATGAACAAACCGCACAATCCGAATGGCGCTTACCGTGATCTCACGAAGATACCCGGCTTCGATATGGCCTTGGCACGGCAGGAAGCCGCACGTATAGCGCAATCCTCAGCGGCTTCGCGGTCACAACAGCACACTCACAGTCGACCGCACCAAGCGCATCGATCGTCGTCCAGCATTTCGTATGGCGACATATCATCCGCTAATCTGACTGCGATCCCAACTATGCCTCAATCTGGAGGCAGCGCTCTGTCACCATATACTGCACCAGCGCCAATCGGCGAATCAGCAGCCCTCGTGCCTTATGACCCGCCGCAGGAAGCGGCAGCGTCTGCTGAAGCCAAGCCGAAGAAAAGCCGTTTTAGCCTCAATGAAATCAAGGGTGCGTTCGAACGCATCGGGGGTGTAGAAGGCATCATAGCATCGATGGGCCAAGCGCAAAAGGTGATTACCAGCGTAACACAGATGGCGCCGATGGCAAAGCTATTAGTAGGCAGCATCTTTACGAAGAAGGGCAGCTCTGACGACGAAGATGACGAGAGCAAGCCGCGCAGACCGCGGCGCAAGCGCAAGCGCCGCCGAAGCAGCCACACTATTGCTGGCGGCGGCAGACGCAAACCCTCGCGTTCAGCAAGCCCCTGGTCCCGCCCCACGCGCAGACCGCTTGCTAGCCGCCGCTAAACCAACGCGAAGAGCCCGACGGGAACGCTAGCAACACCTTCGGGCTCTTCGCTATGGAGCATTTCCATATTTCAGCCATAATAAAAGGAGTATCCTCAAGACGCTGACGCACCCGAAAACACTCCTTGCTTATATCAAGTGTAATTACATTTGTACAAAGAAATCAATAATCTTGAATATGAACATCGCCAGGACGACACAGATTGGAATCGTAATAAACCATGAAACCACGATTCGTCCAGCTACACCCCATTTTACCGCTGAGAAACGCTTCGCAGAGCCTACACCCAAGATAGCGGATGTAATCGCATGCGTCGTACTGATCGGCAATTGTACTAATGTAGCGCTCATGATGACCGTTGCAGCTGACAAGTCAGCCGCGAAGCCGTTGATCGGCTCGATCTTGAATATCTTCGTCCCCATCGTCTTAATAATCTTCCAACCACCGATGGACGTACCGAGCGCCATTGCTGTAGCAGCAGAAATCTTAACCCACAGCTGAACATCATCACCCGTTTGAAGGCCTGATGTGATCAGAGCGAACGTAATAATACCCATTGCTTTCTGAGCATCGTTCGTACCGTGTGTAAAAGATTGCAGAGCCGCAGTAAGCACCTGCATGGAACGAAAGCCCTTATTAACGGTGTGCGGACTTTTCTTGCCGAATGTCCATTTCAATATGGTCATGACGATATAACCCATCGTGAACGCAAGAATCGGCGATAAGATAAGCGCCAGCACGATACTCTTGAAGCCACTTAGGTTAATGTATTCCATACCAGCACCCGCAATTACAGCGCCAGTCAACGATCCGATGAGGGCGTGTGAGGATGAGGATGGAATTCCAAACCACCAGGTGACCAAGTTCCATATAATTGCGGAAATCAGCGTAGCAATTACGACCTCAAGTCCGTTATTTAACGTCGTTGGATCCGCAATGCCTCCTCCGATCATCTTAGCTACTCCGGTAAACATCAATGCACCTATAAAGTTCATCGTGGCAGCGAGTAATATCGCTTGACGAGGGCGCAAAGCTCTAGTCGATACCGATGTAGCAATCGCATTAGCCGTATCATGGAAACCATTGATGAAGTCGAATCCGAGAGCCAAGAGGATGACTATCCCCATTACAATTAATGATGTATCCATAAAAGTACGATTGCACAGCACACATTAGACATATGTGAAGCGCAATGCCTAAACCTCCTTCAACCCTTGAGCTTGCCTTGGTAACAAGGCTTAGGAATTGCGCATTACGATCGTTTCCAGAATATCTGCAACATCTTCGCAGCTATCTGTCGTTTGTTCCAAGCGTTCGTATACTTCTTTTTTCTTAATCAATTCAATTGGGTCCGTGATTGTAGCGAACAATTGCTTGATTCCTTTACGAAGCAGCTCATCGCCATGGTTCTCTAATTCATTCAGCTTAAAGCTGTGCTCACGAATAGGAAGAAGCTTCTTCTGTGAAAGCAAGCGCATCGCCTTTTGAATCTCATAAGTACTGCTCTTCAGAATATCAGCAAAATGAACGACCACTTCATCACGCTCATGCAAACCATACATATCAAATCGGGAAGCTGTTGCTTCCATTCCATCCAATACATCGTCAAGTGCAGAAGCAAGTGACATAATATCTTCACGCTCAATTGGTGTGATAAACGTTTTATTCAGCTCTTTGTAGATGGTGTGTGTGAATTTATCGCACTTGCTTTCCAGCTCTTTCATTGTCTTCGCGAATGCTGCAACATCCGACAAATTCTCTACACCTTTGGCGAATGTTTCCGACGCTGTAACGAGCGTATCCGCCATATTTTGCAACGTTTCAAAAAATACATCCCTCTTCTTGAACATGTATAATCTCCTTTGCAACGCTTTACGTGTGCTGTTTCTTATAAGCCTTTCATAGTTTATCACATTTCAGATGCAGTTTGTAAAGAATTCGTAAATGGTTTTTGATGGTATCTCGACAATTTTCACAATTCTTTTCATGCATCATTCTACTTTTTTCACATAAACGACATATGTATTCCTATATGATCATATATTATTTGTTATTGTAAGCGTTTTCCCTACGTCTAACTTGCTATTTTACCATTTTACGTGAGAGTTTAGTCCGCCTGTAGTCGGTACGATCATGATGTGTGTTACACCAGCGCCAAGCTCTACAATCTGATCTGCGACCGTAAATTGTATCGGCCCCTTGCCACTGCGTACCCATTTTCCCCTGACGGCTTCTCCCTTATAGAACCATACTGCTTCGCCTTGGAGATTCAGATCAACTTCTAAACGACCCACATCATCCAGTACCTTATGTTCTGCTTCAACGACAAGAATGTTATCGGTGCGCAATGCTTGCTCTGTCACCTTGTCAATATGCGGCTTCTCATCCATGTATCGAATATAGTTTCCACGGCCTGCATCATATTGATACGCAACGGGATAAGAATTCTTCAAGAAGGTGATGTCGATGTTCGTTGCTGTTTCTTTCGTAAATGGAGGGTTAACGGAGGATCCTGATGTCTGCTGGATGGCCATTGCCGGAATATCGATCGTCTCTGCATACCCCTTCTTCTTCATGCCTTGTTTCAGCTTATCCAGATTCGTATATAGATTATGAGGCGCCTTCCGACTATGATCACGCCAGAAGAACACACCTGCGTTCGAGATTTCGTCTAGATGCTCTTTGTGCTGACGCTGTAGGATGTAGTAGCCGTCATTGCTGGCCCCTGCATGCACTAACATCGCCCCATAGCTTTCGCCGAGCTCGATCAGATAAGGTCGGATGCTGCGCACTGGTCCTATTTCGCCTGCATAATCAAGTTGGCTGTGATATACGGCTACTATTCTAGTAATGCCGCCTTCAGCAAGCACTTCGATCAACACATCCGCAGCAGGCAGACCGGATTGCGGGCGCGCCTTCCTATCATTATTCACCATAACCGCGATCGGGCGCTGGTTGGCCTTCTCTTCCTCGCCTTCTTTCCACGCTAGACCCGTGAATGGCGCTCTTACGGTTGGGTCCGGTTCAACAGGCTCAGGTTCGAGCTGCGGCTCAGGCTGAGGAACGGTTGTTTCCTGCGGGGTGTCGGCAGGCTTCGTAACGTCAACAGGTTCATGAGAAGAACCGCATGCATTTAATAGAGTGAGACAGATCATAACTAGCAGAATCCATTTGGAACGTAAGAAATAGGCTCGATTCATCCAGCAATTATCCCCCTTGCACATCGGTTTTCTATTATTATCCAATAGAATAGTTGTACTGTCCAATTCTACTAAAAAAGAGCATGACTCGCAGCGTATTACCGCTCACCGTTCATGCTCTTTCTAGGCTTATGTTTAGTTACTAGCTCTATATGGTCCAGTGCGCCCACTGCTGCTGACGCTGTTCCCATTGACGCAGCCAGTCGATCGTTGCCGTATACACTTGCTCGCGATGATCTCCAGATGAATACGTATGATCAGCCTGGAAAATGATCTCCTTATCACACTGCCCGTCACTGCGCATCCAGAACACCTTCTGGTACAAAAATGAATAATCCGCAGGTATCACGTCATCCGATGTTCCGTGTATGAGCAGCACATCGCCCTGAAACTTGGATGCCTCCTGATACGGCTGATGACGCCCCAACGTCTCAAAATAGTTGGGCGTAAACGAATACCCCAGGTAATCCGTGATGCCTTGCTTCACGGATTCATCGAAACGCTTGCGGCCGATAATGCTCACGATGTCGTTGAATGGATACGCCACCGCCGACCAGAGCACGAGCCGCTTTACGCGAGTATCCCGCACCGCGGTGAGCAGCGCCACCGCGCCGCCCAAGCTGTGCCCGATCAGCGTTATACGCTGCGGATCCACATCGCCGCACTGCAAGCCATACTCGAGTACGGCCTGCGTCTGCTCGATCATCGCATCGATGCCGAGATCGCCGTACTCGCCCGTGCTCTCGCCGCAGCCGGCATAATCGAAGCGCAGCACGACGTGGCCCTCTGCCGCAAGGCGGCGCGCGGCTTTGACGAACAGTCGGTCAACGCCGATGCGGCTGCCAACGAAGCCGTGGCATATGATGGTCAGCGGCATTCGTCGGCAGCCCTTCTCCTCCGATTGCGCTTCATACGGAGCGCGCTGCTCCGGATAATGCACGGAAGCGGCTATGCGTTCCCGCTTCCATTTTAATTCCACCACTCGTTCCATCGTGCTTCCCCCTGTCTTGGCAGCCCACAGCCTCGTTAATATCATATAATTCCGATTAACTTACTTGTATATAAGTTATAAGCATATTATCACCGCTCCCTAATAATGTCAACGGTCAATTGTACAGCATAGAAAAGCCGTGATGCATAACAGCACCACGGCTTTTCTTAATCCTATTCGTAATCATAATCTTGATCTTGTGCTTGATCTGTCGGCACTCTATACGAATCTAAGATCATCTGATTCGTCGCCTTCGCGCCTTTGAGTCTCGGGCAAGCATCACCGATACAATAGGCTTCTGTCGCTGCGGCGAAGTCATTCATCATCGCTTCGCCGTCTCCCTCATATCGCTCATGAATGCGATTCGTCATCACATTGCCTTCATACTCCGTTACTTCATCCATTCCTCTAAGATGCTCTTGACTCAAGTAATGGCCCGTCGTCTTCTTGCCTTCATGCTCATCTTCGTATTGCACAGCATGCTCCCTCCTCCGATACATACATAGCCCGCAGCATTACAGCCTATCCGCCGTCTTATCCTCTATGCTCAGAGCCGGCATATGCCACGTATGTTCTGTTTAGTATCCTTCGGAGGGCTACTTCCTTATGCAGGAACATTTCACTCTGCTCAAAACTCCCCGCTCGACGCTTCGTCTCCCTACTTCCGCTCCGTAACGGGGTATTTACCCGTTATCTCTCTCGCACTGCTCACGTCACCCGCCCTCTCACTTGCGTAAGACGGTTTTTACCCGTTATCTCTTCAGCGTGCCCCTCTTTCTGCTCCGTAACGGGGTAATACCCTGTTATCTCACAAGCACAGGTCACGTCACTCACCCTCTCACTCGCGTAAGACGGTTTTTACCTGTTATCTCTCTCGCACAGGTCACGCCCCCCAACAAACACAAAATAGGCAGCCCCGCGGTGCCTTCCCACCATTGAGCTGCCCTCATGACTACTAAACCTCTTAAACCTCCGACGCAGCCAAAGCCTTGTCCGCGATATCCTTGCGCGCATACATGCCCGCGAAATGAATGAGCGACACCGCGGCATACGCCGCCTGCTGCGCAGCGCGCACATCCTTGCCGCGGCCGACAACGCCCAGCACCCGGCCGCCGCTCGTCACTACGCTGCCATCCGGCGCGAGCGCCGTGCCCGCGTGAAACACCAGCGCTTCGCGCCCCGCTTCCGCAAGCCCGGTGATGACATCACCCTTGCGGTAGCTGCCCGGGTACCCCGCTGAGGCGACGATGACGCATACCGCCGCCTCGTCATCCCACTCCAGCTCGATCTCATCGAGCTTGCCGTCCACTACCGCTTCGAAGACGTCCACCAGATCCGTCTTCAAGCGCGGCAGTACAACCTGCGTTTCAGGATCGCCGAAACGCGCGTTAAACTCCACTACCTTGACTTCGCCAGCCGGCGTAATCATCAAGCCCGCGAACAGCAGACCCTTGAACGGTCTGCCCTCTGCCGCCATAGCCGCAGCCGTCGGCTCGATAATATCGCGCACTGCCGATTCAATGATCGCATCCGCGACATGCGGCAGCGGACTATAAGTCCCCATGCCGCCCGTATTCGGACCTTTATCGCCGTCATAGATCGGCTTATGATCCTGCGCAGCCACACAAGCGCGCACTGTCTTACCGTCTACGAAGGCGAGGATGGACATTTCCTGCCCCTGCATAAACTCTTCCACCACGATCTGATTGCCAGAGGCGCCAAACTTCCGATCCACCATCATCTCTCGAAGCGCCAATTCAGCCTCTTCGCGAGTGAAGGCGATTGTAACGCCTTTGCCCGCCGCCAATCCGTCGGCCTTAATGACCGTCGGCAATGCAACCTCGCGCACATAAGCGAGCGCTGCCTCCACATCCGTAAACGTCTCATACGCAGCTGTCGGAATCTCATACTTGCGAAGCAAATGCTTCATGAACACCTTGCTGCCCTCGATCTCAGCCGCGGCTTTGCTAGGGCCGAACACGCGCAGACCGCGCGCCTCCAGCACATCCGTAATGCCCGCCGCGAGCGGGTCATCAGGGCCTACGACCACAAGATCCATCTTCTCTCGTACCGCATAGTTGGCTATCGCATCAAAGTCCATGACCGACAGCGGCACGCACTCCGCGATCTCTGCAATGCCTGCATTGCCGGGAGCACAGACGATACGGCTCACGCGCGAGCTCTGCTTCAGCTTCCACACCAATGTATGCTCACGGCCTCCGCCGCCAATGACCAATACGTTCATCGCGCATCCCCCGCTCCTAGTGTTTAAAATGACGCACACCCGTCATCACCATCGCGATGCCGTTGTCGTTCGCCACCTTCACGGATTCTTCATCACGAATCGAGCCGCCCGGTTGAATAACTGCGGTAATGCCCGCTTGCGCTGCAAGTTCAAGCGTATCGCCCATCGGGAAAAATGCGTCAGACGCCAATACCGCGCCCTTCGCTTTCTCACCTGCTTGCTCAATAGCGATGCGCGCTGCGCCGACACGGTTCATTTGACCCGCGCCGATCCCTACCGTCATGCCGTCCTTCACCAGCACGATTGCATTCGACTTTACATGCTTCACAATGTTCCATCCGAAGCGCAGCTGCTCCAGCTCTTCGGCGGACGGCTCGCGATCCGTAGCAACCTTCAGCTCCTCAGCAGACACGTTATACACGTCCGTGTCCTGCACCAACAAGCCGCCGTTTACGCTTGTCATCTGCAGCGCCGCATGACGGTTAGCCGGGGACGGCTGTACGCCCGTACGTACCAAGCGGATATTTTTCTTCTGCATCAGCACGTTCAGTGCCTCCTGCGTGAATTCTGGCGCGATGACAATTTCCAAGAAGATGTCATTTAACAGCTTAGCCGTATCTTCATCAATCGCACGGTTCGCCGCCACGATGCCACCAAAGATCGAAGTCGGATCCGACTCATACGCTTTGCGGTAAGCCTCGTATACACTCTCGCCGATGCCGACTCCACACGGATTCATATGCTTAACAGCTGCTACGGCAGGACCTTCAAACTCACTTACGATCGCGAGCGCCGCATTTGCATCATTAATGTTGTTGTAAGACAGCTCCTTGCCATGCAATTGCTCCGCCGCAGTCAAGCTGCCTACAGCAGCCAAAGGCTCACGATAGAACGCAGCCTTCTGATGCGGATTCTCACCATATCTCAGAGATTGCACCTTCTCATAAGTAACCGTCAGCGTCTCAGGGAACTCTTCACCAAGCTGCGCAGTCAAATAACCGGAGATCAACGAATCATAAGCCGCTGTGTGACGGAACACTTTAGCCGCGAGGCGCTTGCGCGTATCGAGCGTCGTGTCGCCATCAGCCTGAATTTCCTCCAGCACCCGTTCATAATCCGCCGCATCGACAACCACTGTGACAAACGCATGATTTTTCGCAGCAGAACGCAGCATTGTAGGCCCGCCGATATCGATATTTTCAATCGCATCTTCATAGCTTACATCCGGCTTCGCAATCGTCTCTTTGAACGGATACAGATTCACCACGACCAAGTCGATGTAATCCAGACCAAGCTCCTTCATCTGCGCTTGATGCTCCGCATTGTCGCGAACCGCCAGCAGACCGCTATGCACAGCGGGGTGCAGCGTCTTCACACGTCCATCCATAATCTCTGGAAAGCCTGTTACATCCGAGATCCCGATCACCGGTACCTGCTCCTTCTCGAGCAATGATCTCGTACCGCCTGTCGAAATAATCTCCACACCACTAGCCGCCAACGCGCGCGCGAAGTCTACGATACCTGTCTTATCCGATACGCTGATCAGCGCTCTCTTGATTGCCATTTCCCTCGCTCCCCCAACTGTTCCTTAGTATAAAATAGCCCTGTACATTACACTGCGCTTTATAAAAATGTAACTTAATAATGTTACTTCAACATTAGACAACCTGACTTCCCTCTTCGGTAACCGAAGCGGACACACGAGACCTTATTTGCAACGAAAATGGCCAAATCGACCTGCTTACGGACTCTAGAGACGTTATTTGTGCTAAATCACCAGGTAATCCATCAATCCCGAGCAAATAACGGCTTCTGTGTCCGCTAAACTCCATCAAACCCCATAATGTTCACAAATAGCGGCTCCTGAGTCCACAACAGCAAGCTAGCAAACTAGACTTCCCTCTTCGGTAACCGAAGCGGACACACGAGACCTTATTTGCACCTAAAATGTCCAAATCGACCTGCTCGCGGACCGTAGAGACGTTATTTGTGCTAAATCACCAGGTAATCCATCAATTCCGAGCAAATAACGGCTTCTGTGTCCGCCAAACTCCTTCAAACCCCATAAAGTTCACAAATAGCGGCTCCTGAGTCCACAACAGCAAACTAACAAACCATCAAACGCCCCATGCACTCCACATATACTATTTACCCTTAGCTACCGGCTGCAACTCACCCGCGATCACAGCCCTCAGCACCTCTGGGTACAGCTCATGTTCCACCTTATGAATGCGCTCAGCCAGGGTCTCAACTGTATCGCCAGCCTCGATCTCAACGGGCCGCTGTGCTAGAATCGGGCCAGTATCCATTCCCTCGTCTACCAGATGCACCGTCACACCCGTCACGCGCACCCCGTAATCTAGCGCCTGTTTAACCGCATCTAATCCGGGAAATGAAGGCAGCAGCGACGGGTGTATGTTTAAAATGCGCCCGCTGTACGCTTCCAACAGCACAGGCGTAATCAGGCGCATGTAGCCCGCGAGCGCGATCCACTCGATGCCTTCCGCCTGCAGCAGGCGGACGACATCGAGTTCATAATCACGGCGGCTTGGGTATGATTTCGGCGTAAATACCGCCGACTTCACCCCAGCCGCCTGCGCGCGCTCCAGCACATAAGCGCCGGGCTTGTCGCAGACAAGCAGCGCGATCTCAGCGCCGAACCCGCTCGAGTCGGCATGTGCCGCATCGACCAGCGCCTGAAAGTTCGTGCCCGAGCCGGAGGCGAACACCGCCACACGAGCCGCGCGAACAGCGCTAGCCTCACATGCAGCACTCACAGCACCAGCTTCCTGGCCCCCACCGCGAATAGCACCAGCAACGCCACCTTCACGGCCAACGTCACCCACGCGCGCTTTCTCGCTCATCATATCCCCACACCCGGGATATGAACCGTACGCTCACCCGCGTGCACCTTACCGATGCGGTACACCTCTTCGCCCTGCTCGCGCAGAATCGCTTCCGCTGCCGCCGCATCCGCCTCAGCGATAACCACGATCATGCCGATGCCCATATTAAACGTCGTGAACAGCTCCTGAGCTGTCAGACCGCCAACTTGCTCCATCAAGCGAAATACAGGCAGCACAGGCCATGAGCCGTAATCAATCTCAACCGCTGTACCCTCCGGAAGCATGCGAGGGATATTTTCCAAGAAGCCTCCGCCCGTAATATGCGCCATTCCCTTAACCGTCACTTCGTTCATCAACGTGAGCAACGGCTTCACATAAATGCGCGTCGGCGTCAGCAGCACTTCACCCAAGCTAGCTTCCGACTCCAGCTCAGGAACGACAGCATCCAACGAATAACCCGCCTTCTCCAGCAGCAGCTTACGCACCAAAGAGAACCCGTTGCTGTGCACACCGCTGGATGCGAGACCCAACACCACATCCCCCGGCGCAATCGTTGATCCGTTTACTAGTTTAGACTTTTCGACGACCCCAACACTGAAACCTGCAATATCATACTCCTCCGCACCGTACATGCCAGGCATCTCAGCCGTCTCGCCGCCGATAAGCGCGCAGCCCGACTGCGAGCAGCCGTCTGCAATCCCTTGTACGATCGTTTCGATACGAGCAGGATCGACCTTGCCGCAAGCCAGATAGTCTAGGAAGAAGAGCGGCTCCGCGCCTTGCACGACAATGTCGTTCACGCACATCGCGACCGCATCCACACCAATCGTGTCATGCTTATCCGCTGCAAATGCGAGCATCAGCTTCGTACCAACACCATCCGTACCCGATACGAGTATCGGCTCCTCATACTTCTTGCTGTTCAGCTGGAACAGCGCTCCGAAGCCGCCGAGATCCGTCATAACCTCCGGTCGAAACGTGCGGCGCACGTGCTTCTTCATCCGTTCAACTGCCTCGTTGCCTGCGGCAATGTCAACTCCCGCTTGTTTGTAAGCTTCAGACATGGGTCCCTCTCCTTTATACGTACTATTGTCCACATTTCATAAGGGTCGAAAGAACCGGGAAGCGTCCCCCTTCTATGCGGGACAACCTTTCCGGTTCACTCCTTCCCAGAGACGTCACCTTAACTGCAAGTCGTAGCTTGAGCCGCCGGCTGCAGCGGCGTTGGATAATCATGATCGAAGCAGCCCATGCACAGACCACCGTTTTTCTCCTTTGAAAATGCCCCGCCAATCGCAGCAACCGTGCCCTCATGAGATAAAAAGGCGAGTGAATCGGCTCCAACCAGCTTGCACATCTCCTCAATAGAGTGAGAGGAGGCAATCAAATCCTCCGTGCGCGGCGTATCGATGCCGTAGAAGCACGGATTCATAAATGGCGGCGACGCGATGCGCAGGTGCACCTCCAGCGCGCCCGCCTCACGCAGCATCGTCACGATGCGGCGCGAAGTCGTGCCGCGCACGATCGAATCATCGATCAGCACGACGCGCTTGCCTTCCACGACGCTGCGCACAGCGCTCAGCTTCATCTTCACGCCCTGCTCACGCAGCTCTTGGCTCGGCTGGATGAAGGTCCGGCCGCTATATTTATTCTTGATCATCCCCATCTCATAAGGGATGCCTGTGTACTCCGCATAGCCAATCGCGGCCGAGATGCTGGAATCCGGCACGCCGGACACAATATCCGCTTCGACAAACGCCTCCTTCGCCAACTCCTTGCCCATGCGCTTGCGCGCGGTGTGCAGGTTGACGTCGTGCAGGTCGCTGTCGGGACGCGAGAAATAAATAAACTCCATCGCGCACAATGCGCGGCGCTCCAAACGGGAGAAGCGCTCCGAGCGGTAGCCCTTCTCGTCGAACACGAGCAGCTCGCCCGGCTCGATCGCGCGGATGAAGCGCGCACCGACTGCATCCAGCGCGCAGGTCTCTGACGCGAATATATAAGCGTCGCCCATGCGCCCCATCACGAGCGGACGAAGTCCGTTGGGATCAGAGGCGACGAGCAGCTTGTCATTCGTCATGATCAGGAACGCGAAGCCGCCGATCAGCTGCTGCAGCGCTTCTTTCGCTGCCGTGACGATATCCGCGTCCGAGCGCGCGATCAGATGCGCGATAACTTCCGTGTCGCTCGTTGTCTGGAAGATCGAGCCCTTCTGCTCGAGCTCGCGGCGAATGCTTGGCGCATTCACGATGTTTCCGTTCGTCGCGACCGACAATTCGCCGTCGCGCGTCTTGAACACCAGCGGCTGCGCATTTGCGATGCCGCTGTCGCCAGCCGTTGAATAGCGAACATGGCCGATGGCACAGTCGCCCTTCAACGATCCGAGCAGGGCCTTGTCGAACACTTCCTTCACAAGGCCCATACCACGGTGATAGTGGAACTGCTTGCCGTCAGACGTGCATATGCCGCTGCTTTCCTCACCGCGATGCTGCAGCGTGTGCAGACCGTAATAAGTCAGCGATGCCGCGTCGGGGTAACCAAATACCCCGAATACGCCGCACTCTTCACGCAGGCGGTCGAAGGGTCCGTCATGACCGCTGCCTTCGTTAAAATAACTCCCGTTCTCATCCATCCGGCTCAAGCCATATACGCGCTCCGCCTCTTCCCGCTCCCGCTGCTTCTGATTTACTGCATCAGACATGGAATCGCATCCTTCCATACCCGTTCCACTGCTTCGCGTGTTAAGTCAATGGCCGTCTGACCGTTTACTCCGAGCTGGATGCGGTCGCCGCCAACGACGCCAAGGCGTTGAACAGGCACTTCGTATTGGGCACATACCTGCAAGACTTCATCCGCATGCTCTGGACGAACCGAGAGTAGAATGCGGGATTGCGATTCACTAAATAAGGCGATATCCGCACGCAAGCCTTCTGCTGTCAGTTCAGCGCTTGCGCCAATGCTTCCGCTAATGCAGCTCTCTGCAAATGCTGCCGCAAGTCCGCCCTCCGACAAGTCATGTGCGGATTGCACGTTACCCGCTTGGATTGCGGCGAGCACGGCTCGTTGCAGATTCTCTTCCACCGCCAGGTCCAACACTGGCGGACGGCCTTCCGTTACGCCGTGTACGACCGTTTGGAACTCGCTGCCGCCGAGCTCAGCTTTCGTCTCGCCCAGCAGGAGCACGATGTCGCCAGCCTGCTTAAAGCCTTGTGTCGTAATATGATCCGTATCATGAACGAGGCCGATCATCCCTACAACTGGTGTCGGGTAGATAGCGCCTTTTGCATTTTCGTTGTACAAGCTGACATTGCCGCCGATAACAGGCGTATTCAAATGGCGGCAAGCCTCCGCCATCCCATCAACCGCTTGCGACATCTGCCAGAAGTTCTCCGGCTTCTCCGGGTTGCCGAAGTTCAGGTTGTCGGTGATCGCGAGCGGCTCCGCGCCGGAGCATACGATGTTGCGCGCTGCTTCTGCAACCGCGATGCCTCCGCCGATGTACGGATCCAGGTACGCATAGCGTCCGTTGCAATCCGTCGTCATGGCGAGCGCCTTGCGCGTGCCGCGCACCGTTACAACCGCAGCGTCAGAGCCAGGGCGCACGGCCGTGCTTGTGCGCACCATGCTGTCGTACTGGTTGTAAACCCACTCTTTGCTTGCGACAGTAGGGGAACCCATCACCTTCAGCAATGCATCGTTCACGTCCGTTACTTCCTCATAACGGTTCGTGTCGACAGATTCATTGGCCGTGTAATAGGCAGGCACCTTCGTCGCCTTCTCATATACTGGGCACTCATCTACCAAGCCGCGCACCGGCATATCCGCTACGACCTCTCCGCCGTACATGAGGCGAAGGCGGCCGTCATCCGTTACACGTCCGACCTTGCGACAGATAACGCCCCAACGGTCGAAGATCTCCATCGCGATCGGCTCGTTATGCTCTTCGATCACGAACAGCATGCGCTCCTGCGATTCGGACAGCATCATCTCATAAGGTGTCATGCCGCGCTCGCGCTGCGGAACCTCATCCAGATGAAGCTCTAGACCATTGCCCGCTTTGCTTGCCATCTCCGCGCTGGAGCAGGTCAGACCTGCTGCGCCCATATCTTGGATACCGATCACGATACCGGATTTAATGAGCTCCAGACAGGACTCCATAACCAATTTCTCCATGAACGGATCGCCAACCTGAACCGCTGTCTTTCTCGCTTCCGATTCTTCTGTCAATTCCTCAGAAGCAAAGGTTGCGCCGTGAATACCGTCGCAGCCTGTAGGAGGACCCACATAGTACACCGGGTTGCCTACTCCGCTTGCAACGCCTTTCTGAATGTCTTTATGGTCGATCAGCCCTACGCACATCGCGTTAACGAGCGGGTTGCCTTCATAGCTCTCGTCAAACATGATCTCGCCGCCAACCGTCGGGATCCCGATACAGTTGCCGTAGCCTGCGATTCCTGCGACTACATTTTCAAACAAGTAGCGAACGCGGTCATCCGTCAATTTGCCGAAACGGAGCGAGTTCAGCGATGCGATCGGACGCGCGCCCATCGAGAAAATGTCGCGAATGATGCCGCCTACACCTGTTGCCGCACCTTGATAAGGCTCAACCGCGGATGGATGGTTGTGGCTCTCGATCTTGAAGCATACCGCTTGACCGTCGCCGATATCGACGATACCAGCGCCTTCTCCCGGACCTACAAGCACGCGGTCGCCTGTCGTCGGAAAACGTCGCAGTAACGGCTTCGAATTTTTATAAGCACAATGTTCGGACCACATCACGCTGAATACGCCAATCTCCGTAAAGTTCGGCTTGCGGCCAATCAGATCGCAGATCAAGTCATACTCGGAATCGCTCACGCCCATCGTTGCATAGATGCGCTCGTCGGCAATCTGCTGCGGTGTCGGCTCCTTCTTCATGTTCGCCTTGCCCAGCTCTACTGCGCCAGGAATCAGATCCTTAGTTAACGTTGGTTGCATGACGTTCCCTCCAAGCCTTCATAATTGACTGAAACATACGCACGCCATCCTTCGAGCCTAGCAGTTCGCTGATTGCACGCTCTGGATGCGGCATCATGCCGAGCACGTTTCCTCGTTCATTGATAATACCTGCTATATCTTCAATCGAACCGTTCGGGTTCGTTTCATACGTGAATACGATGCGGTTGCTGCGCTTCAGCTCTTGCAGCGTGTCCTCATCACAGTAGTAGTTGCCTTCGCCATGAGCGATCGGGATGTCGATCACTTCGTCTTGAGCATATTCGCTCGTAAATGCTGTTCCGTTATTCACCACACGCAGATTCGATGAACTGCAGCGGAATTTCAAGCTTGTGTTATGACGCAATGCGCCAGGAAGCAAGCCCGCTTCCGTCAAGATCTGAAAACCGTTGCAGATACCCAGCACGAACGTGCCCTCTGCCGCCGCCTTCTCCACCGCGCTCATCACTGGCGCAAAACGAGCAATCGCTCCGCATCTCAAGTAATCCCCATAGGAGAAACCGCCAGGAATAATAATCAAGTCATAGCCTGTCAAATGTTCCGTCGTATGCCAGACGCGCTCAACCGTTGCACCGTCTATCATCTCTTCTGCTGCATGCACGCAATCCCAATCGCAGTTGGAACCCGGAAATACGAGTACCGCTACCTTCATGCTCTTAGTCCTCCAACTCGTAACGATAGTCTTCAACGACTGTATTTGCTAGCAATTGATTACACATCTTCTCGAGCATTGCCTCAGCTTCAGCACGATTGTCTGTATCGAGCGTCAATTCCATATACTTACCGATGCGCACTTCTTCAACTGCACCATACCCCTTCGTGTGCAGCGCTTGTTGAACTGCAGAGCCTTGCGGATCGAGAACGTTTGCTTTCGTCGTTACATACACCTTTGCTTTAAACATGGAATTGGTTCCTCCCCAGAGTGTGATCATAATGGGTGCCTAACGCAGCAACGTCGGCCAACTGACTAATCAAGCAATAGTACATAAACAAAAAAAGTCCACAGATAGGTTCAGACACACTACCCTCGGACTTTTCTAAGATTACGGCGGAAAGAAAACGCAGCACATACATAGCCATTCCCGCTAGCCTATGCTCATCTTCACACTGGATCATAGCTGTGATTCATCTAATGTGCGGCAGACAAGCATGCGGTTGCTGATCGCTTTCACTCGTAGTCCAAAGATTTACGGTCTTCGGGTAGAGACTTCCGGCCTTATTCCCAGAATTATACGAGAGATATCATCATACGTTATATTTGGATTTGAATCTAGTTTATCAGTGTTCAAACATCCATGTCAACCGCAAAACACGAACATTATCATTACATTCAATTATATAGTTCGTTTATACTACAAATGCTTGTCCTCGGTGAACAACAAAAATACCGCCTGAAGCCATATTCGGGCGGTATTAGACAGGATTACACGTTATTCCATTTCATGATATCCCTGCTAAAGTAGTCGATTTGCTCAGCATCAGATAAGAGAATATCGCATAGATAACAGCAGCGCCAAGCAGCCAGATCGAGTGCTGTACCGCTGAGTATTGGATAAACCATTCGAATGCTTGCCCCCATAACTCGTAGTAGGTCATAACGAACGACCCTATGCTGGTTATTAGCAACAGGCCTAAACACAATCCGATCACGCCCCATCCTCCGAAACGGCGATACAGACATGCTATGACAAATCCGAACAGGAATAGATTCACCAATAAGCTGAAATAGACAACTATTTGCTCGATAAAGGAACCGTCATTGAGATAAGGCAAATTAAAAAACCGCAGCTGCACTCCCCATCCGCCTGTCAGATCGATTTCAATCTTAGCTAATACAGCTAGAGCAATCGCAGTTGCTGCGCCTACGATCCCTACCATCGCCATGGTTCCTTTAAAATAATCCGTTCTACGTACGCCCATCCCTAGCGTATAGGTGAAGGATTGAGATAAGCTGACCATCCCGATAATCAACATATAGACAAAGATCGAGGATATGCCTCCTGTAATAAAAAAAGTTTCGGAAGCACTATACTTGATGAAGAAGCCAATGATCAAATTGACAAAGAAGCTGAACAGCATGATCATCCAAGGGAGCATATACCAGGAGAATTTATCGCGCATATGCATTTTCAACACACCGGATGCTCGATTCATTATATCTTAACCTCCTTATATCCTGCTTGACCGCGAGTCATATATACGATCAGCTGCTGCAGCGATACCGTCGCCAGCTCCAGCCCCAACGCCTCTGCCTGCTGCTTAACACCGGCATGGTAGCCCCCATATACCGTAGCAGACGCCAAGGCCCCGTATGGTGAGCGATTAATAACTTCCTTGCCTGCTGTAAAGCTGTCTACCTTGGATGCCGGCCCTACCACCGTATAAGCCTTGCCGCGCAGATCGTCGGCATCCTCATCCATAATAAGTTTACCGTTATCGATGACCAGTACATGCTCCAGCAGTTGACTGACCTCGTCTATCAGATGCGTAGACAGTATGATCGTCCGTGGATGAGCGCCATAATCCTCAAGCAGTCGATCGTAGAACAAGCTCCTCGCAACTGCATCAAGCCCCAGATAAGGCTCATCAAATATCGTCAACGGCGCCCGACTTGCAAGCCCAACAATGATACCAACCGCAGATTGCATCCCCCGTGACAGTTTCTTCATTTTCCGCTTCAACGGAAGTCGAAAATCCTTAATCAATGAATAGGCATAATCCCGATCCCAATTCGGGAAGAACAGCTGAGACACTTCCAATACATCCTTAACGCAGTACGTTTCCGGATACTTCTGGCTTTCCTTCACGAAGCAGATCTGACTGAGCACACGCTCATTCTCATACGGATGCTCGCCAAACACCTTCAGTTCACCGCTTGTCGCAAATAGCTGCGCTGTAATCAGATGCATAATCGTCGTCTTCCCGGCTCCATTGCGTCCAAGGAGTCCGTAGATCTTATCCGCTTCTACTGTAAGGCTGACATTATCAATAACTTTCACATTTCCGTAAGCCTTACTTAGTCGATTCAACTCAATGACACTATTCATCCCGCTTCGCCCCCCTCTTAATCATGTTTGACAGTTGCTCTGCTGTAATGCCCAGCTTCTCCGCCTCTTGAATCATCGCCACCACATACTGCTCATAGAATTGTTCCTTCCGTTGCTCCATCAGCTTCTCACGTGCGCCAGTTGCCACAAATATGCCGATGCCCCGTTTCTTATACAAGATCCCTTGATCCATCAGCTGACTTACCCCCTTCGCGGCAGTTGCCGGATTAATCTGATAGAACGTTGCGATCTGCATCTTCGAAGGCACCTGCGACTCCTCCAAGAGCAAACCTTTAATAATATCATCTTCAATCCGTTCAGCAATCTGCATATAGATTGGGCGGCTGTCATCAATAATAAGCCCCATTTCTCCACCACCAAATCGGTTAGTTAGTCATGTAATCCACTATACCTCCATTTCCTTCCATTGTCAACATATTCCATTTAACTTAAACACCCATTCTTTCTATTTTCCGTTCCTGATCTAGCTCTGCAAATGCCTCCCTTAGCCCAGCTCTTCTGCCAGATCCCCCCGCTCGCTTCACATATTTTCCCACCAATCTAGACAACTCTTCCATATCAAATGAAAAACCCCCACAGCCACAACCGGCCGGGGAGTCAAAACTTCCTCACCATCACTTCTCCTGCTCACGTAGGATATATCCCTTAAGAGTCCATTTGACCACTATCCCATTCGCTCAGATACTCTTCTGCATACACCCTTTACTCCCTGAGCCATAGGGATATTGCTCAAACATGCTGCGGAAGCTCCTTTTTCACCCTGTCTATATGAATCCAACGCGTAGTATCAACATTTCTCCTGTTCATCACGGTATGTCCCTTGAGAGTCCATTTGGCTACTATCCCATTCACTCAGAATCTCGTTTTATCTCAGACTCCCTGACCAACGGGGATAATACTCAGATACTCTTCTGCATTCACCCCTTACTCCCTGATCCATGGGGATATTACCGGAACATGCTACGGAAGCATCTATTTTCCTGAGCCATAGGGATATTGCTCAAACATACTGCGGAAGCTCCTTTTTCACCCTGTCCATATGAATCCAACGCATAGTATCAATATTTCTCCTGTTCATCAGGATATGTCCCTTGAGAGTCCATTTGGCTACTATCCCATTCACTCAGAATCTCGTTTTATCTCAGGCTCCCTGACCAACGGGGATAATACTCAGATATATTTCTGGATACATCCTATCTTCCCTGAACTATGGGGATATTGCTCGAACATACTGCGGAAGCTCCTTTTTCACCCTGTCCATATGAATCCAACGCATAGTATCAACATTTCTCCTGTTCATCACGATATGTCCCTTGAGAGTCCGTTTGACTATTATCCCATTCACTCAGATTCTCGTTTTATCTCAGGCTCCCTGACCAACGGGGATAATACTCAGATACTCTTCTGGATACATCCTATCCTCCCTGATCCATTGGGATAATGCCCGAACATACTGCGGAAGCTCCCTTTTCACCCAGCCCATATGAATCCAACGCATAGTACCAACATTTCTCCTGCTCATCACGATATGTCCCTTGAGAGTCCGTTTGACTATTATCCCATTCACTCAGAATCTCGTTTTATCTCAGACTCCCTGACCAATGGGGATAATACTCAGATACTCTTCTGGATACATCCTATCCTCCCTGATCCATTGGGATATTGCTCGAACATACTGCGGGAGTACCTTATTCTCCTGACCCATAGGGATATTACCCGAACATACTGCGCAAGCACATATTCTCCTGAGCCACGGGGATATTGCCCGAACATACTGCGGAAGCAACTATTCTCCTGAGCCATAGGGATATTGCCCGAACATGCTGCGGAAGCACCTATTCTCCTGAGCCACGGGAATATTACACAGACGCATTGCGTGGGTACTCTACACCAAGATGATTGAGCCGCAACAAAAAGACTCCCATAACCATTCTCATGGCTTGGGAGTCATATGTTACTTCATCAATCGCGTTTGAATATCAACGTATCGGCGAGTGGTCTCGTCTACAACATGCTGCGGGAGTGGATCAGGCTTGCTGTTTTTATCCCAGTCCGAGTTGGCAAGGTAGGTGCGCACAGGCTCTTTGTCCATACTGTCGATCTCGATATCCAGGGCGTAGTTCTCCTTCGCCCAGAAACGAGAGCAGTCTGGCGTAAAGATCTCGTCAATGAGGATCAGTTGACCGTCCACCAATCCGAATTCGAATTTGCAGTCTGCCAGGATGATGCCGCGCTCTTCGCAATAGCTGCGTGCGAATTCATACAGCAGGATGCTCTTGTCGCGCAGCTGCTTAGCGATGTCTGCGCCCGTGATCTCGGTCATTCGATCGAATGAGATATCTTCATCGTGACCGACATCGTTTTTCGCCGCAGGTGTGAAGATCGGCTGCGGAAAGCGTTCATTCTTGCGCATGCCAGCCGGCAGCGCAATTCCGTTTACGGTCTGCGTCTCCTTATATTGACGCCAGCCGCCGCCCGTAATGTAACCGCGCACGACGCATTCGATGTCGATGCGCTCAGCCTTCTTCGTGACCATGATTCGATGACGAAGCGCTTCTTTGTCGGTCACGATGTCTCCCAACAGGTCAACATCGGTATGTACGACATGATTATCAATCAGATGCTTCGTCGCTTCAAACCAGAATGCGCTCAGACGATTCAGCACATTGCCCTTCTCAGGGACCGCTGGATCTAGTACATAGTCGAACGCTGAGATGCGGTCAGTAACGACGATAAGATAATGCTGCCCCAAATCATATAGCTCACGTACTTTCCCCTTATACAATAGCGGTGCCTTTACTATATCTGCTGCCGTAGAAATCGCTGCGGTTGACATTCGATCCTCTCCCCTAGACCAGATGTGTCTGTATCTCCACATCACACCCGGAACGATGTCCGCCGTCTGACCTAAGTCACACGGCGGCTGCTTCAATTCGTTATTCGCTTAAGACAACAATCCTACTTGACGGAAGATTGTATCTACATTTTTCAGATGCCAGGAAGGATTGAATGCATCTTCAATCTCTTCAGCAGACAGCACCGATGAAATCTCAGCTGTCTGTTCGATAATTTCGCGGAAGCTGCGCTGCTCTTCCCAAGCCTGCATCGCGCGCGGCTGCACTGTATCGTACGCTTGCTCACGACTCCAGCCCTTGTCGATCAGCTTCGTCATAACGCGGCCGGAGAACGGCACGCCATAAGTGCGCTGCATGTTGCGTTTCATATTTTCAGGGAATACGGTAAGGTTCTTCACAATGTTCATGAAACGATTCAACATGTAGTTAAGCAGCATCGTCGCATCTGGAAGGATGACACGCTCAACGGAGCTGTGCGAGATATCGCGCTCATGCCAGAGCGTTACATTCTCATATGCGCTGATCATATGTCCGCGAATCACGCGAGACAGACCGGAGATGTTCTCACAGCCGATCGGATTGCGTTTATGAGGCATAGCGGAAGAACCTTTCTGTCCCTTTGCAAATGCTTCCTCCACTTCGCGGAACTCGCTCTTTTGCAGCGCGCGGATCTCCGTTGCAAACTTATCAAGCGATGTTGCGATCAATGCGAGCACAGACATGTATTCCGCATGGCGGTCACGCTGAAGCGTCTGCGTTGAGATTGGGGCAGCTTTCGTTCCCAGCTTCTCGCATACGAATTTTTCAACAAATGGATCAATGTTGGCATATGTGCCGACTGCACCGGACATCTTGCCGAATTGCACGCTGTCTGCCGCATGACGGAAACGCTCCAGGTTGCGCTGCATCTCGGCGTACCAGAGTGCCATTTTCAGACCAAATGTAGTTGGTTCTGCATGAACCCCGTGAGTACGTCCCATCATTGGCGTATCTTTATATTCAAGTGCTTTATTTTTCAATATTTCAATAAAGTTCACGATATCTTTATCGAGAATATCGTTTGCTTGCTTCAGCAGGTAGCCAAGCGCCGTATCCACGACGTCAGTAGAGGTCAGGCCGTAGTGAACCCATTTGCGCTCAGGTCCAAGCGTCTCAGACACAGCACGTGTGAAGGCAATGACATCATGGCGCGTCTCCGCTTCAATCTCGTAGATGCGGTTGATATCGAAGCCTGCTTTGGCACGCAGCGCTACTGTATCTTCCTTCGGGATGACCCCAAGCTCCGCCCATGCCTCGCACGCGCACAGCTCAACCTCGAGCCATGCCTTGAATTTATTCTCTTCAGTCCATATAGCCCGCATCTCCGGGCGTGAATAACGTTCGATCATTGTTGTTGATTCCTCCAAATATTTGTCTGTTTCACCCAAGCCAACGCGGATTCGACATCAGGAGCCAGCACGTTGATGTGCCCCATCTTGCGCTTAGGCAGAGCTTCTGACTTGCCGTAATCATGCAGCTTCGGTGTCACACCTAGCGACTTCGCCGTCGAGTCTTCACTCGCTAACCATTGTAACATGTCTGACTGGTGTTCTCCGAGTAAGTTTACCATAACGACAGGCGTCATAAGAGATGTATCGCCAAGCGGCAAATTGCAGATCGCTTGCAAATGCTGCTCGAACTGAGAAGTTCGACAGGCGTCTATTGTATAATGCCCAGAATTATGCGGTCGAGGTGCAAGCTCGTTTACAAGCAGTTGCTCGTCTTCTGTAAGGAACATCTCGACCGCGATCAAACCTACAACTTCAAGCGATTCCGCTATACGGTGTGCGATACGCTTTGCTTCTTCCAGCACATGCGTCGCGATACGAGCCGGGACGATGGATAGGTGCAGGATGTGATCACGGTGTATATTTTCAGCAACCGGGAAGGTGGCAATATCTCCATTAGGATTGCGTGCTGCAATAACAGACAGCTCTTTCACGAATGGAATGTAGGCTTCGAGCACGAGCTCAGCGCCGGTTGATGCCAATGTTTCATACGCTTCTCGCGCTTCCTCTGGACGGCGAATCATATATTGTCCCTTGCCGTCATAGCCGCCTGTACAAGTCTTCAGCACACCTTGTCCGCCTACAGCAGCCAGATGCTGCTCCAAATCGTCCAAGCTGTGAATCGCCGCATACGGCGCGACAGGGATGCCCGCCGCTGTCAGCGCGCCCTTCTCGCGCAGTCGATGCTTGGTCGTCTGCAGCAAGCGGCTGCCCTGCGGCACATACGCTTCGCGTTCCAGCACCTGCACCACATCGAGTGAGACATTCTCGAACTCGTAGGTGATGACATCGGAACGCTTCGCCAGTTCCTCCGCTGCCGCCAGATCATCATATGGCGCGCGGATATGCTGCGCAGCCTGCGCGCACGGCGCGTCCGCCGCTGGGTCCAGCGTGACGAAGCGGTAGCCCATGGCTATGCCAGCCAGGGCCATCATTCGTCCAAGCTGTCCCCCGCCCAGCACGCCTATCGTCGCGCCCGGCAGCAGCGGCTTCATCGCCGCCTTGCTGCTTGATTCGCGCTCCTGCGCTCCGTTCCGTATCATGCCAGATCCCCCGCTTCCACTACTTGCGCGCGGATCTGTTCACGTCGCTTCGCAAGCCGCTCGCGCAGCGCGGCATCCTCCATGCCAAGCATCTGCGCTGCCAGCAGCCCCGCGTTCGTCGCGCCCGCGTTGCCGATCGCTACCGTGGCAACGGGCACGCCTGCAGGCATCTGCACGATGGACAGCAGCGAATCCAGACCGTTCAGGTTCGAGCTCTTCACCGGAACGCCGATAACCGGCAGCACTGTCTTCGCTGCTACCATGCCAGGCAGATGCGCGGCACCGCCCGCGCCGGCAATAATGACGCGGATGCCACGCTCCTCCGCGGTCTCCGCATAACGGAACATCTCGTCCGGCGTCCGATGCGCGGAAACGACGCGCGCTTCATATGCGACATCCAGCTCATCTAAGATGTCGCAAGCACGCTTCATCGTCTCCCAATCGGAAGTAGAACCCATTATGACTCCAACCTTAACCACCTTACTGTCCTTCATCCCTGTGTCCTCCATTCATTGCTTCCAAGTAAATGTTAAGCCACACAAAAAAAGCCGCACGGAGCTATCCATTTCCGATTGGCGCAAGTATCTATTATGAAAATGACGATCCTCCACCACGTCAAATAACACAGAGTACCGTCATTCCCGTAGTCCGAAGATTTACGGTCTTCGGGTAGAAACTTCCGTCCATATTTACGGAACTATACGAGAATGCATTCTATATAAATGTTATCGTTCGACTATCGACATTATCATTTTCAGTTTAACAAGGCTTCACATCTAGTGTCAACACAGAATGCGAACAATAATTTTTAATCACGAAGAATCGTTCGGTTATATCAAACAAAAAAAGAAAACCAGAACCGCCATCTCTCGACAGCAGTATGCTGGTCTTCTGTATCTTCACATTCCATATTTATTTCATAACAAGCACCGGCACTTTAGAGTTCTGAACAACATGCAAGCTGACGCTGCCTAGTACAAACTTCTTCAGACCGCTTAGACCGCGGCTTCCGATAATAATGAGATCACAATGGTCCTTGTCAGCATAGTCTAGGATCGCTTGGCCTGGAGGGCCTTGCAGCACTTCAACCTGAGCACGGTCGCCTAAGAAGCTGATCTTCTCCTTAGCTTGCGTTTCCAGTTGCATGGCGAATTCATAAATTTCTTCGTTAACCTGCGGAGAAGCTGTCGCGAAAGCGTCCCCTATGAAATACTGCGGTAATTGAAAGATGTGTAGGATGCGAAGTTCAACCTTACCGTTAGTTTCTGCCATATGTATTGCATGATCCAATGCCTTAATAGAAGGCTCCGACCCATCATAAGCTACTAGCACTCGAACAAAATTCATACTGCATCCCCCTCATCCATGTCTCCTGCAGCCCTATTGAGCTGGTAGATTAATAACATACAATTACCCGAATCGAATGATGATGAAACCGTACACCAACAAGTTTACGAGCAGAATAAACGGTATCCCTGCTGTAAAGGTTACATGCTGCGTCTTATGACGCTTGTTATACATTCCAATCAATACGCCGAGCGCGCCGCCCAACCAAGCTGTCAGAAATAGCTGTCGTTCCGGAATTCGCCGTTTGCGGCGTGAAGCACGACGCTTGTCCGCTGCCATCCAGGCGTAACCGAGTGCATTCACTATGCATGCATAACCAAATACCACCCAGGTCAATCCATTCATGGCATGCCTCCTTCCTTGATTTGGTTACTATTATAGAATGAATTGAAATTTGTTGCAGTAGTAATATTATGAAAATGCAAGTGCATCCAAAAAAAAAAATACGCTAGAGCGACCGCCCAGCGCTTATTAATGATTCCCTATATGCCTAATCTAAATGCCAACTTATCGTCAATTGCGCGTTAGGAGCTTCGGCTCTTGTTGGTCCTGTTGGTCCTGCTTCACAAACGATGTATTCAGATGCAGCTCTTCATGCATGGCTGTGAGCCATTCTGAATCACTTAACCAGCCCAACTCATGCATACGGTCCAGCACGACCTGCTGACGATGCAGTGCACTTTCGGGATCCTTAAACGGCGAATAATGCTCAGGTGCTTTCAGGAGACCTACCAGCATGGCCGTCTCAGCCTGAGTCACAACTGGCAGCCCACTGTCTAACTTCGTGGTCTTCCCAAAATAATAATTTGCCGCCGCTTCGATTCCATATACTCCATGCCCAAAATATACTTTATTCAGATAAAGGTTTAAAATGTCCTCTTTGCTGTATCTCCATTCAAGATTGGCGGCAACCGCTACTTCTTTAATCTTACGACTATACGTCTTATCTTGGCTTAAGAATAGATTGCGGGCGAGCTGCATCGTAATCGTACTGCCACCCTGTGCTTTACTCTGCTCTTGCAGATTGACCCAGACAGAACGCATCAGGCTTACAGGATCGATACCCGGATGCAAATAATATCGATGGTCCTCAATGGCAATCAAGCTATCAATTACATACGGAGGCATTTCCTCTACACGCACGATGGGTTGACCGTTTGACAGCACCTCATTAGAATTCACTTGGTTATAGTAATTATTCAACTCCGCTTCATCTATCCACTGATTGCCGGCTAGAACTAAGCCGAACCAACCAACTATTGGTATAATAAGCGCGACGCACAGTACAGCGATGATCCACCGAATTCCGCGCGCAGAAGATCGAGATTGCGCACATGCCGCACCTTGCTTCGAATTATGCCGTTTGGAGCTTTGAGTCAACTTAGCATCATCCTGTGATCTGTTTGCGTATGCCGCCTCATTTCCGCCACGAGTCATCCGTGTAGAAGTTTGAACAGTAAGGTTCGATCTGCGGTTAGTTATAGATTTCATGCTGCTCGACCTCCTTTCCTTACTACAACTTTATCGAAAAGGGGATATTTCTGGTATCGAATTGACTGTGAACTGGCTTACATTTCTGAAAGATGGCACTGGCTTAGTGTACGTCATGATCTGACTTGGTAGTTAACCATTTTCTATGTATAGTAACAAAAAAACTGCCCCTCAGCCAACACACGCACTAAAGAGCAGCTATCATAGCCTAAATATTAATTGCTCTGGCCTTGCTTCACCCAAGATGCAACAGTTACAGTACGCTTGGCCTGATGCTTAACCGCATCCTGCACATCCTCAACCATCTTGCCGTCTTGGTCTACAGTAACGCTTGTACCGTATGGGTTGCCTCCTGCTGCAAATGTTACAGGATCTGTGTATCCAGGTGCTGCGACGATCGCTCCCCAATGGTACATGGTTGTATACAAGCTCAAAATGGTTGCCTCTTGACCACCGTGCGCATTGCCTGCACTCGCCATCGCACTTACAACCTTGTTAGCCAATTTGCCTTGTGCCCACAGGCCGCCTGCCATATCCATGAACTGCTTCATCTGAGAAGGCATATTGCCGAAGCGAATTGGAACGCTGAATATTAAAGCGTCTGCCCACTCTAAGTCACTTAAATGTGCAGTTGGGACATCTTGTGTAGCTTCAACATGCGCTTTCCATGCCGGGTTGCTGTCGATCGCAGCTTGTGGTGCTAATTCAGGAACTTTAACCAATTTTACTTCTGCACCAGCTTCTTCAGCGGCTTCCTGTGCCCATTGTGCTAGTTGATAGTTAGTTCCAGTGGAGCTGTAGTAAATAATCGCCAATTTGATCTTGTTATCCATCCAAGTTACTCTCCTTTATCTATCCAACTCAAATATGTATTCTGTCACTTGCGGGCTGTTCATATGCTCTGCACTTAATGTAACAAGGAACATTTTATTTAAGAAATTGAAATTCTTGTATTTGAGATATTGTAGAGTGTGAGATCAGTGGGGACTTTTACAGATATACTTAACATCATCTTAGTAATATGGTTCATAACATTTGGCTTATAAATGTCTAGTGTGTTGGAAAATGGGGAGAATTTGTGGACAGCACGAGTTCGCAGCCTCATTATCCACTTAATTATGAACATTTCCGCAGCATCTTGGGGATAGCTCGGTATAAATTGCTGGTTTATATACTTACGCACATGTGGATAATGTCAAGATGTGTGTTTTTCTAAAGTTATCCCTTGGAAAATCGGGAATTGTGGATAAGTTGTGAACAACAAACACCCCACGGACGGGTTACCCAGTCTGTGGGGTGTTATTTTGGCTTGGCGACGTCCTACTCTCCCAGGACCCTGCGGTCCAAGTACCATCGGCGATGAAGGGCTTAACGGTCGTGTTCGGGATGGGTACGCGTGGAACCCCTTCTCCATTGC
>NZ_JBTGUH010000010.1:0-131540 GCF_054343325.1 Paenibacillus marinisediminis
TAGACGACTCTTCAATGTTCCATAAAGCAATGTAAAAACTCGAAATAACGAGCTATTCAATGCATGAGTAATTACTGTAGGGTAGGACTCCAGATTAAAGGGGCTTAGCCGCAGAGTACAACAATATCTCGAAAAACACGCGTGACGAGGCTTATCACGACTAAATTGTTGTATGATGTACAACAATTTAGTCGTTTCTGAGGAATACAGGTGAAAATGTTGTACTTCATACAACATTTGGATTCGCTGATAGAATATTCTCCGCCACATCCCACAATCTAGGCATAAAATGTAGAACCTCATTAGCACGGTGGTTTAACGCATCAATTGTGGGAATTCCAAGGTCGGCGATCAAGTCCTCAAAGGCCGGCGCGAGTGAACGCTGCAGCTCAGGCGGCGCGTCGGCGGCCAGAATCTTATGGCAGCGCGCATAGGTCGCGGCGATCCAAAATACCGCCTCGCGATGGCATCCGTCGCGGATGAGCGCGCGGCTGCCGTCAATCGCAACCGGACGAGCCGCCGGTGCGATGTCGCTGCTGAAGAAGAACGGCGTCTTAGCCGCCGCTGCAGCGGCATCAAACGTTCGGGCAAGCCCGTCGAGATGATGCTCGACTCGCTGCGGCGACAGATGCGCACAGCCTAACAGCTCCAGCAGCTCCGGGTAGAAGTCCGCTCGGCCGTATGCAATCAGCACATCACGCGCGGCGAGATAGCGTAGCCGCACAGTGGGGTTCCGCAGCGCGGCCACGAGCAGGACATGCGTGGTCACGCCTGTCGGGAACAGCCACGACGTGACCAGATCGTGCAGCGGTGCTGAAGGATCAATCGTCTGCAGTCCGCCCACGATCTTCTCCCTCACATTCTCGCAGCGGCGGCGAACCCATACCCGCTCCGCATAATGGCGAGACACGAGCGCTTGCAGCTTGCGAAGCTCCCCGCTTGGATCCGCAATGATCGTGTCCACGCGAAAGCTGCCTGCTAGATGATAAGATCGCAGAACCTCTTCGTAGGAAGCGATCTGGCTCCAAGAAAGATACGTCACTTCGATCAACACGCCGCGATAGATGAACTTCCCCAGCTTTAACGGAGGCTCAGCCTCTGTCGTTACGATCACGACGTCGATATCACTCACTGCTGGCAGCTCTGTATCATCTGACTGACCAACGGTGGAGCCGCTGTAATAGGCCCCTAGAAACCACGACTCCCGACTGGCATGCTGCGCGACCCATTCCACTGCTGCATTTCTCGCACAACCAATTTTCATGCGTATCCCCCTCGCATCAAGCATTTCTACGGACATTACTGTGCCCCTATGAAATAGAATACGCTCCGCAGATCAGCGTTCAGAATAACAAAACATCATTATTATCTTGTGTTCAATTATCAAAATGGGAGAACTGTGATCTGAGCATTCCTCGGATTAGCGTTAGGAGGTACTATGTTGCATTTCATACAACAATATGAACGATTAAGGGCATTGCTCAGTAGAATTGTTGTACAGAATACAACAATATCTAGAAAAAAACGTGAGATGGGTCTTATCAAGACTAAAATGTTGTATGGAGTACAACATTTTATCGTTTCCTAAGGAGTTATGGTGAAATTGTTGTACTTCGTACAACATTTCTACTGAATTTCTCGAATCGGACAGGTCCGATGACAAAATAGCCTCTGCCGGAAGCTCAAATACTTATATACGCCGTTCACGTCACCTGAATATGCTTATTTCTACGCGCTGCCGGACGCTCATGATCCCACCGGAAGGTTAGTGCGGCGATGACCAATAAGGCAACCGTAAATAAAGAAAGAATACCGAGCGGCAGCCATATGTCCGAGATCGAGCCCGCAGGATTCACGGCTATCCCCATCGCCTTAACTAGATAATAGAACGGCTGAAGCTCACCGATCACACGGATCCATTGCGGCGCATGCTCAAGGGAATAGAATGCCTCACTCGTAAATAGAAGAGGAAAGCTCATCAAGTTGGAAATCATGTTGACGTTGCTCTCATCTCGTGAGAGGTTTGCAGCTATGAAGCCAAGCGAGGTAAAGCATATAGTTCCGATCAGCAGTACGATCAACATAAGCAGCAAGCTGATGGGTTCAAGCTGAATATCAAGAAAGACAACACCGGTCACAATTACACATACGCTTACGAGCAAAGCAAGCACCGTTCTTGCCCCAGTCATTGCCGTTATAAACGATAGAGTAGAGAAAGGTGTCACCCGCAGCAATTTAAAGATCCCCCGATTACGATGCGACATCACGTAGAAGGCCGTCACCATTGTAGCGCTGAACAGCAGATTCGTCGTCAACACACCGCTAAGCAATCGATTCGAATAGTCAGGATTGTCAAAATATAACCCCAGTCCCACCAGCATGGCGATCGGAAAAGCGATATTCCATACAATCGTATGGATGTCGCGAATAATTCCACGCAGAAGCGTTGTTAATACAGTGAGCATCTTTATGTTCCTCCTTCAATAGTTGAATTAGCAAATGGATAGTTAGCTGCTAGTCATCCTCAAGGCATCCTATTAACCTCCGGTTAATGAGATATACAGATCTTCCAGCGTGTTCATCTCATATCGATCAAGCAGAGATGCAGGTGATCCCGATGCTTGGATCTGCCCATCCTTGAGCATAACGATACGATTGGCCAGCTTGTGTACCTCCTCCATATCATGAGAGGTGAACACGATCGAAGTTCCGCTTGCAGCGAGTGACTGGATCAGCTCGCGAATCTCGCGACGAGCCCGAGGGTCAAGCGCAGCGGTCGGCTCATCAAGGAACAGCAGCTTTGGTTCATGCACAAGCGCCATAGCGATAGCCAGCCGCTTCTGCTGTCCGCCCGACAATCTCAAAGCATTCGTTCGTGCGGCTTCGACCAGACCGCAGCGTTCCAAATGAACCATCAGCTGCCTATCCTTCAATCGAAGACCATAGAAGGCAGCGAACAATCTTAGATTCTCGATAACCGTAAACCCGGGAAAGAAAGGGGTAGACTGCAGCTGCAAGCCTATATAACGGTTAGCCTCAGACGTCCAGTAGGCTACGGAACCCTCATCCGGACGCCGAAGTCCTAGAATTAGATCTAATGTGGTTGATTTCCCCGCTCCGTTAGGACCGATGATCGCAACCACTTCCCCCTCTTCAATCACTAGATCCAGTCCATTTACCACCTGCTTCTTGCCATAGGTCTTCACTAGCCCTTGCGCTTTAATCAATGTGCTCATTAGAATCATCTCCTTTAACCAATGTTTATTATCCAACGTTGGATATATGCTTAAAATAAAAATCGCTCTTAACAAGCGACTTTTATTGCTGTAACAGTGAAATAATCTGCTTAAGGAAAGCAATATCCTGTTCATGCAGCGCGATCGCATTATCGAAAGTGGCAATTACAATTGGAGTCAGCCCATTCTGCCCCTTAATCTCCTTACCTAATTTCCACTGTGCCAGTGACTGCTCAACTTGTGCCAGATTCTTTTCAAGTAAACCAATCGCTTCTGGTTTCGGAATATCCTCTATCCAGATCAATCCGAGCGAGAATTCTGATTTGGCGGAATGGGGGGTTGAGGTGAGCGTTTCGCGGATCATTTGTTGATATAACTGCTCGCCTTGCTCCGTAATTCCGTAAACCTTGCGAATTCTTGCGCCGGTTCGTTCTTCAGCAACAGCTTCAATAAGTCCCTCATTCTCCATCTTGTTCAATGCATAGTAAATGGAGCCTGAGAGCACATTCGCCCACACATCCATTCGGCTCAACTGGATCAGCTGTTGAATCTCATACCCGTGCATCTGACGTTGTCGTAAAAATGAAAGTATGATTAGATTAGTCACTCGTATTACAACCTTCCTGCATCAGCCGTTAACTCATAGTTTGAATACATAAGTTTGTATATCCAACATTGGCTATTTGTGTAATAATCACACTATACTCCATTGTGGATTTTATTGTCAATCCCACAGTTTACTTTATGCAATGGCCACTCCTTATTTATGAACAGCTAAGACCAATGACGGTGCAAGTTATTATAATTTCCTTCATTGCATTACAATATAAATTATTGAAGAATATTACATTTAATTTGGAGGAGTAGATATGAAATACTTAAAATACTTATTTCTATTAATTTTGATATCATTAATAAGTTCCTGTTCAGATGTAGATTTTGAGACTAAGCTACACCCAAATATCTTCTTTAATTTAAAATATGAAATAATAACAGATCAAAATAAAATTATTGAAGAACACCATCTTAATAATGGATCACTAAAGGATGGTGAAACAGTAATGATAAAAGTTTATATCTATGCATACGAACATGAAAAAGCTAGTTCTCCAATTTCTAATATCGAATTATTTTTTAAAAATCCTGATAACTATATCTCTATAAGTGGAGGAGGATTTATGAACCCTCCCTTTGAGTCTAATAATTCGGATCACGCAATACGAACAATTATCATGTATGGTGGGTATGCTGATGCCATAAACTACTTGAATAGCGTTGATTTTGTTTTGAAGTGGAAGGAAGATGAAAATAGTAAATCGATTATTTTAAAGCCTGATACTGATTAATTTATATACCTTTATTAATACTGAGCATTTTGCATACCGGCACCCTTGGGTGTCCATTTTTACTGTTTTATAGGACTCAATGTAGGTTTCTTTTTCAATGTGTTTGTCGCAGTAGTTCTAACCATAACCTCAAGAAACTTAACTCGAATGACCTCCATTTCACTTACCTCCTAAATGATAATGCCAATCTTAATATGTCATGGAGCAATATATGGGGACATTAGAGTTCACGCACAGTGTCTCTTCGTCGTACTCTCAACTCACGCTCACTTGCTTCACGCGTGCGCCGCCTAATTTGAAGACCAAGATGCCACACGCGATGACCGTTACACCTAACAGCTGTTGAAGCGTAAATGGAACCTGTTCCAGACCGAACAAGCCAAGTGAATCCCACAGCAAGGCGAACCCTAGCTGGGAAGTCATAACGATAGAGGTGGCATACGTAGGACCAAGCAGCTTGATCCCATTCATCATGCAAATGACTACCCCGACGCCTATCATTCCGCTGAACCAGTACCATCCCTGCATATGCTGCAAGTTAAATAGATTTCCCCCTTCAACGATCAGGCCAATCGTCAGGGAAGCCGCGAATCCTAAACCCAGCACGATGGCAGTAGCGGTCCAAGATCCGGCATGCTGATTCATTTTACTATTAAAAATATTCTGCACACTAACTAATGAACCTGCGACCAATGCCATCAGCAAACCTGTAATCATGAGCATCACCCGCCTTTCCTTTATTCATAAATATTGTTACCAGCCAGCGCACGCAGCCCTTCCTTGTTCTTCACGATGATGCAATCCTTATTACGCTCAATTAGTCCCTCAGTACAGAGCTGATGGATAACTCGATTCACATGTCTATAGCTCGTTCCGATCAGGTCCGCAGCATCTCTCAAATTGCTCGTACTAAGCTGTCCTATGAAATGCTTATCTGATTCATCAAACGAGACCGACAACAGATAGCTCGCCAACCGCACTTCGACCGGATACATCAGATTAAAGCTCAACGAATTGGATTTCATGCAAAACTTTTGGGTAATAATCCGCAATAAGAACTGCAACAGAGGTGTGTAGTCGCTTCCGTATCTCTTCAGCCAGCGTTGATGAATCCCGATCATATGGACCTGCGATACAGCCTCTACAGTATTGATCATGTCATTGCCCGCTACGTATTCAATCTCCCCAACAACATCAAGCGGTTTCTTAAAGGATACAATCAGCTTCTTGCCTTCAGGAGAAGTAACATAGACTTTCACTTTCCCCTTCACCAATATATATAGAACCTGCGAAGGTTCTCCTTGTGAACAGATAATTTCTCCTTGATCATAGCTGTACAGCGACAAATGAGACATTAGCGGTTCATTAAATATACCCTCGATGCTATAAGCATGCAGATACTGCATCAGCTGCTCCCGATCTTGAATCTCTTTCATAGCTTGGCCTCGCCTTCTCTTCTTGCATTTCTCCCAAGATAACATAAATATCTGATCAAATTCCCAATATCACTACGCCCGCTATCATCATGCCGATGCCGATGAACTGCGGCAGTCTCATCTGCTGCTTCAGCATCCCAAACCATCCCCGACTGTCGATGAGAAAGGTTAGACTTAATTGGGCAATCAATACGGCGGATATCGTAATCGTAGCACCAACCTGGTGAATAGCTGTAATATTACTAGAAATAATGATTGCCGCAAAGGCTCCGCCCGACAAATATAACGGTCGTACCTGCTTTAGCTTCCGCCATTGTCCTCCGTCACGTCTAAATATCAGAATCAGCAAGGCTGTCATGAATCCGGTCCATTGCGTCAATGTCGCTGCTTGCCAAGTGCCAATATCTTGGCTGATCCGCGCATTGGCAACACCTTGCAGCGTAATAAAAGCTCCCGCCATGAATGCGAATAGGATTCCTCTCATGCTGCTCTCCCCCATATCCATTTATTTATTATTTAATAATGGATTCGAGGATTCAGGGAAGGACATATGTCCTCGGCTAATCATCGATTACATACAAATAATGCTGCCCCGCAGCAGCATTGTGCGGGACAGCATCTATTTACTTTCTTGATTGTATATCTGCTTTCATCTGCTCGATCATCTCTTCAATACTTACGATGCCGAGGTCGCCTTCACTGCGTTTTCTTACGGATATACGGCCCGAGCTCTTCTCATTCTCGCCAAGCACGAACATGTACGGCACTTTCTCGAGCTGCGCTTCGCGTATCTTGTAGCCGAGCTTCTCATCGCG
Organism: Paenibacillus marinisediminis; assembly: GCF_054343325.1. NCBI lineage: Bacteria > Bacillati > Bacillota > Bacilli > Caryophanales > Paenibacillaceae > Paenibacillus > Paenibacillus marinisediminis. The sequence goes on from NZ_JBTGUH010000010.1 coordinate 6,834, forward strand.
CGCGTCTACCTCCACCCGAATCCCGGCATCGTCCAGAGACTTCTTCACTTGGAAGGCATAATCAACATAATTCTCAGACACCGGCAGCAGCTTCGCCTGAACCGGAGCCAGCCATAGAGGGAACGCCCCCGAATAGTGCTCGGTAATGATCCCTATGAATCGGTCAATCGAACCATACACGGCGCGATGAATGACGACCGGCCGATGTTTAAGACCATCCTCACCGATGTATGTCAGATCAAACTTCTCAGGCATCTGGAAATCCAGCTGTATCGTCCCGCACTGCCAGCTTCGCTTCAATGCATCTAAGATGTGGAAGTCAATCTTAGGACCGTAGAATGCTCCATCGCCTTCATTGATCCGATATTGGATGCCTCGCTTATCTAATACGTTCTGAAGCGATTGCTCCGCTTGATTCCACAGCTCTTCTGAGCCCATATAATCTTCAGGCCGAGTGGACAGCTCGATCTTATATTCAAATCCAAATACTTGATAGATATGGTCAATCAGCGCGATGACCCGGCTGATCTCATCCTCAATCTGCTCCGGCAAGACGAATAGATGCGCATCATCCTGACAGAATGTGCGGACTCGCATCATTCCGTTAAGAGCACCTGAATATTCATGGCGATGCACTTGGCCGAATTCCGAGAGACGGATAGGCAATTCCCGATAGGAATGTAGGCTGTTCTTGTAGATGAGCATATGCCCTGGGCAGTTCATCGGCTTCAGCGCGAACTTCGTGTCGTCCACGTCAGTAAAGTACATATTATCCTTGTAATGATCCCAGTGTCCGGACTGCTCCCACAGCCGATTATTCATCATCAGCGGAGTGCGAACCTCTTCATAATCCCGCTGCCTCTGTATTTCACGCGAGAAGTTCTCAAGCTCTGTGCGAATCGTCATCCCCTTCGGCAAGTAGAAAGGCATCCCAGGTGCTTCTTCCGAGAACATAAACAGACCTAGCTCTCGGCCAAGCTTGCGGTGGTCACGCTTCTTCGCCTCCTCAAGAACGTGCAGATACTCTTCCAGCTGAGCTTTTTTTGGAAATGAAGTCCCGTATATTCGCTGCAGCATCTTATTATTGGAATCCCCGCGCCAGTACGCACCCGCTACATTTAACAGCTTGAATGCCTTGATTCGTCCAGTAGCCGGGAGGTGCGGACCTCTGCAGAGGTCCAAGAATTCACCCTGTTCGTATAGGGATAGGACTTCATCCTCCGGCAGGTCGCGGATCAACTCCAGCTTGAGCGGCTCTTCCAGCTTCTCGAATAGTTGTATAGCTTCTGCTCGGCTTACGACTCGACGAACGATCGGAATATTCTCTTGGATGATCTTTTCCATCTCACGTTCGATCGCGACAAGATCTTCCGTAGACAACGGATTAGCGATGTCGATGTCATAATAGAATCCATCTTCGATTACTGGACCTATTCCAAGCTTAACAGCCTGAGCTCCATATATTCGCTTGATCGCTTGAGCCATCAGGTGCGCAGTACTGTGTCTATAGATATCTAGGCCCTCTTTACTGTCGAGTGTAACTATTTCAAGGAGGCAATCATGCTCAAGCGATTGATTAAGATCGACGAGCTTGCCATCCAGTTTACCAGCTACAGCCAGCTTCTTCAGTCCGGTACTAATAGATTCCCCCACTTGCATAATGGTCGTTCCTTGTTCTACCCTCCTAATTGTTCTGTCTGGCAAAGTTACATTGATCTCCATGATTGTGCCTCCATTTCTCCATTACTGGTTATCGTTGAACGCAAAAAAACGCATCTCTTCCCCCAAGGGACGAGTGCGTTCAGCTCGTGGTTCCACCCTAATTCGACCTCCAGCATGTCATTCGATGGCATTCGCCAAAGTATGCAGCAGCAAGGTCCTTATTAGTATCCGTTAACGGGGATAAGTCGGTGCCGCTTACAGCCGTGATCTATTCCGATCAACGGGTTCAACGCCACGGCTGCAAAGGGGTAATTCCACAACCGATATCTGGAGAAGCTTTCAGCCTGAACTTCTCTCTCTGGACAGCTCGCGTAGGGAATCATGTCTTTGGTCATTGCCTTGTATGTGATTATTGGATCAATAATACATATTACTCTTGTTAAAGTCAAGGTTAAGAAGGAATAGCTTCGAAAACATCGGAAGTAAAACTTATAATTAACCGAGACGTTTCCACCAACATTCGTGTCTATAATTATACGTTGATGTTATGCTGGAAAACGAGTGTCCAATGTGTTAGTCCCAACTTCTGAATGCATTCTTTAACAAGTTGATTCATATATAATGCTCCTTTCGTGTTGTCTTCCCAAATAGGCTAGACACTCTAGAAGATAGAATCACACCAGACATACAGAATCATAAGACTCTCCATTATGGAATCAGTTTGTATCAACCACTGTGTATTGGGGATTTGTTAAGTTAATCTTCCCTTTCAATCCCGGTGTCATATAAATCTTGTTATCTTCCATAATGAACATCGCTTCAAGACCAGGCTTCTGATTGATATAAGCGAGCCCTTCTTCAAGTCCCATTACAACGACCGCTGTTGAGAGTACATCGGCATCGGTAGCGGTTCCGCCGATGATCGTCACACTCTTGATCCCGTTCTGTGTAGGATAGCCTGTCTTAGGATCAATAATATGATGATAGCGGACGCCATTTTCCATGAAGAACCGTTCATATATACCGGAGGAGTCAATCGTCTCGTCCTTAAGCTGAACGACGGCTAATTGTTTTCCCCGTTCCCGGTCTGGATCTTGGAGACCAATGCGCCACGATTCTCCATTAGGTTTGCTACCAATCGCAATGATACTGCTGCCACCGAGGTCGATAATCGCACTCTTCACCTTCTCTTGACGTAAATAATCAGACACCATATCTGCCGCATACCCTTTACCGATTCCGCCAAGATCGAGAGACATACCTTCTTTGACGAGCTTGATCGTTAAGTTCTTATCATCCATCTCAATATCATGATAGTTCACAAGTGACTTGGCCTGTTGAATGAGACTATCAGCAGGAGGATGCTCTCCTCCATTGCCAATTTTCCATAAATTCACGAGTGACCCGATACTGGGATCAAAAGCTCCCTTGGTATCGATCGCATAGTCTAGAGATACTTTGACGAGATCGTACGTACCTTGTGAAACCTTTACCGCTTCTTTTCCTGCCGCAGCATTCACTTGGTAAATTTCACTCTGTTTATTGCTCATATTAATTTGTTCATCGATTTGATCCAGCATCTTCTCAATTTGTTTGAGATGCTTCTTCGATTCTTGATCCCCGTATAACTTCAGATTAATAATCGTATCGAACTTAAAGAGGGTTTTGGTCACCTGCTCATTCGACATTTCTTTCTTGCTGGAATTGCTGCTCCATTGAAAGTATCCGATTCCAGCCGCTGCGAACAAAAGGATTGCTGCCGCTGCTATTATAATCTTTGCTCTGTTCGCCATATTAAAGATCGCTCCTTACGAAATGTTGCCATGAAAACCATCAAAATTATCGTCGATGAGGCATTTGAATGTATGTGGTATTTATCACATTACAAGTCTTGCGATAATTCCAGCTCCAGAAACCAGTTATAGCTTCTTCCTGCTTCCATTTTAGCAACTTTCCCTTGAATCAGCAGATCTTAAAATCATCTCCCAAAAATTGACCTTCAAAACATCATTCGCTGGGGTGAATCCCCTATCGGGGACATGTGTCAGCAGTAATCGTAAGGCCGGCTGCACCTTTAAATACAAAATGAATAGGCTAATGTGAAATGCCTAGAAATTGAGGTCTTCCGTGACATTCGATCCTTGAGGGGGTATTAACATTGTATCGGGCACATTCGAATTTTTATCGAGCTAATTTTCAGCCGGTATGGGCAACAACTTATGCTCAAGCATTGGAAGGTATCTATCATGCTGTTCAGGGCGAGAAGCATGATGAATTGTTTTACGATGATCTAATCAATATGGCGCCGACGAAGGAACAGAAAGACATCATCGCATCGATCCGCAATGACGAACGAGGACATAATCGAATGTTCCGAGAGATGTACACCGAACTTACCGGCCGCCATATTCCAGCGAGCACCGATGTATCCTATACGAAACCCGCTTCTTATAATGAGGGACTGGTTACGGCGCTGTTCGGCGAACTCTCAGCTGTTGAGAATTACCGAAAAATATGGTCCGGTCTGCCTGCTGGCATTTACAAAGACACGGTACTCGGAATTATCATGGACGAACAGAAGCACGCATCAAAATACAATTACTTGTTCACACTGAATCATTCAACTTGATCTCCAACTACCAACTATTGATTAGACGTTCTATGTTGTATTTCATACAACAATATGAACGGTTAAGGTGTAGCTCAGCAGAATTGTTGTATAGAGTACAACAATATCTAGAAAAACACGTGAGACAAGGCTCATCATGACTAAATTGTTGTATGAAGTACAACAATTTATCGTTTCCTGAGGAATGTTGGTGAAAATGTTGTACTTTATACAACATTTCTATCCAACTCCTCGCCACCTCACTCTACTACCCCTTAATATCTGAGTTCGCTGGCAGAATAGCCTCCGCAACCTTCATCAATCAAGGCATAAACCTTAGAACCTCATTTGCTCGGCGGGTTAACGCATCAATTGTGGAAATTCCGAGATCGGCGATCATACCGCTCTATAGGTGTAACGTTTGCGCAATACTAGGATATAACTTATACTCGGAATATATTAAGCTAAGCGAGGATAATCCAAATGGCAGTAACTATTGTAGATGTAGCGCAAAAAGCAGGTGTATCGCCTTCTACGGTATCGCGCGTCATATCGAATGATGTACGCATCAGCCAGAAGACGGTCCGCAAAGTCCGCAAAGTAATGGAAGAACTCGGCTACCACCCTAATATGCTGGCAAAGAGTCTTGTCACCAAGACAACTAACAACATCGGCATCGTCCTGCCACGACCCGCAGATGAGTTATTCCTGAACCAATTTTTCTCTGAGATTATACGAGGTATTGTTACAAGAGCAGCTGCAAGCAGCTATGATGTGCTCATGACAACGGCAACGAATCAGATTGAAGAAAAACAGGCCATAGAACGTCTTGTTCAAGGCCGATACGTAGACGGCATTATCCTGCTGTCATCACGCCGTGATGACCAGATCATTTCATTTCTGCGGGATAAGAAGTTTCCGTTCGTACTTGTTGGACGAAGCGAACACTATGCTGACATCATTTCGATAGACAACGATAACGTTGCAGCCGCCTATGATATGACACGCAATCTCATCCAACGGGGGCACCGCAAGATCGCATTTGTGAGCGGTCCGTTTAACCTGACTCTGTCCAAGGATCGCCTGGATGGATACAGCAAAGCATTGCTTGAAGCAGGCATTCCAGTCCGCAAGGAGCTTATGTATGAAAGTGAATTCACGCAAGAATCTTCTATACATATAGCGGAATGCATAGCTAAGCTGGAAGATCGGCCAACCGCTATCATCACAATCGATGACCTTGTCGCCTTAAGTGTGATCCGCACCTTAAAGAACAACGGTTTGCGCGTTCCAGAGGACTGCAGTGTGGTCGGCTTCAATAATACGCTATTCTCTGAAATGGGCTCGCCTCCGATCTCAAGTGTCGATATCGGTATCTATAAAATGGGCAGTTCAGCCTCACAGGCGCTCATTCAGTCCATAAAGGGAGACGGCTTCGACCAAGCGCGTATTATTGTTCCGCATAAGCTCGTATGGCGGGAGTCTGTGAGCTCGATATAGTAAACTAGTAAACTATGTATTCACATGTAAACAGCGATGGACATCATCGGTATGAACCGATATATCCATCGCTGTTTTATTATTTCCTATTTATGATTACAGCGTAATGTTCAACTCATGACCGCCAGCGTTCTCTGGCAGCTTCACAAGCAATTCACCGCGTTCCGCATCATAAGCCCAGCCTGTCGCCAGACCAGCAAGCTGATCCATCTCCACCTTCTCGCCCATACCCGCAATCGCGGAAGGCGCAGAGGACAAGCCGATCAAACGGATACGCAAGCTGTCGCGCTTCGGCTCATATCCGCGTGCTGTATAAGCTGCCTTCACGTTCAACGACTGCACAGACTCTGTCACTTGGATGAGCATCTTGTTCCATTGCCCGTCTTCATAGGCAAAGGTCAGACCATCATCCTCGTACCATTCCAGCTCGGAAGTCCCGCTTCCGCCCTGCAGATAGATTGATGCCGTCACGTACTCGTCGGCAACCGTTTCCTCCGCATGCTGGCGAACCGGTCCTTCAAGCAGCACTGCGCCTGCGCGCACATAGATCGGAAGCTTCGAGAGCGGCGCATGTACATGGATGTGCTGCTTGCCTGCATAGCGCTCGCCGCTCCAGTAGTCGATCCACTCGCCTTCCGGCAGGTAGACCGAACGCCATTCCGTATTCGGACGATAGATAGGTGCGATCATCACGGAATCGCCAACTAAGAACTGGTCGCATAGGTTATACACCTGCGGATCGTTCGGATATTCAAGCACCACCGGACGCATAACCGGAAGCCCTGTCTTAGAAGCTTCATAGAACCAATGATACAGATAAGGCATCCATTGATAACGCAGGGCGATATACTGCTGGCAGATATGCTCGATCTCTTCGCCGAACGACCATGGCTCTTGGCGAAGCATATCAATGGCGCTATGGTTGCGGACGTATGGGAAGAAGACACCCATCTGCGTCCAACGCGCCAACAGCTCGCCGCTTGTGTGATGGGCGAACCCGCCGATATCAGGACCGGCAAATGGTACACCTGACATCCCCAGATTCAGCACCATCGGCATAGCCATCGACATATGCTCCCAGAAGCTGCGGTTATCGCCTGTCCATACAGCCGCATAGCGCTGAATACCGCTGTATCCAGCACGCGTGAGCACGAACGGACGCTTGCCATCGAGCAACGCCTTCAGCCCTTCATAGCTCGCCTGCGACATGCACATCCCGTACAAGTTATGAAGCTCGCCATGTGTCTTGCGGTCGCCTTCATTGCCGTGCATGACATTCACGTCCATCGTCTTCGTTTCATTGAAGATCGCAGGCTCGTTCATATCGTTCCAGATACCGTCAATGCCAAGGTCCGTGTAGAAGCGCTGGTTCTCCTGCCACCAGTCCCGCACACGGGATTCGGTGAAGTCTGGGAACGCACTCTCCCCTGGCCACACTGGCCCCGTATAGATGTCGCCCTCTGCCGTCTTGCAGAAGCAATCGTTATCGACGCCATCCATATAGACCGCGTACAGCGGATCTTTCTTCACGCCTGGATCGACGATCGGCACGATGTGGAACCCAAGCTCACGAAGCTGTTCCATCATCTGCTCCGGATTCGGAAAACGGTTCTCGTCAAATGTAAACACCCGATACCCGTTCATATAATGAATGTCGAGATGGATGACATCGCATGGAATCTCCTTCTCACGGAACGTATGAGCCAGGTCCAATACTTCCTTCTCATCCATATAGCTGTAACGCGATTGATGATAACCTAACGCCCATTTCGGCGGCAGCGGCATGCGTCCCGTCAGATCCCCGTATCGAACAATAACGTCCTTCAAAGTTGGACCTTCGATCCAATACAGATCGAATTCTCCCGTCCACGATTGAAGCATCGCCATATCCGCATAGGTACGCATATCGAATACCGTTTTACCCGGATTATCCAGGAACAAACCGTAGCTTTTGCCTTCATTCAATACCGTCAAGAAAGGAATCGATTGATAGAGAGATTCCATCTCCGGCACATGCGGCGCATACACATCGGAGTTCCACATCGTATATCGCTCACCGCGCTTGTCAAGGAATCCGGTCTTCTCCCCTAGCCCGTAGATATGATCCTCTTGATTCAATTTTACAAATGCCGTATAGTCGCCCACCGCTTCACGATTGCGCTGCAGACCTGCGATCTCCACGCTCGGCTGTGCTTCCGTTCTAATACTTAAAGTACCTGTACGACGGTTAACTTCAACCGTAGAACTGCCTATCGTGATCAACACTTGCTCATCGTTCTCCGTCCAGTGCAATGGCGATGGCTTACGAGCTTCTGAAGCGATGACAGCCTGTGTGGTCTTCCAATTCGGCTCTTGTCCACGATACGTCTTGAAGCGAATGACCCCGTTCCCTACCGAAGTGATCGCCAGATTAAACTGCTGTCCGACAAGCATTAAGGATTGATCTTTCTCTATCAGATTAGTAATGGTGCCAAGCTGAGCGCCGGTATGACCTTGCGTCTGCTGGGCTGCATTCTCTGGATGTATAGCTGCGCTTGTATCTTGCATGTTATTTCCCCCTACTCCCCGATCCTATAAGGTTTAGCTCTATTATTTATAGTGAACTGCGGTTCTAATTATTGTGCGATTTCCTTAGCCCTTGCTCGCCCCAGCCGTCAACCCTTCAACTAGGAAGCGCTGCAGGAATAAGTAGAGAAGCGCGATTGGAATAGCGATTAAGACAGCCCCAGCCGCAAACATCGTAAAGTTAGAAGATGCGTTGTTGACCATATCCCACAGTCCGATCGCAAGCGTCCATTTCTCTTTCGTACGCAGAACGAGTCGAGCAAAGATGAAGTCGCCCCAAGCGCCTGCAAATGTCATCAGTCCAATGTACGTAAGCATCGGCTTCGAGAGCGGCAGCATGATCTTAATAAATACCGTCCAATGTGTAGCACCGTCGATACGTGCCGACTCTTCCAAGCTCTTTGGAATCGTATCAAAGAATCCTTTTACGACAAAGGCACCAAGCGGCGCCCCCGCTGAGTACACCAGAATCAAGGCAAGATGCGTATCCAGCAAGTTCAATTGCATCAGCAAGATGTAGATGGCAATCATACTCATAAATCCAGGGAACATCCCGAGTACAAGCATACCTGACATCAGATTTTTCCGGCCGTAGAACCGGAAACGAGACAACGCATAAGCCGTCATCACGACTAGAATAACGCCGAAGATCATGTTAAACGTCGCAATCTTTAACGTATTGAGATACCATCGCCCATATTGATACTGCTCCGATGTAAACAAGTTGATAAAATGCTCAAATGTCGGCTGTCTCGGAATAAGCGTCTCGCTGTAGATGGATGTCCCCGGACGAATCGAAGACATCAATATCCAAAACGTCGGATAGAGGACGCAAAGCGCTATGATGATAAGCAGCGAATAGCTGAATATTAGACGAATACGCGAATTTTTCTTAGCACCTACACTCATTGGATGAGATCCTCCTCTCGGAACGATTTGGTACGACGATAGCTCCAGATCGATAACGAAGCTACGATGATAAAGATGATAATACCGATGGCCGCTGCCATATCGAACTTGTTATTATCCAAAGTCAGCTTATACAGCCATGTTACGAGCAAGTCCGTACTGCCTGCATACTGGTATTCACCGTTCGGTGGATTACCGTTGGTCATCAAGAAGATAACGTTGAAGTTGTTGATGTTGCCCGCGAATTGTCCAATCAAAATAGGAGCTGTTGAATACATAATCATCGGCATCGTGATGGCTCTGAACTTGTGCCAAGCCGTCGCGCCATCGACGTCTGCCGCTTCGTACATATCCTTTGGAATGGTCGTTAATATACCGATAACGAGTACCATTGTAACCGGAATACCGACCCACATATTAACTAGTAATACCGTTACCTTCGCCCAGAACGGATCTGACAGCCAAGGCAGCTTGCCTAAGCCGAAATAGCTCAAGTATTGGTTAATCGGTCCAAACTCACCATTAAACATGTTGCGCATAATCAGGAACGATAACATTTGCGGAATGGCATAAGGAATGATAAAGATCGTGCGCCACATTGTCTTGAATTTAATACCCGCTTGTTGTACGAGAAGCGCTACAAGAATACCGCCAAAATAGCAGCTAAACGTAGCTAGAACTGCCCATATAATCGTCCACGTCAATACGCCATAGAATGTACTGCTCCATGTACCAAGCTGAAGCAGATCCTTAAAGTTCTGCAGACCAACCCAATCTACAAGTTTCGCAGGCGGGATGTGGTCAGGTGCCGAATAGTTGGTAAATGCCAGCAGAATCATGAATATAATCGGCATTATCGTAAAGAACAACACCGCCGCTGTCGGCAATGCCAAGAACAGATACGCGAATTTCTGCTCTTTCACATATTCCACGCTTTGCAGGAAATTGTTCGGTTTTTCGCCTTTAGACCGCAAGAGTCCCACTGTATAGGCATTCTTTACAACAAGCACATACACCCATACAAAGATAAACAGGACAACCAGCGTAATTAATCCTTGAATGATCAAGTGAATCGAATGGTCTCCTGGGACCATTTGGTATATCTTGCCAACCTTCTTCATCTGAGAAGGTGTTTCTCCGAGTGTAAACAAACCCCATATCGCGCGCGGTAAATTGTTAATCAAATAAAACAAGCCTATTGCTTCGATCAGCATGAGCAAACAACCTTTTATATATTGACGGTTGAATATTTGCCCAAGACCCCAGAATACACCTGAAAGCAATGCAGCTTTCGTTGCGGTATTCGATCGTGTATCACTTGGCGACGGCTGAGGTGTAGAACTGTTCTTCACAGCACCGTTGGATATAGCCGAATGTATAGTTGCCATGAGGTCCTCTCCTTTTTTCGCTATCCATTATCGTAATCGCATGCGCATATCCGCGACTCTCTTATGAAACGACCCGGACAAGCATTAGACACTTCCCCGGGTCCCCTTTATCTTGTTTACTTAACTGCGTCTTTTATTTGTAGTACGGCATTATCAAGAGCCGCTTTTGGATCTTTGCCTTTGTTAAGCACATCTGCCAGACCTGCTGCCATTGGACTCCATACTGTACCCATCTCTGGGATTGAAGGCATTGGGTATGAATTCTTGAATTGTTCAAGTACAGCTAATGTAAACGGATCGTTAGCTACTTTAGGATCAGCTGCCGCTTCATTATTGGAAGGAACAGCACCGGTCATTTCATAGCTTTTCATCTGCGCTTCTTTATTAGATGCGAATTCTGCAAACAGTTTGGATGCGTTAGGATATTTCGTATAAGAGTTTACATACCAGGATTTAACGCCTGAGAATGTCTTGGACGGTTGACCTTCAATGCTAGGAATCGGTGCAGCGCCAAGGTTCACACCAGATGCTCTCAGGTCTGCAATCGCCCAAGGACCATCAATATTCAATGCCAATTGACCGCTTGCGAAGAGTCCCTTCTTCACGTCATTCGTTACATCGGATGTTGTCAACGGAAGCACTTGCTTAGCGAATTGCTGCAGGAACGTCGCGCCTTTGATCGCACCTTCGTTATTCAAGCCGATATCCGTCTTATCACTGCCGTTGTTGCCGAATACATAACCGCCAGTTGACGCTAGGAACATGTAGTCAAAATAGAAGTTGCCAATCTCCCACATGTAAGTATATTTTTTATTCTTTACGTCGTTCATCGTCTTGGATAGCTCCATTACTTCTTCCATCGTCTTAGGAGCTTCAGCAATCAAATCTTTGTTATAGAACATGATGAGCGTTTCTACCGAACGTGGATAACCGTACAAGATGCCGTCGTAGGAAGATGCATTAACCGCCAACTCAGAGTTCTCGGCACGCGTCTTCTCTTCATAGAAGTCATTTGGCAATAAAAGTCCTGCTGTCACCGCTTTGCCCAGGTTATCGTGCGGGAACACGACGACATCTGCCGCAATACCAGCTGGTCCGTCATTTACAAGCTTGTTCACTTGGTCAGGTGATGCGACTTCCTCATATTTCACAGGAACGTTATATTTTGCAGTAAATTCCTTCGCAATCGCTTCAGCGAATGGACGAGCTTCTTTACTTTCCCAGATAACTAGACTCGCTCCATCCTCTGGCTTCAACTCATCGCTTCCTGCTGCTCCGTTATCTGTCGCTGCTTCTGTTTCTGTCGTTGTCTTTGTCTCCGTAGAAGCATTCTTACTGCCACAAGCCGTAATTGAAAATACCATCATGACTGACAACATCATTGCTACCCATTTCTTCATGTTCTTGATTGCCCCTTTCAGTTCTGGTTCATATTGTGGAACAAAGCGCGCAAAGGTTTAGATAGAATAGATTTGCTATATTTGCACGAAGTTTGTGCAAACCTTTGCATAAGTGCCTAAAAAAATATTTCCTTGCTATTAACTTGATTGTAAGCGGTTCCGCTCAAAACGAATTATACACACAGCCAAACATCTTGTAAACCGTTTGCACAAAAAAATATTTTACTCTATACTTTGACCATAGTAGGAATAGTATTTTTAAGCGAGGTTTTACCTATGGCAGTAACCATTGTAAATGTAGCAGAAAAGGCTGGTGTTGCACCCTCGACTGTTTCTCGTGTCATCTCCAATGATTCACGCATCAGTCAGAAAACGAGCAAAAAAGTGCGTAAAGTGATGGAAGAGCTGGGCTATCATCCGAACATGCTGGCGAAGAGCTTAGTTACGAATACAACTCACAATATTGGTATCGTGCTCCCCCGTCCCGCAGATGAAGTGTTTCAGAATCAATTCTTCTCCGATATTATTCGAGGCATTGTCGCGAAAGCCGCTGCATCTCAGTACGATGTCATGATGACGACCGGAGCGAATGGAGAAGAAGAAATAAAGGCCGTAAAGCGATTAGTGCACGGACGCAATGTCGATGGCATTATTCTGTTAGCCTCTCATATGATCGACGCCAATATCTCCTTTCTGCGGGAAAAGAAATTCCCGTTTGTGCTTGTTGGTCGAAGTGAGGACTACAGCGACATTACTTCCGTCGATAACGACAATATCGCTGCTTCGCAAGCGATTACACGCCATCTTATTGAGCTCGGCCATCGCAAGATTGCGTTTGTCAGCGGCCCATTTGAGCTGACGGTATCCAAGGATCGTCTCGATGGATTCAGCAAAGCGTTGATGGAGGCAGGCATTCCGTTTGATATCGATTATGTATATGAAGGCTCATTCACGCCGGAATCGGCCGCGCAGATCACGGAACGTATTCTAGAGCTGGAGGAACGGCCTACTGCGATCATCGCAACCGACGATGTCGTAGCGTTTGGCATTATCCGCACGTTATGGAACAACGGCTTCAACGTGCCTGAAGATTGCAGCGTAGTCGGCTTCAACAACACATTGCTGGCTGAAATGTGTCTGCCGCAGATCTCAAGTGTAGACATCGGCACTTATCAGATGGGACAATCCACTGTCCAAGCGCTCGTACAAAGTATTAAGGGTGAGGGCTTCGATCAAGCGCGAATCATTATCCCTCATCAGCTCGTATGGAGAGATTCCGTCAGAGCACCAGTAATCAATTCGTAGTAGTCAACAATCTATAATCCAATCAAAGGAGAGTCACATTATGCTGCTGGAAGCCATCTATCACCGCCCGAAGCAGAACTGGGCGTACGCTTATGACCGCAAGACGATTCATGTTCGAATCCGCACGAAGAAGAATGACGTTAATCGCGTAACTGTGTACTATGGGGACAAGTTCAATTGCTGGGGGAGCTTGGACAAGACGGAATCGGTGTCCATGATCCGCTTGTATCAGGATGAGTTGTTCGACTACTGGCAAGCTGAGATCGTACCTCCTTTCCGACGTCTGGCGTACGCCTTCAAGCTGGAGTCTGAATCAGATACGATGTGGATGACGGAGCGAGGATTTCAGAAGGACGAGCCTGAGCCTACAAAGAACTGGTTTGAGTATCCTTTCCTGAATCCTGCGGACATCTTCACTCCGCCTGCTTGGGTGAAGGATGCGGTATTCTATCAGATCTTCCCTGAGCGCTTCGCGAATGGAGATAAGAGCAACGACCCGAAAGGCGTGCTGCCGTGGGGCGGTGAGCCGGAGCCGGACAATTACTTCGGCGGTGATCTGCAGGGAGTTATCGATCACCTTGATTATTTGGAGAAGTTAGGCATTACGGCTATTTATTTTACACCGATATTCGAAGCGACAACTAATCACAAATACGACACAAAGAACTATCTGAAGGTTGATCCTCACTTCGGATCCAACGAGAAGCTGAAAGAACTGGTTGAAGCATGCCATCGAAAAGGCATTCGAGTGCTGTTGGACGCGGTGTTTAATCACTGCGGCCATAAGTTTGAGCCGTATCTCGACGTGCTGGAGAAAGGTGAGCAGTCCGCCTATAAGGACTGGTTCCATGTCCGCCAGTTTCCACTGGAAGTCATTGATGACATTCCTACCTTCGATACGTTCGCTTTCACTCCGATGATGCCGAAGTTAAATACGGAGAATCCGGAAGTGAAGCAATACCTGCTGAATGTGGCCCGCTACTGGATCGAAGAAGTCGGCATAGACGGCTGGCGTCTGGATGTCGCCAACGAGGTGGATCACCAGTTCTGGCGGGAGTTCCGGCAGACGGTCAAAGCGGTCAACCCGGATGCCTACATCCTCGGCGAGATGTTCCATGAGGGCATGATGTGGCTGCAAGGAGACCAGTTTGATTCGGTGATGAACTATCCGTTTACTTACGCCATGCATGACTTCTTTGCAGAGGGAACCATCGATGGTCTGCAATTCGCGCAGGCGATTGAGCATCAGTTGGCATCTTATCCGCAACAGGCCAATGAAGTGATGTTCAACCTGCTGGACAGCCATGATACCGCGCGACTTCTTACCTTGTGCGGCAATGACAAGTACAAGATGAAGCTGGCATCGCTGTTCCAGTTGACGTTCTTAGGTACGCCGTGTATCTATTACGGCGATGAGATTGGGATGGATGGGGACAATGATCCCGGGTGCCGCAAGTGCATGGAGTGGGACGAAGCGAAGCAGGACCAAGAGCTGCTGCAGCATTATCAGAACATGATTGCGTTAAGACATCAGTATTCTGCGATGCGCAGCGGCAGCTTCCGATTCTTATACGCGAAGGAGAATGACCAAGTCATCGCCTATGAACGCGCTGATGAACATGGCCATGTTATAGTGCTGATCAACAACAGCTCGAGTGAACGCTCTATACACTTGCCTATTGCTGCAGGAATCTGGAAGAACGTGATCACAGATGAAACGCTTGAAGTTACAGACAGCAGCACACTGTTCTCTATTGATCCTATGAGCGCAATCATCTTACATCGCTAATCGATCCAACCATATCCTTCAATCACACGAAAGCCCTGAACGCCTCCTTTCGGAAGCAGTCAGGGCTTTGCTTAATGTTATATAAGAATTATTCGGTCACCTTGAAATTGTTCTTAATGTCATTGAGGCCTACTGCCATGTCGTCGAACTTCTTGTTTTCATCGGATGATTCCTCGTAAGGATTCGATTGCGGCGTAGTCATGACCCAGACATACTTATCGTCCTCGGCTAGTTTATCACCGATTGGAGGTCCCTCTTCTATCGACATTTCATCGTAGTTTTCCCTCGTTATCTTACTGATGGTCACTAGAGCTTCAGCGTTTTCGTCTGCTTTTCCGTTTACAACAAGATGGAAGGATGTTTGCCACTCTATAGCCGCCATTTGCTCATCCTTTCCTTCAACGGCGCTAACGTTGTTCTTCCACTTATCTGGTTGCACCAAGGAGAAGCCGCCTTCTTTGCTGGTGAACGTCTCAAGGTCAGCCTCGTTCTCATGACCATCCTTATGCTCTTCTTTGCTTGGTTGCTTGTTATCTTTCGATTCTACCTGCTTGTCAGGTGTTTTTGGCGTTTCTGCCGATTTATTATCAGAGCAGCCAGCGACGAGCACCATCGTCAATGCTGCTAAGATTGTGATGATCCATTTGTTTCGTTTCTTGTTATTCATTCGTATGTATCCTCCTATTAGTCCACAACATGGGCTGTTATGCAATAAATATATCAATTCAACTGTTAGGAGTTGTAACAGAACCGTTAAAGAAAGATAACAATGTGATGATAATTTGGTGAAAACTATGTAATAATTTCAGATAATGTGAAAAATTTATTGAAATCCATAAAAAAAGCTAATATATCTCATTCTATTTCCGATAAAAAATGAGTGAAACTTGTAGAATGAAGAAACTATTCAAGCAGGAGAGAAAGGTCAGGATCCCATGAAACAGAAAAGTTTAAAGAACTCCATTCTTAGTGTAGTGCTTGGTATTATCATTTTATTTTTAGCATTAAGTATCACCTTGTTGTACCTCAATACGGATTCCTCCATCATCAATACATTTCAAAAGTATGGTGAGAAAAATGCAGAACGAATTGCATCTAAAATCGATGTCGATAAGTATGAAGCCTTCCTCAAGAATCCAACCGAAGACGCTACATACCATGAATTATCAAAACAATTGAATTCGATCCGTAAAAATTCCGGCTATCTATATGTTTACACCTTAGCGGTAGTTGATGAACAATTGAGCATTATGATTGATGGAAACGATATACCGGTTCCGATTGGTTCTCAAGTGACTGGTGCGGAGTATGAGCATGTTAAATCTGTGGTACAAGAGGGGAAGCCGCACAGCAGCGGATTAATCACCGATAAGAGCTTTGGCTCTTACCTATCATCGTTTGCTCCTATTAAGAATAACAACGGAGAAGTGGTAGGGATCTTAGGAATCGACATAGAAGCCTCTATCGTTAATGATGTGGATAATTCCATTATGAAAAAGATGCTGCCCATTGTCATCACGATCACTGTCCTATTCAGTGTCATTATCTTATTCTGTATGTACCTATATCTAAACAAGAAGATGAAACCACTATCACACTTGATGAAAGTTACTCAATCCATCACCAATGGCGATATTTCTGAAGCCAAACAGTTGATTAATGAAAAAGACATCAAAGACCGTAATGAAATCGGTGCCTTGTATGTATCGACAAAAGCGATGACCAATACCATTGAACAGCTGATCGGAAATATGACTGAGATCTCTCAAACCTTGAACGAAAAAAGTACCTTCTTGAAAGGCGCATCGCAAGAGGTCAGCGAAGGTGCTCAACAGGTATCTAGAACGATGGAGGAAATGGCGTCCGCTTCAGAATCACAAGCCAATCTAGCCTCTACATTGAACGATGCAATGGTCGAATATACAGGCTTATACGAACAGACAAGCATACAGGGAAATGCAATTGCTGATGCTACACAACAGACACTGAATGAAGCTCATACAGGTACACAATTGATGAATGATTCAAGAGAAAAAATGGATCAGATCTATTCGATGATTCAGGATTCCGTTGCACAGATTATGGTTGTAAATAATGAAAACCAAGAAGTATCTGCCCTTGTGGGATTCATCAAAGCAATTGCCGATCAGACTCATCTCTTATCCCTTAATGCCTCAATCGAGGCAGCCAGAGCTGGGGAGCATGGCCGCGGTTTTGCGGTGGTAGCGAGTGAAGTCGGAAAGCTTTCCCATAAAGTCTCTAGTTCCGTAAATGGTATCGATACGATCGTGAAGGATATCATCAGTAATTCCAACAAAATGGTTGAAATGATGGAAGCAGGCTTGCAGAAAGTATCGGATGGCCGAGAGAATTTATTGCAAACTGGCGAGACGTTCAATGCTATTTCAATGTCACTGGAATCGATGAACGAGCTTGCATCAGATATGCGTGATCAGCTGAGATTGGTGAAGAAGAAAGAGACCGAAATCAAAGCATCCATCGTTGAGGTGGCAGCAATATCACAAGAGAATGCAGCATCCATCGAAGAGGTAGCCGCTTCAAGTGAAGAAATAACGGCGTCTATGGAGTCACTTAGTCAACTGGTAACCAATTTAAACGATGCCTCCGAACAAATGAAGCAGATCTCAGATCTATTTAATATTGAGTAGAATATGTGATACATTAGCCCCAAGATAAATACAAGCCCTGGCCAACTCCTAACGGAAGCAGTCAGGGCTTGCTTGTCGTTTATTGATAACGTTCCGACAGTTGATTAAACACCCTCCTCCAAGGCAATGAATATACAGACAGATCTTATAACAGGAGGAATAATTACGATGGACAAGGAACCTGTGATATCTGAAGATATGCCCCAATTCCCTGAGTCTTACTGGCGGGACACATTAAGCCTTCCCTCCTTCCCGAAGCTGACTGAGCATATTCACGCTGAGGTTGTTGTTGTGGGCGGAGGGATTTCCGGAATAACGACCGCGTATTTATTAGCCAAAGAAGGAATCAAGGTTGTTCTCTTGGAAGCAGGTCAACTGCTTAATGGCACAACTGGGCATACAACTGCGAAAATAACGGCACAGCACGATTTGATTTACGATGAGTTCATCAGTAACTTTGGTCAAGAAAAGGCGCAGCTCTATTACAAAGCCAATCACGAGGCCCTGCAATTTATAAAGCGAACCATCGAGGAACACGAAATTCAATGTGATTTCAGTGAACAGGATGCCCATATCTATACGAATTCGGATGAATACATAACTAAGATCGAGAATGAGCTGGCCGCATATGAGAAGCTCGGAATTAACGGTGAGATCGTAAGCCAGATCGCTCTTCCCATACCGATTAAAACGGCTATTGTGATGCATAAACAAGCCCAATTTCATCCGCTCAAGTATTTAAGCAAGCTAGTTGAATTGTTTATTCAGTCAGGCGGGATTATCTATGAACATACCACGGTAGAAACCGTTGAAAAGGAACCACAACCAACAGCAGTAACAACGGACGGCCACAAAATAACGGGGAAACACGTGATTTCATGCTCCCACTTCCCTTGTTATGACGGAAAGGGTTTCTACTTTTCAAGATTGCATGCAGAGCGCTCCTATATTATTGGGATAAAGAGTGATAAACGATATCTAGGCGGCATGTATATAAATGCAGAACAACCGAAGCGTTCCGTGCGAATGACACCGCTCGGCAACGGGGAGAATTTGATCTTAATTGGCGGAGACGGTCACAAGACCGGTCAAGGCATATGCACGATCAAACATTATGAGGCACTGCAAGAATTTGCGAACCAGACGTTTGGCATTCAAGAATTTTCGTATCGGTGGTCTACTCAAGATCTAGTCACTTTAGATAAGATCCCTTACGTTGGACAACTCTCATCCTCAGCCCCTAACATCTACGTTGCAACAGGGTATCGAAAATGGGGAATGACGAATGGAACCGCCGCCGCACTTCTGCTGCGGGACTTGATTATAGGGAAAGAAAACGCGTATCGTGAGTTATATACGCCTTCGAGATTCGATTTTGCGCCAGATGTGAAGAACTTTATCGTTCAGAATGCGGATGTAGCCAAGCATCTCATTGGAGGCAAGCTGGAGTTCGTTCGCAACAAGCCTGATAGCTTAGCGAATGATGAAGGCGGTGTCGTTTCCGTAAATGGAAAAAGAGCTGGCGCCTACAGAGATGAGAAAGGCAAGCTGCATATCGTCGATACCACATGTACCCATATGGGATGCGAACTGGAGTGGAATCACGGCGATCGAAGCTGGGATTGTCCTTGTCATGGCTCTAGATTCTCGATTGATGGAGATGTGATGGAAGGTCCCGCTACGAAGCCATTAACTAAAATAGAAGATCACAACTGATGGGAACTAGAACGGACACAGATGACGCTATTTGCTGCAAAACCAGCACTAAACTGCTTATTCGGGTCAAATAACGGCTCTACGGTCCGCTAGTTTAGCGAATTAGTGGTGTTTGCGGCAAATAGCGGCTCGTATGTCCGCTAGAACCGCATCGGCGAGCCGACAAACAAGGGGCTTTCCCAGGTGGAAAAAATCCACTTTTGGGAAAGCCCCTTGATGTGCTGCGATTATTCTGTTTCTTCTTCGGTCTTACCCAGCTTAGCCTTCATAGCTGCTAATTGTTCTTCCACCTTCAATTGCTTCTCCACATCAACAGGCGGTTGGTAAGCTGCTATACCTGCGCTGTAAGGTACACGCATAACTTCTGCCTCAGCTTCCAACTGCATAATCTTCTCTTCCATGCGGTGGAAACCAAGCGATGCGCTGCCGCTTTCAATCGTATGCAGAGTGCTGATGGAAGCCATCTGCTTGCGCGCTTCAGCCATCTGTGCACGAGCAGCTAGTTCATTGCGCTTATTGCGAAGCTTATAGAACTCATCCTTCATCATCTGCAGTTGCTGCGCTAACTCGGCTGCGTGGCCTTGAGCTTGGATATGCAGATCGCCATACTCTGCAATCTTCTGATCGAAGTAAACTTTTTCTTCAAGCAGCTTGCGAGCCATCTCCTCTTGTCCTGCTGCAAGTGCGCGCTCAGCTTGCGCCTCACGCTCAGCACTTATCCGGACAGCTTCCTCATAACGCTGCTTCATGCGGCGCTCTTCCGTCATTTGCTTGGCTACAGTGACCTCAGCGGCGTTGATTTCCAACTCCATATCACGCAGGTATTGGTTGAGCATTACAACCGGATTCTCCATTTTATCCAACATTTCATTCATCGAAGCCTTCGTCATATCTTTAATTCGTTTGAATACACTCATTGTTCGTATTCCCCTTTCTGGATTGGCGCGATCCTGTCGCGAAGATAGTTAATTTAAATTCAATAGGTAGCAGTAATTAGGATTAGAAATGGTACTGGTTCTGATCATAGTGACCTGGCCCAAATCCATTTCCATAATGAAATCCGTAAGGAGCAAGAGGCTCTTTAGGCACTACCAATGCGATGATAAAGTAAGGAATCAGTAAGGTAAATCCGGTGAAGAATACCCCGAGTATAAATAGTACCCGTAGAACCGTAACATCTATTCCCATCCACTGCCCAATTCCTCCACACAACCCTGTCAACTTCGAGTCATGTCTTGAACGATACAATTTCGTATTCATAAGACTCACTCCATCTTTAGATTTATATTCCGCGATCCTATTCGATCAATAATTCGGGTAAGACCGTTTCTTGCCTGACAGCATAGACACGCCCCACACGATCAACCCTACTGCGAAGATGATGCCGATCAACCATGAGAATTTGCCGATTAGTGAAAATGCTCCAATGATGAGGAACACCCAACCAAAAAATGAATTCCCAGCCTTAATTCCATAGTACCCGAGAGCGATCATCACGAATGGCAGCAAGTAACTGAGAAATCCGCCAAACCAGTCCCCTAAGTTGCTAAGCAATATAAAGCCGCCTAGAACGATAAGGACAATGGCTAATGTACTTCCTTTCTTCTGCATGTATCTCTTCACCACTTTCATTGTTTTTGGTTTATGTTGTTCGTTAGTATCGTTTGCTTATGTCCTTATTCTAGTCCCTTTTCGGTGAGCGCAAAACCGTCGTGAGTCGACATTTATACCTAGACTGAAGTTGGGGTGGAGGTCAGACCACAGATAGAGCCGAGGATATGCAGGAGTGGATCCCTGATAATCGCTCGGCTCTTTGGCAATTGATATTAAGCTTTAGTCGCAGTCGCCTGCAATTGGATGTCCTAGGCTTCTTTTGTGGATTGAATGATTTTGATATATTGCGTATCCCCCAGACCATACTGAGGAAACCGTTTAAATAAATGCTTAAGCAATTCATCCTGAGACTTATCTAGGTGTTTATTAATAAATGCTGTAATCTCATTATCTTGCTTTATGTATTCCAAATATAATCTGATTCCCTGAGACATGACAGCCATGAGCTGAGCTTCAGGAAGACGATGATGGATCAACACCTGTTGATACATTTCTTTAAAGCCTTCTGGAAGAACTTCCGTTGCTTCCACCTCATAAGACATCTCATTAACCGTATGGAAGAACACTTTCCCTCTATACCCCGCTTGGTCTAGATACGCCAGCACTGTCAGCACATTCATCTGACAGAACATGTCGTAACCAAACCATAGAACGATGCACTTGTAGTGCTTTTCAAGCAGCGATTTTAAAGGAGTCATGACCACACTCTCGTATTCCTGTACAGTTACCTGATGTCCTGACGCCCTCATTTTTATAAACTGAGCACTGAATATGGTCTCATCTGTGTCATGCGAGCACATGGCTTCGTTAAAAGGAACATAATCCCCACTTCCCATTAACTGATATGTATGAAATTGTTCATACATCGCCTGTCCATTTAAGATATGTAATGTATCTTGGCCAAACTGTTCATAAATGTGGTTCTGCAACGCTTCAATCTTTAATTTCTGCGAAATATCGATCATAACGTTCTCCTTTCTACCATTCATAATTAAGATCTTGGTTAATCTACTCTAAAAACGATCCACAAACCAAAAAAGATTTATATAAATATACATTATATGATATATTTTTTATCAGATTACAATATTATACAAGTTATCTTATCGACACTAATGTTAAAGACAAGGAGGATCTAAGTGATACGCTCAATCCTAAGGATCATATGTTTACTGGCAACTATAACGCTTGTTACTGCTTGTTCACAAGAAGCCCCTACTTTTGATAAAAATGAAAAACTCACCTTAAATATTGGTTATGTAAATGAAAGTCACTTTAACTTAAGGTATAAAGACTTATTAGAAAAAGAGTTTCCCAATATTCGCTTTAATGTCGTGTCCACGATTCCTCTGAATAATCTAGAAATTAGTCCTTCTCAATTGATCAAAGAGAATCCGTTAGATCTCATCGCTATTTCACCTCGAATATACCCTACATTCATTAATGAAGGTCTATTGCTCGACATTGAACCTCTAATTCTAAAAGATAACATTGATCTTTCAGTTTACCTTCCCAGCGCAATTGATGAAATTCGTTATTATGGTAACGGTAAATTATTTGGATTGGCGCCTAGTTTCTTTGGGAAGGCCTTGGTATATAACAAAGAGTTATTTGATAAGTTTAAGATCGACATTCCTAAGAATGATATGAATTGGGATGAGCTCTTACAACTTGCATCAAGATTTAAATCACCAGATGATTCATTGCAAGGAGATCTAAAAGGGATCACATTGCCCTTTGACAGTAAGTTTGAGTTCATTGTAAATGTAGGTAAAACAGAAGGCTTGCGAGTTTACGATGAAAAGGAACGTCGTGCACACATTAATGATAAGTCTTGGATCCCCATTTGGGAGGATATAATGTCAGCATTTAAACAAGATTCTATTGACTTAAATAATAATCTAAATACATATATAACACCATTTGTAGATGGACAACGTGCGCTAATGCAAGTCTCTTATGAGGAATATCGAATGCTTGAAAATAGAGATCTGCCATTTGAATGGTCTAGCATTTCCATGCCGGTTAGTCATCATGCTCCTGATCGATCGGGTTCTTTAGTTATAGTTGATATCTATTCAATCGCGAATGAATCAAAACAAAAAGAAGCGGCTTGGGAAGTTTTAAAGTTTCTAAATTCAGACAAGGCTGCTAGTTGGGATTACCGTTCCCAATTTGGTTTTTCAACTCTTTCGTCCTTTGTGACCACAAAGGAAACTGATCGGTCTAAACTCGAAGCTTTTTATAGCAGATCATATAAACCCACTTATTATGATTATCCTCCATCAGAATTAATCAGCATTGGAGAAGAATATATAAATGATATTTTGTCAGGTAAGCTAAATGTAGAGGAAGGTATTCAAGCGCTGCAGATAAAAGCTGACCAGGTAATCTCTAATTACAACGGGGGATAAATATGGTGAGGAAAGCGATAATATTAACATTCATTTGTGCATTACTTCTTACTACAGGTTGTCTCCATGAGCAAAATAAAGAGCCGATAGTTATATCTATTAATTACCCATCAGAGAATTTGTTTTATAAGATGTATGGATATGACTTTGAAAATAAATATCCTCACATTACTGTTAAGGTAATTGAGCATGACTTTACAGATACGACTCTAGATCCTGATTCAGACATTATCTTCTTTGATAGATTACAAATATATCAACAGTATATTGAAGACGGAAAACTCCTCTCATTAGATCAAAAAATAAGAGAGAGTAAATATCCAATATCGGAAATGCCGCAAGTCATAACTCACTCTCTACGCTCGAATATTGATCATGCTTATTATGGATTAAGTCCCTCTTTTATTAGTTACGCTCTCTTTTTTAATAAGGATCTTTTTGAATCTTTCGGGGTTCCTATGCCTACCAATCAAATGACGTGGGAAGAGATCTTCGAATTGGCTAGCTTATTCCCGAATTACACCAATGACAAGGATAGACTATATGGGTTTAAGTCGGATTATTACACTTCAATTGCCATAGCTATGGTGTTGGAAATAGGTAAGACAGAAGGGCTTCGGTTTATTGATCCTAATTCATTTGAAATAAGCTTTGATTCTACCGAATGGAAAGATATTTTCCATCAGGTTGTTAAGGCGTTTCGTAGTGGTGCAATCTACGATAAAGAAGACTCCATGACAGGTAATGTCGAGCCTTCTCCCATACTGGCAGGTCAAGCCGCTATGGAAATTCAGCCTTACTCGATGGTTCATAATTTTGAGGCATACAGCAAGCATCAAGGGGGTACAACAATTAATTGGGGATTGGTTACAGCACCAGTATCGTCAAAGTCGAGAGATGAAAGTATTTACTATGATATACAAGAAATATATGCAATATCGTCAAAGACACAGAAACATGAAGCAGCATGGCAGCTTATTGAATTTATAACTAGTGATAAACAGAACATGAAATCGAACGTGGAAAGACAATTTACATCGGGTTTACCCGCTAATATTAATCTAATTCAGGATCACTACACTCAGGACCTAACCCCACTCTATATGCTGAAGCCTGCAAATCAAAGTCATAATCCTTACGATTATATTCATCATGATATCATTAATGCTTTTAAAGAAGTCGGAGAGGTTATCATCAGAGATGCTATTGATGAAAAAATCACAGAAGACGAAGCCCTTGAAAAGTTAGAGACGGAGGGACAGAATGCTGTTAACCTCGCTCGAGAAAAATTGAAAAATAGGGATTAGAATCAACCTTTATTCAGCTTGCCCTGTTCTAAAAGACTTAGCAAAAGCATTCTGCGAGCACTCCACCTTATGGGCTATAGTGATTATGTGTATCGGCACATTGAGCATTTCAAAGGTGAACAGCTCCAGAAATACTTACAAAAACAAAAGCGCCAATTCAATATTCCCGCATAGAGAGGACTTTGGATCATCCGTTCTCTCTTTTTTTGTGCATATTTTCACTCCCCCTCTTGCAATTCTACTCTTCTATTCATGATGAAAAGGCTATTGTTGCACAAAATGGAAAGATTAATATAATGGGATAGAAGGAACTTATATCCTTTTTCATCATATTGCAGAGCTTTCTTTATACAACATGCTTCTTTATTTTCAATTCATAGGATTAGGGTCAGAAGACATACAAATCAAGTAACCACGTATTAGGTGGAAGGATGATTAACGTGAATACAGGGAAGAAGCTCGTCATTATTCCAGCCTATAATGAGGAGAACAGCATTGGAGCCGTGATTCAAGATATTCACGCACATGCTGCTGATGTTGATGTGTTAGTGATTAATGATGGATCTACGGATCGAACTGCTGAGATAGCATGCTCTCACGGCGCCAAAGTACTGACGATGCCCTTTAATGTTGGGATTGGCGGCGGAATGCAGACTGGTTACCAATATGCGTTGAAATACGGTTATGACATCGCTGTACAAATGGATGCTGATGGACAGCATTGTGCGGAAGAGCTGCCTAAGTTGTTCAAGCAAATTGAGCACCATGATCTTGTCATCGGCTCTCGCTATGTAGAAGAAACGTCATACAGCTCGACGGTGATGCGGCGGATCGGAATGGTGTTCTTCACTGGCTTGCTGCGTGTCGTCGTGGGTCAGCGATTCACGGATACGACCAGCGGTTTCCGTGCGGCTAATCGCAAAGTTATCGCCTTATATGCAGATTATTATCCAATGGATTACCCGGAGGTAGAATCGATTGTCTATCTGAAGCGCAAGGGATGCAAGATCGCAGAAGTGAAGACAGAGATGCGAGCACGACAAGCCGGCAAATCTTCAATCACTCCTATAAAATCTATCTACTATATGATCAAGGTATCGCTGTCTGTCATCATGTGCGCTGCCCGTCTTAAGGAAGTGAAACAGCCATTATGAGCATCTATTTATTATCTGTGCTGCTGTCATTAACGTTTTTGATTATTGTACTTGAGCTGGTTAGAAGACAGAAACTAAAGGAACAGTATTCCCTGTTGTGGATAACGTTTGGTGCAACGCTGACAGTGGTATCTTTGAATGTCACGATCGTGGAGCAGATCGCACAGTGGCTAGGTGTTAAATATGCGCCTGCAATGCTATTCCTATTCGGACTTCTATTCTGTTTTGCCATCATGCTGCACATGACGATCGTCATTACCAAGCTAAGCAATCAAGTGCTGCGATTGGCTCAAGAATTGACGATTATGAAGGAGAGCAGACAACATGAGTAAGACGCTGAGTTATGGCTTGCTGTTCAGTAATATTATACTTTTGGTAATCGGGCAAATATTATTCAAGATTGGATTACAGCAGAGCGGGGGCTTACAATGGGTGAAGCTGGCCTTATCACCCGCCATCTGGGTTGGATTGATGCTTTACGGTGTCGCAACCATAGTCTGGTTTATCGTGTTATCCCGTTTACCGCTTGGCGTTGCTTATCCGATGCAAAGTCTTGCTTACGTGCTGGCCATGTTCGCTGCAGTATGGTTGTTCGGCGAGGAATTGACACTCACCAAAGTCGCAGGTGTCGTTGTTATTTTGTTTGGCGTATATCTGATTGCAAAGTAAACACTAAGTCCCTATCTCACTTTTGGCCTCGATAAAGGGGTCATTTTTGTGTTTTAAAAAAACAAATGAAACTATTTTTATATCGTGATAGCATTCGGGATGTAGTAAATATGAATACAGAAAGGACAAGAAAAGATGAATATTACACTCGAAACTCTTCCAACCTATCGTATCGCATACGTGCGACAAGTTGGTCCATACGGCGCTGCCAATGTTCAACCTATGCAAAAATTGAAGGAATGGGCTGCGGCAAAAAATCTGCTCTCCGATACATCCATAATCCTTGGCATTTCACATGACAACCCTGAAACAACTCTGCCTGAAAACTGCCGCTACGATGCCTGCATCATCATTTCAGACGATTATCAAATTGACGGTCTCGTCAGCGAAGGCGAACTTCTTGGTGGAAAATATGCCATCTTCAAAGTCAAACACACAGCGAAAGACATTCAAAATGCTTGGAGCGAAATTCTTTCTGAGTTGTCCAACTGTGGTTATCAGATTGACGATCGGCCCATTTTTGAAAGATACATTGGAGAGTTGGTTGCCAATCATTATTGCGAAATCTGCGTGCCTATTAAATATATATGATTTGATGGTTTTACGGCAAAAGAAAAGAAGGGAACGACCGTGACTGATCGTTCCCTGGACAAGCTTATTTAAATTCTGTTTTGCTGTTTACGACAAACCATACATCTTTTACTCCTTGCCCGTTTACATCCCCTTTTTTCTGGTCGTTCACAAAATAATAGAGAGGAAAGCCTTTGTACGTGACCTGCTTCTCTTTGTTGTCTTCTCTTGTGATCGTAGCGAAATCCTTTTTGTCGAAACCTTCAGGGACGGCGAAATCCTTCTGGGTAAATGCCGGCCAGTTTACCAGGCAGTCTCCGCTGCAATTGCTTTTTCCTGCTTCGTCCTTCGTGAAGTAATACAGGGCCATTCCCTTTGAATCCGCTAGGTACTCTCCAGCCTTCTCATTCTTCAACAGCTGGAGGCTGTCAGCTGGGGCTTTTTCCGTTTGGGCTTGATTGGATTGACCCGTCGTTGCTTTTTCCTCCGTGCTTTTTCCGCAGGCAGCCAAAGCAAATACAACCGAAAGTATCACGAGAGCAAAAATTCCTTTTTTCATGTAGGTTCCTCCTAGTTTTATTGAATTTAAGAATAGTCCTTACTTCCAGCCCCATTTTTGAAAGATTTGATGAGATTCTTCTGTTCTTAAATAATCAATAAACTGTTGGGATTCTTTCTTTTGATCGGTGAAATTCGTCAGGGCGATCGGTGTTCCACGATAGAGCTTTTCTGCTTCGGGCAGTTCGACCAGTTCGGTCACATCCTGAAGCCGGTAATGCCACGATTCATAAGTAATCCAAGCGTCCAAGCTGGAGTTCGATTTCCATCGTTCAATGGCTTCGGCACTCGACTTTACAGAGAGATCAATATTTTGGGAAATGCCTTCGATCAGCCCTTTTCTGCCCGCCATGTCTTCCCACAGGCCAAGCTGGCCAGCCCCATTCACATCGATTATTTTTACTCCCTTTTTCGTTAAATCCTCCAGGCTTTCAATCTTCTTGGGATTTCCTTTCCTCACCAATATCCCTGCAGCACGCGAGTAAAGCTCCGTTCGTGATTTCGTGTCGATCATATCGGGGTGGTTAAAGATGAAGTCCTGCAGATTATACTCGGAGCCGCCGAAAATAATATCTGCATCCTGCTTGGCCTGGTCGATCCATTTGCCCTCTGGTCCGGCTGTTACTTCCACCTTGATTCCCGTTTCAGCTGAAAAATGTTCAGCTGCTTCCTTGATCGGTCCAAGTGGTCCGCCCGGTCCGTACACCCGGATGACGTGATCACTTTGGCTGGAAATTGGTGACGCTTGGGACGCCGGCTTAAAGTCCATTTCTGCATAGGCTGACCATCCGGCTGCCGTTATGGCAAAGAGCATTAGTGCGGATAGGATCACGGTCTTCTTCATCATTCTTCCTCCATTTCACACCTGATTTTTACCGGTATTATCAAAGGAAACGAAGGGAGGCTGTAAACGGTTTGATGAAAATTGATAAATAGTTATAAAGTTCCATGAACGTATTGTAAGTTAGTCTGCTGTGCCTGCCTAAGGATGGTCCGCAAGGGTCATTGCTTGTAGGGATTCGTGCCTCAATTGTTGCAATCAACATTTACCCCTTAAACAGGAAAAGGCCCCGATATAATTTCATCAGGACCTTTCTAGCTAATTATTGTGTATTTGAACTAACGTTCCTCGGGTTAGTTGAATAGGAGGCTCATAGATATTTTTTATTAAATATACGCACCCTATAGTTTTATAAACTGATTTACTGATTATATCCTCAATTCTTCATATCCAGCTACATAGATATCGTTTTTGTTGCAACTGTTTGTTGAAATGCCTGATCATGCTCAACAATAACCATTGTAGGATTAAATCTTTGAATAAGCTCTTCAATCTGCATGCGCGAATAAATATCAATAAAATTTAACGGTTCATCCCAAATATATAAATGAGCTTTTTCACATAAACTTTTGGCTATAAGTAGCTTTTTCTTTTGTCCACCAGAATAATGAGATATATCTTTCTCAAATTGAATTCGGTCAAAATCCATCTTGCGTAGGATGGATTTAAATAATGTTTCATCAATCTCATGCTCTTCAATAAAGTCCGATAAAAGTCCCTTCAAATGAGAAGTATCTTGTTGGACATAGGAAATGATGAGGCCAGAGCCTAAATTCATTGAGCCTATATGCTGTATCGGATTTCCTAAGATTAGTTTTAGGATACTACTTTTTCCGCTTCCATTTTTTCCATCAAGTACTATTCGGTCACCTTGTTCAACTTTAAAGCTAATTGGCTTATTCACTATTTGGTCATCGTACTTAACAGACACATCAGCCAAAACAATCAATTCATTTGACTGAAATTCCAATGGTTCTAATTTTAATGACTCGGTTTGTTCCACATTTTTTAGCAGTTTTGACTTTTCCTCAATAGCTTTTTGTTGCCTTGATTCAATGTTCTTTGCTCTCTTCATCATCTTTGCCGCTTTATGTCCTACGAAACCCTTGTCCAACTTAGAACCCGAATTCGTTGTCCCATTTTTGGAAGCCTCCACTCGATTAGACCAATCCGCAGAACGCTTTGAAGACTGTTTTAATCTCCCTATGTCTTTTTGTAGACGCTGATTTGTTGCCTCTTCGTGTTCCTGCTGTCTATCAAAATTTAACTTCCAAGTAGAATAGTTACCACTTTGAACTTCAATATTTGCTCTATTTATAGATAAGATATGGTCAACGCATCCGTCTAAAAAGATTCTGTCATGTGAAATTATAATAAACCCCTTTTTCTTCCTTAGATAATCAGAGACAATCTTTCGTCCATCAGTGTCTAGATGATTGGTCGGCTCATCAATTAAAAGAAATTGACCCTCATTCAAAAATAGTGCAGCAAGCAACACTTTTGTTTGTTCTCCATTTGATAATGTTTTAAATGGTCGGTACATAACCTCAGCATCAACATTTAGATAGGATATTTCACGAAGAAATTCCCAATCTTCTGCTTGGGGGCAAATTTCTTCAAGGATTTCATAAGTATACTTGTTTTTATCCGAAACTGGATAAGGGAAATAATTAAATTCTACCGAAGAAATGATTTTCCCACTATACTCATAATTCCCAAATAATAAATTAAAGAATGTTGTTTTACCTCGTCCATTTCTACCGATAAATCCAAGCTTCCAATCCGTATCTATTTGAAAGTTTACACCTTCAAAAATATTGTCAAAGCTACCGGGATAAGAAAATGTTAAGTCTTGAACTTGTATCATTGACATAATAATTCCTCCTTTGTATATCAACACTTTTTACTTTTTATACAAAGTCGGCACATCCATCTATTCTAAATTTCTCCGTATAAGTTCGATGGATAATAACGACTTATACGGAGTATTACATGCGTAACAATAGTGTCTGAATCGCTCATTTGTCTCACTCCCATATTTATCAGATTAAAGTTACAGATTAAAAAAAATCAATCTTATCTATGAGAGAATAAAAAATCCTCCCAATTTGTAATTGGAAGGATTAGTCTTTCACTTATATTAAATAAGTTCTTTTATGCCATTGGATCATGACAAATGAAGTGTAAACTGATTAATAAAAATGGATAGACTAACCCTATATTTTGTAGTTTGAAGTTATTCATTTCAAATAAAAATATAGATTAGTTAATCATTGTCCATCCATCAGTCCTCTCATCATTGTATTTCTATATTAACAATTTTTATTATGGAATACAATATCAGCATCATTTCTTCTCCAATTACTGCTTGTTGCTCTTTTGATAATTTCCATATAATTAACCACAAGCAGTATCTATATCAATTCCAAATTGACTTCTAATGGTCACATTAATACCTGATGATTTTAATTTATTGTAAAAATCAACAACATTACCTTCATCAACTTCGCCGAACATTAAAGGAGAACTGACGATTGGGTTAAATCTGAATAAATTCACATGATATAAACGTCCTTCATTATATCGACCTTTTAATAAGACTTATGTTTGTAAAGATTTAGGAAGAACGAATGTTGAATGAATGATATGGTACATTTACATTCCCGCCGCTGCTTTGATTTGTTTTCTTTGCTCCATGATCAACTCATTTAATCTTTCCGTTCCGAAGGCCCCTGCCGAGAAGGCATTCGCTTTCGGATAATAAACCATACGGAATGATGTACCGTCCTCAAGGTGTACGCGCAGAAAAACCCCAGATTCATGCTTTATTTTCTCGTAAACTGCGTTATAGCCGACATACGACAGAGGCAGCAATTCTCGAACGAATTCCGACGACGCTTTCTCGCTGAAGTCGCCGATTGGGCTTCCGTCGTTGCCGCTTTCTAGAGCAACCTTTGCTACTTTACCCTCGATATCCAAGAGCTCCCCTACGGTCTTAGCGTTCGGATTATGAGCCACCTCATAAATTTTGTTGTCTGCGACAACTCGGAATTCGGATTTATAGCCTTTCAGTTCGTAGATAACGGTTCCGACGGGAAGGTAAGCAGCATCTCCGTTTTTGGACACATAATCCGTACACGCATGATCGTCCAACATATAGGCAACTTCACCTACCTTGTTCCCGAGTTGTTCCGTAGTTATTGCTTTGGTTCCATCATATTTTTGATGATATTTGATGTCATTGATCATAAGGAAATCAATCCAGTCAATTACAGCCCTACATCCATTGGATTCGGTCCCTTTCTGAGCCTCGCTGCAACCAACCAGAGCCAATATAAAAAGAAGCACCATTGAAGTTCGACCCATTCGATTCATCCAACCCATTTGAATATCACCTCAATCAAGAGACGTTCTTGCTTATCTCGAAGTTTCAGATGAAATCAATTAATTTTCCAATTTATAGTTTAAAGAGCCTCCGATTAATTTCGGCAGCCGTTCAATTATCGTTCCTAATTAGCGTAATAAAAAACGGAGAATTGTCTTCCTCTTACGGGTTGCTATCAATATTGGGTTGATTGCTTGTACATAATGATACACGCATGTTTGATGAATTCCTGCTCTTCCTTGGACAGCGTGTACATCTGTGGCTTCTTATCGTCAGACAACGCGTTGAAGCTATCCCAAGCCTGCCTCATTCCTTCAAGGATTTCTGGGTCTCCCTGTGATCGACGCGTATTTAGATCCGTTAAAAACCGGGCTAATTCCTGAGCTTCTCGGCTACTCGGATCAGCTTTAGCAGCCACGAGTCGCTTTAGCTCGGCTCGGAACTCTGTATATTGGATATGCGATTCTTCGACGAAATCTTGCCCCGCAAGCTTCTTCAACGCCTCTTGAGAATATGAATTTACCGTCAGATTGTGCATCGCCTTCCGTTCGTCAGACGTCAAATATTTATTGACCCATCCCGGTTTTAATTCCATCTGCATAACCTCCATTATTTTGACGATTGAGTTATAGTCGACTTCGCCTCCATCCACCAGCTTCTCCGTTTCTTCGATAGCGAGTATGATCGAGTCAAGCTGTGTTCGCTTTTCCAACAACATGTCTTTTTGTGTTTGCAATGCAGCCGAGAATTGCTGAGGTCCTGTTTGAATCAGGATCTTGATTTGGGCGAGAGAGAAGCCGAGATACTTTAGAGCCAGAATGTGTTGCATCTTAACCAGATCATTGTCAGAATACATTCGGTACCCAGCCTGCGTATACTCTGTGGGGGAAAGAACGCCTTCCTTATCGTAATATTGTAGAGTACGAACAGTTACGGACGTTTTTTTTGCAAATTCGTTCGTATGGTAATATCGTTGACCCAAGCCATATCCTCCTTTCCACATAAATTTAAAGTATGACGCTGCGTCGTACTCAAGCTTTTTTTATAATTATTTCACCTTCCGTATTGTGAACCCGAGAATTGTCGCCGCTTCAAAGTCTTATTGAAGCAACTTGCCCGTCAGCCTGATAAAGGGTACTTCATTCCGACAATGTAGGTTTATTTGTGTCCCTTGCGCACAATATAGGTTATTTTGTGCCTTTTTTCATGACATAATTTTCTCGACAAACAAAATAAAAGCCTGATTTCTCAAGCTTTCACTAAATTATTTATGTTGGTGGATTTGTGTCCCTAGGCAGGCAGCTGTTTTATTGAACAAACGTGTCCCGTTAGCATAATAATCTACAGAATTAATCTATCTTTTTGTTTGTTAAATTAGTTCTCCACTCATTCGTTGGTGTAAGATAACTAATCATTCTTTCATCAATTAAATCCCCAAGTTGATTCTCATATGTTTTTCTATAAGGTTTAGGAAGTTCTTCTTTTAGCCAACTTTCCTTTGTTCCTTTCCAGATTTCAAAAAGAGTAACCTCATTTGGATTATCAATATCATCTGAAAGAACGGCACTTACAAAAGCTGCTTCATGTTCCATCGCTCTCATATTAGCGGATAATAATTCTTTGAATTCTTCCTTTTTTCCACTTTTAACTGTAAATCTTATATAGAGTATTACGTTTTCTTTATTATTACTCATAAATATCCTCCAACTGAATAAGTTTAGATTTATTATCTAAGTAATCATATCATGTAGTAGACGTTGAGCAAAATGCCATTACCATTGAAAGAACCAAAGTAATTATAAATCTTTTTGAGCAATACTGGCTCTTTTAAAATATGTAATTGTAACTACCGTACATTTTTCGATTGCCTATTGTACTAACCTGCCCGTTAACTTAATAAAATGAGCAGGCTGCGGTAGCCTGCTCAACATGATGTATTATTGAACTAGCGTCCTCGTTAATTTAGTCCAATTGTCACCAGATCACATCATTTTGGGGATATCCATTCATATTGAATATCAGATAAATTCTCTTCATTTTCATGTCCTCTACCAATGACTTTAAATCCATGCTTTTCATAAAATCGTTGTGCGATTTCATTTACTTCAAATGTGTATAATGTTAATTTGCCACTTGATTTATCTTTTACTTTATTTATTAACGTTTGACCTATACCGATTCCTTGATAATCTATATGAATATATAGTTGGTTTATTTCACTCTCATTATAAGCAATCATTCCAACTACTTTTTCATCAATTAACACTAATTCTATTTGAAACTGCTCTGGCAATATATGATTTAAGAAATAAATGTGATCTTCAACACTGTGGATTTCTTTCTGCCCAAGTGCCTTTTCCTTACTATCACGCCACATCTTCACTGTTTGTTCAGCATACTTGGGATTGTACTGAGTGATTATAATTTTGTATTGCTTCACTGAAATACCTCCTTAAGTTTTGTGAACAGCCTATATGTTTTTCCACTGAACTGCCCCGTTGTTGAGAAAAGGCTGCCACATGGCAGCCTTAATGCAAATGAACTATCGTTCCTCGTTAGTTTAGTACCACAACATAATTAAGTCCTGATTTCAGAATGACTGATAAGTAAAGAGGCTCTGCTAGTAAATACAGAGCCTTCTGACACGCTATTAGTGCTTATTTACGAATCAGCTTACGATACCTGTATATATCGCCGCCAGATTTACTAACATGATAAAAAGACTCAAAACCTCTTTTTATTAATTCTTCATCGGGTTCTCTTTTCCTATTATCTTCACCGATGCAATCAATAATGTAACCACCGTTTTTAACAACCCTCGACAGTTCAGCAATTTCAAGGTCATAATTGTCTCCTACTACATGCCCCGACATCACAATATCGAAGGTATTATCTTCATAAGGGATTTGCTCGATTGTGCCGTCTACGACTACAACATTATTAATATTCTCACGTTTGAATTTATCACGCATGTACTCCCTCAGCATATCTGTAGGTTCGCTTGCATAAACACGTTTCGCCTTTTCAGCTGCGGCAAATGCAAGCCTTCCTGTACCGCTTCCTAGGTCGAGAACTACCTTATCCGTAAAATCTGCAAGTTCAAATAGTAACTGTTTATCCCAGTCGCAAATATAATCGCAATTTTGGTTCATAATATCGGGATAAACATAAACGACCGAAGTTTCCATTGCGTGAATTACAAATACCTCTGCTTTCCGAACTTCATGAGGTGTAAGATTTTTGGGCGCCATTGAAATCATTTTTTCAATGGAAGGCTTGCTTTCATGACTTTTATGAGCAAAGTACCATGCTACTGATGGGTTATATGCTAAAGCTATACCTAAGTTATCGCCAAACTCGTCCCATCCAACATACTTGTTACATATCATTCGTACAATCCATCTGTCCATTAACAAGAAGCTGTTAAAAGAAAACTCTTCTGCGTTTATCCAGTCAATTGACATAGTAAACCAATCCTCCATTTTTTAGGAGGGTAAAAGTATAGTCACCCTCCAAGAAATTATGCGAGCGGACAATTTTGTATTTAACATTTGACATCATCTTTTCATCATTTAATACGAGAGCTGGAAAATAACTAAAAAAGCAATATAAAACTGTGCTTTCTATGATTTTAACTGGCGCAAATTGTATTAACAATGTAAACATCTTTTATAACTATTCTGCCCGTTAGCGCAACAAGACTGCCAATCGAGCTGGCAGCCTTGTCATGGTTGAACTATCGTGTGACGTTAGCTTAGTGTGTTACTCAATCTGCTTTTAGTTAACCCGTCATAATAAATATTTAAAAACAGGATAAGAGATGAGATTTCGATCCCTGTAAGTTGATGTTATTACGTCACTATGTGTACTTAAAATTCCGTTTTGTAAAATTACGGATGTAAATCCTCTTTCAATGGCTCCGTTATGGGTAAATAAGACACAATGTTCTGCAGCAAATCCTGAAATGATAATAAATTCTACGCCTTGATTCAATAAAATTTGTTCAAGTTCTGTTTTCCAAAATGCATTCGAATTCTCTTTAGTCAAAATCAAATCTTTATCCTTAATTTGAATTTCAGGAATTGTATTAAATGAATCTCTATCTGATTCTGTCATTCCTTCAGTGTCTTGAATGTGAATGACAATATGGTCTTTAGAACGAAGCATATCTGACACATGGTTGATATACTCGCAAGCTCTATCTATTATTTTCTTTTCTAGACCCTGTAGATGGACTGTTTGCATATCAATAATTAAAAAACCTATTTTCATTGAAGTTACTCCCTCAAAATGTATTTTAAAAGTACTTAATTGAAAAAAGGCTGCCATGTGGTAGCCTTAATGGAATCAAACTATCATGTCCCATTTGTTAAATCATTACTTACATACCATCAATAAATTGCCATCTGGGTCACGAAATGCAAACCAGTGTCCATTTTCAATACCAGTAACCAATTCTACTCCGTTGTCCTTCATGAATTGATAGGAGCTTTCAATGTCATCGGTTGCGAACATAAATGCAGGTGTCTGATAAGTAGGTGGTCCGCCTGGTTCTTTGCCTCCCCACATCGGCATCGTGTCCAAAATAAGTCCTGCACCTTGCATTGGTAGTGGGCACAGATGTCCACTCATTATTTCAGGTATTTCCGAAATGCCGAAGATCTTGCAATACCAATCTCGTGCCCTTTCGATATCCCTAACTGGCATGAACGTCCCACCGATTCGGTTTTTTATTGGACTGGTTGATGTGCTCATAAAGCCCTCCAATTAGCAGTTTATGGTAACTTATTCGATTTCATATGCGTTATTTCCTTTGTCAATCTACAAATATTTAACGGATAGATTCTGAGGTTATTCCAAATATTTCTCTAATAGTTCAACTAATGCAGACAGCGACTTTCCACGTAATCTGTCCGTTACTTCAATTAGCTAAAAAGGAGCTGCCCAAGGCAAGCTCCTCAATTATCGTTCTGCGTTTATTAAAAGATTAAAGGAAATATAAATGTAACGAAAGCTGCCCAAAGTCCGTAGACCGGCAAATACTTAGTAACCGCATCCTGGATGGTTGAAAGTCCGGTTTTGTTAAGTAAAAATCGCATATAGGAGAACATAATCCAAATTAGATTGGCACAGATCAGTATGTTTACGCCTAAAACAGCAAGTCTGTTGGGCGTAATCCCATAAGAAGAGAGCCTGAACACTATGGCTGATAAAGCCACACAGTCAATGATAAGTGCAAGAACGATTAGGCCAAAATTTATATAATCAGAAATGCTCTTTTTCTCGTCAGTGCCACTCTCGGTAATGGAGAATATGGTAACGGCCAATACACTAAGGAGTATTCCGTTGAAGGATAGGAGAAAATCGCGGTCCAAGAATGGATTTTTCCCAACCCAAATCACCGTTATAAGATAGACCAACAATGTGATCAGTACAAGAGGACTAAAAATTTTGGCTATATAGGGTGCTATATTTTTAGCAAGTTTAAGGTTGCTTGATACCAGGTATGCAGCTACAATAGCGAGCGCGGCAGCACCAAATAAAACGACATTTTCAAAATAGAATTGAGATATATCCATGCCGACAAAACTAAATAACCGCATGGTTAATACTGTTAGCAGCATTCCGCTAATTGCCATGCTGGCGTAGAGTATGCAGAATTCCCCATTGAATTTAAGATAGGCTAATCTTGTCCTGCTTATGCCATATTCATTTCCCGTAAATGCAATCCCTACTAATACCCATAAGAAAATGGGCAAGTGTAGATAAGCCAGGATAATACTGTCTTTATTCTCTAGTGGAAGCATATTCATATAAATTCCTGAGAATAGAAATAACGCTACAAGGGTGTATAGAATATTTTTGTTGGCTGAATTCTTGTATACAAAATAGGCGGCCATAAAGGGAAGTACACCAAATACAAGGTTAATAGGGGATATCGCTTGCTGTTCAACAAAATGCATAATGATCCTGGTGCTAATCCCGGCCAGAACTGCTAAAATGCCCATTAATAAGAAATCTTTCTGAAACAAGGATGTTTTTTCTGTATTTACCGTCTCCTTGAAATGCAATCTTTCAAACCAAACGGCAAGAACCTGCGAATCAGGGTTTTGTTCCCAGGCGTATGAGAATGATTTTTTAAAAGCTTCGGGTTCTATTCTAAACATTCTCTCTAGCTCATGGGGGTTATCCATATTATCAATAATCTGATTGTTAATGTCCATGGTTATACTTCCCCTTATAATTGTTTATCCTTGCGTATCATTGTCACTTCTATATTCTAAAATATCGCCAGGCTGACATTCTAAAGCTTTACAAATCCCCTCTAAAGTGGATAATCGAATCGCTTTTGCCTTTCCATTTTTCAATATAGAAAGATTAGCCATCGTTATTCCAACCCTCTCCGAAAGTTCAGTTACGCTCATTTTCCTTTTAGCCAACATCACGTCAATATTGATTACAATCGCCATGTTATTCACCTCAGACCGTCAAATCATTTTCTGATTTTATATCAATAGCCTCTTTTAAGAGCCTTTGAAGAACAGCAGCAAAGAATGCAATCACCATTGAAGCAAAAATAATGACCAATCCGATTACTATGACGCCCGGAGCGTCGTCTTTTTCCCCAATGAGATAAAAGAGCGGCATGTCTACAACATACAAGATACTGATTGTAACTGCACAGTATTTTATAGTCTTTAAAGCCTCTACAGATAAATCCGAGAAAGCTTTATTCTCGTCAATATAGTTCAAAAGTTTAAAAGCTTGATACAGAGCAAAGTAAAAAGGTATTGCTGTGACATACAAACCGATAAAAACGAGATATTTCAGAAAAGTCATATCTGGATATATTTCTACTGCATAATTCGCTATCTCAGGCACCAAAAAGATACACAAAGCAAGAACAGGAATTCCAATAATAATAACAGCTATCTTTAAAAAGATTGTTGTTCCTCGTTTCACAAAAAAGCACCTCACATATGATTAAATTCAACTCGACTTTAGCACATGATTTATCGTTTTGCAATAAATAAATTCTAATATTAGATATATTATTGTTGTTTTCCAAAAAAATATTGAAAAAAAAGCCGAGGGAAAACAGGATCGAATACCTGCTTCTCGCTCGACTTGCAGTAGGACTATTTATGCTTTACTACAACTATTTTATATCATATTAACGCAGTGTCGTAATGTATTATTTAGATATAAAGTAAGCTGTCCCTCTTTATCTTTTAGAAATTGATAATGACAATAGCCGCTAAGCCGAGTGTAAGTCCGATTCTCCCAACACGGCTGAGATGTTCACGGAAGATTAGCACGGAGCACAGGGTAATGGAAACAAGGATGCTGCCCTGCACAAGCGGGAACAGATAAGAGCTCGGTACGAAGCCTGATAAATAGGTCATGATCAGATTGCCAATCAGTGAAGTAGCTGCTAGC
This sequence comes from Paenibacillus marinisediminis, assembly GCF_054343325.1. Lineage (NCBI taxonomy): Bacteria > Bacillati > Bacillota > Bacilli > Caryophanales > Paenibacillaceae > Paenibacillus > Paenibacillus marinisediminis. The sequence continues at coordinate 46,297 of NZ_JBTGUH010000010.1, forward strand.
AATACCATGGGTAAAATATTGTTGCGCAGCAAGGTGACTTCACCCACTAAAGACATACTCATCTTAGCGTTACGTACCATACACATGACTCCATAAGCAATTGCGTAGAAAACAAAGGCTGAACAGAACCCCACAAGCATCAATCCATCCGATTGTGTACCCTCCATTTTATATTGATGAACCTTCTGAATGACGGCGAGTGATCCGTTGCACAAGAAGGTAAGCAAGCAATAGATCTTCCATTTCTGACTAGTCTTGTTACCGCTCCTCGTATCTGGGTTTACATTAATAAAGTAGAATGCTGCCAGAAAAAGCATAATAGCTGCGATGACAGTTACCTTTAACGGTTCATCAAAGGCAATGATACCTGTCAACGCGGGAATAATCATACTGGCGGAAAAGTAGAATGCCGTATAAGAAAGAGGTCCTATACTAATAGCTAGATTGTAAAAGATAATCGTGAGCGTAAAGACAAGACCGAACATGATTCCAAGCAGCAGCGTATCACTACTAATAAGGAGTACCTTTGGTTGAAATAGACTGTAAAGCAGTAATCCGGATGATGCGATCAGAGTGAATCCGGTGTTGATGAGCAATCTTTGACGAAGATTGTCTGCTCTGATTAGCTTCATAGATAAGGTTTGTGCTGCAAACAGCAAGATCGTCATGGCAATTAGCAAGATAGTCAACAGTATTTCCTCCATAATTCTTATACCTTCATGATGATTGGAACCTCTTTACGCTCTTAAGTATAATAACTTGCTAAGACTTGATTGATCCGCTCTCTTGCCGCTAAGAGCCACACTCCACGATCCCTCGGGTATACAGCGAACGTCAAAGGTTCACTCAGACCCTCTTCCATAATGGCTATGGTTGCTTCCTTGCCAATTTTCTGTTCAAGTAATTCTAGTGCGCGCAAATCCTGTAGCCCTTCATAAAGAACTTCCAATCGAATCGATTCAATCGGGCCTTCTTCACCCGGATATACCAAGTAGGCATCTCCTGAAGGAAATGCATGCTCCGCGTCAGTCGTACGATACGGATCCAGCTGCTGATTCAAGGAATATTGCGAGTACCAGAAGTTATAACCCCAGTGCAGGAAGCCTTGTAATCTAAATTTATACAATTGAAATCCGATTATGCGATTTCTTGAAGATGGCATGTTAAAAAACCGGTTTGATACTTGTTCACCTTGGGCGCAGCAATAATACGTCCAAAGGTCTGGAACCTGATGCTCTAAGAAAGGCTCAATATGGGTATTCGCTGGAATCGGTCTTTTTACCAGGCCCTGCTTATACAACTCTAATTCGGACAAGGCGTCCATGATCGGATAACCTGATAAGTGCTTATGAATGATTTCACTTGCAGCTCGGTACGATTCCAAATGTTCCTCTCCTGGTTCATCTGAAATATGGAACCAGCTCTGCTGATCTAGGCCATGCTCTTTCAAATATCGATCTAAACAAGGTAAAAATTGATCCAAGAAGCTACGATACTCCGCTGAGGATGCGTTAGTATCCCAACCGAATAACTGTTGCTCTTCACCTTGAATGGTTACCATGATCTTCGGTGCACACTTTGCACCCCATTGGGTGAATAAATGAGAGAACTCAAAATATTGGAAGCCAAGCCGACGGCACATCGTTACCCAACGAGTAAGTAGATCAAATCCAAATTCATAGGTATCTCCCATTTTAGTCACGGATATGAGTTGAACCGTTGGACGTACTCCACCAATGGCTGTATCCAAAGGTGGTGTGAACAACGGGGTCAAGATCATGTTCATGCCATGCTTAACCATCGTGTCTGCATAACGTTCAATAAGTGCCCAGTGAGCTTCACTAAATACTTCGACACCATACTTTGTGGCAAGACAATCTACATGAAACCATTCCGTATGAATCAACTGTTGCGGCGGTAGTGTAGCAGGGATAACGGTTAACTCGAATACATCTGATTCCCTTAATAGCTGTCCTTCAGATGATCGAAATAGGACCTGAATAGAATGAAGCCCCGTAGTAATCACGGATTCATCCAATGTTATCGTCACCCATATCGAACGCCATTGTCCTGAGACCGAAGATACGGATTGCTGATCTAGCTTATATAATGGATCTGGATAGAGTCCCGGCGTGGTGCGTAATACATCTGTATCATGGTTACTGAAACAAGGCATTTCCGAGGGAACAAGTCCAACCGATCTTATACATATATGGTCTGAAAGGGATGACTTTATCTCTACATCGATGTTCTTCAGAAGTGTATCTGAGGTATAAGCGACTTGGAACGAAAATGTCTCTCCAACAAGTGCGGTTGCACGACTATAGGATTCATGATTTGGCACTTCATCTGCAAATACCTTAGCCAACGAACTTAATAACATCGTCTGAAATGGCTGCGAAGCATTCATCGTTTACTTCACCTCTTTATCATCGCAAAGCTTACATCGCCTGATCGCTCAACCGCAAAACAAGCGGCTGCAGCGTAGCGAAGGCTCCCCGGACATTCAACATCACCTTATCCTTCGACGTCACGTTATCGGCTTGATCCAGCAACTCCCACACACCGTCGTCCTGCAATCGGTATGCATAAGATTTGCTCCATCCCGCGTCGATCGCCAGCGTTACTTGCTCAAGCGGATCCAGGCTTAAATTGTAGACGGCAATCAGCTTATCGCCGGTTTCCGGATTTTCTTGAGCGCTGACGAACACGTTCGGTTCCTTGACCGCGTAAACCGGCAGATTGCTCCGACCCAGCCATTCCGTAATGCCTCTAATTTGTTCCTTGCGCTTGTAATTGTAAATAGAAGCGGACGCGTTCTGCCGTAAATCGTACGCCATCACAGCAACCCGGCCGCCCAAGCTGTTCTCATAGAGAGTGACGGCAGGAACGATCGCTTCTTCGCTGTCGTTCCAGAGCTCGGACATCACACGAACCTCCGGATGTTTGGACGAGATGTGGAAAACGCAGGGATACTGCTGAACAGGTTGAGCCAGATTGACAAAATACATCATCGTTCCAGCCCCGGGCTCCGTCCACTCATCCAGCTTCGTCAGCCGTTCGCTTACGAGCGTATTGCAAAGCGCAACTTCAAGCTCCGTCACCTCGACACCGAGCAGCTCCCCGTATCCTCTGCGGCAAGCGTACATAGCGGCAAGCCCGTCCAGAAATACGCCGGAGCCCAGCATTTCGCGCAGCTCCGCGTCCGATAGATCGAGAATATCCTCGCCGCAGATCATGACCGGACCTTTCCCGGTACGAGCGGTATAAGGGATCCCCATCTTGCCTAATACCGAAGCCCACGCCGATGTCACAATCACAGGGGGTTGGTTCCCGATAACAAGTCGGTGCGCGTGTGCATGAGGTCGGTACAGCACATGCGGACCCGCCATGCGGAAGCCTTCCACGGAACGCTTCAGTTCGGTAAAAAACGCCTTGTTTCGGGCGATCATCCGGAAGTAGCCTTCATCCTCGAGAGGTCCGTCCGTATATTGCGTAACATAAGACAAGGAGCCGTCAAACCCGTAGAACAACGCCAACGACATCAGCGCGCGCAGCTTGGCCGCCGAGAAAAAGAACCGTGAATGCGGAAACGGATCGGATTCGTGAATCAACTCGAACTCATCGCCCAGCGTCTGCTTGGAATACAGCATATGGAATGTTAGCGAAGCAAACTGATCCGCCCGATCGCTGCTATAATCGCTGCCAAACAAACGGACGAGCGGCTTCGTCCCCCCTGCGAGCGCTTTGGCTACGTCTTCTGTAAAATCGCCGTCCAGATCGCAAACATAAGATTGGCATAATGCCATGCGCGTTTCTGGCGCAATCTCGTCAACCGATCTCCGCATGCTGCTTGCCAGTTCCACAAGCGAATCCTTCATCAACCCTGCCCACACTTTCCGGTATTCCACAGCTTGATCGCCGCCTGAACCGAACAGCGCTTCCAGCTCTTCTCTGGAAACCTCTTTGCCGACAAGCTCGGAAAATCGCTTCATATGCAGCGGACAGAAACAGCCAAATCTGACCACACCTTGATTGCTCACTTCATAATCGTCTTCGATGAAAATATATGGTGGTCTGCCTCGCTTCACAATCGTTTGCATATATGCGCCCATTGAGGCTATGAACTGTTCGTCCAGCGGACAATATCCCCCTTTGGAAACAGCCCCGTCGATGCCCACAATTTTTTGCGCAGGCGATTCTCCCTCCGACGGTAACGGTTCGATCGACAAGCTCGGCGCGCACCACCATCCAACTTCAATGCCGTCAGCCGCCAAGCGGCGCCCCACTTCGCCGAGAAGATCGCCGAACGCTTCGAACGCTTGGAGGATTGTAGCCCCTTTTGCCTCCCCATCCCATATCGGAAAAACGAGAATGAATCGTCGCAGCCCCGCTTCCCGGTTTAATTTTCTCATCGCTTCTATCATTTGTTCTTTCTTATCTTTAATAAATAAGAACGGAACGATCGGATCAAAGGAATAATCTTTCATCGTCAAAACATATCACCCTTTCCCAACAGGATTAGCATAATTCTAATGACCAAGGGCTGTTTCCATCGATATGAACTCTTGTGGCACAGCCCTTGGCCGCTGTTATTGTTTTTTCAAATAGTTACAAATGGCTTGAGTTGCCTCTCTTGCCCAAGGGGAAATTTGCGCATCTTCAGCATAGTTATGCGATTAGGGAGGTGGTTGGTTCATTATTCCTTTACGCTCCCCATCACGATGCCTTTCATGAAGAAACGCTGCAAGAACGGATAGGCAAGCAAAATCGGAAGTGCCGCTATAAAGATTTGTGCTGCCCTGCCCGTTCGGCTGTTCACGCGGAGAAACTTCTCGGCTTCTTGCGCGCTCATCTCTGTCAAATCCCTCGAAACGATCGTTGTCTGCAAGAACGTCTGCAGCGGATAATGCTTCGGCTGATTCATGTAGATGAGTCCGTCGAACCAACTGTTCCAATGCCAAATCACCGTGAACAGCAGCACGGTCGCCAGCGCGGGCAGCGATACCGGCACATAGATGCGCCACAGAATCGTCCAATGATTCGCACCGTCCAGCTTGGACGACTCCTCCAGCTCCTTCGGAAGATTGCGGAAGAAGTTGAGCAGCAGCACCACATTAAACACAATAATCGCCGACGGTATGACAAGCGCCCAGATCGTATCGATCAATCCCGTTGACTTGACCACCATGTAAGTAGGAATAAGTCCTCCGCTGAAAATCATCGTAAAAACGAAATACCACGCATACACCGTACGAAACCGAAACTGCTTGCTGTCTTTGGACAACGGGTACGCCAGCAGTGTCATAAGAATCATGCTGATTGAGGTGCCCATAAAGGTGCGCTGCAACGTTACCCAGAACGCTTGCAGAAACTCTTTTTTCGCTAATGCGGCTTTATAGGAAGCAAGGGTAAACTCGACTGGCCACAGATTGACCGCACCGGCCGATACGGCCTGGGCCGAGCTTAGTGAAACCGCGAACACATGAATGAGTGGAAACAGGCAACTGAAAGCCAACAGCGTCAGGAAGACCATGTTGCCTATCGTAAACAGCCGGTAGCCGATACTTTGTCGATACGACGGCATTACAATCACCTTCCTTAAAAAATTCTGTAGTTGGCAAACCGATATGCCAAGTAATACGAGATCGAGATCAGCACGAACGAAATAATCGACTTGAACAAGCCGACGGCGGTAGCTACGCCGTATTGGAACTGCTGCAAGCCGATACGATACACTAATGTGTCGATAATATCGCCCGACTCGTACACTTGCGGGCTGTACAGATTAAAGATTTGATCAAATCCGGCATTGAGAATATTTCCGAGACTTAACACGGCCATCAGCACGATAATCGGCGTCATACCCGGCAGCGATACGTGCCAAATTTGTCGCCAACGTCCTGCGCCGTCCGCTTCCGCCGCTTCGTATAGTGTCGGATTGATTCCGGTCAACGCCGCCAAGTACACAATTGTTCCGAAGCCGAATTCTTTCCAAACGTCGGACATCACGACCGTAAACCTAAACCAGCGATTGTCACCGAGAAAATAAATCGGCTCGATGCCAAGCCAGCCGAGCGCCTGATTGACGATTCCCGATGTCGGGGACAAAATATCGATCAAGATGCCGCTCAAAATGACCCAGGACAAAAAATGCGGTAAGTAGACAAGCGTCTGGAACGTTCTGCGAAAAAACGATTTCCGGACTTCATTAAGCAAAATTGCCGCCGTGATCGGAACGATAAGGCCAAGCGCCATTTTCATCACGGCGATCACGATCGTATTAACAATAATGCGCGACGTATCCGGCATCAGAAAGACATACTTGAAATTTTCCCACCCCACCCACGGCGAATCGAAGATGCCTTTGGCGGGCAAAAACTTCTTGAACGCTATGACGGTGCCTGCCATCGGTCCGTAGCTATAGATCAGAACGATAATCAGGCTGGGGAGGACCATCAGATGCAGCAGCTTGTTTTGTCTCCATTCTTTTCGTAACAGTTTGCTCTCCTCCTTGAGGAAGGGAGAAGGTTATGAAACATCCCCTTCTCCCCCCGAAACCATTCTTATTGTTGCGACTTGTACCACTCGTTTACTTCAGCCGTAATTTGATCGCCGCCGAGTTTCTTCCACTCGGAGATGAAATTATCGTATTCGTCCACGGACGAAGCGCCCATAATAATTTTGGTAATTACTTCGTCCTCCTTCGCCTTCAGCACGCTCATTTTGTCGCCCATCGTCGCCGTAGGCGCACCGTAGAATTCGTTAAAGTGGAACAGTCCTTTCTGGAACCCGTCAAACATCATTGCAAAGGTGCCGCCTTCCTTGACGATCATATAATTGAGCCAGCTCGAAAAGGTAACCTCACCTTCCATGTACAATTTGGCCTGTTCGTATCTGACATTGCGGTCTATATCCACGCCGAGCTGCGATTTATCGCCGGTTTTCAGCGCGCGCGGGATTAGCTCTCCAGACAGAACAAACGCATCCATAGAGTTTACGACAATCGGATTGATGTCCCAGAAACCGCCGGTTCTATCATTATCTTTGCCGAACAGAAGTACGCTGTTCTCTTCCGTCGGATGCAGTACTAAATCGGTCCATTCGTTCAACAGCTTGATAACCGCTTCCGGGTTCTTCGCATTCTTGTTGATGACATAGAATCTATCGACAGCCGCACTGGTCGGGCTGAGCGCAGGCTGATCGTCAACGGAAGGAATTGGGTAGACCTCCCAATCCTGCACAAGCTTGCCGTCTTTCACGGCGCTTTCGAGAGCGGCGCTGTACCAGAATGCGCCATATGTCAATCCGACACGGTTGTTCGCGATCAATTCGAGCTCTTTGCTCGTACCCTTCACACCGAATTCAGGATCGATCTGTCCCGCCTTGAGCATATCCTGCAACTGCTTTAGCACCGGCTTCATATTCGGATCAAGACTGCCGTATTGCAGATTGCCGGAGGCATCCTTCACCCATTGCTGCGGGTACACGTGATAACCGGCGAAAAATCCGGACAACGGCAACGACTTGGACAAGGACAGACCGTACGCCTTCCCAGCGCCACCCGTATCGCGCTTCGAGAAAGCCTCCGATATTGTGAGCAGATCCGCCATCGTCTTCGGCTCCGGCAAGTTCATCTCCTTCAGCCAATCCTTGCGCACCCAGACGTAGCTCATCGAGTTGTACGGGCTGCCCGTCACGGGAATCGCCATCAGCTTGCCATCGAAGGTAGCTGTTTTCAACTGGCGTCCGCCATCTTTCGTAAACTCGTTCTTCGTATCTTGCGAAGCGGTCTTATCCCACAGCTCCGTCAAGTCCATAATCATGTCATTGTCGACCAACTGCTTAATATCGTTGACGCTGACTTTGTAGAAATCCGGCAGTTCGTTCGAAGCAATCGCAATTTTCAGCTTCGAGTCGTAGTCACTAACCGAATTGACGACCCAATTGTTTTTCAGCTTAATCCCGAGCTTCTGCTCGTAATAATCGTAAATCGTATTCTTGTCGATGTTATCGCCTGGGTCGTATTTTTGCTCTACGTCGATGGCGCGGATCGTAGTCAGTTCAATCGGCGGATCGTACTTGCCGAGCGGATCGATTGCCTCCGGACTTTGGACTGCGCTTGCAGAAGGCGACTTTGAAGCTTCCGGTGAATTGTTTGCTTGCTGGTTGCCGCTGCAGGCAGTCACCGTAAGCAGCATTGCGGATAATAACACGGCTAATCCGCCTTTGGCATAACGTTTCATAGATACTCCCCCTGATTCGTAGTGATTTTCCTTGACCGTTGTAAGCGCTTTCCACTTCTGTAATAAGTATATAAATTTGTGCGCATCCGCAACAAGATTCACCTGTTGACATCCAGTTACATTCCTTGACCACTTCGCGGCAAAAACAGCAGTACGGCTACGAATCCCGATATTCCTGCGGCGTTATACCCATGTTCGCTTTGAAGAAACGAATAAACGACAAGCGAGAGTCATAGCCGACCATCGCGGAAATTTCATAAATTTTATAAACGGAATACTTCAGCAATTCCTTCGCTTTCTCTATCCGCGCCATATTAATATATTCGGATAGCCCGATCCCCGACGTCCTTTTGTACAATCTCGACAAGTAGGAAGGGTTGAGGTGGACGATTCCTGCCAGCTTGGCCAGAGATACATCTCCCGCCAGATGGCTGTCGATGTACTCGTTGATTTGGAGCACCACAACATGCTCGTCTTCGATGGCCGGCTGGTCGTGATTGTCAAACAACAGCTCGGCCAGCTTGCGAAAATAAGAGCGCAGCTCCTCCCAGGACAAGTTGACGTCGGCATGCGACAGGCGATCCAGGCCGATCTGCGTGGCCAGCTTCCCGTCCAGCGGATATTGATTCAAGTAAGAAAGGAAGACGGAGGCGAGCCCGTGATACACCTCCAGCTTGACGAAGCCGGAACGGTTCTCATCCGCCGCGTGGTCGATTATCTCATCAAGCAGGCTGATAAAATCCGCTTTTCCTCCGTTTTCCAGATGGTGGCCGAGCAGTCCGATCTTTTTCATTTTGCGGTTGGCCAGCTTCGTCCTGGCCGCTTCAAACGACGAGCGCGGGGTACTGAGCTCGGCCGATCCCCTCAGCTTCACTTCGCTTCTCGCCCCCTGCTCTCCCCACAGCAGCGACAGCAGCGCGTCATAGGCTCCCGAAAGCGATTCCCATCGCACAGCGACAGGGCTGATCGCGAATGACACCGCCAGATCGATCGTCTCGCGGCAGTTCGCCTGAATCGTGTCGAGCTCGCCGAACACCCGTTCAAACCAGGTTTCCTCCGCTTCGTCTTGTGAATCTTCGTCGGTCTCTCCGTGCGAACCCGCCGGCTGCAGCAGCCAGGCCACATTCGATCCGTCCACCTCCGCAGATGCCAGCTTAGCCGCCAGCTGCAGCCTTTCCGCTGCGATGTTCTGAACAGCGTACAACATCAGCTTACGATCCGCGCCTGCTCCTTTGCCTCCCCAGGAATCGATGCGTTCCAGCAACAAATAAACCGGCCGCTCCGCCGACAATCCCATCTCCATCTCGCGAAGCTTGGCCCGCAGAGAGGATTCCGATACCGGCGCCCTCCCCCTGAGCAGCGTGTTGATGTACTGCTGCTGCAAGAGTGAAACCGCCCTCTTGCTTTGGTGATTCGCCTCGAGCAACCGTTGGTTTGCCGCAGCTTGCTCGTCCAGCTCCATAATCGCCTTATCGATGGACCGCACAATACCGTCGTCGCTCTCGGTCTTCAGCAAATAATCGAAGCCGCCTCCAGAAATCGCATGCTTGATATAATGAAAATCGTCGAAGCTAGTGAGAAAAATGACTTTGCACATCGGCCAGCGGCGCTTGATCTCATTCAGCAGCTCAGTCCCTTCCATCCCTGGCATCCGAATGTCGGACAGCACGATGTCGATCCTGATACGATTGAGCACTTCAAGCGCCTGGTGAGCCGAGTACGCTTGGTGCAGCTCAAGCTCCGGTTTTTTCTTGCCGAACATATTCATTAACCCTTCCACGATCACCGGAAAATCATCCACGATCAGCATCCGATACATAGGATCCCGCCTTTCCGCTGCCATCCAGTTTTAGCCGAATTTCTACGCATAAACCGCCTAACTGCGACCTCGTCAACGACAGTCCGCTGCCGCTGCCGAACATCAGCTCAATCCTGCGATGGACGTTAATAACGCCGGTCGTTTCCTTCATAAAATCCCCGCTTTCCGACAGCTTTGCCGCCAGCTCCGCCAAGTGGACATCCGGCAGCGTTTCGCCGTTATCCTCGATCCAGATCGACAAATAACCGTCGGACTCCGAGAAGTGCACCCAAAGCTCCCCCTTCGAGACAAGCGTTCCAAAGGCATACTTATAGGCGTTCTCCAATATGGGCTGCACAATTTGACGGGGAACGAGCAGCTCGCCGTACGCATCGGCAAGTGCCTCGAATTCAACGTCGATATGATCGCCGTAAATAATTAACTGCATATCTACAAAGATTCCGGCGTGCTTCATTTCTTCCCGGAGTGAAATCCGGTCGTTCGCATTACGCGTGATGAACCGAAAGTAATCGCCCAAATACAATGTAAACCGATAAGCGCGGTCGTTATCGTCCGCTTGAATCAAGCGGTTCAGACTGAATAGGCTGTTGTACAGAAAATGCGGGTTGATTTGCGATTGCAGCCGCTTAAGCTCGGAACGCTGGTTGCGAATTTCCTTCTCATAGACTTCGCTAATCAGCTCGTCAAGCCTGGCTATCATGCTGTTGAACCGATGGTATATATATTGAAATTCGTCGCGTCTTGCGCCGGCTTCGATTGGAAGGAGCTTGCCGTCTTCCACCTTCCGAAAAGCCGCTACGAGCCGACGCAGCGGATGATGGATGATCCGGTAGATAGAAATCGCAAGCAGGAGGACGATACATAGCGAGAAACCGAGCAGTACCCAGATCCATCGCTCATAACGATGCAGAGAGCCGAGAATTTTATCTTCAGGAACGTAAACGAGCAAATCAGTATTCAAAGCAGCCGCTTTGCGGTATGAGATCAGATAGGACGCGCCATCGAGCACAAAGGGAGTAATGCCGAACGATACGTCTTCCGCCAATTGCTTCTCTGCAAACATCCTCATTCTTTGTACGATGACCTCGTCATGCTCATTGGTGATCTCCCAACCCTCTTCGACATTGAACAGAATGGAGTTTCCTTGATTCGCACTAACAATATTTTTCAAGCTTTCGCGAAGCCTGTTCGCCGATAGCTCAACGACAATGATGAAAACGGGCTTCCTCCCTGATACGCTCACAGGAAACCGCATGCTCATAAACAACCGTTCGCCAATTGCCATGACCCGGCTCGGATCCACATTATTGACCAGCTTCACGTATTCGTCGGTGGGAATGGAGGACAAATAATCATTCGAGGCAACCGTTCTGTTGCTGAACGGGAGGAACACCTTCGCCTCGGCAATGTACGTACTGGAGGCTTTAAGCATACGCAGCCGATTCTGAACGGCGAGCACCTGGTTCATGTGACCGTAATTCGTGACCGGCTCCTCCGAGATGCCAACCTCCATCAGTTCTTTATCGATCACAAACTCAAACATAAGCTGGCTGATGCCTTTAAGCGCAATCTCTAGCGACTGTATATAGAACGCGTCTCTGCTCTGGACAGACTTGGATATTTCCTCATAAATCGTACGCCCCCCCTGCTGGTTCAACAAGAGCGTAATCATCGAAAGCGGCAACAAGACAGCCAATAAAGCTGTAATCAGTTTGGCGAAAATCGTAAATCTTGTTCTTCGATTCATCGATGAGGCGAACATTGCCTGCCCCTCCTTTTCATTTCATTGCCCTGTAAACTGATTTCTCTAAAGACATTCTTGTTCATTTGTGCTTTTACCAATTTGTAAAGAAAAATAGAGGGTATGATAGCGCATAAACACACCACTTACTAAAAGAGCATAATGATTTGTGGAAAGATTTAATATATCTTTCAACCAAGAAGCAGGTAGTAATGAAACCCCTAAGTAGCAAATGATTTTTCTTCTGCGTCAAAATGTCCCCTCCCCCTTTATCGATAACCATATAGAACTATTAAACCTTAGTTTCGACTTAAGATCTGATTCTCCTTTCAATATTTGTATAAAAATGTAATTGTTTGTTGGCTTATTCTTAAGTTATGTTTGGAAATGTACTGATTCTATTTTCCTCTTTTATGAATTTTATCCAAACTCTAAGAACATAAAGATATAATAGTATTAGCTAAGAGTATGAGCTTGAATAATTGTTTGATATTTTTCTCTAACTCCTTGTCCTCTTCCTTTCTTGATTTAGTATTTTGTCAGCCTTCCTTTCCTTGCCTCGTTTGGACAAAAAATCACCTCCATTTAGGTTTACCATAAAACGGCCTATGGAGGACGGCTCGCTGTGATCCCCCTAAAACGACTAATGGCTTCACCCCTAACAACAAAGAGCGAAGCCATTAGACATAAATTCGACAAAGTACGGACAACCGCACGTTGGGCGGTTTATTTCACCTGCTCTGCGATGAAGTTATTATTAACTCAACTTTCGCAGAGTGAAAACCAGCCTAACTGCATGATCAAAGATGACAAGAAGCGTTACCTTGTTGGCGGAGAAGAAGAAATTATCCGGATCTACAGAAGTAGTTGGGATATCTTTTTTCAACAAAAAAAGCATTCCTCATTGCAAAGAAATGCTCTATAACTTTAAACATTCAATTTATAACTTATTGAGCTAACCTGCGAGTTAGCGCAACAAGGCTGCCAATCGAGCTGGCAGCCTTGACATGTTTGAACTATCGTGTCCCGTTAGTGCGAAGGTCTATCAGAGGTTTATGTCACACTCTGGTCGTTTACGATTCAGTTAATATTTATATACATTAAATCGGTTGCCGTCTGGGTCACAAAAGTGAAGAAACGCAAAAAAACCACCCGAAATGTAGTCAGAAGTGCGTATGCCTTCTTTTTGGAAATAAGCATGCTCGGCTTCTAAGTCACGCTTATTTGACACCAACGAACGTTTGGGTTAACCGTGCCACGTTCGGTGAAAAATTGATTAACTCTTCTGTCCTTATCATCTAAACGGATGCTTCCTCAAACCGAATGGCCAACATTCTTCCCCCAAGGATGCGGGAAACAAAGCATCGTAGCCAGAGATACTTCCTTCCCGTGCACCGATATATCAGCTTGCTTAAATAAGTGATTTATACCGGTTACGGTATTTTATAGGACTAATTCCAGCGTACTTCTGAAATGCCAAACTTAGATGCGAAGGGGAAGCGTAGCATAATCGCTCGGCAATTGATTCTAATGAAAGATCCGTTTCAAGAAGCAGTTTTTTGGTTTCCCTAATACGAATATTGGTCATGAAATCTCTAATCGTCATTCCGTATACTTCACGAAAACAACTGCTTAAGTGCGATCGGTGGACGTGTAACTGATTAGCCAAATCTTGTATTTTCAGTCCGACTGCTGATGATTGCCCCAGCCGATATGCGGCTTCGTGTGCAAGTCTCAAATGGGAGGGGGAAATGCCTAGCTCTATGCTGCTGTTGTGTTGATTCATGGCAAACGATGCGAGCAGGCTGATCAGGTTGAGAACGCTAGCCTGCATCTGTAGCATTAGGATGGATGAACGAGTCCTTTCTTTCAAAGGAGTAGTAGGTAGTAAACCAGAATCAAGTGTTTTCAAATCATCTGCAAACTGAGAAAGAAACTGCTTCACCCAAAGTTGAATGACATTACCGTTTGTATCTGGATCTACGTATAGATACGGTTTTGTATTGGATTGAAATACCGAGGAAACGGTCTCGTCTTCCAATTGAAAGTGGAAGACGAATAACTCCGTTTCTTCCTCAACGGGGTTCGAATGGTGGTAAATACCGGGCTTGATTACGATAGCCGAACCAGAAGGAATGTCACAAGGTATTCCGTTAATTGACTGTGACAACCGCCCTTTAGCGACAAAAATGAATTCGAATGCAAGATGCCGATGATTGCCAATAGACCAACCGGGTTCCACTACGACATAATGAAAACGGTCAAGTAGAACGGAACCGTAAACGTTTGAGATATGAAATAATTGTTCCATTATACTCCCCCTTGCGACTCTATGCTTTCGGAAACAATTATAAAAGTGTTAGGGCTATATGACAACATATTTGATATTTTTGCTTGCAATTATAAATACATATATTTTGCACCGCGTGCTAACCTCTAGTTGTCGGACTCATTACAGTTTAACCAACCTGATGAAGGAGCGCTACAATGAATAAACCGAACGGTTCATCCCTACTTAACGAGCAATATAATATCGAGATTGATCCAGTCACCGGTGGAATCCTCTCCTTGGTACATCCTGAGGATTCTTATGGTATGAATTGGGTAGAGGGAAAGAATATCTGGGGAGGCATTACCAGTATTGGCACGGGCAGCTTTCAAGTTGAACATGCTGAAACAAAGGTATTCGACAATGTATCCACATCCATTTACTTTACTGAAAAGCTAAATATCACAGTAGAGCGCTCCTTCAATCCGGACGGCATGTTTCAAGAGAGGTATATCTTTGAAAACAAGACAACCATCCCGCAAACATACGGGGAGTCAGATCTCGGAATATTTACAGTCTTCAATGAGAATTATCAAGATTCGGCAACCTGCATTACGAGGCGCTGCCATACGCATATCTGGTGTGGAGAGAATGTGAGTTATGTAAATGCATTACGAATGGGAGGGGAAGCTCCTCATCTTGGTCTGGTGCTGACTTCTGGCAGCCTTTCGACCTACAGTGTGATTCGGGAGGAAACTTCAGACGATCGAGGGGATTTTATTTTGCATCCTTCTCCCTTTACCTTAGCTCCAAAGCAGTCTATGGAGCTCTCATGGGTCATCTTTTGGCATCAAGGGCCGGACGATTTCTACCGTAAAGCATTAACAATTCCAGGATTTGTAAAGGCGAGCGCCAGTGAATATACCCTATTTCAAGGCGAAACAACTACGATTACTGCACAATATGCAGCTGAATGGAGTGAGCTGCACGTTTCCGTAAATCACAAACCACTGCAATATGCGATAAACGGTAAGACTATGACTTCTGTATTTTCTCCCGAACAACCCGGGGAGTACATCGTTATATTGCAGACGGATACCGTGAGGACCTTTTTGAAAATTTTGGTTCTCCCTTTCTTTGAGCATATTGTAAACAACCGTTGTGAATATATCGTCGATAAGCAACAGTATCTGGACGAGCAAAGTCCGCTGTATGGCGCTTATTTGATTTATGACAAGGAAGCTGGTCGTACGTATTACAGCCAAAGAGACGACCACAACGCTGGACGCGAAAGGCTCGCGATGGGAGCTCTTCTTGCTTTATATTTGAGCGATAACAAAGGAAATTCGGCAAACACGGATTTGGAGAATAGCCTTGATTTATACGATCAATTTATACGGCGGGAACTGTATGATGAACAGACCGGCATAGTATTTAATAACATAAACCGCAACAATGATTGGCACAGACTGTACAATTACCCTTGGGTCGCCGTCATCAATATGGAGCTGTTTAAGCTGAAGGGGAATTCGGTCTTTCTCGAACGAATGACGAGAGCGTTAAAAACATATTACCACAACGGTGGCCATAAGTTTTACTGTATTTGTATGCCGATGTATGAAACTATTCAGCTTCTTAACGAGCAAGGTATGACGAAAGAAAGCAATGAGTTGCTGGGTTTGTACCGCAAGCATGCCAACTATATTATGGAAAATGGGATCAACTATCCCCCACATGAGGTTAATTATGAACAAGGTATTGTAGCACCGGCAGCAATTTATACTACAGAGGTCTATTTACTGACAGGTGAGAAGAAATATTTGGAGGCAGCTGAAAAGCATATTAGGTTATTGTCTTTGTTTAGCGGAGACCAGCCGGATTATCATCTGAATCGGATAGCGATCCGACACTGGGACGGGTATTGGTTCGGCAAGAGGAAACTTTATGGCGACACATTTCCCCATTACTGGAGCACACTGACAGCCGTTGCTTATAAATATTATTACATGGCTACGAAACAAGTAGAATATAAAATACAGGCAAACACGATTTTAAGAAATAACCTCTGTTTATTTGACCGGGACGGATTCGGCTCGTCTGCACACGTATACCCATTCTCCATTAATAAAGTATTAGGAAGATATTATGATCCATGGTCAAACGACCAAGATTGGGGACTATACTATGCATTAAAATTTCTGGATAAGGAATAAGGCTAAAATTGCCGTTCCGTTGAACAGTGTTTAACACTCTGGCGTGGGTGTGTAGGCGTGGGTAACCCAAGTTTTACGGCAGTATGCGCTGCGAAACAAGAGAGATTGAATGCGGTTGGTTTCAATGTTAAATAGTTCGTGAGCTATAGAGAGTTTTGCTTCGTCATTCTTAGGAACTGTTAAAGCATATTGTATAACTGAAAGGCGGACCTACTTGGAGAAGAGGCCCGCTTTTCTAATAAGTCCGATCACTTTATTACAATCTTGGCAAAGGCGGTGTCGCGGGTTAACGCAACACGCTTTTCACTGAGGAATCTCCTTTATAGGCATCTGCACAATCATATAGTTATTAACCTACATACTGTAAACACAGGTTATTTGACTTTACGAATAGTGCATTATCTTTTTAAAGCAAAAGGAGATATTATATGACAAATTTTCTTTCTTTTCACGGGACTATCACTATGATTAATGATTTTTTTACAGGTCAAAATGATGAAGGATGTTTCAAATTAATATCTGTAGACAACGGAATGGGAGCATCAGTAAATTTCGTTGTGTCACCCCATACTTATTTTGTAGACCATGTAATGGTGTCAGTAGGAGATCAAGTGACTGGATATTATGACGGAAATGCACCTGCTCCTCTAATTTACCCTCCACAATATCAAGCAATTGTCATGGTGAAAGATAGCCCATATCCGAATGTAAAAGTAGATTATTTTAATACTGAATTGGTGAGCAGTGATGGACGATTACGATTAAATATTTCTCCATATACTCAAATAGTATTAACAAATGGGCAACCCTTTTCAAGAACCCCTGCGAACCGAGATCTAATTGTTATTTATGGACCTACCACAAACAGTATCCCCGCCATTACCACGCCCTATAGAATTATAGTTTTGTGTTAGGGGTGTCCACGGTTCCCGTTCCTCGGGTTAGTTGAATAGGCGGCTCATAAGATATCGACTCCTTTTCAACTGATCAATAAATACTATTCGTCCTCCATAAACCTCTTCCTATAGCAAATGAATCACAACTCGTTATTTCTCCCAAAGCTCGATCAGTCGACCTTCAGGATCTTCAATCCAAATAAACTTTCCAAATTCACTAACCTCTTCTTCCTTTGCAAGAGGTACACCAATATGTTCAAGATGCTTAATAGTCTCGTATAGATTATGTACTTGGAAATTTAACATCACTTGTTGTTCTGTTGGAAAATAACTGTCGTTCTCGGTAAAGAAGGAAAAGATAGTCTCGTTTCCTAATTGGGGTTTTATCACAGCCCCATTCCAATCTCCAATTTCAATCTTCAACACTTCACTGTACCATTTTTTTGTAACTTCAAGATTCTTGGTTCTCCAAAATACTCCTCCGAAACCTTTTATCATCGTATCTAACTCCTGTCTGTCATCAAATTTTTAGCTATCCGATTACATTAGATATTCGAGATTTCAATTTAAGTTCCTTTTTCAACTATACTGCCCCTTACTTCAACAAAATAAGCAGGCTTAGGCAGCCTGCTGTGTACTCCATTACCTTTAAGACCTGAAATGTCACAGTCTTTTACATCTGCGGCGCATCGTTTCTGCAATGCGCTCTCACAGCTTGGCTATGGTTATCTTCACTCCCCCCTACTAGACTGTGGCAACTGACCTCCGATCTCTTTTTTCTTCATACTTATTCCCAGTATGATGAAGGCGACATAGATTACGATTGCAATCGAATCGAGTAACGTATCCGTAAGTGCCGAAATGTCATGAAATGCCGTTATGCCAAGAATAACCATCAGTCGGACGATCAGAAGCGAAACGATAGTCCATGCGGCAAATCTGATCTTCGATCGCTCGCTTTGGAATGACATGAAAATGAATACGATGCCGAAGACCAAATTTTCCGCCGTGATGATGTGCCAAACATACTTGAATACTATCTGGGTATCCATGGCTATTGCACTCACGTGGAGCATCGGCAGCACTGTGGATTGCCCGTTCCATGCGTGCGTGACGGCAAACAGAATCACAAGAATGCCTGCAATCAGATAATAAAAATTCCTAATCTTGATGTCCATGACATCCCTCCTCGGATATTCCTGGTTCCTTCTTTCGAATAGCCTGGTAAATCTCGCGAACGATCTCTGCCAATCGCTGATCGCTTTCATGATTAAGGTCCCTTAGCGTTTCGGCTGTTACCTCGAGCAACTGACTGACCTTTTCCAGATGGGCAATCTTCTTGCGTGTTTCTGCATTCTTGGCATCGATGAACGCAGCAACTTCCTCGCAATAAGCAGAGTCTACATTCTCCATCCTGTGGAATCCAAACTTCCCCTTGATTTCGTCAAGAGAAAACTCCGCATACTGCATGATTTGAATATTCATCAAGTCGATGAGGTCGTTCTTCGAATACCTGCGGTACCGATTGTATTCCCGGGACGGCGATACGATTCCAATCCGGTCATAGTACCGAAGCGTATCCTTCGGGATACCAAGCATCCGCGAAACTTCTTGTATAGAGTAAAGTTTTTCCATAAACTCAAATTAACATTGGAGTGACCTCCAATGTCAAGTCATTTTTGTTTTTTTCATGCGTAATCGAGATCATGGTTAAACGATATTTTAACGGTTGGAATTGAATTGATCCCGTTGTCTACACGCTATTCAGCGAACCGTCCGCGCGGACTGAAATCCAAGGCTCGCCCCCTGGCATTCCATATAAAAAACGCCACCACGTTGAGTGGTGACGTTTGCTAAGCACGTCCAAATGCTTCATTTCCGCTATAAAAATGACATATATACACCCTTACCTTGTAATAGCTTAAACCCCAGCTTGCCGTACAAAGAACGAGCTGGGAGATTATCATCATCTGTTTCGAGTTGTAATCGTGTAGCTTTGTTCGAAATAGCTAAATCAATGGCATACTCCATTAGCTTCCTGCCTACACCCATCTTCCTATGTTTCGATGATGAATATAGAGCATCTACATGCAGTACTGGGTACCCTTTGCTTATGGAGAAGCTCCAGGAAAGGATGATGAACCCTATATATTCATGATCCTGCTTAGCTAAATAACAAGAAGACGAGCTGTCACTAATAAGCCTATGTAAAATCCGTTCACATTGTTCTAGCTGCTCTGATGATGGATCTAATTCGTCCATGCCACTGGATGAAGAATTGATGTAGCCCGCTACCAAGCCTTTAACTTTAGGAATATGAGATTCATCAAGGGATATGATTTCGATATCCAATATAATCCCTCCCGATAGATTATGATCTTCAATATGATCTATGAAATGAAGTCAGTTTGTTTGCAGGGATGCCCAGCTCCTTATAGGCCAGAAGAATAGCACCGGCTACAGGCGGCAATTGTGGTTCAACCACGCGATATTGCTTAATTGGATTGGCCATGAGTAATTCTGTCAGCTTGCCTCTCATATAGGGACTGCAAATGACACTACCGATTAGCGCGACCTCGACGTCGCGTTGAACAAAGCTCGAGCCCACAAGCTCAATACCCAATCGGAGCTGCTCAGCAGCGCGGTTACATACACGTCTTGCAACACTGCTGCCCTGTTCTGCGGCCCTCGTTACGTGTGGAGCGAACTGTCCAAACAGTTGATCGCGCTTCATCGTATCAGGATGAAAGCCCTGTCGAGCAAGCTCCTGCAGCTGCTCCAAGCTATCCGCTTGCCAATGCTGCAGCATTTCCGTGATCAGTCCCTCATTCGAATCATCTCGATATCCGGCAAGCACTTCATACACAGCTTCATAAGCGAGATGGCGCGCGGCACTATAGGCGTATTGATGATAATCTAAGTTTCTGATCCGCCTGCCGTTATCATCGATGCCCATGATCATCGTGCCCGTTCCGGCGATTGCAATAATACCTGGTCTATTCTGAAGCGCTCCCGCATGAGCAATATCCGAGTCATTCAAGTGCAGCTTGGGACAATGGAGTCCCGGCAAGTCGGTGAAAGGTGTAATCCATGCATCATCTGCTTCTGATTCGTAGCCTGCAATTCCAGCAACCAACATGGCTGCATCAGCTGCAACCCGCTCCGCCTTCGCAAGAGCATCCTCAATAGTCGCTTTCACATGATCAGACGCGTTCTCGTCCTTATACCTAGATGCACAGCCACCCTCCGCATAAGCAAGCTCATTCCCCTTCAGATCGCATATCATGACCCTTGTACTCGTTCCGCCTCCATCAATGCCGATTACAACATCGCGTTCCGTCATATATGTAGCCTCCCTCCGGTCTGAATCGCCCAACATTGGTTATTTCTACTTGTTAACCAACTTTACCTTTATTGAATGATACATAGTAGCTAAGAAAGTCGCTATCATGGGTGCTGCAACAACAACAGATATCAAAAATATCACATAAAATACATCGCTAAGCATACCCGTTGTGATTTCACGTACGATGTAACTTCCAACCATAGCACACGAGGTTATGGCTGCAGCAGGACCAACCGATTTTTGAAGACGCTCGAACTTTTCAACCTTTGTTTCTTTATCCGTATAAATCGGTTTTACACCAGGTAACGCTTTAAATAAATACGTATCATACTGCGAACACACATGCGCCCACCCAGCTGTCTCAAATAACTCGATATATTCGTCTAACTCTTCTTCTTTCAAATCTCGTATATCGATACTAAATGTCACGTCCTCTGGATTCCCTTTTACTAATTCGTACCCCATCCTTTTATATCTCTTCACGATCCAGCCATTTGCGGCCTCTTTGCGCAGCATTATTAGATCTTTCTTTTCTGAAAATGCAATTCCATTCGATACAACATACTTTGTTTCACTCATTTACATCTCCCCCTTTAATCCTTGTTCCGCGAATTCCACCATCTTTTTACGTTTCTCAATATCATGCATTAACACGTTTCTCCCTTTGTCTGTTAACACATAAATTTTTCTTCTTGAATCTGAATCATCATAAAGCTCAATGTATGACTCGTTCATTAATTTTTTAATAATCGTGTACAACGATGCTGGGCCAATCACAACTTGACCTTCTGTGATTTCCTCTATTAAATTCATTACCGCATAACCATGTCTAGGCTTGATAAATCCGGACATGATGTAAAAAACGGAATCCGTTAATTGATCTAATGACTTCATGCATTTCCCTCACTTTATATCACTTTATGATATATCTAAAAATAATATATCACTTTATGATATATTAGACAACAAAAAATGAACAAACAAAAGTTTGTTCATTTTTCTTCCTTACCACCTAAAATCATCCATTAATACTCCATCTCTATTGCTTCACCAACAATATCCAACGAATATCTAATGACGGGTACATTAGTAAGTTCTATACTTCTACGATCGGGTTGATTTCCACCTATATATATTTCAAATAATCCTGGTTCCAAGATGCGCTTGCCCTCTTCATTTATCATTGATAAGTCATATGGTGTAATCGTGAACGACACAAGTTGTGTTTCGCCTGACTTAAGGAAAAGCTTATGAATTTTCTTCAATTGCCATCGTGGAACTGTAACTGAAGCCTCAACATCTTTAATATAAAGCTGAACAGTCTCTTCCCCATCCATTGATCCATTATTTTTGACACGAACCTGTAACTCAATCGAATCATTTACAGTTAATATTTGCTGTTCTATTGGAACCTCTTGATATTCAAAGCGAGAATAGCTTAAACCATAACCAAACGGATATAAAGCATCCTGCTTCATGTATCGATAAGTTCTCCCTTGCATTGCATAATCACGGAAATCAGGCAACTCTTCTGTAGATCGATAGAATGTAATAGGAAGCCGTCCTGATGGATTAATTTCACCAAATAGCAATGATGCTACTGCTTTACCACCCTCTGCTCCAGGATACCACGCTTGAAGAATGGCTGGCACATGTTCATCTGCCCATGACAAATCTAAAGCACTGCCACTTAGTACTACAAGAATAACTGGTTTCCCTAATGCGGTTATAGTTCTCAATAATTCCTCTTGATGTCCTGGAAGCTTGAGGCTATTTTTATCTCCGCTCGCATCCATATTATTCGCATCCCCTTGTTCCCCTTCCAATGTTGCATCAAGGCCTAAACATAGGATGACAACATCACCACGCTCTGCTACAGAAATGGCTTCAGAGAATCGGTCATTCGCTTCATCGAACAAATGGCAACCTTCAGCGTACAGAACTCTAGTTTCTTTAGAAACCTTCTGCTTAATTCCATTCAGAATAGTCACGTACTCTGATGCCGTTCCACTATAGTTTCCTTTAAGTGCTGATTGACTATCCGCATTTGGACCAATTACTGAGATTGTCTTTAATTGATTACGATCAAGAGGCAGCAATTTATGACTATTTTTAAGAAGGACTAGCGTCTTATGGGCCACTTCTACCGCAAATTCCCGATGCTGTTCGCAATCATTTACTTCGTAAGGGATATTCGTATAAGGTACATGTGCTGGATCATCTAACATCCCTAACTTCATCCTACTAATCATAAGTCTAATAACAGACTGAT
The DNA here is from genome assembly GCF_054343325.1 of Paenibacillus marinisediminis. Lineage (NCBI taxonomy): Bacteria > Bacillati > Bacillota > Bacilli > Caryophanales > Paenibacillaceae > Paenibacillus > Paenibacillus marinisediminis. The sequence goes on from NZ_JBTGUH010000010.1 coordinate 69,099, forward strand.
CTATAGTTTCCTCTTGAATTAAACCTTGCTCTACGGAATGGACCAAATTGATAAACATATTACCACAATTCAAATCACAGCCATGATTTACTGCATAAGCTGCAGACTCTTCAGGTGTGCTTGTTACTTTGTGATATTCATGGAAATCCTGGATTGCCCCACAATCCGAAACGACATGACCTTCAAAGCCCCATTCATTCCGTAAAATCTCAGTGAGCAAAGTCTCACTTCCACAGCAAGGCTCTCCATTTACACGGTTATATGCTCCCATGATCGCTTCGACCTTGCCTTCCTTTACACAATCACGAAAAGCAGGTAAATAAGTCTCGTATAAGTCCTTTTTGGATACGATCGCGTCAAATTCATGCCGCTCAGCTTCTGGTCCACTGTGAACAGCAAAATGCTTAGCACATGCTGCCGCTTTCAGATAACGAGGATCTTGTCCCTGCAGCCCTTTAATATATGCAACGCCAAGCCTTCCCGTCAAATAAGGATCTTCACCATATGTTTCATGTCCTCTACCCCATCTAGGATCCCGAAAAATGTTTACATTTGGTGACCAGAAAGTCAGCCCTTTATAGATGCCATGATCATTTTTACGTTGGAACTCATGATATTTCGCTCTTCCCTCGGTTGAGATCACTTCGGCAACTTGCTCGATTAAGTCCGGATTAAAGGTTGCTGCCATACCGATTGCTTGAGGAAACATCGTTGCCACTCCAGCTCTTGCAATCCCGTGCAAAGCTTCATTCCACCAATTGTAAGATGATAATCCGAGCTCAGGAATTGCTCTAGCGGTATGGAGCATTTGCGATACCTTTTGTTTAAGCGTCATACGAGACATTAGATCCTTAGCTCTTTCTTCGAAGCTGTAATTTTCATTTTGATAGATTGGCTTATTCATCTAGTACCCACCTATTCTAATATTTGATCAATATGATTTTTCCCAGCGCATTCGGAGCAAATTTGAGATTAAGATATCATATCATAACGTTTTCCACAAAACTATAATGCTTGTTACCGAAACTGTGGTTTGGCTATATCAATCCACTTTTTGATAAGGTACTTCGATACCTTCATCGATAAATATATGATTCGCAGCATCTACATAACTCATCGTATTGCGTACCCAATAATACGAATCCTCTATTTTAAATAGCGGCACAGACAGCTGATGCTCAAATGAAATCATCCATTGTATATCCTGTTCAATCGTGAATCTTGTGCCCAGGCCATCTGCTAATTCATATCGACCCGCAATATCATCTTCATCAGTGAGCGGTAGGACTACTACATGTTTTGGCGCTTCTACAGCATGGTGTATCCCCATGAAGCAATTCAACATTTCTTGTTCATACTGCGGAAATACTTCTTGATTCGTCGCTAACACAATCACTTCTTCTGTTGATCTATTCATGAAGGCTTGTGCTGAACAACCGATCCATCCACCTGTATGACCAACCCACTCATCTTGAATGATAAAACCATAGCTATAATGCTCAGCGACTGCTGTTGGTGTTAACATTAATTGCACAATCTCTTTGCTTATGTACTGACCTTGCCAAAGTGCTTTTAAGAACTTCGCTACCTCTGCCACCGTTGCATATATACCACCATCGCCATATCCATCATTATATTTTTCACTTTCGTGGTAATATCGGTCATCAATCGCCCTTAAATACTGCTGCTCCTCATAATCATACGTTTGACCCTCCGCTACGTATTGCCTTGCAGGTTGTGTTGTCATCTGGGTAAGATTTAATGGCTCTGCAATATGTTGTTGTAAATAGGCTTCATACGATAAGCCGCTCACTTCCTCAATAATCTTAGCAAGCAACACATAATTCGTATTACTATAAGACCAATGCTCATTCGGCGCATATTGTGGCGGCATCACTTGGATAAATGTTTCAACATTCGTTGTTGAATCTTCAGCAATATACTCTGGAATACCTGATGTATGTGTAAGTAATTGTGCAACTGTCACTTCTGTAAAATGAGGTGCGTTAAACCAATTTGTAATTTTATCTTCTAAATGTAACTGACCTTTTGCGATGAGCTGGAACGTCATGACCGCTGTAAACATTTTGCTTAATGATGCTAGATTAAATTGTGTATTTTCCGTAATAAGATGCTGCTTTGTGATATCTTGATAACCATGATAATACTGCTTGATAAGTCCATTTTGTTCATGATACACAGCACCATTAAACGCAATATGTTTAAGTAAATCCTCCATCAATTAGCCTCCTAAATAAATTAGATATCTAACATATTGAGCATGAAGAAATGTTTATAATTCCTTCATCGCAATCTCCTTTAATCTCTCAACAATGCGTTCTAATTCGTCTACCTCTTGTGATGTAAGTTTGCTGTAGATTTTATCTACGACTTGCTGTTCTACATAATCCTGCTTCGCAAAATACTCCGTTCCCTTGTCATCTAACGTTATAAATACTTCGCGACGATTGTGTGGATTAATGTCTCGCTTGATATATTGATTCATTTCTAATTTCGCAATCAATTGGCTGACTGCGCTGGAGCTAATATTCATTTCAATCGCGATTTCACCGACCGTAATGCGTTTTGCTAAGTACACAATATCTAATACAACCGCTTGTTGAGTCGTAATGCCGCTATTTAAATATTGCTTATAATGTTTAAAGATCAGACGGTTTATCGTATATTCAGCTTCATTAATACGCTTGACTTGTTCAACTAAAGACAAAAAATCACCCACTAACATGTTAGATACCTAACACATTATCAGGTGATTTATGAAACGTCAATCTTTAGATGCGGGTTTACTTTCTTTCCATTACAGCAAAATAATTATCTTCAGGATCTGCAAAGTTAAACACTCTTCCGGAAGGTATATTTACAATTTCACCGACTTTGACATTTTTATTGGACAAGTCGTCATGTAGTTGATCGAAATGTTCCGAGAAAAACATTAAAGAAGGTGTACCGAGATTCATTTCAGGCGACATCTTAGCAACGAACTCCTTGTTGTGGAGAATGATGCTGGTTTCTGCTCCCTTAGTAGGCGCAATTTCAATCCATCTCATTCCTTGACCATTATTCTCCTCAGAAACTACATGAAATCCAACTTTTTCTGTCCAAAAGCCCACTGCCTCATCTTGATTATTTACATACAACATAATTTGCCCAACTTTATTAATCATTGATGTTTCACTCCTTTGTATAAGTATTTTCCTTATATGACCTCGTTCAGACGCTCTTCCTGTCGATTAAACTTGTTTACCAATCTCTGTTTCTAATTGCTTCTTCAATATCAATAGCAATCTGGTATTTCTTTAATATTTTCTCCACTGTTTCCCCAATAGACTCCCTTGCTACCGTTTCTATTTCACTGTCATGCTCCCAGAATTCTTCTTGTATTTCATTAATGGTTAATGTCATTTCATCTAAACTTTCTTGAATTTCCTCTAATGAGTGATTTCCTTGCTTAATAAAATCCTCAGCTCTTATAATCGCAGTCTTAACCTTATCTACTAAAAAGTCTGGAAAATACGAGTCCGCATACATGTCATTTACATATTCAATATCCACCATTTCTCTTCACCACTTTCTATGAATTCTTTTTCAATTCGTAATCCGATTTTTTTATTTCCGCCAAAAAGTCGAACAGTCTGCCTTATCCAAATCATATCCAACGGGCTAAACCGATGCAACTTTATTTCAAATCGATTGTATTTACATCAATTCTTCAAAGAGATCACCGTGTGACGCTGTTCAGCATCGTAGGGCATTGGAATTCTTTCTTTGATGGGTTAATCTATATGAGTAAACCACAGAATTATCCATTGCAGACGTACATCCAACAATTGGTTGTGAATATTACACCGGACCTGATGAAAGAGATGACGACAGAGCAGCTGATCGAATTGATGAAGGCATCGAACAAGACCTTGAACGCGGCCAAACTGATGGTCGCTATGATCCCGATCCTGCTCATCTATCCGTTTTTGCAGCGTTATTTCGTTCACGGTATCGTATTGGGATCGGTAAAAGAATAATCCATTCAACGAGGAGAGGGAATTTATATCATGGCAGCCTACAAAAGAGTTCATGTTATTTTCAAAACCCATCTGGACATTGGCTTTACTGACTTAGCGAAACATGTTGTCGAGCGATACATGAATCAGTACATCCCGCAAGCATTGGATTTGTCCGAGCGATTGGCCGTTGAAGAAGGAAATGCGAAATTCGTATGGACGACCGGGTCGTGGTTAATCCACGAATATTTGCGCACGGCGCCGGTTGAGGCCCGCAGCCGTATGGAGGAAGCGATACGCCAAGACCGAATCGCTTGGCATGGACTGCCGTTTACAACGCATACCGAATTAATGGACGCGGAGCTGTTCGAATTTGGATTGTCCCTATCCGGGGATCTGGATCGCCGGTTCGGAAAAACAACGATCGCTGCAAAAATGACGGACGTTCCAGGGCATACCATCGGTATCGTCCCAATCTTAGCCAAACACGGCATTCAATATTTGCATTTAGGCGTTAATCCGGCTTCCAAAAAGCCTCATGTCCCTGATGTTTTTGTATGGCGCGCCGCTGACGGCTCTGAAGTCATCGTCAATTATGCGGCGGATTATGGCAAGCCCCTTGAAGTCGACGGACTGGAAGATGCGCTTTATTTTGCCCATACCGGTGATAATCATGGTCCTTCCAGCATTGAAGCTGTTCGTGAAATGTATGCTCAATTGCAGCAGAAATATCCAGGCGCAGAAATCATAGCTTCCAGCTTGGATGCGTTTGCGGAGAAGCTGCTCCCACTGAAAGAGCGCCTGCCGGTGATCCGCGAGGAAATCGGCGATTCGTGGATTCACGGAGTAGCTTCCGACCCATGGAAAGTAGCGCGTTATCGGGAACTGCTGCGTTTAAGGGACAAATGGGTCTCTACCGGTGCCTTAGATCCGAATAGTGAAGCGTACGCTTTATTTTGCAACCGCTTGATGCTCATTCCTGAGCATACGTGGGGGCTGGACGAGAAGGTTTATCTCGGCGATTACAGCGCCTACGCCGCGGCTGATTTCGCCGCTGCCAGAGCAGGCGATGCCGTCCAAGACGCCACTGCGCATAAGTTTGCTTTACTGCAGCAAATGGCAAAGCCAGAGCGAACTTTTCGCCTTTTCGAAAGTTCTTGGCAAGAACAGCGCGAATATATCGACCAAGCTTTATCCGCATTGCCTCAAGAACTGGTTAGCGAAGCACTGGCCGCATTCGAGCAAATGGCGCCGAAGAGCAGCGCAGCTTCGGATTCCATCTCGGAGCAGCTTGAATGGAATGCTCGATATGAACTAGGTTGCTTTCGCGCGGCCTTCGCGCCGGATGGATCGATCATTCAGTTGGTTGACCGGAACGGAAAAGTGTGGGCGAACGACACTCACCCGATAGGTGCCTACCGTTACGAGACGTTCGGCCAAGAAAATTACGATCGATTCTATAGAGAATATTCTAGAGATCTTAGACTGCATCACAGCTGGGCAGAACCCGATTTTGGCAAACCAGGCATGGAATATGCGGAACCGCGGCCCGAACATGCAAGTTATCAGGGAGCCCCAAGGAGAATACGATTGGAGAGGCAAACGGAGCACGATGTGGTCCATATCGAGCTGGCCATGGATTCGATCGCCTGCGCCCAGTACGGCGCGCCTCGCAAGCTGATCGTTAGCTATGCATTTCACAAGCAGGAACCGCAGATCGATATTACACTCCACTGGACTGGGAAAGCTGCCTGCCGATTGCCGGAAGCAAGCTGGCTCTCCTTTGCTCCGCTCGTGGATAACCCGAATATGTGGTTAATGGATAAGCTCGGATACCGCCTCTCTCCATCAACCGTTGTGAAGGACGGAAGTCGCAACATGCATGCGGTAGACACCGGACTATTCTACGAAGGCGCGGACGGATGCTGCACGATCCGAACACTGGATGCTCCGCTTGTATGCCCGGGCGAAAGACGGCTGCTTCAGTTCGATAATACGTTTGCTCTTATCGACGGCGGGTTTCACTTTAACCTTCACAATAACGTGTGGGGGACCAATTTCAGAATGTGGTTTGAAGACGATATGAAGTTCCGTTTTCAATTGGCATTTCAATCGTTCGGGAAGTAGACAACTATAAAAGATTTATTAAGCGGCGATTGCTCCTCTAAATTCAATTGGGGAGCAGTCGCCTAACTTTTTAGTAATAAACGGTATTTCCAATGCCGCCAGTTACCGAAATGACATCGCCGGTAATCGATCCCGACAAAGGTGAAGCTAGGAAGGTAACGACATTAGCAATTTCCTCCGCTGTAATCAAGCGACCGAGCGCATTCATTCCCGCGAACTGGCGTAAAGCATCTTCATCCGTAACTTGTTCTCTAAACGCTTCCGTACTTACAATCCCTGGATAAACCGCATTGACGGTAATTCCGTGCTTCCCTAATTCCATGGATGTGGATTTTGTTAAATGGACAACAGATGCATTCCGCGGACCAGAGCTAAAATAATTGCCACCTATTCTGGCAGCCAAACCGCTTATATTAATGATACGTCCCCAATTATTTTTTATCATATAAGGTGCTACAGCACGGATACTGCGAAAATAGCCCAAATACTTTTCTTCAAAATCTTTCAGAATAAGTTCCTCATTAATGCTGTTAAAATCCTCTGGCACTTGACCTCCAACACGAGCCCCGCTGTTGATAAGAATATCAATACTCCCCATCGCCGCTGCTGAATTCTCAACTAGTTTTAGGATAGAATCCGGATTCGTGGTATCTGCCACAATCGGATAGATATTTCTTTTTGTTTCCTGGGCCAATTCCTCTGCAGCGATTTTTAGCGAGGATTCGTTTCTTGAACAAATCGTACAGTCTACACCTTCCAGAGCCATTTGGCGGGCAATCGCTTTACCAATGCCACGGCTTCCTCCTACAATAAGTGCTTTTTTTCCAGATAACTTTAAGTCCATAGCTGTAACCTCCTGGCTGAATTAGCTGATATTATTAATTCCCATTTAAATGATAGATTAGCTGCACAACGCCAGAGGAGAACGTTCTTGTACTAACTATTTTTAAGTTCAACCTCTGTTTTATATCTATAAACAACGGCTTTCCTTCTCCCAAAATAACAGGGTGAACAGATAATCTAAATTCATCAACTAGCCCTAAATTGATAAACGTTGTAATAAGACTTGCTCCACCATATAACCAGATGTCTTTACCAGGCTTGTTCTTCAATTTATTTACTTCTTCAATAAGATTGTCGTTTATGAATATTGCTTTATGATCCGTTCCCTTTTGCGTTCTGGAAAACACGTATTTTTCTTTGCTGTGAACTAATTCCCACATTTCTTTTTCAGCATCCGTACCTTCAACTTCTGGAGTAAATTGTCCCCATAAATCATAGCTTTTTCTTCCGTATAAGATAGTATCAATTTGATTTAAGAAATGAATAAACCCCATCTCTGAGTCCATGATGCACCAATCAACTTCCCCATTTTTCCCTTCAATAAAACCATCTAAAGTAACAGCTAAATCTAAAATGACTCTTCTTGCTCTTACGTCATTGGACATATTTCTTCCTCCCTTTAACGGAACAATTTTATTAACAGCGTGATTGTTCCTTGCTCTGTTCATATTTACTTCAAGCACTAACAAATGTTACCTTAAGGCTACAGTATGTCATATTACTATAGCTTTAGTTTTTATTAAGGAGGTAAAGATGAACACAATAAATTACTATTATTTGAGTTTAATTTCAATATTGATATCAACATTTACTCAGTACAAAAAGTTTATCTTCTTGCTTAATGAGGACTATATAGTTCCCAATCAAGCTAATGGTTTGGGTGTAGCTTTAGGTATCATTTTATTTCCTTTTCTAATTTTTATAACACACCTAATTGTTCATTTAGCTATTTACAATATTATTGTGAAGCGACATAAAAATAAACCTATAGATCTTCAATGGCTTGTTTCAAGTGGTAGTTATTTTAAAAAATAATTTTGCTTTTGGGAGTTACCACTATATTGATTCTTACATCACAGAAAATAACCATATACCCAATATGGATTTCTTTTGTTGACTTTTTGACTTATAGTAATTATTTGTTTTGGTTACTCATTTTATTAACTAGGTCTAAAGTGGCATAGCTTCTTCGCCATTCACTTACGTTTCAGTTGTTTTCATTATATAGAGCTGGAATGGTTATGTACTACAAATCATTTACTTCTATTTAACAGGCTTTTTCCCTGTTACAGCGGACGAAACCCACAGTTTAGATGAGATAACAGGGGAAAACCGTGTTACAGAGTCGAGGCACTGTAGAGATGGAGAGGCCAGAGTGAGATAACAGGTTTTTTTCCTGTTACAGCGGGCGAAACTCACAGTTTAGGTGAGATAACAGGGCAAAACCGTGTTACAGAGTCGAGTCGCATGTATTTGATAATAATTTGGAAGTCAAAGAGCTCAGCTTAGTTAGCTGAGCTCATTTTCATTCTCATTACATACTTTATTATTCACGATTATCCCGCATTATATTGCGGCTCTAGCACAACTTCTTGGTCCTTGCTCGACTCATTACGTTGGCTAGGTACTGAGATAAAGATCGCCATCAAGAAGGAGAGCACACACAAGATCGCGATGACTGAAAAGGTAATTTGGAAACCACCGAACGACACACTCAGGAACGAGCCAGCCAAGGCACCTAAACCGAATCCTTGATAAATGATTCCGTAGTTCTTGCTCTGGTTCTTCAGGCCGAAATAGTCAGCCACAATCGCTGGGAAGACTGTGATATTACCGCCAAAACAGAATGCGATCGTCGCGACACATGCGAAGAAGATGCCCGTGGTCAAAGGTATAAAGCTTAAAATCAGGACGGACACTGCCGTTGCGAGAAGCGCGCCAGCTACAACTTTCATACGTCCTACTTTATCAGACAATGGACCGAGTACGAGCCGACCGGAAGTATTGAAGATCGCCACCATAGCTACAGCATTCGCTGCTGTGCTGATATCAAGACCGGCAAGCTGCACACCGATGTCTTTGACGATACCGATCATATACAATCCACTCATACAAGCTGTGAATAGAATAATGAAGAGCATATACGCTTCTTTCGTACGCAGCATTTCTTTGACTGTATAGTTCCGTTGACTGTTCGATTGGGTATTTGCTTTCGCAGGTGTTTCTGTAATTACGGCTTCTTTGATTAAGAACGAACCGGCAATCACCATCACCATCACGATCAATCCCCAGACCAGGAAAGCTTGGGAGACTCCCAAGGTATTGATGAAATGCGCATTGATATATTTAAAAACCAAGCTGCCTGCCCCAAAAGCTCCCACCGAGATCCCCGATACTAGTCCTTTACGTTCAGGAAACCATTTAATTAAATTCGATAGCGATGTGATATAGGCTGTACCATCCGCAAAACCAACAACCACACCAGCTAGTAAATACAACATCCACAACGATGAAACCTGTGAGCTAGCGATTAGCCCTGCACCGAGAACAGCACCTGCAATCATCGTCAAACGCTGAATTCCGATACGATCCTGAATCTTACCGGCGAACAATGTCGCAAAAGCCAGTGCAAAGCTGGTGATGGAAAACGTAATCGATACGGAGCTAAGCTCCCATCCAAATTTGTCAGCTAACGGCTGATTAAATAAACTCCACGTGTATATTGTACCTAATCCCATTTGTACAATGATTGTCCCTAGGACGATCATCCATCGATTTACCTTCGCTTGGGGTGCTTGATGCGTTCTCATGATAGATCCCCTCTTTCCATTCTGCTATGATCAAGATGTTTGCGTTATCTGTAGGGAAGTGAAGGCTTCTTGCGCCTCGCTTTCACACCCTTATCTTACAGGATAAAACGCTTTCTTGAGCCATAAGCGACATGAAATGACGGGATCACGGAATGAACTGCATTTATATACGCATCAACTGCCTAAATTCTTTGACTTTACTTCGACTGACGGGCACTTTGGCATCCAAATCACGTAGACGCAGCAGGTAAGTATTGTTGAACCATGGAACGATTTCATGGATTTGGGACAAATTGATGGTATAGGAACGATGACAACGATAGAATCGATCTTGAGGCAGCATGGCATGAAAGTCCGAAATACTCATCGGCATCGTGTAGATTCCGCTCTTCGTGAATACGTTCGTCACCTTCTCTTGTGCTTCCGCATAGTAGATGTCATCGCTGTCCGTTACGATATATTTGTCATTTTTCAGCAGATTAATGCGTTTCTCCTCAGATCTTTGCCTGCTTTCCACAGGATTTGGACTTCCTCCTTGCTGCAGATCCCGTTCGAAGGCGGTCTCCAGCTTACGTAACATCGCGGCAATCCGGTTCTCGTCATAAGGCTTCAAGATATAATCAAAAGCTTCCAGTTCAAATGCTTGGGCAGCATGTTCCTTATAAGCTGTTGTAAAAATAACATACGGTTTATGGGCGAACTTACTGATATTAGTCGCCAGCAGCATCCCGTCCAGAGATGGAATGTTGATATCGAGAAATATCGCATCGACTTCCTTCTCCTGCAGAAATTTAAGCACATCAAGGCCATCCTCGAATCGCTCCACGATTTCAATGCGGCTATGTTTGGTAATCAGATACTCCAGCTCTTCACTGGCCAATACTTCATCTTCCACAATTATCGCTCTCATCGTGTCTCCTTCTGTATGTCAAAAAAGATGTTCGTTCCTTGATCCAGTCGCTCCATCGTAACACCATGCCCGAAAATGAGCTTCACACGCTTATGCACATTGAAAAGACCAATATGGTTCGGTGGAACTCGCTCCTCCATCACCTGTTCAATGAAATCTTCACGGATACCCACACCAGTATCCTGCACACCTATCCGAATGTAATCTTCATTATCTTTGACATAGATGGTGACCGTTCCGGGTCCTTTCTTCTTCAATATACCGTGGACAATCGCATTCTCCACTAACGGTTGAATGATGAGACTGGGAATCTTCACGGTGACTTCATCCACATCATAAACAACACTTAACCGATTTCCAAAGCGTGCTTTCTCAATTTCCACGTAATTCCGAACCTGCTCCAGCTCCTTATGGATATCGATCAATTCATCCGTTAGCTCCAAATTATAACGTAAATATCCCGATAAATTGACGATCAGCTCCCTCGCTTGATCCGGTCTATTCCGGATTGAGGACCCAATCGCGTTCAACGCATTGAACAAAAAGTGAGGCTGAATGGTTGTCTGCAGCGCTTTGAGCTCAGCTTTATTCGCCATCTCCTTAATCTCTTCCACACGGGAAACTTCCATTAATGTCGAGATGATCTGGGATAAACCGACGGCCATAGTCTGCAGCGGATAGGTAATTTTATGCGCTTTCCGATAATAAATCTTCAAGGTCCCCGTAACTTCTTCTCGCTCTTTCAGCGGAATAATGAGTAAGGATTGAATGCCGGGCATCGCATCATCCAACGCATGGTTGCTTATCATGAACTCCCCGCTCCGTATCGTCTCTTTGGTCATATCACTTATGATCTCATGCCGGAATTGATAGCGGTCTTCCCCATAACCGACGTAAGCGAGCACATTTGAGGCATCCGTAATCGCCACCGCATCGGCTTGAATATCTTCTTTAATAATGGAACAGATCTTGTGCAAGGATTCCGTATTGATGGAGCGAAAATAGGGTAATGTCTTATTCGCAATGTCCAAAGCTAACTTCGCTTGCTGCGCAGCGATTCCTTCCCGCTCACTTTCCACATTCTGAATTAACAAAATGATCAATCCCACATTCAATTGCCCTAGGATCATTGGTCTTGCAATCTTGGATACAATCTCGATACCTAATGATGTAGGCTTCGCCATGAATATGATCAACAGCATCGTTAATGCCTCGCAGGCCATCCCGGCAAAAATCCCGATAAACCAACGCTTCTCTTTCGGTGTTCGAAGATGAATATAGCCAGATACCAGCCCCGCAATAATACTCGTGATGAGACATGGAAATGAGGTCACACCGCCGATGTCGATCAAATAACGGTGGATTCCGGACACTACGCCCACGACAAGACCGACCCAAGGCCCGAATAAGATGCCTCCTGACATAATCACGATGATCCGTACGTTGACGAGCGAGCCTTCCACATCGATGCCTGAGTAGGTACCGAATATTGCAAAGGTACAGAACAGAATCGTAACGACGGCGAACTCCTTCGATGACAGCGATTCTTTTTGCAGAATCTGCCTAAAGCTCGGAATACGAGTTAATAAAAACAAAATAATTAGCAATAATGCTGCCCGCTCAAAGAGCTGAAGCAGCATCGTGAAATCTTCGTCTATGGAAACTACCTCCCGTTATCACAAGCTGTTGTTTGTTTATTTTATCAAAGTTTGCGCTGTTTTCACGCTCCAAATCCATGCAAAATGTTCAACTAAATATAATTAGGCCGACCTAAATCTTATTAGGTCGGCCCAATATCATCTTCATTTTCACGAAAAAGTTGAACAGTCGGTCATATTCAGAATTTTAAACTCGATCATTCTTTATAAAGTAAGGGTAAGCTTATTAAAAGCATAACAATCCCTAGTGCTAAAAAATATAGCGGCATCGCAAGGACTGTTCCGTTATGGAAAACGCTCATACCATAGGTTGTAGCGCTGACGAGTAAATAATAACCTAAGCTAAATATCGCACCCGCAGAACCTATGACATCTTGAAAGTCAATGAGCGCTAAGCTTAAGCAGTTTGGTAAAGCGGTACCTGTACCAAATAAAATAATGAACACACTAGCCATCATGGTTGCCATTTGTAATGAAATCGGTAAAAAATGTACCGACGTAGCGAGCAATGTACCGATGAGCATAATGGCTAACCCGAGCACGATAACCTTCTCAGGTTTTGTGTGGCTAACGAGTCGTTTAGATAGCATCGCACCTGCGATAGAAGCGAGCGCAACGATAATGCCTAAAAAACCATACATCGCACTTGTTAGTGTAAAGTATTGCGTAAAAATAAACGGTGCTTCGGTATAATAGCTAAATAATACACCGTTAATACCACCAATTAATACGCCGTAGCGCCATAGACGAGCATTTGTAATCATGCGCTTTACTATTGGTAGTAGTGGCATCATTTCGATTGTAGCAGGCGATGTTTCAGGTAAGCGTAAAAATGCATAGCAAAATACAATAACACTCATAGCGACTAACACCAAAAATACAACTTTAAAGCCAAAATAATAATCGGCAAAGCCACCAATTAACGGGCCAATGGCAGGTGTGAAGGCCAGGGCAGCTGAAATTTGAGCAAACAGTTTATGACGCTCAACGCCAGAAAAGCTTTCGCGTAAAATCGTTTGTGTCACGACAGAGCCAACACTTGCACCAAACGCTTGAACAAAACGCGCGACTAATAAAACCGCCATCTCATTTGCTACTAAACAAAGTACGTTACCAACAAAATATAAAAACAGCCCATAAAGCATTGCTTTGCGACGACCGATTTTATCGGATAAACGCCCAAAGAAAAATACCCCGAAAGCAAAAGCGATAAAGTACACACTCATCGTAAGCTGTGCATCACTCATAGAAGTTTCAAACGCTTCTGCGATAGAAGGTAATGATGGGCTAAAAATGGTTTCACTAATTTGTGGGAAGCCTACTAATACAATCAGTAATAATAAGCTAGGTATTTTGTTTCCGATGTTCCCCTTCAAAATAATCCTCTCCTAGATGATTATAGGTTTGAAAGAAAAACATCGTAGCTTGGGAAATGGTGGCTTCACGAGTTTAATTCTTTCTAAATCACTCATGAATTCACTTCCTTTCGATAAAAACACATAGAAAATTATACTATCTTTTTAGTAAGTATCCAAGAAACAGCTAAATAAATTTATGATAAATAACCGTTGCATCTAATTCACCATTCGGAGAAATTGCATAACCCGGTATTTTGCCGGATTCTTGATAGTCTAATGATTTGTACAATCTATTGGACGGATCCCCTTCTCTAGTATCTAATACTAAAAGAGACCTGCTTTCTTGTTTTGCTCTTTCTTCTGCTTTTTGCATAAGTGATCGTCCAATACCGTTACGTCTAAAGTTTGGATGAGTCATTAACTTACAAATTTCAGCTCTGTGGCTTCCATTCGGCTTAGTAATTAAATGCAATTGAACACTGCCCGCCACTTTATTGTTTATTTTGGCAATAAACAAGATCACCTCTGGTGCCAAGACAGTTTGCCAATACTTTGTCGCTTCATCTAGCTCCAGTGGAGGTAAAAAACCTACTGACGCTCCATCATCTACTACGATTTTCAAAAGTTCAGAAAGCTCTTCAATATCTTCATCAAGTAGTTTAATCTCTTTTATTTCTAGATTTTGCATTACTGTTCCCCCTCTTGTTCACTCAATATATAAATTGTATATCATCACCAATTGAAGGAACATAAAATTCTGTATCCCGAAACTTCCCCCGAAAATGACTAAAAGCCTCGCCCCTAATAACAAAAGTGCGAAGCCATCAGATATAAATTGTTTAGCTGTAATCTAGGTGTCTCCATCCTTCATCACGTTAAACCACTAGAAGTTTGATGTAAAACCTGAGAAAACACCGAGAAAATCACAGAAAAATCGAGGAAAAGCCTGATGTAGTGAGGGATATGAGGCATTTGGGTCTTCCCTATCCCCTTAATCCCTGCTCCCTGAAACAATAGAAAGGCCGAGCGAAAATCAGGACAAATGCCTAAAATTCGTTCGGCTTAGCGGCAAACTTTATTTGCTCAGTGGCAGACTTTAAGTGCGGAGTTGCAGACTTTAAGTGCGGAGTTGCAGACTAAAATGCATATCTACAGTGGAGTAAATAATCCTGAGTAAAAGCATGATCAATGCATGGTTTGAACCCGCTTCAAAGCCTGAAAAACTTTGATAGGACTGAGAAAATCATTGAGACAAAAATAGATACTATTTTCGAGAAGAAGTCTGCATGGGATGAAATCATAGAGAAGAAAAAGCCGAGCAAATGGCGGGAAATATACCTGCATCTGCTCGGCTCTGATATGACTTTATTTTCTATGATACGAGTTTAGGTACATTGATATGAGTTTATTTTCTACTCATAGCTCTGTTTAGCGACATTATAGTTGGTTCCTAAAAAATCCACTAATATCAAGCATTTTGGGGTTTTTGGTCTCATTTTCAAGTTACATTATAGTTGGTTCCTCAAAATTGATCGCTCAACACGCGATTACATTAAAGTTCGTACCCGGAAATAACATTGAAGTTTGTTCCTAAGATGGGATTTGACTTTTTCACCGTTAAGAAGAAATTTGGGGCAGCCTTTGGTGCGGCCCATGATGATAATTAAGATTCAATTGGTTACCACTTATTATTCAATTACTCGGATATGGATTATCGCCTTTACAAATGATACAAAATGTATTGGCGAGATCGATTTGCTTGATCTGGGATTCGTTTGTATATCGAACGGTATAACTCTCGTTCCTCATCTATATGGATGCAAAGCAGCTTCCGATACCTCTGGCATATCGCGGTTAACAAGTCCCGATGTACTTTTAACCTCGTCCCGTACGATAACCCTTCTCTAGAATACGGCTCGTCTTGATAGCCCTCCAGCCATTCCTCGTACTGAGCCACCATATTGTCCTCTTGCAATTAAATTTAATCCATCAAAACCAAACTTGAAATCTTGCACAATGCCAGATCGTCGCCACTCATCCAAGATGCTACCGCCCTGGCTCCATCGGATTTAGTCACCGACGCGGCAGAAGTTGTGACTACGGTCGACCACGCGGCACAATACGACCTACTACTGCAGGAGGTGGGATAAGTGGCAACCAGCAGTTTAATCGAAGCACGAATTGAAATCGCATGCGGTGAACTGCGCATGCCAGGATTACTTCAGCAATATCCCACTCTACTGCGAGATGCGTTAGAGCAGAATGTCGATCACCTTCATTTCTTAGCTTTGTGCCTTGAACATGAAGTGCTCAAAGAACGGGAACAAAGGCAGCAGTACCTCTTGCGTCAAGCAAATTTTCCAAGACCGAAAACACTGCAGGAGTTTGACTTTACACAAATTTCGAAATTACCGAAGATTAAAATCGAGCAGCTGGCTAAGGGCGCGTTCGTCACAAGGCGCGAGAATGTCTTGTGCATAGGCAGACCTGGAACGGGAAAGAGCCACATTGCGACCGCAATCGTAATGGGGGCTATGCTGGAAGGACATCGAGTCCGCTTCATTCCCGTCATACAGCTAATCCAAGAATTGCAATCAGCCGAGTCCGAGTACCGTTTGGCCCGGTATCTTAAAAGTTGGAGCAAGAACGATCTTGTAATTCTGGACGAGCTAGCTTATGTACCTCTTAGCGAAGGCGGAAAGCTCTTATTTCAATTCATCTCTCAGCGTTACTAGCAGGGTAGCCTGATCATTACCTCCAACCTGGAATTTTCTCAGTGGGTGGATGTATTTGGTGATCCTGCGCTAACCACTGCATTGTTGGACCGACTGATTCACCACTCCTATATCCTTCTGTTTGACGGTGGCTCCTACCGACTACGACAAACCATGGAAGGTCAAGGAATGAATGCTGACTCGTGTTTATTTTCAACACAAACCAAAGCTAATGTTTCACTCCAATACCGGCACCTTCAGGTGCCGATTTTTACCGCTGGGGTGGCCAACTTTTAGATTGGCAAGGTGATCATTGATTGATATATACACCAGTTCCTGCTGAAAATCTTTAGAAAAGACATCGGTGGTGATTTCACGCAGACTATCTCGTTGTTGAATCTGAGCATACAAGAACAATTTCAGGTAGGCCAAGCTCGTAAGTTTTTTGAGTATTTATCTTGTTCTCCTAAAGTGACACGTTCTGTGAACATCTTCGTACAAATGGGAAACATCCATTTACCAAATGAAGAAAGTAGGGTATTCTTGTCCATCGGTGTAATCCTTTTCGATGGATTATGGTCAGATACTACCTGCCATTTCATTGTAAAGGATTTTTTTGTGCATGGATCATTAAACAACACAAGATTGTGAAGATTCAGGAAAAATTAATGCAGCGCTAGTGATTGGCGATAATAAAATCATTCATAATCTATCACCAGAAAAAGATGTTACCATTAGTGACCTAGACAGCACTTGGTATAAGAATCACTATGTAACAGCTGCTCGTATTATTAAGTAAAACAAACAAATCCCTGCTCTGTGTAATCAGAGGCGGGGATTTCTATTTAACGAAGATGCTTTATCTTGATCGATTCTAAATGTTATTATGAAATAATACAATTGTCCTAGTCCTATAAAACATAAAGGTAAAGCAGAGTAAAAATATCTCGACACAGGTGCAAATGGAAGATACACAATAATATTTGTCAAAAAAAACATAAACAAAATTAAACCAGAAGAAATATTTTTCTTAATCGCCATAAATATTAGACCTATAACACCCAATATCACTGATATAATATGGGCAATTTGAAAATAACCTTTTGTTATATATGATATCCCCGGAAAAATATCTCCAACTAAATATTTTAATTTCCCCCACGTATACCATTCAAGGTATGTAAAAGGTTCGTTTATGAACCCATTAATAATTCGATGCATGGCAATTTTACCCATATCCTCAGGTTTTTGTAATGGATCAATATCAGGGAAAGGATTGTTTGGGTATGCCCCCCACAAAAGTGGATTACCCGCTTGTTCTGCTAAAAGAACGATTTTATCAAGA
Organism: Paenibacillus marinisediminis; assembly: GCF_054343325.1. Taxonomy (NCBI): domain Bacteria; kingdom Bacillati; phylum Bacillota; class Bacilli; order Caryophanales; family Paenibacillaceae; genus Paenibacillus; species Paenibacillus marinisediminis. The sequence continues at coordinate 86,883 of NZ_JBTGUH010000010.1, forward strand.
GATATTACATTTCTAATCCACCAAGGAAGCATCGTAACGAAGAAGCCAATGATGAGAAATACGAAATCAATCAATTTATATTTTATCTTTATATCTTTATCCCTTAAAAAGAAATAAACAATTAAAATGAACAAAAATGGTAAAATTGCTGGACGAATCAAAATACAAACACCAAATGTAAATCCAAGTAAAAAAAGATTTTTTTTGTTTTTCTTGTTAATAGAATGTATTAATAGAAGTATAAATAGAAGATTGAAAAAACCATATAAGGTTTCGGTTAAAATATATGAAGAAGATAGTATAAATGTTGGATGTAGCAAATAACAAGCCATAACAAACAATCCAATAATTCGTCTACTAAACAATTTAATAGCAATTAAATATAGCAACAAAGAGCAGATTAGTTGAATTATTATTTGAACCAACTGAATTTGCATTATTGGTGGATTTCCACTTTGGTAGCCAAAAACATAATAACAAAAGGCTAAGAAAATTGGATAACCTGGTGTTGTAAATGCATTAGGAGTAATAGAGGTTCCATAAGGAGTGTAACCATATATACCTTTATCTAGTAACTGGTATACCATTTTGTTATACCCTACTTCATCTCCAGAAAGTGGCTTATTCCATTCAGTAAAATAACATCTGAGTAACAATCCTATCAAAAGTAATAGAATAATTGCACTTTTGAACAGTATATTATTCCTTTTCAAATAAACTTCCCCCAAGATATGGTACTTATGTGCAAGTAACGACCTGATAGTAACAAGATCAGCATGATATAGATAACCTGCATTGTAAGACCCTATTTCGTTGATTTAATCAATATTTCACCATTTAATAAAGTTGTTATCATGGGGCTTATGCCAGATACGGTAGAAAAATGGGTACTCCAAGTGCTGTTTAGAACTGCTTGAAGAACAACAAGTTTCATCGCACATACATATATCTTGGTTGAATGGTCGAATAGCCAACTGCAAAGCGATCCTTAAGTGCGCTTTGGACATCTCCTGCCGTCTTAAATTATTCTCACTTATGAAACTCATCATTTGCTCCGTTGTTAAGAGTCCCTTTATATTCTCCCCAACCTTTCTGATTCTATCAGTTTAGCAACTCGGTTTGGGAGTTTACATAATCTATTTTACAGCCTCGGTGGAATTGATTATACCGAAAGAGCTACCTTTTTTATTTTTATGCTACTGAGTTTTGGTTACCCAACAGACGTAATTTTGTTATTCTGCTCTAATAATTTTAGCCATGTACTTACTTCCGTTATTTTTTCAATTGCTTTATTATCTACTATAATAATTTCATTTTTACTATTTTCTGGTTTGTAGAAGTTACTATCAAAAGCATCAGAATTATAGGTTGCATGGTTAGTCCATTTTTTTCTTTTAACTATAGTTAACCATTTAGGTGCTTTGAAAATTATTAAGAGATTGAACCGATTTATTTTTGAAAGTATTTCATCAATTTCTTGGTAATTCTCTGAAGTATAATCTAGATATAAAATAGTTGCATTCAAATTTGGCTTGATTTCATTTAGCCATAGTAGTATAGTTCTTAGTTTTTTTCTCTCCTTTTTCAATAAATAGATATATATTGAAATTATAGCAATAAAAAATATTAGATTACAATATGTCACTGCTTTTTCCATTACTTCTCCTTTTCCTTTGAAGAAAAATTATCTGTCCTATTTCAATGGATAAAGAAATATTTATTACCAAAATAATCGAATTAATTGCACTCGATAAATCAACTGTATATCTTGGCAAATATAAACCAATGACTAACAGAGATAGAATCATAAAATTTCTTAGCAAGGGGAATTTATTCAAAAATCCGATTGAACCGAAACATGAACATGTATTTGTCTTTGATTTCCTATTTTTTCTCCAAGTGAACCATGTAAATATTAAAAGAGTAATAATTGCGATTATTTCTTTTGTTATTTGTAATATACCAGTTGAAAATGCAACAATAAAAAAGAATTCCAAAAACAAAATTATATATACTAAAAGAGTAATTAATATTTCCGGCGCTAAAATATAACTAATTATTTCGAATTTAAAATTCTTAATTTCTTTTATTTTTGAAATAAACGAGAGAGAAAATAATAATGCAATTAGTAAATTAATCGAATAAGCAAAAGCTATTTCCATCGAAAATCCTCATTCCACTTTGGAGTACCTAATAAGTTATCATACTATTCTTACCGTTATTGGATAAGAGAGATGCTCTTCACCATCGATAAACAGTTTCACTTGTAATATACCTGCTTTATACACTGCGCAATTCACTTTTAATGCCATATCCACTCCTGGAGAAATATCAAAATCTTTGTAATTTCTAACAATGGCAACGTTAGAAAAGCCATACATTTCATTGTCATCATTATAAATCGCAACTTGGCAATCAATCGTTTGATCAGTGGGCATTCTATACAACTTAATAAATATATTGAATTCGTATACAAATGGCAAAGTTTCAGATGAAATGAAATTTATTACTTTACCTATTTCGCATTCTTTTAAATCATTATTAATAACAACAGCGTTTGATACTAACATTAATGCTTCCATTTAATCACCTCTGGAAATATTTTCATGCATTTCATTATACCACTTTGCTTGGGACTGATACATATTTGTATATTCACCGTTCAAGCCCAGTAAATAATTATGAGTTCCTTCTTCTACTAAACAACCATTTTTCAACACATAGATATAGTCAACTTGTGAGCAAACTCCAAGACGATGAGATATAATTATAGAAGTCTTTCCCTCACTTAGTTTTAATAGCTCATCAAATACGGTAGCTTCTGCCAAGGGATCTAAAGCAGCTGTCGGTTCATCGAAAAAAACAACATCAGCATTCTTTAAATAAACCCTACTTAAAGCGACTTTCTGCCATTGCCCACCTGATAAATCTTGACCACCGGGAAACATAGGACTTAAATTAGTCTCATAGCCATCAGTTAAAGTTGAGAAGTACTTATGTATTCCTGCTTTAGTTGCAGCTATTTCAATTGAATTATTATCATTAATATTTTCAATTTTACCAAAAGCAATATTTTCCCTTATTGACAACTGATAATGTAAATAATCCTGAAAGGCAACTGTTACCTTTTTTCGTATATTATCACTAGATATATTTTTTAAATTTACATTGTCATAGTATATGTCTCCGGTTGTGGGTTGATATAAACCTAGTAAACACTTAATTAAAGAGGTCTTTCCAGCTCCATTTTCTCCAACAATAGCTACTTTTTGACCTGCTTTTATTGATAAATTAATATTGTTAAGTATTAGATCTGTCTTGTAAGAGAAAGATAAATTTTTAACATTTATTCCTGTAACTAATTTCTCGGGAAGTTCCAAAGTTTTATCACTCTCATTCAAGTCTGGTATTTTCAAAAAATTAAAATAATGACTTAAATGTAATGAACTCTCATAGAGTCTAGAAAAATCAATGGCAATACTTTGAAGCATTCCTTGTGTAATTAATATAGTTTGGAAAACAGCAATAAATGTTCCTAAAGTTATTTTTCCCGAAACTCCTAAAAACAGAAGGAAACTCGACATACTGATCAATATTATTGTACTAAAAAGTTCGGCTACTATATTTTTTTTAGTAGAACTAATTTCCAAACTCAGTTTTTCGCTAACATTCTTCCAATATATATTTTTCCATGATCCAATTAAATACTCAGAGATACCATAAACTCTAATTTCTTTTGCCGCTTCCCTACTTGTTAACAATTCTTCCAAATAGTTAACTTTTCGATCGCTTGGTGTTTGATGAATTATTTGGGAGTATCTATTTTTCCCAATGATAAGATTTATGGTGAATATCGGTATTAATAAAATTAGAAAACCTAGTCCGAGTATTAAATTGATATTTATTAATACAGCTAGATATCCAACAAATGTAATTATGTTTTGAAGCATTTTAAAAAGAGTCAAAACTACTTGTACACTTCGAGAACTCGAAAAAGAAAGTCTTAGGTGATCATGGTTATTTGAATTATCAAAAAAAGTTAATGGCAATAATGAAGCTTTCTTTAATATTAAGCTATCAATTTTGTATTTAGCGTTTTGTTCTAGTTTTGAACTAATAAGATGTTCATAGGACCTGATAAATGAACTAAGAAGCATAATAGCAAATTGAAATGATAATAGTATAATTGAGTTTCCTAAGTTCTCATTTCCAAAGTTAAAAGTTGTTGCAAGAGAATCAAATAAATTTTTTGTTAAAAGTAATTGAATAGGAGGAATCAAAGACAAAACTAATTTACATATAAAACTTACTATTAATAAATATGGAGATAACTTAAATATGTGAACTAATGTTTTGAAAATATACATGATCTGTGTATTAATATGATCAATTTTCACTTTTATCATCTAACAATATCCTTATCCAAAGAAAATTTTATATCTGAATTGATCAGTATTAAGATGATTATTGACAAATTATGAGTCGTTGGCAGAGGCGCTTGCCTGATTATTCAGTAACATTATGCTCAACATTTAGGATTAAATAGATCCAAGTCCCACTAATTTCAGTTTTGAACTATATTAATAAATACGTTAATCACCTATATTACTATAAATAAACTCAAAATTTTCTTTATCGAGAACAACACCTTTATTTTTAATTATGTGATTCTTGTCTATAATCATTAAAAATGGTAAATAAGTTATTTTGAAAATTTCTTCTAATTGTTTAGTATTTATGGATATTACCGGAAATTCCCAATTGAAATAATTAGCCATTTCTATATTATCTTCAACATCCCCGGTTGAAAATAGAATAAAAGGAATCTTTAGCTTATCAATAAGCTCTTGTATAGATGGCAGAAGATCAATACATTGCATACAGTGAAGAGAGATAAAAACAAGAGCTGTATTTTCTTTATAATCTGAGATTTGAATATTTGTATCATTATAATTTATGAATGACATATTTGATAAATTTGTTCCAATTGCCATTCCTGTTTCTCTAGTAGGTTTTTTTAATAATTTCTCCATTCTGAACCCCCTCCGTTTCCGTTGTATAATAAGCTTTAATTAGTGGTGATATAATGTTAATACCTGTTTCAAAATTATATAAGACACCACCACCGACAATCTGCCCTATACTATTTATTCCAAGAACCCAAGGAACTGAGTAAACTTCAAATTGATTTGTGACATAGTTAATGTCACAATAAAATATTTGAGTATTTGGGAACTTATATTGAACTTCTTTATACTGTTCTTCTGAGGACTCTAAAAAAATAGTAAAGTTGAATTTACTATATTTATTGATGATTTGTTCAACAACTTCAAAGTCACAAGTTATACAAAATGTGCTTACAAAAAAAATAACGCCTGCTTTACTTGATATATCTAATGAAATTATATCTATGTCCTTTGAAGAAGAATTAAATAGTTCAACATATAACGGTATATATTTTCCGATTTTATATTCTTCAAAATCTCTTAATTTTAAAAATTTTTTGTGACCTTCATCCATATATATCTCTCCTTATTATTAAAATAAAACCCTTTGGTTATTACCAAAGGGTTTTATTATGTAAGTCTAGCAGCAACCAACCCATCTCGAATTGCAATAAACATCTGTATAAGTGCCTTCGAATTGATAACAACGTTGAATAGTATCGACATATCTAGTTTTTGCTGGAGGAGTACAGTTTGATGCTCGAGAATCACAACCTGCAGCAGTATCATAGTTAACGATTGACACTGTTCCAGGAGGACAGCTATATCCACATGTTGCCATTTTTGTTCACTCTCCTTTCATAAATATTCGTGTAATGAAATGTCGACTTTTTTCATTACAGCGTAATAATATCATAACAGTAAAAATTTGTATATATAAAATTTGTAATTTAATACCACTTTTTGTGGTGTTTTACGCGAACCTGACAACGAGTGTTGAAGAAGCCACGAACCATTTCGCCGTGGGTGTAGCCTTCATCATCTCCCAGGTGTGCGTAGGGCTAAGTTGCTCATCGAACTTACCAAACAAACCGTTGGTTCTAACCAGGCAACACACGCTTACAAACTCCATCTTAAGCATCTTCTTGAGGAGTATGACTTAGCAAGCACACAGCTGCGGAGAATCGAAGATGAAACCAAGGCCGTACTTGAACGAATCCCCTATGCGAACAAAATTCTTGCTATTACTGGTTTGCTATTACTGGTGTAAGTGCGATCGCTTTAGCTGACGTTTTAGGAGAGTAAGTCTGGCACGTAGCGAGGAAGCTTACAAACCAGATAAAGTTTTTGCACTAGCAGCTTAAAAACAAACAATAACACCGCCTACGCAAGTTGGTATATTCGCAGGATCACAAAGAAAGCACGGAGTATCGGGATACGTTAAACAAAAGGGCTCGGACCCGTTCCGTTAGAAAGACCGAACTCCACCCCTTAGATAGGTGTAACGAAGGAATGAGAGGGCTTGTGACCCGTTGAGACATGGGAGTGAAAATCGCTAATGGCTCTGTGGAGTATATGTGCATTAAAAGGAATTGATTAGGTGAGGATACCCCCATCTCTATTCCCGCACGCCTTCTTACGGCTCAATATAGCAAGCCCCGACTCTCATCACTCTTCTACCGAATCTAATAGGGATGAAATCCTGCGAATACACGAGCTTGCGTGAGGGAATTAAATCATATCGAGGGAGTTTAATCATCAGAGGAATCAAGTTCCTCTGATGAAGGTGGCTCAAAAATTTGTATCCATTCTTTAAGTTTTGCTTTTGGTATGAAAAAAGTTCCTTCTGTATGCATATCATTTCTAGCTTTTAGACGTTCAAATAACACTTCTTCAGGCACATCTACAAAATGAATTTTAAAGTCAGCCCCTAAGTTTTTGGCTTTAGAATGAAACTCGTCTCGTTGACTTCGAACCCAGCATCCAAAATCCAGAATTACATCAACACCAAGAACTAAAACTCTAGCCGCCACATCCCACATTAGGGATTCCACTGAATCATGTCTAGAATCATGCTTAGCTTCGTCAGAATCCGTCATGTTATCCCCGAAATCATACCCAAATAATTTGATATGCCATTCATCGGGAGAAGGGCGAAGTGCGGAGTATTTCGTTTCAAGTTGCCGAGCCAGGGTAGTTTTACCGCTACAAGGGAGACCAACCATTAAATGAAGTGTCGCCACGTGATTCCACCACCTTATATAAACGGATATTTCTAAGGATAACAGCATGGACAAGCCTTTTTTGAATTTGCCCCAGGGCTATAATACGGAGGTCGGGGAACGCGGTGTGAAGCTGTCCGGAAGCCAGATGCAGCGCCTTGCGATCGCAAGGGTGTTTCTGAAGGGCCCGGATATTCTGGTCCTTGATGAAGCGATTTCCGCGCTGGATCTGGAGTCAGAACATTTGATTCAGCAAGCCTTGCAATCCCTGTCCAGCAATCGGACGACGCTAATCGTTGCTCATCGCTTGTCCACGATTACCCATGCCGACCAAATCGTCGTGCTCGAAAACGGACAGATTACGGAACAAGGCACTCATAACGAACTGATGGAGTTAAACGGCTGTTATTCCCGTCTTTATAACGTTCAGCATTTGGAATCCTAATATGAAAAGAAGCTTCCCTAATGGACGGTTAACGCCGTATTAGGGAAGCTTTTTTTGAATATAGACATCATTTCACCCTATATTATCTATTTCGTGGTAGAAGGTCCGATCGTTTGGGTATAGGCCGATTTGATATAATCCAAGGTTTCGAGATGCTGTACAACATTGTTAACTAGTGTTATGAATACCATGAAGCTAACCGCAATCACAAGTATGTTCTTTAGCTTACCTTTATCAATGTCTCTTACAAATCCAGCAGCGAGAAGGAAGAAGGCAAACAGATAGTTACCGGCGTATAAGTACATATCGTATTTGTATGCAGCTAAACCAAAACCGATCCCGACATGCAGTACAATAGCAAAGAGAATATAAATAGCCCAGGACCAGCTTTCCCGAGAACGGATCCCTTTGATCAAGCCAAGTATCGCCATCCCAATCAGGGCTAATCCTACCAGGTTCACATAAAGCGGATAGGGTTTACTCAAATCTGTGGCAAAGGCAACAATTCCCGGGTCAATTAGTGCAACGTCTGGCGTCAGAACAGGACTGACAGCAAGCATATGAAAGACTTTGGAATTGTGGGCAAAGGAGAAAGGTGCTACATAACCGAATGCACCGTTTGACATCCCTTCCATCAGATTAGACAGCCAGGTTTTCCCGGAGAAAAGAACATATTGGAGAACCGTAAAGCCAATAAGCAGCAATAAGGATCCGAACATTATCGCTGCAAAGCGGCGGAAGGTTTCTTTTCTTATATTGGGATCAAACAAACTAATAAAGAGTGCTCCTGTAAAAGTAATCAAGTTCGTCGAAGTGATTCCGAAATTAATGAGCGTCAGGGAAGCGCCTGGAATGGTGGAAAAGTGACCGGTATCCCTGCTTTTCTGTAAATAAGCAGCTGACAGTATGATAAAGAATTGCGCGTAAGGATAGGAATCCGGAACTAAGGATGTAAACAGCGTGTAAGAGCTTACGCCAAACCAAACGGAAAAGAGGATCGAGAGAGTTCGGTTCGTTTCGCTGCGGCGTATGATCAAAAATAAGATTATGGTGCTCAGTGCATTCATGGCTGATTGCAGCAAAAGGAAAAGCAGATTTCCGACGGTATGTAGAGACAGATAGTTCAGCGGTGCCGATATAAAGTTGTACAAAGGATGAATCGGAGAAGATGTAAACTTTCCGTATTCCATCGACGGGTCAAAGTTAAACAGATTTAACGTGAAGGGCGCACCGTTAAACGGACTCGCCGGTCCGAGGATCTCGGCCTGATCTTTGATGTAGATCAGGTAAGGCATATTGATAAAGACGTAAAAAGCAAAAAGCATGACCCACATGATAACAGCGATCTGATTGTCTTTTTTATCCCGAAGATAATAGTTATAGAATGACATTTTAGATATTACCACCAATCTAAGTACGAATTTGTTTACCACAGCAACAGTAAAAGGCCAGAAATGATGAAAAGAACACCGGTGATTCGAATGATGCCGATTGTTTCTTTAAAGAACAATTTTGCGAATAACAGCGCCCATAGAAATGTGAGTGCGTTAGCGGGCATGACCACGGTATACGGTAATTTACCTAGCAAGTAAATATTCAATAAAGCGCCTATGCCGTAGGACAAAAATCCGATGAATAGCAAAATATATCTTTTATTGGCCGTGTAACCTTTGAAGAGAACACTGCCAAGAGAGCCGAAGAGTGTCATGACGATAAGAAGCATGTATAAAAACAGTTCACTTTTCATAGGAGGTCAACGTCACCCCGATCCCAATAAGCAAGACTGCCGCTATTTTTTGAAGTGTAATCGGCTCGTCTAAGAAGATATCACCATAGATGAGTGCAACAACATAACTGATACACATGAGGGGGTAGGCTACAGACAGTTTTTCAAGCGCCAACGATTTAATCATGAAAATGGCTCCCAGACCATAACAAGCAAAGCCAACAGCCATGTAGATCAGATGAGTATGTCCCCATTTCCAGAACAACTGGCCGGTTGCCGTTAAGATCGCGGAGATTATCATGAGCCACTTGCCGATATGCCGGGTCTTGGACTTATTCATATATTCCATGACAAACCCTCGCAGTTTCCCGTAGTTTTACGGTTGATCAAAAATCGGTTTTTGACCAATGTGAGCATCGGGATATCCGATAGGGAATCGGAGTAGGCGCATGAGTGCTCGTAATCCAGCGCCATATTGTTATCTTTCAAATAACGCTGGATCCGAGTTACTTTTTCCTCACCCTTGCAGTTCTTACCTTCGATTATCCCCGTATAGCGCCCTTCCTTCATGACCAGTTCTGTTCCGATGACCTCGTCGACTTCGTTCAGTTCTTTAAAATATTTCATGTAAGTAGCCGGCGATGCGGTTACCAATAGTACATGGAAACCTTCCTGCTTTCGATATCTTATCTCCTCCATCGCTTGAGGATATATTCTGGGCTTGAGTTTTGTTCTAAAGAAATGCTGTAAGTCAGTTTCATCCATATATCGGATAGAACTGAAATAAGCGCTTTTAGCTCGATCTGCACTCATGAGTTTCATAGCGTACAGTACGGAATAGAGGCCGACCATAAGAAGTTGATGTATGGCTGCCGGATTCTTCTTTATTCCGTATAAAAGAAAGGCAAACATGGAGTCGTTCTGAATGATGGTTTTATCGATATCGAAGATTGCGAGTTTTTGAGACATGGTAACTACCTCTTTTTCAATCGTATTATTCAAAATAGCCCAAAACTATGATAACGCTGATGACATAGAGAATGACCGTGACCAGAATGTGGCGATCTTCAAACAGGATTTTATCGGGTGATCCGCCTTTTTTCTCGATGTGAATCAAATATAAATACCGGAATATCCCGTATATAACTAGCGGAATTGTCCACATCAGGTGTATCGAGTGATCGGATGTAAATGTAAAAATAGAGTAGCAAATAATCGTGGCCGTCGTCACGATCCCGCTAAGCTGGTCTAACAGTTCAATAGAATAATGTTCTAGCACTTTGCGGTGCGTTCCTGTCTCATTATTTAATAACAAAAGCTCATGTCGTCTTTTTCCGATAGCAAGAAAGAGTGAGAGCAGCATCGTACAGAGCAGGAACCAGGGTGTAAACGGAACATGAATGACGAGTCCGCCAGCGATTGCACGAAGTACAAATCCAGCGGCGATGATCATAATGTCAATAATGACAATATGTTTAAGCTTTATGGAATAGGCCACATTCATGCAGAAATAAACAGCAAGTAGAACTGTAAATAAAGGATTCAATATATATGAAATGATAAGAGAACCGATCAGAAGAAACGCCCCAAAGGTCAGAGCGATCTTGGGATTCAGTTGTCCGGAAGCCATAGGGCGATACCGTTTTTCAGGGTGGTTTCGATCAGCTTCCCTATCAATGTAATCATTTAAGATATATACGCATCCTGATACGAAGCAGAGCAGAAAAAAGCCGGCAAAGCTGTTGACTAGGGCAGTTGGTGTTACGGCGTCAAAAGAAAATAGTGGGGCTGCAAAGATAAGTAGATTTTTACTCCATTGTTTAGGACGCAACTGTTTAAAAAGCAACATGGGGAGTTCCCTGTGGAGCACAGGTTTGTTTGCATATTCATTTAGAGTGGGCTGCACCAATAGAACCTCCTAAAGGTTATTTACATAGCCGAAGAACATATTTGATATGTTTCCAAATATTTCAATGATAGATATCTTATCATATTTTTCAAAGCAGTGCTTTTTAAGCCCCAATCATGCTCGTTTTGGTCCCGATAATCCCTCGCAGGGCGAACTGCAGATTTAATTTTCATGGGAGTTTAACAAGTTATTTTTCATTTTTCGTCTTTTTGATTGTGAAATAGTCCCCTTCACTTGAGCCGTGAACCGTGATTCCTACACTCTCGCCATCTTTCTCAAATATAGAAGTCGCACCTTCTTTCAAATCTTTTCTTTCCAACCCCAATTTTCAATTGCTTTATAATAATCATCCCTAATTTCATTAGCGCCACCTTGAGCATTATAAAGATATTTTTCGTATTCACCCTCTTGTTGTTCTACATACTTTGCTTCCTTAGGGATAGAAAATTCAGGTATGGATTTAGAACCAACATAAGCAACTTCTTTCGAGCAACCTGTAATAATCACGATTAACGCAATTGCAAACACAATGAAATTTTTAGACATATAGGAGCCCTCTTTCTTGGCTAGTTAATTGTGTAACGCACCGTGTATTGATAATGTTTCAATAAAGGTTTTTACAACTAATTACAATAGTTCCGTTAAACTGACCGTTACCTTCATGAAGCATCGTCAGTCTAATACTCTATTTCCCGGTTTATCAAGAGCTAACTTTAAAAAAGTCAGATAAAATAAAGAGTTCTACATATTGTACATGACTAATATGTGGAACTCTTTATGTTTAACTATCGTGTCCCATTAGCGTAATGTTAATCTCTATAAATAAGGTCTTTTAAACTTTTTTCATTGATTCCATTTTGAACAAACTGGAAACTCCTGTTCGTTAGTCTTTGTACTCGATCGATTATTTGTCCTAAATGATAACCCGTGTGTTCGACTAAATGATAAATATCAAACATATCGAGGTTCTGCTCATCCTTATTCCCTTCTGTATAATCAAACATGACTTCTCTCCATGAATTAAAACGTTCAGTAATAAATTGAATTAAGTCTGTTGCAGAAGTAGCGACTTCATCAGGGAAGTAATTTTCTATTCCGCCCTCGACTTTCCCGCTATTTGTATATCTGATGACATGCCGTTGAATATGCTGTCCTATGTGTAACACTATGCCCCCAATTGAATTAAGCGTATCTTTCTCATGTTTCCAAAGAACATCTTTATCTACGCTATCCAAAGCTATTTTCAACTTTGGAAGGTAATGCTCGCACATTCTAAATATAGAAATGCGTGTAAACTCAAGTAGTTGGCTGCCCATAAACACCGTTCCTTTTTATCAATATTCATTCAATTTCCCATTGAAGTATACTGCCAGTTAGCTTAATGACTTCCGCAAGTCTAAAACTTTATTTACCCGGTCTAATACTTTATTTTTCAGTCTAAAACTTTATTTTCATCGGACAACTGACACAGTAGACTTACAGTAAAAACAATAATACAATTACATTATATTAACAATCAAGAAATAAACTTCCCACTGTAATAACCATCAAAAAATATAAAAAAAGCTCGCTGTTCAAACAGCGAGCTTTTTCAGTGTCAGCTATCAAAAAAAACATAGGCTTCCTTAAGAAGTGGACTGAGAAACTGAAAGTAGGTTTCATATCCTGTATTTATTCCCCAAATCCCATTTTTATTACTTATGCCCCACATTTATTCCCTACGTCCCGTATTTATTCTCAAAGGACATCAGACACCTACTCTATTGTAAAGACACTAACTATAATGTAACTGGACACAGTTGTTCAGTGACATTATAGTTGGTATCTCAAAAATACAGTGTTATCAAGCATTTTTGGTTTTTTGACCTCATTTGCAAGTTGCATTATAGTTAGTATCTCAAAATTCATCGCCCAATAAACTATTACATTAAAGTTCGTGACTAGAAATTACATTAAAGTCGTTGTCTGGACAAATAATTAAATCTCCATTTTTAGCATAAATACCTAGCCTACAATCCCTATCATTCATTTGATTCTTGGAGTTGTTTTTGATTTTCTATAACTTCACCTAGCTTCATCGAACACCAATGCCATGTTCTTTCTTCATCAGAATTTTCAACATATTCATCTATAGGTATACTATTATAAAGTTCAATTATTTTTTCTATAATCTCTTCTTTAAACTGATCCGTTCTTGAATAGCTTTCCAAGTATATAAGTAAGCGATTTAGGTTTACTAAATAATCCCAAGTCATTTTATTTTTCTGTTTACATATAAAGTTATGAAATTCATGAATGTTAAGAAGCAACTCTTCTTTTGAATGAAAATGTAGCTTCTCACTAAACAAATACGTAGGATCAACTTGAGTAACTCTCAACTTATCTGCAATTTCTTCTATTAACTGATACATCCTTATAAATTTGTTAACATTTTTTTCGCAGTGTTTAATTGTCACAGTTACATATTTGTTTTCCTGATTATCAGTAATAATGTTCTCTATTGATTTATCAACCCAACGCTTAAAAAAATCCAAGTCTAAGATAGATTGATTCTCTTCTTTGAAAATTCTTTTGATTGCCTTGACTATTTCTCCAAATTTGTAAATATCACCAAAATCTTCTCTTATACTTTCATAAGTATACTTTGAATCCTTCAATTTCAATAAATTAATAATCATAATTGTATCGTTTTGATAGCGCACAATGAGTGGCATTATCACCCCATTAAGATAAGCACAACTTACATCTTTATCCTTTGTGTTTTGAAAACGTGCACCCCCATCTAGTATCTCTTTTATATTTGAAAGGTATTTATCTGTCTCTAATAGAGGATTTCGCTGTGCCTCCCCAAGTAGCTCGAATAAATCCTTAAGGGAAATTGCTTCTTCCCCATACATATCCATTATATGATTTACTAACTTTTCTATTCTTAAACTGACGATTTGATGGTTAATCCTATAGCTATTGAACATAATCACTCGTAAATATGCCTGAACTTCCTCTAAACTATTAATGTTCAAACTGTGATTAGGATTATCTAAGTTGCACAGGATTATTTCACTATCTGTTTTCTTATCGACACATAAACTATCGAAAGAGCGATTAAGAATTATTGCATTACAAAAATCATTTAAAATATCCATTTTAATCCCTTGTTCTTCGCCGATACTCATTCTAAAAAACATTGAGAAAAATAAATTTAGTAAGTAGTTCTTGTTTTTGAGATATTTGATATCTTGCATGACATTATAAAAATCATCGCCTTGCTGTATTAATTTATCGACATGTTCCCCAAAGAGAATTTTAAATATAGCAACTCTAACGATTATTTCACGAATTTGTTCTACCTTACTTAAATTTATCTTAAAGGTTTCATATTCTGAAATTTGTAGATCGATAGCTTCTAACAGTATTTTTATTTCCCTAATTATTTTTTTAACTCTTCTTACATTACTTATTCCATCGTTTAATTTCTGAAGATACCCCTTAACCTCCATTTTCCTAGCAATTAAATCATTTAATTGTGTATCAATATTATGTTGATTCTTGCTAGTGTTTCTGCTTAATGAATCTATTTCCTTTTGAATATCATCTACTTGATCACTAATATTTTTTATCAAGTCTGTTATGAATACAACTATATTTTTCTTGATTTCTTTAATAATTTTCTGAGTCCATTCATTAATAAATATGCTTTCATCCACAGTCTGTATAAAATAACTAAAGAGTTCTTGATAGTCAATTTTAGATAGCTGAAACTTTTTGTTAACGAATTTATCCAAATATACTCTATTAATTTTTTTGTTCCCATCTATTTTTTTCTCATCCATTAAAAAAACAACAGTAATACCGTTAAAATTAACTATTTCTTTTATAAAAACTAATGTAGAATTGAAAGTTTCTTCTTCAACTCTATCAAAATCATCTACAATAATATAAATCTTACTTTTGTCACTTTTCGCTCCATCTTTTTTTCTCTTGTTTTCCTTAATTCCACTCGAAAGAAGTTTTTGTATATCTTCTTCTAATCTTTTTTTACTGCTTCTAAAATCACTTGGTTCTTTACTATCCAAATCCCCTAAAAACATATCTAATTTTATTGCTTGCTTCAGATTAAGTGTATTTATTGTTTGGATAATCACATTCAAATACTGCTTAAAGGGACTATCTCTCCCTATAAAAATCCCATTAGAACTTAAGATATCTTTAAGCTGGTTAAAGAAATATTCCATTAGTTTTTCAGGTGTATCTAATATCATCGGTTGAATAAAAATAATATGATTACGATTTTTCGTCAATTTGCTGGACAACACATTAATTAGACTAGTTTTTCCTGTACCCCAATCTCCATTTAAAACCATAGCAAACGGTTCATCATAATTATTTGTCTTTAGTATTCTAAACATATCGCTATAATCTTGCTTACGAGTAGGTAGCAATTGTTCGTATGAATGAATTTCAACATCTGATTCTTCATTTACTTTCGCAACCTTCTCAGTGATACTTTTTAGCGACAATAACTGTAATATATACCATCCAAAAATAAACATTCCAATCATTAAGAGGTCATTTAAAACAATAAGATTGTTAATAGATATTGCTGTGAAAATATACGTTAAGCCTATGATATAGTATACTTTTAATAGATTATCGGTAATTTTTTTTAATGACTTGAAATAAATGATTATCTCCTTAATAAAAACAATGAGAACGATAAATAGAACAAATGAACCCATTGACCAATAGAGAGTTAATAGTTCATTTATATTTTTTATATCTGCAAGATTCATTAAATACCCAAACAAACAAGACATTGAAATATGGGTTATTAAGTTGACAATTTGCTTTTTTTCCACTCTAAATTTCTTATTTTTACTTGATAAAATTAAACTAACAATAGCAAGTACCAACAAACATAAAGATAAAATAGCATTATATTTTGCGATAAAATAAGGAATATAATTATAAACTTCATTCAAAACAACACTTGCTTCATCTACTATGTTATTTATAACGTTGCCTATTTTTTGATTAAATTCCCCCATACTAAATCATACCACTCCGATGTTCATAAATTTTGTTTTAAAAATTTAAGCAGTCTCTAAAGGTTGGTTCAACTTGCTGTACCCCATTTATACTTTCCAGAGGCAAAGTTCCGACACATTATACATTTACTATATTAAATAAACCACTCAATTTAGTTAGAAGCTCATCATCTATTGACGGAACATTTATAAGGATGCGTTCTCGTGCCCTACTTAAAGCAACGTAGCTAATTCTGTGTTCTTCATTATTTTTTAAATCCGGCTTTATAAATACATCTAATTCAGCTGAAGATTTAAAAACAATAAGTACATTATCGAATTCGTCTCCCTTTGACTTATGAATAGTCCTGTGTTTACTATTATCATCAGTAAAATTCACACAGAGGGCTAGTTGCTCATACGTATAACTCTCGTAAAATGTTGTAGCTGCCCCCTTCCCCAACTTAGATATCTCTGTTTTTACTTCATTTTTTATAAATGTATAGAATTCATAGAGAGATTTATCCTTATAATCATCGTATTCTTTCAAAAGTAAAAAAAGCGACTTTAATGCCTGCTTTCTTCTTTTTTCTTTATCATTAATATCTTTTTCAATACCTTCAAGTTCTTTAATTGCTTTTTTTATGTCTCCTTCGCGAGCATATTCAGCGGCTTTTAAGCAAGTAACAATCACTTTGCTCCTATACTTGTTACTGCTAGATGATTTATCTATATCTAAGAGTTCTTCAATTAGCTTATTGTTCGATACTTCTCCGTATAAATCTCTTCTCATTGCATTTGATGTTGGGTTATCACGTGATAATGAGTATACCTCTTCACCATCACCGCAGAGTTCTCTTGCCTTTAGTAACGCAGCCATCCTTTCCCCAAGTAAAAGGATGGGCTTATCCCCCTCAATATTCCTATACTTGTTTTGCTCAATATCTTTTCGAGTTATGTTCAGTAGATCAACAATGGAATTTGTACTTCTTCTATTATCCTTCATAACGTATTCCAGCAAACCAGGTAACGAAAAGGAAGCAAATTGGCTGGGGTCGGCACCTTGAAAGCCATAAATGGATTGAGCTTCATCTCCAATGATTCCAACAATTGTTTCCTTCGCACCTATAAGTTTTAGAATCTCCACTTGAATTGGATTTGTATCTTGAAATTCATCAATATATAAATAAGGGAATTTCGCCCGTAAAACACTTAAAATAAACGAGTGGTTCTTAAGAAGCTGAAAGCTAAAAAAAAGGACATCACTATGATCGACAATACCATTTGACCAATAAAGTTTTTTGTATATTAGTAAATCTGAACCGAGAATATCTAGACAACTTTTATTCAGATATTTTCTGACTTCCTTATCACCATTTTTTTCAATTCTATATGCTTGTTTATTATTCCCAGCGATTGTAAGGTTTCCATGTTCATCTAATTGATACGTCAAGTGATGTAACCACCGAGTGAGAGATATTGTATTTTCTTCCCGCTTAATTAATTGGTTCACTGAGTATGGATGTTTTAATCGATCGACATTGGGGTGATTTTCAATCCAATGCTTTACTTTTTTAAAATGAACTACTGTATCTTCATGTCCATCCATTTCTTTCACATTCAATTCATATTCG
This sequence comes from Paenibacillus marinisediminis, assembly GCF_054343325.1. Classification (NCBI taxonomy): domain Bacteria; kingdom Bacillati; phylum Bacillota; class Bacilli; order Caryophanales; family Paenibacillaceae; genus Paenibacillus; species Paenibacillus marinisediminis. The sequence goes on from NZ_JBTGUH010000010.1 coordinate 104,789, forward strand.
TTTTCGAGATATGAAGCGTAAGGCTTCACAATGTGTTTATATAAAAAACTATGTAGAGTAGAAACTTCTACCTGATTAACATTAGTGCCTAATCGATTTAAAATGGTTTCTACTGCAACATTGGTGTAAGTAATACACGCAATTTTACGCGATTTTTTTAGTCTTTGGGTATGATGCAATACGTTCTTTATATGCTGCACGAGCCAATAGGTTTTACCAGCTCCTGGCCCAGCGGCTACACGAAAGTGATTTTCGATAGGTATTGAAGTCTCCGAGTTTATTTCTATCATTGGAGTATCCATGTAATGGCTTCCTTTATATAGTTTGGGACGATAAATTCTTGAAACCCATCTTCCCCTTTCTTATTATAATTATCCGTGAGTACATAAGCTAATTCCAAAGCATTTTCTCCTTTTCCAACAGAATTCAGATAACGAGATGCAATAAGAGCTCTTGCCTTTTGATCTTTAGTCCATGAAGTATTCAAGTTTATACTTTCCAGAATTCTTTTATTCTCATCACTTTCTCTTACTATAAGTTCATAGTCTGACAACTCTGCATCAGTCTTGAATAATCTCATTATTTTTTTTATTTCCTCTTGATTTTTCATAGAATTAGTAACTAGCGTTTCAAGCGAAGGATTGTGTAAAACCAAATCATATTCAAATGTTTTCCCTTCCTTTTCATCTTGACTAAAAATCGCAATATTAGAATATCCGTCAGGCGGATATAGACTAAAAGAAGGATTATGCTTATATTCATACACATCTCTTTGGACATCGTATTCAAAAGGGTAACACATACTATAACTTGATCCCTTTACTCTCCTCTTTCTTTCAGGATCTCTATCTGTTATACATGCTATTTTTTTATTTACGGCATATGGATTATTAAGATTAAACAAATACAGAAAATGCTCAAAATATCTTCCGCCAACATTAATTACAGCTACATGATTTTCCTCTAATGAAAAACCTAGATATCTTGCTAAGATCGGTAATAACAGTTGTTCAGCAATTCCTTCTACTAAAATCACTTTTTGTGCAAATAACATATCTGATTTAGTGGCATCAAGAAACCGTTGTACATATTTTTTACTTTTTTCATTATCCTGAAATACTTTTCCTGGATAACCCACACTTGTTTCCCCTATTTCATTATGCAAACAGATCATTTCATCTAAAGAAACAGAAGATGTAATATGGGTTGAATGAGTAGTTACAAATATTTGCCTGACCTTCTTATCTTCCTTGTTTTTCAGCAAAAACTTTAAAAACTGATATTGCATAGCTGGATGTAAGTGAGCCTCTGGTTCTTCAATTGCTAAAATAGGAAACACTTTAGCATTACTACCCAAATAGCTTCCATCTGAACTCACCTGCATTTTAGATAATAACAATGACATAAAGATCAAGTTATTGTAGCCTAGTCCATTATGGGTTGCTGGGATTTTGATGCCAGTTTCATATTCTACAATTAATTTTAGGGCTGAAAACATCTCAACATCAGATATGCTTCCTTCAAAATTAGGTTTCGCTTTATTAAAAGATGCGCCTGTTTCTTTGGCATAAGATAATATCAGTTCCTTCCCAAGTCGCATTCTCTGTGAAAGATTAAAAAGTAATGACTCCGCTGCATCAGAAAAACTTTGCTTTTTGAGTTTAATTTCTCCTAGTTTTTGTGATTCTGCTTTTGTTTGGTCTGATTTTATATCGTAATCCATAAAGAAGTCTAATACGTCTCTAAGAAGCGTGTTCTTACCTGAAAGCATATCTCGTTCAACATCTCGGATCGCATCTAAGAACTGAAAATCAAATTTTTGTAATGATTCGCTATCAGCCACGGTTTGAGTGACAATATTGCCTCCCCATATTTTATATATATAAAGCCTTAAAAAATCCTGTTGAATTATTTTCCAAGCTTTATCTATATCGATTGCACTGGCAAGAGATGCTACATACTTTTCAGATTCTTTCTCAGGAAGATGGAACTCATATGTTAATACTGATTCATATGGCTCCTCAAGTTTAGTTAACCAGTTTGCTACTGTCACCAAATCATCGGAATTGAGATCTTCGTTGTCACTTTGTTTTATAGTCACACTTATACGAATTTTTGGAGGACTAGATTTCAACTCATTCAGTGAAATACTCTTATTAAAATCGTGTATGTCCAATCTCTTTTTCCCATTGGAATCTAAGACTAAAGCTAGAGCCTCGATAAGGTTTGTTTTTCCGGCATTGTTATGACCAATGATTACATTAATACCATCGTTAAAAGTGATGGCTTTATTGTTAAAATTTCGGTAATTTTCTAACTCAATATTGGATATATACATATGCTTCTCCTTTCAGTTCCTCAATTTCACATTGCCTTTGGTTACCATACTTGCTAATTCAATTCCTGTGTTAGAAATCATTATACATGTATCCTCGTTCTGGAGATGTTCCATTTAAGAGTCTCCTGTTATTTTCATTTCAATCTAAACTCCCGAATGATGCCCCATTCCTTGTGAAAGTCTAAAGCAGCCTTCTTAGCATCTTTCTTTTTTAATCCCATTTTTATAAAACGTTTTGTCATAATTCGCTGATGAATCAAGTTCCATTCCTTTGAAAAGTGTGTAGAAGGAATCTCCACCAATAATCTAGGAGAATTGATGGTATTAGACAAACGATCTCCAGGTTTTCCTGGTTGTATATACAGCAATTGGGAACGAATAATTAAATCAACTACGCCTCCTTGCTTTTCGGCATTAAAGGATACAAAAAACTCAATTGGTACAGGATCAAGCAAAGAAAATACCAAGGTAATATATTTGTCAGCTGCACTCTTTCCCCACTTTGTATTTACGTGCCCATTCTTTATAGTAGTGTGTGTTAATATAGCTCTTTCAACTTCAGGAAGATCAGTTGTATCAACAATGACTAAGGGGACATTCTTTCCATTGACAACGTGCAATGAGGAAATTGCAGCATCAGATACGATAGTAAGATGCGACATAGTAGAAATGCTTTTATCCTTTTCCCATCCTTTTTTAAAGATCATAACCGATTACCTCCTCACGCACAGATATCTCCTCTCGTTTTACAATAACATCATGGATATCCGTAACTACGATAAAGTGAGTATCAATTAATAATCGTTTAAATGTGTCTTTATTGATCTCAAACGTGACCCACCCAGAATTTGAGCTATGGGGCTGAATATTAATGGGTACATCCAATCTAAATAGGTCCGGATAAATACTCAAATTATCCGTGCAAGATACTATCAAAGCATCGGTATTGTTATGTGAAAGTGAGAGTTGTAATTTACTTATTGAAGTTGACTTGTCTGACAAGTTGGATAATACAATCTTAAAAAAGTAGTAGACGCTATTTTCTTCTTTTTTGTTATATAAAAAACTATTTTCAATGTCACGAATAAAGAAATTCACTTTCCCATCTTCATACATAGCACTTTGTAATTTTAATGCCTTTTTTGCTATTCTAGCTTGCCAGAGAGCAAAAAGAGCAGAAAAAGTGGCAATAGCCGCACTTATTATTGCTATGATATCAAGTGGCTGAGCGTTATTTTGCATTACCAATGTCTCCCTTCTAGTTTTTGTTTCTCATGCTTCCCAATTAAATGTTACTAATCTTTTCTCATAGTCCATGCTTAATTGTGCATTGCATGCAAAAGCCATTTCCCGCCATAAGTTCAAATGGAACTTTCTCACCACAATAAGGACATATCTCTCCATCTTTGTTTGTAGTAGCACACTTTTCGCAAACATATCCCCCATTACGGCTTGGATATTGACCCAGGTTATGCCCACATTCATCACAGAGCTCATTATGTGTATAGCTTTCATCTTCGACTATTTCTAGATCTGTTATTTCTACCTTTGAGTAAGAATAATCATGTATTAACTTATCAATATAGTTATCGATTTCTTTAGTAACTATTACTTCAACAACCCCCTTAAAGACATGTGTTATAAGCGGGGATAAAATAACTTCTTTTGTATCCTCATCTCGTCCGACATATTCTTGCGAATATGCTTTTATTGAGAAGCTAAAACGTAGCTTGTAATAAGCCAGTTCATCATTGTAGCCTTCAAATTCACCCGATATTAATTCAATATGATCATAATCCTCATCAAAATCTAGTTCCGATCCATCATATCCGCTTTCTTCATATGTAAAAACTTTTGGAAATTCACCAATAATGTCATAAGCTAATCCTGCATTTATAATGCCACTTATATAACTATCAAAACTGTTGTGCAAGACCCATTCAATAGCTGCAGGAATTTCTAATTGCTTTTCCCACGCTAGGTAAGAAAATAGTTCAATGGAGGTAACACCCAATACTTCACATTTGGTAGATACTTCAAATTCTTCTATTAGAAAAGGATGCAGCCCTATACGATGAACACCTTGAATCGACCACCAATCCTTCTTTATATCGTCGGTAACAAATAGTATATTTTGTTTAGTTCTAGAACTATATCTCATTATTTCCTTCCATATTATTAAATCATTGAACATCTGAATACCGGTCTTGCCTTTTCCGTCCTCAAAACCTGGAGGAAGCATTTTTTTATACCTTATTTCTCCGTCTTCACATATTGTATATAATTCATCGACAGTATAGCTTTCAAGTAACTTTCTATTTTTTATTAATTCTTCAATAAACAAGCTTGGTTTATCTTTAGTCAAGAACTCATTATTAATATAGGTTATTATGTCGTGCTCTTCTTCGTACGTTTGGATTGCAGTATGAACCTCATCTACTTTTTCTTGAAATGTCTCTTTTAACTTTTGCACGTCTGGAAACAGAAAACTCGCCAAAATTTCGAACTGCTTTACTGATTTATCTGAAAAAGAGTTCACCAGGTCCTTGAAATTTTTAAAAGCAATTTCGAATTTCTTTTTTTGTCTTCCATGAGATTTTTTCTGATTTTTCTTAAATTCTCTATGAACAGTATTCGGAAGTATAATTCTATCTTTGGACGATTCTAAAAGTGTAACAAAAAAATCAGCCGCTTCAGGAGAGTACTCATATAAATTCAAATAAACATTTGTGTCACAGACGATAATGCTTTCTTTATCAAGAAATAATTTAATTGACTCATTCATTGGTATATCCCCATACACAAAAAGTATTTTATGATTTTTCTTTCCAAACACCATGATCAAAAACAATCTGTATCCTTCTTACGAGATCAGTTTTCTGTTCATTATCTTCAACAACATAATTATCCCCTTGATGCATTTTACAATGAGGACAGATATGCATGACATACATTGACTCAGTTACCTTGCTGTAACGTTCCTCAAGATGAACTCCGTATTCTTTTGCAAAAGGGATTAACGAATTTGGTTTACTGTAAGCGAGATCGCTAATTATTGGATACCCATTTCTTAGCTCATTCTCGATCTCAGGATTAAACATCAGAAATATGTTCATCATGTTCTTACATTTCCAGCACTGATACCCACTTCGGATATCAACCTCCCATTCGAATCTCTCGGGTTGTTCATAAGGAATCATCCCCATAAACTCCTGATACTCAGGCTTATTTGTCATGCCATTCTCTCTCATCCAAGAAAAATAACTAGGGTTCTTTCGGTACACTTCTTCAATTGTCTTACCTTTATATTTACCAAATGTCATTGTCATTTCCATTAGTAAGCCTCTTTTCCGTGACATTAACCAACGCTATACTATTTCGACAAAGAAACAGCCTCCCCTGCCAAAAGACCCATAATTAGTCATGAAATATGCATTAGGGGGCCCATTGTGTTGAAAAATCAGAAGTCCTATCCTATCATGAGCTCAGTTTTTGAAAGTATGATGTCGTAAAGTCGGATGTGGAATATAAAGGATGTTTAGATTTTGCGGTATCTAGAAGTCCAGTGAAAAAGTCAAATGCTCCGCAAACATTTTGGCCTTCGAGTTAATGCTTTCGTAGCACGTTTTCTGACGAAAAAGTGTAACTGTCGCTCCAGATTTCTACTATTTACACCCTGATTTGTGGTAGAAGTCCGCTAGCGAAGGCGATCGCTGCCGCTTCTCCGGCTCCAAACCCTTGTCTCCGCGCTTTTTTCACCGGGCTTCTATGTGAGAGGTGAATGACACTACCGAAAAACAAAGATCGTTTACATTAGTAGTCCCGGTATCTGTAAGTAACCATAATAAGCTGGTGGTGACTACCATCAGCTGAATTTTCCCTCCTCAGTTCGCAAAAACGTTTATTTAGAAATCAATTTTTGTATTATTTCGACAGTTGTCGATATTTCCCTGTCCTTTTACTGTGTTGCACAGCACAATTTGCGTCCGTATTCGGGGTAACTCTCGACTCAAAACGAGCCATGATAAAAAGGCATCCGTTAGATCAGGATGCCTAAGTTAAAATCTTATATATTAATATCCACGATTTCTTGCTCTATTTTCCGCTTATAGTTAAGAAGTAAGGCAATCACATCATGAAACATAGCGAATTCACTTTTTCCTAACAATACGCTTATTTTTTGCATATACGGCTCTGTAATAGGGCTACCATGTTCAACAAACTTCAAGTATGTGTTTGGGTCCATATAAATTGGAGTAAAAAAAATACCTGTATCCTCACACAATCTTTTATATATATACATTCCGCCTAAATCAATATCTCCCCAATGAAAGAAATTAACTTCCACTTCATGAGTCTTTACATAATCACTTATTGATAGTAACAGTGTTCGCCTAGCGCTGTTATGAAACCCACCCAGATAGACAACAAGGTGGTTCAATTGGTTATTGTGGCAATACTCAACATAGTCATAATAAGAAGTTTCATTTTCGATTGTAACTATCGCCTTAACATTCAACAATTCCGTACAACGAAAGCTTAAATTCTCGGGATGAATCCCTATGCCAAATCTATCCGCCGCGAAGTCAATTTTCCCGTAATCGGTTTGAACCACCCATTTTCCAAATATCTTAACCATTAACGGTTTTGCCGAAACTCCGTAGGATTCAAGAATACCCTTTTCGTCCAAGTCCTCTTTGTCCGGAGAAACGTACTTCTTGATTACATTTATAATCCTTTTTTCATAAGTCTCAAATTCCTTCGAGTCGTTATACAAATAAATACTCCATTTGCGCTTTGTAATCTCTTTATCATTTAGAAAAAGCTGATTTAAACCATACAATGCCCTTCTTGTCTCGTCTTCAGATTTTAGAGAAAAGATTGAAGGTAATGAATTTAAACTTCTTATATTTTGTAGCATTTCATCATAAAAAGTGTGAAGTTCACGCGGCGCATCTTTCATTAATATTAAACAGATCTGCTCCATCTGACTGTACTGTTCTGATTTTGATTTTCTCCCCAAGACAGCCATAATGTTCGGAACCGCTTCTTCATTCAATGTAAGTCTTTTTAGTTCCTCACCTCTACTGTATTTCTCCCAATCACAAATCAAGTAACCAGCTTTTTCGAGCTCAATACAGTCTAAATTAAATTCCTTTCTATAATTACTCTCACTTACGTGAAAATAATTAGGGAATTCTCTTTCATTGATCCCGATCTTTACACGTTGTTTCGGTTTTTCATTTGTGCCATAACCACTTCGATTCTCAAACTTGTCTATTAACTTATAGAGTAGTTGTTTCTGTTGTTCTGTAAGCATCTTGCTCCTCCGTATTGAAACTGAATGGTGCAACAAAACTATGGTAATTATCTTTTAATACTACAAAAGTATTTTCCATATGCATTGAATACATATGAACACTTCCAGTTGGGGTAACGATAATTGGCTGAAACCCGCAGCTCTTAATGAATTTAATCGCCTCTGCTACTCTTTCTGCATCCATACGATTAAATGCTTCATCGAGAATTACTAGGCGGAAGGTGTCCGTCTTTCTAAATAACTGATACGTGTAATAGAAGGATGCCAAAATAGCAACGTAAAAGGGTACTTGCGTTTCCCCACCGGATTTTTCCAAGGCAACTTTAGAGTATTCAATGGTGTTTCCTTGGCTATCCTTTACACTTAGTTCGAAATCTAGATAACTTCTGTAATCTAAGAGCTCATGATAATCGTGCAACTCTCTTGAACGAATAATGGTGTCAAACAAATTGTCTATTAAATCCTTATATTCTTCCTGAAAAGAGTAGCTAAAAATTGATGCTCCAATAAGGTTAGGGTCCTTTAACATCTTATAATACTGCATCATTTCATTATCATTTCGCGCCCCAATTGTAAAGCGATACTGGTCAGTTCCAAACTTCATGTCTTTTAACGAGCGGTTCAAAGCATTGAAATCCTCCTCAGCACGCTCAATTTGCTCCTTGAGTTTAGAAATGAAATCTTCTTTAAATGATTGTTGAGCCAATTCTTTGGCTTCAACTGCTCTATCTTTATAATCGATTATCTTTTCATTTTCTAGATAAGATTTACGACTTTTATATTTATCATTACTTTCTTCTTTAGCATCATATCCTATATCAAATTCATGGTTGTAATTGTTTCGTTCTAAAATTATATCTCCCCAGAGTTTCCCCTTATCACCTTTTAATAACTCAACTTTACTAAGGGCGTTTTTCTTAATTTGGTTGATTGGATGTTTACGTAATTCCTCACTCCAAGCCGCTTCTAAATCACTCAACTTATATACATCTTCACTCTTTTCAAACTCATAAAGGGATTGAGTCGCCGCCGCCAAATTGTTCTGCCAATCAATTAATGTGGTTCGATTATCTTGTATCCTCTTATTAATTATTGCTTGTTCAGCTGATTTCGCTGACGACTCATCGTTAATAGATTGAGCTTCACCCTTTTTATGATTAATTTTCTCGTTTAACAGCTCTACTTCCGACATATCAATAGCCATCAGTTTTTGATTCAATTCGTTAACCTGAATGAGTAATGATTCTAGATTTTGGACTTTACTTGCTTCACTTTTCATTTGAGCAAATTTATCATGCTTGTTGGAACTAAAACCGCGCAAAATAATAAAATTTTTAATTTTATTTGCGAGCGCTTCGCCGTGCTCCACTAAAGCTTTTCTCTCCAACTTCTTAATTTTTAGTTGAGCTTCGATAGCGTCTTTACCGATGTAAGGAACCTCGTACCTTTCCTTGGGTATTTGCCTAGCGGTAAAATTTGAGTAAGTCATACAAGTAGATGTAATACTTCTTGGATGATTCTTGAGATCGGAAACATCTTTAACTTTCATTATCGAACCCATAAGCTGATTGGCATAATCTAGTGCATATGAAATGCTAGAAGTTACTTCTTCTGCTAGGCTGCCAGGCTGAGCTGCCGGTTTTTTTAATACCAACTTATCTGTATTCACAAGACCTACTCTCTCGATTTTATGACTAAATTTCATTCTCTCGTAAATCTCAAGAGCTTGTTCGAAATAACCTGGCGGCACCAAAATATCGAACTTTTGGGTGTGTAAATATCCTTCAATCGCATTCTTCCATTCATCATTCACAACATCAATTACTTCACAAAAAATGTCTACCCTTACTTGCTCGCTCTTGCTTGGAACTAAATGCTCCTCAAGAAGACGTTTTAATTTCATTGAAGGTGATTGTTCTGATAATATATTCTTATTCTCGAGTTGATTTATGGTTCTATCCAACTCGCCAAGAGCTAGATTCCCATTGTTCTGTTCGTTTTCCATGTTGTAAAGATGTTGGTTCAACCATTGAAACGCGTCACTCCACTTTGTTGCCAAGACCGTATTATTTTTTGGAAAAGCATTACTCTCTATAAATTCCTCCAGAGCATGTTTTACTTCTAATATAGAATGAGTAAGTTCTATTGGCGCATTGGAATGATATAGTAAATGCTCTAACTTACTCAATTCCCTGACTTCTATTTTTGTACCGTTTTTCAACTCCACCAACAAGCTTTCGAGTTCTGTAATGTTCGAAGTAAGCAATTCGATCTGTGAGCGAAGGTTATCAGCCTTAATTGTGGATTTATGCGCCCCTACCTCTTTATATAACTCACCGATTTCTTCATCAAGCCTCAAATAACTATTTTTTAACACCTCAATTTTACGCAAGCATTCATTCTGATGTTCAATATCCAAACTAATATCTGAATTAAGTCTCTTGATTTGTTCATTTGCAGCTTCGACATCATGCTTCTTGATTAAATAGTAATTTAATTCAATCCCTTTTAATATTTCTTCAAAATTTTCATAAAGTTTATTTATCTTACTTAGCCAGGTAATCTCATTATCTGCTCGAATGATCAGCCTGTTAAGCTCCTCCATACGCTCCATAAAATCGCGCATTCTAGAAACATCAACGGGTTCCTCGTCTAAAATATACTCATACACAAAGCTTCGAAGATTTGTAATTGGCGAGAAAGCTATTCCTTTGGGTAATAACGTAAAAAATGATTCCTTGATGTTGCCAAGAATCGTTTTTAAATCGCTTTTATACCCTTCCAAGTCATTATGAAACGGTTTATGAGATATGTTATTTTTCTTTAAGTCTCGGAAGAATTCTTCTTTGGTCTTTGGAGTACGTCCGTTTATAAATAGCTCATCAGCCAGCGGAACCTTCGGTATGCTAAAGAAAGAATGCGTCTCAGTCTGCGTGCTATGTTGATAATCAAAAACCGCTCCAACTAAGTATGGGATGTCTCCCTTATTTGTCTGATGAGCAATTTCAATTACTATATAAGAAGTAAAATCAGTATTTCTCAAGAAATCCTTCTCAACGGTTCCTACTTTCCCCTTAAGGTAAGACAACAATGAACGCTCCGTTTTATGTTCATGAGCTGATGAATTAAACTTAATCTTCCGTAGGTCCCCCAAAAAGATAATTTGAAGGGCATCAATTATCGTTGATTTACCTGCACCGGTATCTCCAGTAATCACGGTCGGTAAACCATCGAATTCTATTGTCTCGTTTGTAAAGTAATGAAAGTTAATCAACTTCGCTTTCATCAGTTTCCTCAATATCTACATCCCCTTTATCCTTCGACCTCTCTAGTAGTTTTGCGCAAAATTCTTCTATTGCCTGAATATTAGTAACAATTGTAATTGTCGGGTAAATTACTAAAGTACTTTCCGGGCTATCATAGCTGCCTTGAACCAGTTTAGTGATGGAATGGTTTTCAAAAATTCGAAGAACTTTCTTCATCGAGTCTTTTGTTGGCAAACGTTTTGAAACTTGAAGCGCTACATATTTATCCTGCAATTCTTGAATAGTTACGGTAATTTGGGGAGCTAGTGATAGTTCCTGCAACTTCTCATCGTATAGGAGCCGCAAAATGTAAAGGAATAGTGTCTCCTCAATTGTTAAATGCAATCTATTTTTTTCTAGAGTGCTTGTAACTGAGACTATTCGGTAGTCGCGATATATCGCCACTTTCCAACCACCTAACGTCAAATACTCCTTTATTAATTCATGATATTTTTCGGCAAATCTATATAATCGTGTGTCGTCATCGTTGTGGTAAACTAAGTATGTTTGTGCTAACAATCGGTTTATCGTCAGTGCGAAATCCTCTTTTTCTTTTTCAGTTAGATTCTCATACTTATTCATCCATTCCATATTAGCGTCCTTCTTTCAGCTTAACCTTCATATTTGGTAACTTACCTACGGATACGTTAACCAGTTTCTCCGGGCTATTTTCCATTTGAATTTGATATATGGAGTTTTTAGAAGTGCTTCTTATAACTGTGTATATAGCATTAAGCCAATCTTCTGAGTTCTCTATCGGAAAATCAGACATATGGATATCGCGCCTACTCCTAAGCAGTGTTTTAATAAATTCATTCATTTGTTCTACTGCTTTAACTTCTTTGGTACGTTCTCTTAATTCTTTTAACTTTTTCCGTTTCTTTTCTTCATCAATTTCGATAACATCAAGCGGAGTTTGAGCTATTTTAGGATTTACGCTTCTCACGACAGATGGACTTTTAATGTCTATCATTTCCTGTTGGAATAGTTGTATAAATTGTGAGAACTCCGCCGACAGACTTTCCTTGCCCTTCCCATTCTTGATTAAACTGCTTAGGAACCTTAGAATCGAACTAATTTGGGCTGCTAAATTTCCAGAGTTATTATAAAGAAGGGACACCCTTCGTTCAGCTGCCCTTACGTATTTCTGATTACGTGAATCAATTTCGTTTTCGAGCTCAGTTACGTTTCGAAAAGATGCTGAGATAGATTCTAACCAATTATCAATGGTTTGGACTGCCTCTTGGGTCGATTTTGCCATCCGGTCTTTCACCATTAATAGAGCCTGCTCTTCAATAACCATTCGATTGTACAGCATATCTTCTGCGCGGCGGACTATTTGCGTCCGATATTTCGATATATGCTCAGATGTCTTAAGACGATAGAAATGTGTATCCAGAATACGTTCTTTATATACAACAAATAAATGGTGGAGCAGCTCGTTAATGCTTGTAGATGCTAACATATCCTCCATATAACGCTTTATGTTGTGATTCAATTCACGAAGTCCATTTAACAATGCATCTGTCATTTCGAAGGCTTGTTGAATTGCAATATACCTATATCCCTCCGAACCAGTTAAGTTTTGGAAAACGGAAAGAACTTGTCCACGAAACTCCATTTGATACCCTAGAGCAATTTTTTCAAAAGTATCCAAAATTCGAATCGCATAATCGGGGATAATTACCTTATAGGACCAGTCAGATTGTTGTTCGAGCTCAATCCAACCATGCTCGATAAACTTGTTCAAGAAATGAAAAGCTAGGAGCCGAGTTTCTTTGGGCATAGTGGCACTCGAATCAGTTTCCTCGTCACCTTCAAGGGTTGTTACTGGATGTGTTTCAAGGTATTCGACAAAATAATCTATTATTACATCGCGTTCAATGACGTAAATACTACTTTTATATTGTTGATAAATTAAAAACAATAAGTCTGTGTGGAGGTGCTTCAATTTCGTAGAAAGAATTGAAAAAAAGTTATCGGGTATTCGTTCAAAAATATTCAAGTAATTTCACCGCCATTCGGCATATTTTAATATTTTTTTATTGTTTATTGAACCACCGTAACCTCTACCAAATGAGTCCCCTTCTTATGGTCTCCCACGGTAGGTATATGAAAATATTAAATAAAATGCTGATCCGCACTTCCCGGTCGTCACTTTTACAGAAAAGCCGCAGGCTTAGAACCTACGGCTTCCCTTACTACGCCTCAATTGGCCAATCTCTATATTTCTCTTTTACCTGTTCAATGATCGCATTTGTCAGAAACCGCAACTGCTCGCCCTTGATCTTCTCCCGAATGAGCACCATCTTCATGGCTACGACCACTATACGAATTATGCCTGGAGGCTCGTCCCAGTTGACCGGGTATACACAGTGAAACACTTGTACACCTTCTCCTCGTAGGAATAGCCGATGCTCTTCACCAGTTTTTTTCATAATTGTCTTTTCAGTGCTATAGACAAATGTATATGACTTTATTTTAATGTGTTACATGGACAATATGATGTCATAGAACAGATTATTAATTTGCTTAGTCCTATGTTAATTAATTCTACGAAATACGACATCAATCCTGCTAGAAATCCAAGAGATTTAGTAGGGACCATAAGAGGGAAACTAGTTGAGATAATTATCGGTCGCCCAACTATTGCACTGGACATAGTAAGCAGACAATCTTGCCGTACCGAGAGGTATCGAATCGAAGGGTGAGGTGCCTGTGTTGATCGCAATATATTCTCAGACGGGGCAATCGATGGAGTTTATCACTTTTCGAGCGGTTCGGCGAGGATGATCAACATAGCTTGTACACACGCGCTTATCTACAGCGTGCAGAATAAACATCGGATCATCAATGTTCACATAATCAAGCACATCATTCAAGGATAGTTATCATGATTCTCCCTTTCTCTTTATCCATGTCTGGAAAGATTGGCGACCATCATCAGCTTACGCCATCAACTTCTGGATATTATGAATTGGCATTAACAGTAACGATCAATTTTTAACCTCATGAAATGAGAGATTTCTTCTTTGTCATGATCTATTAAACTCCTATACAAATCTACTAACTTTATTTCTGTGTCATCAAGCGATACATTAAATAATGCTTGCTCTTCACTATCCTCAATCAGGGTATCTCCAACAAGCAACCACTGTAAGTTAGTATTAAAAAAAATATGTATGGATAGAATGGTCTCCAATGATGAATTATACCTGCCCTGCTCTAATTCACTTAATGTTGCTTGAGAAATTGTCCCCATGCAACTAAATCTACCACTCACCACGCTCCCCCACCAATCCCGATCCGCCTCACTCCCACAAGGCTTCCTGTCACTTTTCAATTTCTATCCTTGATCACGTTAAATAAATAAGAGCTTGATATGAAAGCCGTAAATAGACACGAGAAACCACAAAGAATCGAGGTGAATCGGAGCAAAATAAGTTTGAGCTGAAGTGCAGGGAAGATCATAGGGAAAGTGCTGGGTTTAGGAAGAGATCGATCGGGGAAATAATCGAGAAAAAAGCCGAGGAAGCATTTGAGACAAACTTACAGCCAGAAATATGACGCTGAGAATGCAGGTGTAGAGCGGCATTCTTGGGGATTGTAGAGGCAAAGAAGATAATCGGAAAAGAATCGAGGAATAGCCTGAGTAAAAATTGTCTATGGAAAAGATCAAAAAAAAAGCCGAGCGAAAATCAGAAAAAATATCTGAATTTCGCTCGGCTTGACAGTAAACTTTATTTGCTCAGTAGCAGACTTTAATTGCGGTCTACAAACAATAACGACTCTTGCCTTTCTCTTACTCCACCGTCACGCTCTTAGCCAAGTTACGCGGCTTATCCACGTCGTGGCCAAGCGCTAAGGACGCGTAGTATGCAAGCAACTGAAGCGGTACTACCGTCAGTGCTGGGCTCAAGTGAGGCAGCGTCGTTGGGATGACGAATAGATCATCCACCGCCTTCGAGAGCAGCGGAGCGAATTCTTCGTTCGTGAACGCGTACACGACACCACCGCGCGCCTTCACTTCCTTGATGTTGCTCACCATCTTCTCGACCAGCTCAGGCTGTGTAACGAGCGCAACTACCGGTACGCCGTCTGTGATCAACGCTAGCGTTCCATGCTTCAGCTCGCCCGCTGGATAAGCCTCCGAATGGATGTAGGAGATCTCCTTCAGCTTCAAGGAGCCTTCCAACGCTACTGCGTAGTCTACGCCGCGGCCGAGGAAGAACATGTGCTCATGATGCGCCATGCTCTCTGCATCACGCTTCATATGATCCGCCTGCGCAAGCAATTGCTCCACTTGCTCCGGCAATGCTTCAATCGCCGCCAGCTCACGGCGAATGTCAGCTTCCGCCATGCGACCTGTTTCCTGCGCCCAATAGAGGCTGAATAGCATAAATGCAATCAACTGCGACGTATACGCCTTCGTCGAGGCCACTGCAATCTCCGGCCCCGCCAGCGTCACGATCGTCGCATCCGCTTCACGCGATACCGAGCTGCCGACGACATTCGTCACGGCCAGCACTGGCGCGCCATGATTTTTCGCTTCACGCAGCGCTGCCAGCGTATCCGCTGTTTCACCGGATTGGCTCACTACGATAACGAGTGTATCCGGTGTAATGATTGGCTTGCGGTAACGGTACTCCGAAGCGACATCCGTCACCACTGGCACGCCTACAGCACGCTCAATCAGTGTAGCTGCAACGAGTCCCGCATGATAAGCAGTACCGCAAGCTACGATGTGCACATTGCGAATTTGAGCCAATCGCTCACCTGTCAGCGACTTCAGCTCCATCAACTTAACGCCGTCACGATTCTCTAGAATCCGTCCACGCATCGTGTCGCGGTAAGCCTTCGGCTGCTCATGAATTTCCTTCAGCATAAAATGGTCGTATCCGCCCTTTTCCGCTGTCTGAGCATCCCAATCGACAACAATCATTTCCCGAGAAATATGATTGCCTTCAATCGTCATCAATTCGACAGCATCCTTCGTGAGAACTGCCATCTCATTGTCATTCAAGATATACACGCGTCGTGTATATTGCAAAATCGCCGGAATATCCGAACCAATAAAATTCTCGCCTTCCCCAATCCCGATAACAAGCGGACTTGCGCAGCGCACAGCAACCAGACGATCTGGCTCGTGCTCCGTCAACACACCCAGCGCAAATGCGCCTCTAATATGTGTAATCGCACGCTGTACCGCCTTCACAATGTCACCGTCATACTCACGGGCGATTAAGTGGGAAATAACCTCTGTATCTGTTTCCGAAACAAATTGGATCCCTTCAGCGATCAACTCTTCCTTCAGATCCATATAGTTCTCAATAATGCCGTTATGAACAACAGAGAATTTCTTCGTAGTGTCTGTATGCGGATGAGAGTTAGCATCCGATGGCTTGCCATGTGTCGCCCAACGGGTATGCCCGATGCCGACGCTGCCTTCCAACGGTTGGCCTTCCAAACGGTCAGCAAGCACAGCAAGACGCCCTTGCGCCTTACGAACCTGCAGCCCCTCTGAAGTAAATACCGCGATTCCTGCTGAATCATAACCACGATACTCCAGCTTGCTAAGACCATCCAACAATACATCCTGCGAATTACGAGTTCCGATATAACCGACAATACCACACATATGAGTTTCCCTCCGATATGGCTGTCCCTGAGACAGCACCGCACTGGAAGCCCATATGAGCACACAAGCATGACGTAATGCATGTGATACGTTCGGATTATGAAATTGCACAATCTTACACAGGAGAATATACACCCATCCTGCCAACATATCGCAAGCGACTTATACGCCAACTTATGACCCTGGACTCCTATCGAGTCTCCTCATTCGGTGCGGCGTGTCAGGCAAGACAGCTCTTCATTGAATTTATATAGTCACGAATGTTACATTACATTTTCATATCATTTCATAAAATGATTACACAAAACGATAGACCTCGTCCGTTCATCCTCAACAAACGAGCCCTCGGTATAATACAATCGCTTCGACTTCTTATCCGCTTCCCGGATAAGGTCAGTCTGAAGCTTCACCCTGTTCCATGCGCGTTGTCCAACAAGTTGCCTCGTTGTTTTCCGCTACATCGTTACGGTGCCGGTGACACACCGGGAGGTCCCCGCCGAACATTTCGAACACCTCCACCTCGTCCACTTGACACTGATTGCCGTCCGCAGTGTGCAAGCGCTGGCGCTTCATCTTACGTTAAAATAACTGCCCTGCCTTTCTCTTCTGTAATCGCCTCAGTACCCCTTGTCGCCGGCTTCTAACATGGAATGGCACGAATCGGCTGTTCGTCCATCTCCTCAACTCTAGGCCCGAGTACACTCTATTATATGCAAGGAGTGCTCTGTTAGCAACCTCTAGCTTCGCTCCCCAATAATTGGTTGGAGTATCTTGCCTCCCCTAGCCTGCTCTAACAGGCAAACAACCGCCATTCCTAAGGATTGGCGGCTGCTATACAACATGTTCAATTACAATTATTTACCATCTATTGCAATTCTCTCTCGACCACATCAGCGATCTGCTTCACGTACGCTTCCACGATTTCAACTTCCGGTCCTTCCGCCATCACACGAATCAGCGATTCAGTACCCGATGGACGAACGAGAACACGACCGTTATCGCCCAGTTCCTTCTCAACTGCCGCCACTGCCTCTTCTATAGCGACATTGCCAGCGTATTTGCTCTTATCCACAACTCGAACATTCACGAGAATCTGCGGGTATTGGCGCATCATAGTCTTCGCTTCAGCCAGCGTCTTATTGCTGCCTTTCAACGTATTAACCAGTTGGATACCCGATAAGATGCCGTCACCCGTCGTGCTGTGATCGAGGAATATGATATGTCCAGACTGCTCTCCGCCCAAATTGTAATCGCCGCGGCGCATCTCTTCCATCACGTAGCGGTCGCCTACAGCCGTCTTAGCCGATTGCAGGCCAAGCTTTTCAGCAGCCTTATAGAAGCCAATATTGCTCATCACAGTCGATACGATCGTATCGGACTTGAGCGTGCCTTCCCGCTTCATAGCATCGCCGCAAATAAGCATCAGATGGTCCCCATCGACTTCCTCACCATTGCCATCAACGGCAATCAGACGATCAGCATCGCCATCAAATGCAAGGCCAAGGTCAGCCTTCTGACGCACCACTTCCGCCTTCAACGCTTCTGGATGCGTGGAGCCGCAATGATCGTTGATGTTCAAGCCTGTAGGCTCCGCAGCTATTGTAACCACTTCAGCGCCTAGATCGCGGAACAGTCGAGGTGCTAATTCGTATGCAGCGCCATTCGCGCAATCCAGCACGATACGCATTCCTTCAAATGAATGCTTAACCGTCGATTTCAGATACTCAGTGTACTTCCATTTTGCATCGAAATCAGACTTCACTGTACCTAGATCTTCACCAATCGGACGAGGCAGCTCATCCACTGCTTCATCCATCAACGCTTCAATCTCAAGCTCAGTCTCATCAAGCAGCTTAAAGCCGTCGCGTCCGAAAAATTTAATGCCGTTATCTTCAACCGGATTGTGTGAAGCAGATATCATAACACCTGCATCTGCTCCCAACGTACGAGTCAGGTAAGCTACTGCCGGTGTCGACAAGACACCGAGCAGGATGACATCGGCGCCAATGGACAATAGTCCTGCTGTCAGCGAAGCCTCCAGCATCTTGCCGGATACACGTGTATCCATACCGATAAGCACTTTCGGCTTAGCGACTTCCTTCGTCAATACATAGCCGCCGCAGCGGCCAATCTTATATGCTAATTCAGCAGTCAATTCACGGTTTGCAACACCGCGAACACCGTCAGTCCCAAAATATTTCCCCATATCTATCGTGATTCCCCTTTTATCGAATGTCATTTCAGTATAATTTCATTAGCCCTTAGAAGTCACCTCATGTTCGTTCTCTTTAGGTGCTTCTCCTCCGTGATCCACATTGGTCGAAGAATCTTCTGGAGGTGTGGTTTCTGACCCTGGATCCGGATTTGGCTCTGGTGGCGTCACAGCTGGCTGCTCCTTCTCCTGAATGAAGATGACCACCTGATAGCCCGCAGGATCCACGAGTTTAACGAACCTAGGCAGATTGACCTGCAGAGCGACTTGATGCGTCCCAGGAGGCAGATCATTCACGTTGGCAATAAGCTGAACATCCTTCGCCGTCAAGTTCTCAACCACATTCGGTGCTCCTATAACAGTCACGTCGTATTTACGGGAAGCCGGTTCCGTAATTGACGTTATGAGACGATCGCTTTCACCTGTCAGCGTAATCGGTACGTCTTTGATAACCCTCTGCACATCCGCAGCGATCGTTACCTTGACTGCGATTTCGCTTGGTTCTATTTTCTCAATGTTTGGAGGCGGCGTCAACTTCACATTAACGGTATACTCACCCGCTGCTGTGAAATCAGAAGTATTGACTTGAACACTGTCATAGATATCGATCTTCTCCAGCTCTTTCGTCGCACCGTATAAGGTCACCGTATTCACCGATGGCTCAATGGAAGCAACAGATAAGCCCGCCGGCAAGGAGCCTCTCTGATTGATCTGAAGAGGTACGCTCTTGAACGGCTTCGTAATCGGAATCTCGACTTCCACAACAGAAGGTGTTATGACAGCATCCTTCATCTCTCTGCCTGCAGCGTCATATGCCGTGAGCTTGGCCTGCTTCTGTATAACAGATGTATTAGCTTTATCTATCTTGACTACAGCGCTCACGGACTTCACTTCATTCATACGAGTCGTAGGCAGCGTGACATGTACGCGATTAGTAGGCCTTATGATCGGTGTTCCCGCGGTATATCCCACTTCCGGAGTACCTTCCGTCTTAGCCTGCACTTCGAACTGCTGCGTCTGCACACTCTCCAATTCAACCGTAACCATAGAAGGTGACATCTGAATCATTTCAATATTATCTGGAACCTCAAATTTCAGCGGGATGACATGCCTGCCTTCTCCATATCCCGTAAGGTCCAGCACCACCTTATAATCAGCGGGTTGGGTCGTTTCAAGCGTAGCCTTCTTCCCTCTTACTTGAATCCTGATCGTTTCCGATGACATTGAACGAATGTGCATGGTTTCTGGATCTAATCCGACCGTCTGCACAGCTACAGAATTAATCCATTTGGTCACCATAGTGGGCTGGGTAGCTACTGTACTGGCATCCTCTTTATGTACGACAATAAACAACAGCACACCCAGCACCAAAGCGATTATTTTAGTCGATGTGTTATTTAATAGCCACTTATCCATTGTGCTCACCTTTCCGCTTCCAGAACTGCCATAGCTCCTTCTTGGCCTTCGGCTTAAGTTCTTCAAACAGCTTGGAGATGAGAGATTCTTCTTTAATATCCCGTACAACTTGTCCATTTAAGGCCAATGATACTTGTCCTGTTTCCTCCGACACGATGATCGAGACTGCATCTCCTACCTCACTGATGCCTATACCGGCACGATGACGTGTACCCAGCTCTTTGCTTATGAATGGATTCTCGGACAATGGCAAATAACACGCCGCTGCCGCGATCGAATCTCCCCTCACGATAACTGCGCCGTCATGCAGCGGTGTATTCGGAATAAAGATATTGATCAGAAGCTCAGAACTGATGTGAGAATGCATCGCAATCCCGGATTCGATGTACTCATTCAGCCCCGTACTGCGTTCGAACACGATTAACGCGCCTATTTTGCGACGAGACATGTGATTGACCGCTTTAATCAACTCGCCGATTACACGACCGGTCTCATCCTTCTCATTGCTCGATCTTCCACCAAATATTTTACCTCGTCCGAGCTGTTCTAATGCCCTTCTAAGCTCAGGCTGAAAAATGATGACCAATGCGATCACCCCGAAGGTGAACACCTGGTTCATCAACCATTCTAAGGTATACAATCCAAACCACGTGCTCAATGCCCATGTCGCGACGAGAACTAATATACCCTTCAACAATTGAACGGCTCTCGTGCCTCGGATCAGAACTAATAATTTATAAATAAAGTAGCTGACGATCAAGATATCAAGAATATCCTTGATCATATCTTGCCACGTCATATCTGCGAAATAATTCATGAAGGTACCCCCGGCATGTCCAAATAAGATCATCCTTCTGTCTTATATAACTATAACCTTTTCGGCAATTCGACGCAAAATTCCTTTTCCATAAAATAAAAAACTCTTCTGCCATAACGCAGAAGAGCTGTTATCAACCTATACAACGATAACAAAAGCAGCTATAAAGACTTACGGTATGGATGCCGTACGCGTGAACAGGCTTGATATCTGGTACCATAGCCAATCAAGGGCTTCATCGATCTGTTGGACGGATCCAGTAATATGTGCTGTTGAAGCTTGATACAGGTTGCCATCAACCACAGTCAGGTTACCCTCTACTTCTCCGTATACCTCAGCTTCGCCGTTGTGTATAGTTAAATCTCCTTTAACCACTTTGCCGCTCGGAACGATAACCTTGTTGTTCTCTAGGATTATTCCGTCGAGTTGTGAGCCCTTCACAAGCATCTGCTGGTCGGAATTCCACATGCTGAGCGCGCTGGACATCATGACAAGTACAAATACGGCCGCAACCGTAATAGCAGGATGTCTCTTTGCCCATAAGAATAACGGGCTTTGCTTCTTCGGCTTCGGTATGACTGCCATGATACGATCCGTTAGATCATCTGCCGGCGGCTGCAAACGATGATTGAATCCGTACAACAGACGCTCCGTCGATTCTAACTGACGGAATTGCTCACGGCAAGCCGGGCATGCAAGCATATGCTCTTTTAGTTCTAATGCGCATGATCGCTCCAGATCGTCATCCAGTAAATCATGCATCAATGAGACGGCTTGTTTGCAATCCATCTGAGCCAGTCCTTTCATGGGGTCTTCACATGCATATACAGCAGTTCCACTCTCGTCTAGTATAGAAACAAGTGTGGCAATTATCTGCTGTTGTTATACGATACGTCATCCAAGCGAAATCGTTTCATAGTTTTATACTGCTATTTTTTTCAAAGCTTATGTTCAAGCTTCTTGCGTAAAAATTCACGTCCCCGGTGAACACGAGTTTTGATCGTAGTAACCGGCATATCTAATACATCGCTTATCTCCTGCAAGGACATGTCCTGCAAATATCGCAGCACCATGACCGACTTATACTTAGCAGGCAGAGTCTCAATCGCTTCATGGATCATCCGCTGCGTCTCACTGACGAGCAGATAGGATTCTGGCGTTCGATCATCGCTTGGGATCATAGCGTAGCCGTCGACGCCTTCTTGATCGTTCATTTCCGCGTCAAGCGAGTAGCTTGGTTTGCGTTTGCGTAGTCGGTCGATGCACAGATTAGTCGCAATGCGATATATCCAGGTTGAGAACTTCTGATTGGAATCATAGCGGTGTAGATTCCGATATACCCGCAGAAACGTATCTTGTACCACGTCCTCCGCTTCATGACGGTTGCTTAGCATACGATAAGCGAGGTGAAAGATTTTGTCTTTGTACAGTTCAACGATCTCGGCAAATGCCCGCGTATCACCGTTCTGCGCAAGCATTGCCAATCGCTTTTCAAGTGTATCCAACAGTCTCCCTCCGTCCTCTTTGCTCAATGGTGCCGAATCTGTTTGCTGTTTGCTCTGCAATGACAATACCGGCCATGATGAGCAGGACTCCGAGCCATTGGAGCATAATGACCTGTTCAAGAAGCAACCCATGTAAGATGACCGTTATCACATTATGAACCCGCGCATATGATGGGGGTCAGGCTGCTTCTACTCCAACGTAACTTTATAATCGAGGGTAACGTTGGAATATGGTTAATCAAGGCGGCTAGCAGCATGCACCTTCCTTCACTTGTGAAGGATATGCGCTTCGTATGTGGGCTTAAGCGCGCAGCAAGTCATTAGCTTTCCGCGCTCCACCCTATCTGACTTATCGTTACTTGAGGCGCCGTGTAGCCTTGCGCAAAGGCAAGCATATCGCCGGAAGATTTCATCCTAAACCTTTGAACACCTATAAGAATCAATTCCTCTATTTCATAACACAGGAAAAGTCGAGCCCTGCCTCAGCAGGACTCGACCCCATCAAGCGAAACAGCCGCTCGATACGCCGTGTTCGGGCAACCCACTATATTCAGCTTAAGCGGGCATCAGCCCGTATTTCTAACTCCAGAAGCAATTCCGTTAATCGTCAAGAGCACTTCGCGTAAGAGTTCAGGATCATCCTGTCCCTGCTCACGCAGCGCGCGAAGTTCACTCAGCAGCTGCACTTGCAGATAGCTAAGTGGATCGACATACGGGTTGCGAAGTTTTATCGATTCTAGAATGACTGGAACATTATCGAGAATTTCTTTCTGTCCCGTAATTTCCAGCAGTAATTTAGATGTTAAAGCATATTCTTCCTCAATGCAACCAAATATACGCTCACGAATTTCAGTATCCTTAATCATCGCTGCATATTCCTTCGCAATGTTCAGATCAGCCTTGGCAAGCGCCATCTGCAGATTGTCAATCAACGATTGGAAGAAGGAGAACTGTGCGTACATCTCGCGAAGCTCTGCC
This sequence comes from Paenibacillus marinisediminis, assembly GCF_054343325.1. Classification (NCBI taxonomy): domain Bacteria; kingdom Bacillati; phylum Bacillota; class Bacilli; order Caryophanales; family Paenibacillaceae; genus Paenibacillus; species Paenibacillus marinisediminis. Next base: position 128,318 of record NZ_JBTGUH010000010.1, read on the forward strand.
AGCTTCTCAGGTTTGTTATCGTAGAACTTCTGCAGCGCCGTACCAGCCGCGTACCATGCAGGCAGCAGGTATCGACTTTGCGTCCATGCAAATACCCATGGAATCGCACGCAGATCCTCAAACTTGTCGCTATTTTTACGCTTCGAAGGTCTAGAACCGATATTCAATTCACCGATCTCCGGAAGCGGTGTTGATTCCTTAAAGAACGTCAAGAAGCCAGGGTCACGGAAGATAAGGTCTTGATACTTCTCAAGAGCAGTCTCTGAGATGCCCTTAATCGTTTGCTCCCACTCTGCTTCCTTAGGATCGCTTTGCGGCGTGCGGGCGAGCATAGCGGCTTGCAGCAGCGCAGACGTAGCCTGCTCTAGGCTGCGATAGGCAATGCCCTGCATCGCATAACGGGAGGACAATACTTCACCCTGCTCCGTGATCTTGATGCCTCCGCCAATTGTGCTAGGCGGTTGCGCCATGATACTGCGGTTAAGCGGCATACCTCCGCGACCGAGGGCACCTCCGCGGCCATGGAAGAACTTTAGCTTCACATCATACTCTTGTGCTGCTGCAGTCAGATCCTTCAGTGCTACGCGAAGTTCCCAGTTCGCTGTTACCACACCGCCGTCTTTATTGCTGTCCGAATAACCGAGCATGATCTCTTGCAGGTTATTCATGGACTCTACAGCTTGACGGTAGATCGGCATCTCAAACAACAGCTTCATGATGGCTGGCGCTTCATGCAGGTCATCAATCGTTTCAAACAGCGGTACAGCTTGCAGCGTACAGCATACTGTTCCATCTTGCTGTTTATAGAAGAGACCAACTTCCTTCGCAAGCAGCATAACTTCCAGAATGTCGCTAGCCCCGTTCGTCATACTGATCAGGTAGCTTGTAATGCAGTTCGTGCCGAATTCCTTCTGTGCCTTGAATACGGTACGATAAACGTTTAGACATTCCTCTGTTGATTCCGTGTATTGAATATACGGCGACGTTAGCGGACGTGGATCGTTGAGCAATCGCTCCATCAGCTCGATCTTCTCTGCTTCGGATAACGAACCGTAGTTCTGAACAATATTCATCTTAGCCAAGATTTCCGTCATCGCATTCTCATGCTCTTGACTGTGCTGACGAATATCGAGCGTCGACATATGGAAGCCGAACAGTTCAGCTTGACGGATTAGCTTCTTCACATGCGTATCAGCCGCATAGTCAGCAAAGTGATGACGCAGGCTGCGATCGATGATCTTCAGATCCTCTATGAATTCATTTGCCGAGTTGTATCGTTGCGTAGTTCCTTCTGTGGATTCATCCAGAATATTGCGCAGCTTCTCGACCATATAAGTAAGTTTGATACGGTATGGTTCTCTGTGGTTAAGCCATTCCGGCATGTTCTTCAGATCAATCAGCTGTTTATCTTGCTCAATTGATTGCTTGAGCTCATCGCTGATCTGAACAATCGTCGTACTGAATGTCAACGAGCGGAACAATTGCTTGCAGCGCTCTTCGTATTTGCGAATAGCCAATTGACGGTGCATCTGCAGTGTTTCCCATGTTACGGATGACGTAACTGACGGGTTGCCGTCGCGGTCTCCACCGATCCAGGAGCCAAACTTCAAATAAGTTGGCGCATGCCATGTCCGAGTTGGGTAATACTTGTCCAGACAACGCTCCAGTTCGTGATAGACGTCTGGCAGTACATCGAATAGAGTCTCGTGAATGTAATAAAGACCGTTGCGTACTTCGTCCAGTACCGTAGGCTTACGGTCGCGAAGTTCATCGGTCTGCCAGAGCGTGATAATTTCGTTTAGAAGCTTCGCTCGAAGCTGCTCACGCTCACGGTATGTTAGCGTTGGGTTATCGAGCTCCATTACGTCTGCAGAAATACGCTTATTAATATCGAGAATCGCACGGCGCATAGCTTCGGTTGGATGGGCCGTCATCACGAGCTCCAGAGATATCGTTTCTAGGATGTCCTGGATCTCCACTACATCCACTTGGCGCTCCTGAAATTCAAGAATGACACTTTCGATCGAGCCAGGCTGCACCGTTTCTCCAGCAGAACGCTCATAATCACGTTTGCGTCGAATGCGATGATTCTGTTCTGCAATATTGACTAGTTGAAAATAAATCGCAAATGCCCGAATCACCTGGTGACGAATTTCAGGATTTAACGTATTAACTAGCTGTTTAAACTCCTCGTATAACTCCGGTAAATGTACAACACGCAATGATTTGCTTAGCTCGCGAATCTTTTCAACGATGTTAAGTAATTCGTTACCGCCTTGATGGACAAGCACTTCGCCAAGGATATTTCCTAGAAAACGAACGTCTCGCCGCAGCAGGTTGTTGGAATTCGCTTTGTTTGCGGTTATCGTTAAGTCGGTCATTCGTCTCCCCCATCTCCACTCGCAGTTCGCACTGTTTTTGACTTTCTTTACATCATACTATAATTCGAAACGAAAATCTTTAGTTTTATTTGAAAGTTACATCCGTTTTCAGTCAGCTTACTTGCTGTAAACGCTTATATAGGATATATGTAAATTGATTTTGTTGACAATTGTCATCAATATATTTGGCCTAGTTCCCTGCTGTGTCAGATTCATCAGAGTGTTGCGGTTTTCCTTTACAGTGCCCATTTTGGTTATAGAAAATGAATCCTCGACCAGCGCTTGAACTCCGGTCAATTTATTTATGACTGTGCTCGCTCGTGGTTGTCCTCGATCGTAGCCGTCATTCGCGTTAGACGGTTTTTCCACGTTATCTCCTACCTTGAGCTCACTCTTCACTCTGTAACGGGGAATATCCCTGTTAGAGCGCTCTTAGAGCCTCGTTAGCTCATGACCGTCCTCGCGTAAGACGGTTTTCCCCCGTTATCTCTCCCATGGAGCTCGCTTACCATTCTGTAACGGGGAATATCCCTTTTATCGTGTCCGAAACACGTTAAATGGTCACCGTTTCACAGTAAGATTCACCTTAGAGATTGAAATTCGAGTTATGATTGAAGTAACAGGAGAACTGAACACTAGTCTTAGCATAAAGCTACAGCTTGCAACCGGTGATATTATCGACAGTATCTATATAACAAAAAAAACGCCCATTGGCGTCTACTGTTATTATTATGGAGCGGGTGATGGGAATCGAACCCACGCTATTAGCTTGGAAGGCTAAAGTTCTACCATTGAACTACACCCGCATATTGATGGTCGGGATGACACGATTTGAACATGCG
>NZ_JBTGUH010000011.1:0-111914 GCF_054343325.1 Paenibacillus marinisediminis
AGCCCTTCATCGCCGATGGTACTTGGACCGCAGGGTCCTGGGAGAGTAGGACGTCGCCAAGCTAACTAAAGCCCGCTGTTGATCTCGAATCGACAGCGGGCTTTTTCTATGTGCAAGGCTTGCGCCTCACGGGCTAGATGCATTTTGTGCATCTAATTGCAGGGATGATAGCCCTAGAACACAAATTAGATGCATTTCGGGCATTTATTTCGGTCGGAATCGGGCAATGAACCTAAAAGTAGCTGAAATAGATGCACATTATGCAGTAAGCACTCAGCCAACATACAGACACTACATACTAGCTGCACGAAATGCAGTTAATTCAACAGATACACGGCATATGAAACATGTCTGATGATATAACGATAGAGGAGTTCATCGAGCGCACTCGACCCCACTGTGGATCTTGAATCGACAGCAGGCTTTTTGCTGCAGTTCAAGCTGTATTGATAACCTTGTTGGTGAGCATATTAAGCTTGATTATGGTCTCCGCCACCCTAATAAAAGAATATATTACCAGAGTTTTTAAAAAAATTTCCCCCACAACCATATGTAACCGTTTACGACTGTTAGAGGGGGGCTCTCGTCCTTGACACCCCTTTTGGGCTCTGCTAATATTGGCATAATATCTAAGCGACAATAGACATTAGACTAGCTTTGTACATCATGAATAGACATGTACAAGCTCAATAGCTAAGGAGGAACACTCTGGTGTGGGAAAGTAAATTTGCTAAAGAAGGATTAACTTTTGACGATGTTCTGTTGGTACCTCGTAAATCGAGCGTACTCCCGATGGAAACCGATGTTTCCACGCGACTAAGCGACAAGGTCAAGTTGAACGTTCCGTTTATCAGTGCGGGTATGGATACAGTAACAGAAGCGCCGCTTGCGATTGCGATCGCCCGTGAAGGCGGTGTTGGTATTATTCATAAGAACATGCCTGTAGAACAGCAAGCTGAGGAAGTTGACCGCGTTAAGCGTTCTGAGAGCGGAGTTATTACCAATCCTTTCTCCTTATCACCAGCGCATACAGTAGCTGAAGCTGATAAATTGATGGGCAAATACCGCATTTCCGGTGTCCCGATTGTGGACGAACATAACAAGCTTATCGGTATCTTGACTAACCGCGACCTTCGTTTCGTACATGACTTCAACATTCAGATCCAAGAAGTCATGACGAAGGAGAACCTCGTTACGGCGCCGGTAGGTACAACGCTTCAACAAGCTGAAGTTATTCTTCAGAAACATAAGATCGAGAAGCTGCCGCTGGTTGATAGTGACAACACGCTTAAAGGACTTATCACTATCAAAGATATTGAGAAAGCTATTCAATATCCGAAAGCAGCCAAAGATGCACAAGGACGCCTGTTAGTTGGTGCAGCGGTTGGTATCTCCAAGGATACATCCGAACGCGTAGCAGCTCTCGTACAAGCAGGAGTAGATGTTATCGTTGTCGATTCCGCACACGGACATCACATCAACATCATTAACGCAGTTCGCGAAATTCGAAAAAACAATCCTGAATTAACAATCATTGCAGGTAATGTAGCTACAGGCGAAGCAACTCGCGACTTGATCGAAGCAGGCGCTTCTATCGTTAAAGTCGGTATCGGACCAGGTTCCATCTGTACGACTCGCGTTATCGCTGGTATCGGTGTTCCACAGATTACGGCCGTATATGATTGCGCAACAGTTGCACGTCAGTATGGCGTACCTGTTATCGCTGACGGCGGTATTAAATACTCCGGTGACATTACGAAAGCTATTGCAGCAGGGGCAAGTGCAGTTATGCTTGGCAGCTTGTTTGCAGGCACAGAGGAAAGCCCAGGCGAATCCGAGATTTATCAAGGACGCCGATACAAAGTATATCGCGGCATGGGTTCCCTTGGCGCTATGAAGCAAGGTTCTAAGGACCGTTACTTCCAAGAAAGCAGCAATGAGAAGAAACTTGTTCCAGAAGGTATCGAAGGACGCGTTGCTTACAAAGGGCCGCTTGCCGATACGATTCACCAATTGTTGGGTGGTTTGAAGGCTGGCATGGGCTATTGTGGAGCGGCTAGTCTGTCAGAGCTTCAGAACGATACAGAGTTTGTACGTATTACCGGTGCTGGTTTGCGTGAGAGCCATCCTCATGATGTACAGATCACGAAGGAAGCTCCAAACTATTCACTGTAATACCATAATATTGTATAAAACGAGACAGGGTTTATACCCTGTCTTTTTTTTGTCTAGCAGGCTATGGTAGAATAGCTTCATATGGTTTTACTAGGGAGGAATTATAAGAGTGTTTACGAATAAAGAAACAACTTCAGTGAAGAAAAATAAACGATCATGGAAACGTGTAGTCGCGCTTGTGACCGCTTGTAATATATTGGCCTTTACACTGCTGCCATCAACAGGAGTGGTTCTAGCAGAGGCAGCAACTCAGCAAACTACGAAAACAGAAAAACCTGCAGCACAGCCTGCTACTACACAGGCCCCAACTGCCTCACCGACTAAAGAGTCGCTAGGTCTTAATGGTAGTTCTTACATCTTAATGGAAGCGTCGACAGGTCAGATGATCGTTGATATCAACTCCCATGTTCCTTTGCCGCCAGCAAGTATGACGAAGATGATGACAGAATATATCATTCTGGAAAAGGTGAAGAGCGGCGAGATCTCATGGGAAGATCAAGTCACAGCAGGCAAGAATGCGTCCTTGCAGCAAGGCTCAAAAATCTACTTGGCGGAGAATGACAAGCATACGGTTAAAGATCTATACATCGCGATGGCGATCGGTTCAGCAAATGACGCAGCCGTAGCGCTGGCTGAGTACGCAGCAGGCGGCTCAGAGCAGGAGTTCGTCAAGCTGATGAACGACACCGCTAAACGATTAGGAATGGAAACTGCTCATTTTATTAACGCAACGGGACTGGATTCCAGCGATATGCCTGAAGAGTTCCGTCCAAGCGGCGATCAGGAGACACAGATGTCAGCTCAAGACGTCTCTAAGCTAGTGCGCGCTATCGTTGTAGATCATCCAGAATTCAGAGATTTTACGACGATTCAAAAATATAAGTTCCGTGAACGCGACACAGCTTCGATTGAGAACTTGAACTGGATGCTCGAAGCGAACAAGGATGTTCCTAACTTCAAGCGCTACGCTTATGATGGCCTGGATGGCATGAAGACGGGCTTTACGGATCAAGCTGGATACTGCTTCGCGGGTACGGCGGAACGTGATGGCATGCGTCTGATCTCCGTTGTTATGGGCACAGACTCCAAAGAGCAGCGCTTCTTGGATACTGCTAAGCTTATGGATTATGGTTATACTAACTACGAAGTAAAGCAAGCGATCGCACCTAAGCAAACCGTTGCCGGCCATGAAACGGCTCCTATCGTTAAGGGTGTATCCACTACAGTGCCAGTGGTAACAGAGAAGAACGTATCTTTCGTTGTGGATAGAGGATCGAACTTTGACGAGAGCAGCTTGACTTCAGATGTGAAGCTCACACCTGAGGAAGAACTGGTCGCTCCAATCAAGAGCGGTCAGAAGGTTGGCGAGATTACCTACACGTATAAAGGCAAGAGCGGCGAACAGAAACAGACGGTCAATCTGATTGCATCGGAAGATGTAGAGAAGGGCAGCTGGTGGAGACTATTCCTTCGTGGTATTAAGGAATTCTTTGTCGATTTGTTTTACTCAATCGGAGATTTGTTTTAATTCATAGAATTCCGACAAACACAGTTGCCTATACAAATTCATTCATGTACAATAAACGGGTGAACTTATAGGAGCTCTAAAAGAGCTTGATATGGCAGGAGGCTAATAGGATGGAAACGGGAACATCTCGAGTTAAACGTGGTATGGCTGAAATGCAAAAAGGCGGCGTCATTATGGACGTCATGAATGCGGAGCAAGCTAAGATTGCCGAAGCTGCTGGCGCAACAGCAGTAATGGCGCTGGAGCGTGTACCATCAGATATTCGTGCTGCTGGCGGCGTAGCTCGCATGGCAGATCCGACTATTATGGAAGAGGTCATGAAGGTTGTTTCAATCCCAGTAATGGCGAAGGCACGTATCGGTCATTACGTGGAAGCTAAAGTATTGGAATCCATGGGCGTGGACTATATTGATGAATCCGAAGTACTAACTCCTGCTGATGAGGTTTACCACATCGACAAGAATGAGTTCACTGTTCCATTTGTATGTGGAGCGAAAGACTTGGGCGAAGCGCTTCGCCGCATCGGTGAAGGTGCAGCTATGCTTCGTACTAAGGGCGAGCCGGGAACAGGAAACATCGTGGAAGCAGTTCGTCATATGCGTCTGATCAACGGTCAGATTCGCAAGGTGCAGAACCTGTCCAAGGATGAACTGTATGCGGAAGCGAAGAACCTCGGCGTAGCTTACGATCTGCTGGTTCAAGTCCATGCAAGCGGCAAGCTGCCGGTTGTTAACTTCGCTGCTGGTGGTGTAGCAACACCTGCTGACGCTGCGCTGATGATGCATCTTGGCGCTGACGGCGTATTTGTCGGCTCTGGTATCTTCAAGTCCGACAGCCCAGAGAAGTTTGCCCGTGCTATCGTGGAAGCAACAACACATTTTACAGACTACGAATTGATTGCTCGCGTATCGAAGAACCTCGGAACTCCGATGAAGGGCATCGAGATCTCCAAGCTGTCACCATCCGAACGGATGCAAGATCGAGGCTGGTAATCATATAGATTCGGTATCTATAGAAGTATAGATTAGAAAGAAGGTTAGCTGCATGAAGATCGGGGTACTGGCGCTGCAAGGTGCAGTTGCTGAACATATCCGGAGCCTGAATGCCGCGGGTTCAGAGGCTGTTGCGATCAAGTGGCCGCAAGAACTGGAAGGCGTAGAAGGTCTCATCATACCTGGTGGGGAAAGTACTACGATTGGCAAGCTGATGCGAAAGTATGGTTTTATAGAAGCCATTCAATCGTTCTCAAAGCAAGGCAAGCCTATATTCGGCACTTGTGCCGGACTCATCGCGCTGGCTTCTCATATTAACGGCAGTGAAGGACCGGAAGAGCCGCATCTTGGCCTAATGGACATGCAGGTTCGACGCAATGCCTTCGGACGTCAACGAGAAAGCTTTGAGACGGATCTGGACGTGTCAGGAATCGATCAACCCGTGCGGGCGGTATTTATCCGGGCGCCGCTGATCGAAGCTGTTGGTGGGGCTGTAGACGTGCTCTGTGAGTACAATAAAGAGATCGTCACCGCACGCCAAGGGCATCTGTTGGCCTGTTCATTCCATCCTGAGTTGACGGATGATATGAGCTTGCATCAATACTTTGTAGAGATGGTTCGCGAGCACGAAGCAGCTTCTCGTTAAATAGAATACATCCGTTAACGGTTTTAATTGTATATGACTTAACGCCTTGACCCTTTTTCCCATATGGGATAGGGTTAAGGTGTTTTTATTTGACACACACTTTATAATAGATTATTAGAGGAAAATAGCCTTTTCTATTTGTAGGGGGGATACCCATGTTGGATATCAAAAATTTACGCAACGAGTTCGGAAGTGTGGAACAAGCACTCAAGAACCGTGGGAAATCGCCGGAGATGATTGCCGCGTTCCCAGAACTGGATACGAAGCGTCGGGAGATGCTGCAAGAAACCGAGCAATTGAAGAGTCGACGCAATACGGTATCGCAAGAGGTAGCCAAGCTTAAGAAAGCAGGTCAGCCTGCTGACGATGTGATTGCTGAGATGCGTCAAGTAGGTGATCGCATTAAGGAGCTGGATGACGAGATCCGTTCCATTGAAGAGCAAATAGACGAGCTTGTGTTAGCGATTCCAAACATTCCGCATGAGTCGGTGCCGGTAGGCTTGTCGGAGGACGAAAACATCGAGGTGCGACGCTGGGCAGAGCCGAGAGAATTCAGCTTTGAGCCGAAGGCGCATTGGGATCTGGCTGCCGATCTGGACATTCTGGACTTTGAACGAGCAGCTAAAGTAACAGGTTCTCGCTTCGTGTTCTATAAGAAGGCGGGTGCGCGACTTGAGCGTGCGTTGATCAGCTTTATGCTGGATGTACATACAACTGAGCATGGTTATGAAGAGCTGATGACGCCTTATATCGCAAACCGCGACAGCTTGTATGGCACAGGTCAACTGCCAAAGTTCGAAGAGGATCTGTTCAAGCTGCAAGGTACGGACTATTACCTCATTCCTACGGCTGAGGTTCCGGTAACGAACTATCACCGCGATGAGATCATAACCGCGGAAGAAATGCCGCGCAATTACACAGCATTCAGCGCCTGCTTCCGTTCAGAAGCTGGAGCTGCCGGCCGTGACACGCGCGGATTGATTCGTCAGCACCAATTCAATAAGGTGGAGCTGGTAAAGCTGGTGAAGCCAGAGGATTCGTATGAGGCTCTGGAGAGCCTTACACGTCAAGCAGAGCGCATCTTGCAGCTGCTGAAGCTCCCATACCGCGTTATGACGCTCTGTACGGGCGATATTGGCTTTAGCTCCGCTAAGACGTATGACATCGAGGTATGGTTGCCAAGCGGCGGCACGTACCGCGAGATTTCCTCCTGCTCGAACTTTGAGGATTTCCAAGCTCGCCGTGCCAATATTCGTTTCCGCCGTGATACGAAGTCGAAGCCTGAATTCGTGCACACATTGAACGGCTCAGGACTGGCGATAGGCCGTACAGTAGCTGCCATTATGGAGAACTATCAGCAGGAAGATGGATCAATTATTGTCCCTGAAGCGCTACGTACATATATGGGTGGACTAGAAGTTATTACAAATACCAAATGAGTGCTTGATTACATGAGGTAAGCATGCTATAATCTTGATTGTCGACTTTGGTCGACGATCATATGGAGAGGTACCGAAGTGGTCATAACGGGGCGGTCTTGAAAACCGTTAGGGTGCAAGCCCACATGGGTTCGAATCCCATCCTCTCCGCCATATTGCGAATGAACAAGCCATATCACTTAGTGATATGGCTTTTTTGGTATTTGTTCGCCGTTCCTTTCTGCTCTCAACCTGCATAAAAGCAGCGCACCATCCGCACACTGTAATTGTGAACAGTGGAGGTGGTGATTTCATGTATAACCATAGTGAAGATACTCTTCAAGTTGATCAGCAAACGCTGGTTCAGGCCTGGCAGGAGACGCTCCCTGAGAAGTTGGAACCATGGGATAAGGCGACCATTTTGACAGATGAAGCTGTTCCAGAAGGATTTCGCATTCATATCGATAATGCGGGGCGCCAGATGTACTCCTTTGATTTTGCGTGTGCTTATGTAGATTCTCGTGAGGTAAATGTACAACTGGTCGATGTTGAACGGGATGGCCAGACGGTAGATGAGCGTACCGAGGTCATTCAGGAAATGACACAGAACTATATTCGACATATTCATGAATGTGCACAGGCGCTGCAGAGCGTGACTCATAAGCAATCGTAGCGTCTCCGCAAGAGGAGGATGAAGCATGACTCAAGCTAATGGAAAAGATAAGAACTTATCGAACGTCGCAAAACGATTGGATGAACAAGCCGTTAATTCGCATCATGCACAGCAGCTGCAGCAGGATCATAATGATCGACGCCATCAGGATGCGCTGAACCACGATCATCCGGCATCAGATTCGGTATAGAGTTGTATAGATTGCATTGAAAAGGAGATGAGCAGATGGCAAAGTCTAAGGCGGTGCCAGTTCCAGAATCTAAAGCGAATCAGGGACAACGGCACCATGCAGGCGATGATCGAGGAGCTCAGCAGGAACCGCTGTCAGGTTCGAAAAAGGTTAAGAGCAGGAACCACGTGGATCATCATAATCCAGAAGGCTGAGTAATATTGTACACAATTTAGTAACGTGGTAAATCATGTGAATGCAGAAGACTTTCTTTCCAACCACAGCAATAACTTCAGCTGATCGGGAGGTATAAGGAGGTCTTCTATTTTTACATTTAAAGGATTTGGTACGTGCCATGGGCTGCGAAATCCGATATAATAGATAGAGATAGTGTAATAATAATATCCAGAGGGGGAATTTGATGACAGAACAAAAACAAACCAACATGAAAGCAGCAGAATCAGCAGTCCCTGCATTCGCTCCACTCAAACATGGTAGATTGAGATGGACGAACATTATTAAGCGAGTATTTTTCATCTCAGTAGGCGCCATATTGATGGCAGTAGGACTTGAACTATTTCTCGTTCCGAACCAGATGACGGACGGAGGCATCGCAGGTATCTCCATTATCCTGTCACATCTCACGGGATTGCCGCTTGGAGTATTTTTATTCTTGTTAAACTTGCCGTTTCTTATCATTGGCTATAAGCAGATCGGAAAGACGTTTGCATTGTCTACGCTGCTGGGGATAACCGTTATGTCCATTAGTACAGCTTTATTGCATCCGGTTGACCCATTTGTTACGAATAGCATGCTTGCCGTAGTGTACGGCGGGTTTATACTTGGTATTGGTGTTGGTATCACGGTCCGATTCGGCGGATCACTGGACGGTACGGAGATCGTCGCGATACTGTTCTCGAAGAAGTCTCCATTTTCTGTTGGTGAGTTTGTGATGTTCTTTAACTTATTTATTATGACGATCGCTGGATTCGTATTTGGCTTTGAAAAAGCAATGTTCTCACTTATTGCTTATTACATTGCCTATAAGGTGATCGATATCACGATAGAAGGTCTGAATGAATCCAAGTCAGTCTGGATTATCAGTGATAATTACAAAGATATTGGCGATGCGCTCCTTAGCAGATTAGGACGCGGCGTGACATATATGAACGGTGAAGGCGGTTATTCAGGTGATGATCGCAAGGTTATTTTTACGGTTATAACTCGACTGGAAGAATCTAAATTGAAATCGATCGTGGAAGAGCATGATCCGCATGCCTTCTTGGCTATTGGCAATATTCATGATGTTAAAGGTGGACGCTTCAAGAAGAATGCGATTCACTAATTTCGTAAGGATATGTTTACTTTCTGTAAAAAATTAAATATTCCCCTCGTTTTCATAGGGCGAGAGTCTCATATTTTCCTATATCCGACAAATATTATTACTTATTAGCTATTTCCAAATAAGAATAGATAAGGTAATATCAATTGGGTATGGGTAACAAAAAGGAATTTGATGGGGGAGAATACTTTGAAGAAGAAATGGATGAAAGGCGCCTTGGCTATGATGCTTGCATCAGTACTTGTAGTCACAGGTTGCGGTGCTAAGCAAAGCTCGAAAGAAGCGGTAGAGAGTGCATTTAACAAATCTCTTGAGATGAAATCATATGCATTCACATCCTCAGTTGCTGTGGATGACCTCCAATTGAGCGGTGAATCGTTTGCTGGCGAAGATATCGGCGCTATGCTCACGATGTTCAAGAATGCTAAGCTTGATATTTCAGGTGCAATTCAGCAAGAGCCTATGCAAGCAGATATGAAGCTAGGCGTTGAGATTCCTGGCGACATGGCTCTTAAATTCGAACTTCCGATGATGATGGCTCAGGATAAGCTGTATGTTAAAGTACCGAATATCCCGATGCTGCCAATGCCGGCAGAAATGGTTGATAAATTCATTGAACTTGATATGAAGCAGCTGGCTGAAGAGAGCGGTCAAGATATCTCGTTTATGACGAATATGGAAACAACGCGTAAATTCAGCAGTGAATTCTTCTCTAGTGTGGTTAGCAAGTTCGATGAGAAGACATACTTCAAGGATATCGCTGTGAAAGATGCAGGTCTTCCTGAGGATGTGAAAGCAAAGCAGGTTGTTAAGTTCGCAGTTACGAAAGACAACTTCGATCAAGCGGCAACTACATTCGTGAAGGATGCGCTGCCAGCATTGCTGGATCTGATGTCGAAAGAGGAATACCGCAGCTACTTCCAGCTGGAGCAAGCTGATATCGATACGCTTAAGTCGGAGCTGACACAAGCAGACAGCGATATTAAGCAAGGCTTGGATGAACTGAAGCAAACCTTGACAGTTAATGAATTGAGCATGACGACTGGTATTGATAAGGATGGATATCCAGTTTACCAGAAGCTCGTAATTGATATTGATGCAAATGATGCAGGCGACAACATCAAGTTGAAGCTGAACTTTACGAATAAGATGTCCAACATTAACGGTGAGCAGAAGTTCAGCAGTGTCCCAACTGATGTTATTACAATGGATCAGCTCGGAGAAATGATGGGCGGATTCTAATTGGCAATAGGTGAACCGTATAATTGTGACTAAGATAAGAGGCTGCCTCCTTGTGGAGGCAGCCTCTTGTGTTAGTGCGAGACTAGGATGACGTCTGCGTCTTAGACCTCGTGCGCAGCTTCTTGAAGAAATCCTTCAACAGCGCGGCACACTCCTCCTGCAGGACACCTTCCACAATCTCGGTGCGATGATTGAAGCGATCTTCTTGCAGCAGATTCATGAGCGTGCCAGCGCAGCCTGCCTTAGGATCACCTGTTCCGAATACAACCTGCGGCACGCGGGATTGAACGATTGCCCCTGCGCACATAGGGCAGGGTTCTAATGTAACGTATAGCGTGCAATCTAACAGCCTCCACGCTTGCAGGTGCTGGCTCGCCTCGCGGATGGCGATCATTTCCGCGTGAGCAGTCGAATCTAATGTGGTTTCGCGCAGATTATAGCCTCGGCCGATGATTTCACCTTTGTGGACAACTACAGCGCCGATCGGAACCTCGCCAATGGCTTCGGCTTTCTTCGCTTCTTCGATGGCTTGTCGCATCCAATGAGCATGTATGAGCAATGGATTGAGCTCATTGTGGCCCGATAATTCTTCGTTCATGCGGCACTCCTTCCAGATTATTTCCTGTATTTATTCCCCGAACAAATATTCGTTGTTAACATACTGTGTACAACGATGTGGATAAGTTGGAGGTTATACACAGACTTGTGCACATATTATCCATATATGCACACATATTGTGCATAAGTTGTTGATAACTATATATTGTAGGTATAATAAGTAGTAAAATCAACTGTTTTATGACATGATCCATCCCTTTACCCTGAATAGGTGGGTTACAATTGAATAGAGAATGGACAATTCTAGATGAAGTAGCTATGATCAAAACAAGGCTCCATCATAAACCAACATCAAGATGAAGAAGAGGAGTATAATGGATGCGTTTATCGATCAAAAGCAAAGTCTCTTTATCCATAGCATGCACAGTATTACTCGTCTTTTTTGTTTATATCGTACTTAATTATTATATGACAAAGAGTAAGCTTGTATATGAAATGGAAGAACGAATGAAGGTCATTACTCAGCAGATCTCCATCACCATGCAGCAATCTTATCATGTGGATGAAGCTATTGAGAATATGCTTGCAGAATGGCTGTATAATACCTCTAAGGTAGCTGCGAAGAGACTGCCGCTCGAGTATGAGCGGATTACGAATAATGATCTTGTCGATCTAACCCAGGATCTTGGAATAACCCACATTGCTCTACTTCAATATACGGAGAACAAAGAGGATATTATCGTCAGTCGTTCAACAGACAAGAACATAGAAGGATTATCGACTAAAGAGTGGGACATATGGGACACGGCTCTTAGGCAGTTGATGGATTCCGGTGAAGTGACGTTACCGCAGGGAGTGAAGAAGGATAACTTTTGGTTAGGACCATTTGATAGATCAGCGTCCAATCCTGATCATATGGACAAATGGGGATACTATTACGATGGCAAACGAGATTACATCATTAGCGTTGGCCTTCAGGACAGTATGATCTTGGATACGTTTTATACGGCGAAGCCTGACCAGATGGTTGAACAAACACTGAATCTGCAGCCAACCGTTCTGGAAATTACAGCTTTCAATCCTCATATTGTTGACTGTTATGATGTGATTCCGACCAGCCCAACTATAAATAAGGTTGAATTCCAAACCAATCGACCTATCCTGTATGGCTCCTATCAATACCAAACGGAACAGGATAAGGAGAATATCAGGAAAGCCGATCAAACAGGACTTCCGGTATTTACAGAAAGCGAGTCCCATGGCCAGAATCTATTGAAGAGCTTTATACCGATCCGAGATGAAGCGAATAATTATGTGTTAAGTATAGTCGTGGATGCGCAGCCGATGAAGGCGACACTTAAAGACCAGCTTCTATCCAATATTATTATCGGGTTAGTGACGCTTGAGATTGTATTTATGATCAGCTATATGCTGGCTGGACGGTTCATCAGGCCGATCCAGGATATATTGCAGAAGGTTAATATGCTGGCGATTGGGCGATTCCACACACCGTTGATCGTTATGCGCAAAGATGAACTAGGGACGCTCGCAGAACGGATTAACCTGATGGGCGACAGCTTGTACCAATCTACCACCCAGCTTCGCAACTTATATGAAGAGAACCGCTCGATGAAGGATCAACTGGAATCATTTATTAATCAATCTACGGATGCTATTCATGTAACGGATTTGCAGGGAAGAGTAGAGCGGGTCAATCAAGCCTTCGCGGATATGTTCGGATGGACAGAAGAGGAGATCCGGGGGAAGCAGCTGCCGATTATTCCTGACAACTTAAGTAAAGATATTCAGGAGATCGAGGATCTGCTGCAAAGCGGCAAGGCAGGAGGAGCGCTAGAAACGATTCGGTTGACGAAGGATAACCGACTGCTTGATGTCAGCGTGAGCACCTCGCCAATCATGGACGATTCGGGCAAGCCTTCTGCTTGGGCCAGCATCACACGAGATATAACGAACCGCAAGCAAATGGAAGAACTGCTGCGCCGTTCCGAGAAGTTGACTACAGTAGGGCAATTGGCGGCAGGGGTTGCTCATGAGATTCGCAATCCGTTGACCACCTTGAAGGGATTCATTCAGCTTCAACAGCGGACAGGAACCTATAATCCAATGCACACCTCCATTATGCTGTCTGAGCTGGATCGCATTAATTTAATCGTCGGTGAGTTTCTAGTGTTGTCCAAGCCGCATGCGGCTCGCTTTGAGGAGAAGGATATTCGTCAAGTGCTGCAAGAGGTGCTCACACTTATGGACAGCTTGGCGCAGCCGGATGGGATCTACTGTGTGACTCGTTTCGCGGATGAAGTGCCGTCTGTGATGTGTGAAGAGAATCAATTGAAGCAAGTGTTCATTAATATTATCAAAAATGCGATCGAGGCGCTGCCGCAAGGTGGTACCATCGGACTGACTGTAGATACATTGGATAATGGCAGAGTGAGGGTTCAAGTGCAGGATAACGGGGTGGGTATATCCCCTAACGACCTTCCCAAGATCGGAGATCCCTTCTATACGAATAAGGAGAAGGGGACAGGGCTTGGACTTATGGTATCCCAGCGTATTATATACAACCATAAAGGGACCTTTGATGTACAGAGCAAGCTGAACGAGGGAACTTTAATTACGATTACTTTGCCTGCTATGGAAAAAGCAGCTTCCGAGCCGAATGATCATGATACGAGAATAGACGTACGTTAATGGCATAATAGATGAAAGGGCTGTCGAACGTGAATAGGTATTCTGCAAAGAGTACCATTCATCGTATCGACAGCCCTTGTTGTTTAAGGCGTGATGGTTGTTTCAGGAGTGTTGACCGCGTACTTGCGCAATATAGATACTTCTACACGGCGGTTCTGCGCTCTGCCTTCTGCTGAATCATTCGATGCTATAGGATGGAATTCACCCATTCCTACTGCTTGGAAATCCTTCGGATCCAGTCCCGATTGTTTCAGAACGATCTTCATAAATGTCAGTGCTCGTGCTGAGCTAAGATCCCAGTTGGACTCGAACTTTGAATTCTTGATCGGCACATTATCGGTGTGACCGCTGATGACAATCTGATAGCCCTGATAGTTCTTGATCATATCTCCTATGGTTAGGGCAAGCTTCTCAGCTTCTGGTTTAAGTGAAGCAACCCCAGAGTCAAACAGGGCGCTGTCTTTAATCGTAATCTTCAACTCAGAGTGGTTCAGCTCGGTGTTTAACTGGTCCGATAGTCCATTCTGCTTAATATACTGCTGTATGTTCTCCTGCAATTCCTCCAGCTTCTGCTGTTCTTGCTGCACCTGTTTGGTATAAGGATCCTTAGTTTCCTTATCAGCAGTCTTATCCTTGCTCTCAAACGCTTCGCTTAACGTATCAGGCTGGCTTCCGCCCTTAGGCATGAGGGAATTCTGATCCAGAATACTATCACCTGCACCGCCGCTGCTGCTAAAAGCTATGCTGAAGGCATCGCGCATCTGTTCGAATTTCTGCGAGTCAATCGCAGACATAGCGTACATAACGATGAACAACGCCAGTAGGAGCGTAAGCAGGTCAGAGTATGGAAGCAGCCAAGATTCGTCGGCATGTTCCTCGTGATGCTCTGAACGCTTCTTTTTATTCACCGCTCATATCCTCCTTCTCAGTCAAACGAGTGCGTTCCGCAGGCGTTAAGAAGACAGAAAGCTTCTGGCTAATCGCGATTGTGGATACACCGGATTGAATGGATAAGAGTCCTTCTACCATCATTAAACGAATCTGCATCTCACTGCTGGACAAGCGTTTCAGCTTGGTTGATATCGGGTGCCACAAGACATAACCTGTAAATATACCAAGGAGCGTAGCGATAAACGCAGCCGCGATCGCATGAGTCAAGGCTCCCATATCGGACATATCCGCGAGAGCGGCAATCAGACCGATAACTGCGCCCAATACCCCTAGCGTTGGCGCGTACATACCGGCCTGCGAGAAGATCAACGCGCCAGCGCGATGTCGCTCTTCCGTAGCGTGGATATCTTCCAATAGGACATCACGCACGAACTCTTGCTCGTTGCCGTCAATAATCATGCGCATTCCGCCGCGCAGGAATTCATCTTCGATCTCATCAATGCGGGATTCAAGCGCGAGCAACCCTTCACGGCGAGTAATCGATGCCCACTCCATAAATAGTTGAATTAATTGAACTCGATCCACTAATTGCTGCTTCACGAACAGCATCTTGAATAGCTGCGGCAGCTTCTTCAGCTCTTTGAGCGGGAAGGCAACAAACAGGGAAGCAGCTGTACCTCCAAAAATAATAATATAGGCTGCAGGGTTATTCACCAAGTTGATCAACGGCGCTCCCTTAAAATACATCCCTAGCAAAAGGGACGCTAACCCCAGCACTATGCCGATTAATGTTGATTTCTCCATGTCGAACATCCACCTCATCCATGAGTATAATGTTGCTTCCGTGCGTCATCCAATGACTAGTGGCCGCTATCGGCAAATAGCGGCGCTTCATCCTATTTATCGGCATGAAATATGCTAAATGTTAGATGTAAATGAAATACGGGTTGTCCCAATTACGTCCATTGCGCATTGGTGAAGAGATGGGGTTGTGCTACAATACGAGTAACTTGAATATTTACTGTATGCGATAGAGGAGTGGATGGTTGAGATGGCTGTAAGATTTACGAGACCTTATAAAGAGATATTGTTGGATATGGCAGGTGCGCTAGGTCGAATTGAGGATAGCTACACTTTCTTAGACATTGAAGCGGGTGATTGGGAGCAGATGACGCCGGAAGATCGTTACGAAGTGCTGGAAGCGCTTGCGGATGACCTGTTCTACGGTCTGGGACAAGAGAATATCTTGTTTGTGGGAAGCGGAAGCATTCGATATGATCGCGAGTTTCATAACTTTGAAGTATCGAATGAGCATGAGGCTGTAGGCGTTATCGCATTGCTGGATGCTTAGAGCGGCATAGGCGAGAAAAGGGAGAGATACAGGATGGTTAACCGTAACACGTTCACTGTAGTTATGACACCTGACGAGCTTGAAGCACGATTGAAACATGCAGCGGAAGGCGATGGGAGCGTAGTAGCGGCAGACTGTCGCTTTTGGCTTACTGAGCCGCAGCGCGGAAGAGAAGCATACCTAGAAGGTCATATTCCTGGAGCCGTGTACTTCGATATGAATCAGGATCTATCATCAGCTGTTAAAGAGCATGGCGGACGGCATCCGCTGCCTGACCCTGCGCGACTCGCGGACAAGCTGACGGAAGCGGGTATTACTCGCACAAGTACGATCGTCGCCTATGACGAGCAGGGCGGCTCTGGTGCCAGCCGCTTGTGGTGGTTGCTGCAGTGGATGGGCCATGAAGGCGATGTGCTGCTGCTCGATGGCGGTTGGGCGGCTTGGCAGGCGGCAGGCTTGCCTGTGGAGCAGGGAGTGGCAGCGGCGGCTAGCGTGGATGGAATGCGTTATGAGCCTAACGTGCAGGTGCAGTTAGTGCTCGGCATGGACGATGTGAAGGCTAGGCTTGGCCGCAGCGATGTCGTGATCATTGACTCCCGCGACGGGCAGCGTTATCGCGGCGAGGTGGAGCCGATGGACCGCGTGGCGGGACATATCCCGGGCGCGGTGAATCAGCCGTGGCAGCGGAACTTGGACGCTGCAGGCGCGTGGCTTGCGACGGACGACCAGCGGGAGCGTTGGTCGGAAGTGGTGGGTGACGCCGCAGAGATCATCGTATACTGCGGCTCTGGTGTTACCGCGTGCCCGAACATTCGCGGCTTGTGGCAGGCGGGCTACCGCCATGCGAAGCTGTATGCGGGTAGCTGGAGCGATTGGAGCTCGTACGAGGAGAACCCTGTAGCGACGGGTGAGGAGTAAGGTGAGAGGCCGTTTCGGACGCGGGTTTAGGGGCTGTGACAGGTTGCCAATGGGCAGGCTGTTGCGGCCCTATTTGGTCTTTCCGTTCAACAGGTCGCAAACAAGAGGTCGAGGAAAGCAGTTGTAAGACCCCCGGAGCCAGCCATAATAGGGCTACTGGAACAGTTGGTTCAGAGATGGATGAAAAAACACCGATGGATGGCGGAATTGAGAGTGCTCATATACAATAGTTGTAAATTATTTCAGAGAGGGCGAGGGTAGTTATGATCTTGTGGTTTCGACATTTGCCACATAAAAGTATGGATATGTCAGAATGGACCCCTTTCATTCAAAATGATTGGTTTCGAGAGCATTATATGAAATTTGTTTATTTATTGATGGCTATTTTTATATTATCACCCATGTGTTTTGAGGGTGGGTTCACTTTTCTCGCCAATATCCCCCTTATCCCCATTGTTGTTCTTGTTTTTATTTTACATGAAATCAATCACATTCTTGTTGTATACACGAAAGGCGATATTAGCCTAACATTCAAAGGAATATTCTTTTGGCTTAATACAAATGCAACGCTATCCAAAACGAGATTTTGGGTCTTTATGAGTTTGCCATTTATCGTATTATCGGTAGTACCGGGGATTGCTGCGTTCTTTGTCTCAGAAGGTACGATCAAATCACTCCTTTTCTTTATTTGTTGGATAAATTTAATCTTCTCTTCCTCCGATGTTATAAATTCTTTATTAATTCTAATCAAACCCAATCAATCTGTATTCTGCAAAGGTTATTATCGAGTAAAATAGTAAGGCTGGGAAGCTGCGACGGACGCGGGCTGGAGGGCTGTGACAGGTTCGGAGCAGAGCACACTAGTGGGAAAGTTGGAAGTATGCATGGGTGTAATAAAAGTAGGGGAGCTATTTTGCTCCCCTTTTTGGTGTTGCCATATGCTAATGCTGCGTTATGACTAGAGTCTCCACATGGTAGCACAACTGGTAATTCCCGCACCTGTCGACCATATAAAGAACAAGTCACCTTGTACTAAGGTACCAGCTTCAATTGCATGATGAAGTGCGATAAACGGACTGCTTGTGCCTGTGTAGCCATAGAGATCGCCGGTGTATGGGAATTTATCTACATCTTCCCCTAACGCATCGGCAGTATCTTTAAGTAAACTCTGACGTATTTGACTAATATAATAGTGCTTAACATCACTTTTCTCATATCCATGTCTCTGCAGCAGCATCTCAATATTGGTTACTGCAGTCGGGAAAGCCAATTTGAAGTTATACTCCGGCTTTAGATCGATCATCTTCTCTTCAAGCGTCATATGATCGCCGTACATTTGCGTCATGCCCTTGGCAGGGAACAGCATATCCTTCGCAGTCTGCGTATTCGTATAGTAAGCAGAATCGATAAGACCATGCTCACCATCCTCCACTCGCTCCAGTAACACCGCACATGCCGCATCTCCGCTAATTCCCTTTGTGGATAAATTCTTATCTTTGTAGAAACGGGAAAGCTGTTCTGACCCGACAAGAAGGGCATATTTCACTTGGGGATTCGTGGTCATCGAACGGGCTGCTTGGTCAGCAGCAACAACCATCCCTACGCAGTTCGCATTACTATCATAAATGATACACGTATCTTTGCCCTCTAAAGCTTGATGCACCAAGGCTGCATCAGTAGGTACGCTGTATTCATGTGTGCCGGAGGAGAATACGATCATATCCAGATCGCTTCCTCGGAGGTTATTTTTGGCTAGCAGTGCTTTGGAGGCTTCAATAGCCATATAGACACTGTTCTCTTCATAGGTAGAAGCATAATAACGTTCCTTGCGGCCAAAGTGTGCCCAAAGACCAAGCAGTCTCTCTGCCGATTCCCCGGCATGCTGAGCTAACTCTTCATTGGTTACTTTTAATGATGGGTGGTACACTTCAGTACTTACTATCCTTACGTTAGCCAATATGATCCCTCCTCTGCAAGTGGATTACTATTCATACGGGAGTTCTAAGGGATTCCACGTACAAGTGCATAACTTTTACGTCGTTATTATGTATGCAGGACAATGTCTGCTCACTTAGTGATAAGACTTATCAAGATTCATCCTACGATTTAGCAATTGCCCAAGCTTCTTCCACGGTGTCGACAAAGTGTCCTGTGAACCCAGCAGTAGAGGCTACTCTCTGCAATTGGGATCTGGCCACCATTTTCGTAGGGTTAACGAGAACCGCATGCTTAAACCCGTTGTACAACCCATAGCAACGTTCCAGCATAGGCAGGATGTCCTGCTTAAATGGCGCCATATCATTGCAGTCAATGATCAAGGACATGTCACGGATAGGTAAAGTTCCAAGCATGACCTCGAGTCTATCTACTTGTGCGACTGTTTCTTCTACGTCGGCAAAGCCATGCAAGCTGACGAACAGTGTGTTGGATTCTGGATGCATCTTAGATTCAGCTATCATTTGTCAAAAACCCCTTTTCTGCATATTATTATTGCGATTGCAAGTAACGATACATGAACATATATTTAATTATTTATATATACCGTCTCTATCAATATCGACAATATTCTCCCGAGTTTTGATATTTTACAACAAAGTTTTTTATATTTCACTTACTATTAGAGGTTCCTAGTCAGAATACCTGTCGTTTCTATACGTTAACCCGATAGCCAATGAAGGAGAACGAACGCAAAAAGCCCGTGTGGGACACGGGCTTCTTTCACGGTGTTACAGTATGGGGATTAAATAACAAAACTTCATTCCCGAAGCACTTCGGATCACCCGTAAGCCGAATAACACAAATGTATTCTAATGCTGCTAACTGGTGCTTTGGAGTACACCATCAAGCTGTAGTGACTGGAGCTCGTACGAGGAGAACCCAGTGGCAAGGGGAAAAGAGTAAAAGCCGTGAGGCCGCGTCGAGTGCGAGCTTGGAGCCGTAACAGGTTGCCGGAGGGCATGCTGTTGCAGCCCTCTTTGGGCTTGCTGTACAACAGCATACAAACAAGAGGTCGAGGAAATTAGCTGCAGTAGCTGTGAAAATGAAGTTGCCGTTCGACAGTCGGGATACTGTGTCCGCGTCCCTGTGGGGTGCTAATTAAGGGGCTCTCTATTCAGATGTTGAATTGAGAGCCCTGCAAATCGATTTTATGTTCTTGTTTGAACAGCTAACCCACTGAACGATATAGGGCCGACAACATCGGCTCTTGTACCTGCAGTGCGGTTCTCTGCTGTAACTGTGTAAACATGAGAACCCGTTCTTACATTTCTATCTTCTGCCTGGAATGTAACGGCATAATTTTGTTCAGAACCAGCAGACTCGATACCTTGCTGTGTGTTGAAAATCTCCCTTCCATCGCGGAAGACTCTAAAGAGAATCTGTGCAATGCCAGTGACACCTCGAACGCCCACGGTTGTTACCAAGTCTACCCGATTAGGTTGAGAATTCGACGGAATCCGTAAAGTGATTGTGGCAAGGGTAGTTCTTGATGGTGAACGTCGGATCGTAACTGAATTTGACAAGTTGAATCTACTGCGCGGCTGGGCGGCAGCTTTATCGAGAATACGTACCAAAATATCAACTCCTCTAGATTGATATCCTCAACATATTCTGGGTGAACAAATAAAGATTGGGCAATTGACCAATTTGCTTTGAATTAGGCAAATACAATGTGTTCAATGGTAAAGAGCAAGTTACAGATTAACAGACATGACGCGGTCTTTTTGTTGGATCGATTGTGTCCGATACGCCTGTATGGGAATAAAGACTTATCAAAGTAGGACGTAGGTACGTTTTACCATCAGATTGAGGTTAAAAGGTTGATTGTAGACTTTCTGTGATCGTATACTAAAATCAATCAGGCAATGGAATCCCTTCCTTCTACTTCATCTACCAATGGAAGATAGGATCTCTAATCTCCTGATTTTTTTGTTTTTTACAATGGAATTGATAGAAGTAGATGGGTAATGATCATTGGAGGGAGAATAAATGAACGAGGAAGTTGTTACAACCGGATGGGATGCCATTGAAGAGCAAATGGTCAAGATCTACGGTGCACAGGAGCCTAAACACTATGGGACGATGATCTCTTATATGCTGGGAGGCCCTGATCCGCTGGATGGCATCAGCGCTTATAAGGCGGAGAAGCCGCTCCCTCACTGGCATTTAGTCACTTTTGGATTCTCTGAGCTTTATGAAAAAGAATCAGAAAATACTGATTACAGCGGTTATGGATTCGAACTTACTTTTCGGCTTGCACGCGAGGAAGACGAGGAGGAGCCCCCGGCTTGGGCGCTGAACCTGCTCCAGAACATGGGGAGATATGTATTTAATAGTGGGAATATTTTTGCTTCCGGCGATTATTTGGATGCCAATGGTCCGATCTGTCTCGAGTCTGACACGAAGTTGACCGCGCTTGCTTTTATAGAAGATCCGCAGCTCCCTGCCGTACACACACCGAACGGACGGGTTGAATTTTTACAAATGGTTGGTATTACCGAGGATGAACTGGAAGCGATGAAAACCTGGAATACGCTGGGGGTGTTGGAAGCCTGCCATGAGATGCTGCCAGGGTATATCACCAATTTGTCACGGGACTCCATGCTGGAAGTTGCAGCTATTTCTGAAGCCGTCCAGAGGGGTATAGAGTGTGACGGTTCAAATACCGGATTTTTATATGTAGATCAACTATCATGGGAACCGGGCAAGAACCGTTTATTTAGCAAGACGCCGGCAGTGCTCACCTTAGGGGCCAAGCAGGCCGGAACGGTGTGCAAGCTGCTTCGCGGCCGCCTTCTGAAAGGAAAGAATCTGACTCTGGCAACCCAAGACTTGCGAGTCGTTCTAGAGCCGGGAGAGGAAACCAGTTATGAGGCGGGAGAGAACGAAGTGAGGTTGAAGCTGGATGCAGCGGCTACCACTGAGCTCATGCAAAAAATGCAGCCGAAGGAAGAAGAGATCAAGCTTTCTACTTATAAAGGAATGATCATTCAAATTGTAAAAACCCATATCAAGGATCAGGACGGAAATGTCGTATCCACGATAGGATGAAGATGTAATCAGGAGGCGGAATTAGATGGATTCCAAAGCCAAAAAAATATTGATGAACTCGTTTTGGAGCTCCGGGCGCTGGAGAGAGGGGGGATTCTCCTGCTCGGATGAAGACTTTCAATATGCGAAAAGCAAGGGGTTGATGTTCGACCCGGTGACCCTGTCGCACGATGAATGTGTTCTAAAGTTAAAAGAACTGCACAAGCAAACAATCACCAAAGAAAAAGCGGTACGCGCCTTTCTGCACAGTCTGTCCACGCGCAAGGTTTATTTGAGAAGCGCTTTGTCCAGCTTTGCATTGACGCATGATTTACCGATACATACATTTGCCCAGACGCCGGCAGAGAAACTGACCTACTGCGCTTGCGGCGATTGCAATGACAGGAAGCTGATCGTGAATGAACAATATGTCGACGAGGACTTGAATGTACTTAACTTTGAACGGATCAAATGGGGTGGCGTCCGCTTGAACTGGCTGATCTATTGCCTGATGGATCTAGAATTCCTCAGCGAGGAAGAGGAGTTTGAAGTTAGAAGCGTAGATATTGCTATCCTTAAGCAAATGATTGAGGCCGTAGAGGCCTGCGCGGAGAAGGATGCAGCCCGACAGCTGGAGAAGCGCTGGAAGGATATTTTCCCCGCCAACCAGTATGAACGAGATTTCGTGCTTGAAATATGGGGGTACGCCGGTCTGCTGCAGTCCCAAAACGATTACCGCAAAGAGCGCGGCCGGGGAACCGACTTTATGTCGATGGCGACCTGGAGAGGCGAGGATGGATATTCCGCGGAGAAGCTGGAGTTCTATTTCGGGGAGTATTTATAGTTCCCTGCGAATATGCGCCTAAAATTTAAATCGGTATGTAGAAGTGTGGCCTCATTTGATTTGAAAGGAGAGGGTACATATGGAAAAGCAGGCGTACGCAAGATATATGCTCAGTCTTATGGATGAGGAAGTAGATTCTGATGAAGTAGACATTGAGGATAATGAGTTTTATGGATATTTTCAAATGTATATGCCTAGCGGAAAAGGGGTGGAAGCCACCTTTGAGCCGCTTGAAGATGGAGACGCTTATTTGCAGCGGATTGTCCGGGTCTATGAGGTGCTGGATCCGAACGATTTTGGTGGAGAAACGGTACCAGGCTATTTTAACAGCAAAGTTGAAGTGGTGCCTGAAGACGTATTGAAAAAGTATGGTGAGCAGCTTATTTATGGGCTGAAGCAATTGCTGGACGAGTACGCTGAAGGGGATGGCGGAGTGGAAGAGTCAGCATACCTGGCAGGAATCGAACAAATTGAAGTTCTGCCTCGCGGGAAAATAGGCACCATCCGAAATTCATGCGATCCTGGTGTTTATGAGGCGCTGTTTGAAGTGATTCATGAGCACAAGAATTATGATGAGCCTATTGAGATTCTGGATGAGGCCTATTACTCGATTACCTGCGATTACTGGATTTCCTATTACCTGCAATGGCACCGATACGGACTTAAGGGTGATCCATTTGCACCGTACTTTGAGCTGTATAGGCTCGGATATTCGGCGATCTTCTCAGAGGGCAAGCTGTATATCGGCGCCTGATCTGAAGGTGACTCATTTTTAATGAAGTGCTATAAAGAGAGGCTTTTATAATTGAAGGGGGCAGAGCTTCATTGCTAACAGCGAGTGAATTATTATCGATCATCCGTAATGATAGCTTTTTCGAAAATGTATTCAATATAGAGGTTGATTGGGACGCTGAATTAGACGACAGGGATGCTGCCCCATTTGATACGGCATGGAATTCTAGTTACGAGAAAGTGAATGCAATGGCCCCCTCTGAAAATAACGTGATCAGCGATATTAGGGAATTTGCGTTCAAGCAAACTTTTCGGATAACTCAGATTTCTGAACTGGCGGGGTATGTGTCGGATGACTTCGGCCTCATTTCCAAGGCGTTTGAAAACAAGATTGATATTGAATTTATTAATAGCCTATGGGATTCCTACCTGCAGGGGACGTTCCCAAAATGAATCTGGGAATGAAAGAACATCATCATTACGGAGGTGAGCAGCCATGACGGAGCGGATTCCATGCAAAACGGAAGGCTGCAGGGCGACGATCCTGCCGACCACAGTGGCTAAAACAGGCGGTTACTGCATGCCCTGCCATCAAGAGCAGGAACGGCAGAAACGGCAAGCGTTTATTGAGCAGCACCGCAGAACAGTGAATTTGTATGACGGCTTGACGGACCCGGTGGACATTCTGAAGGTCATGCATGCACCGAGGCAGCGTGACCCGCTGATTCAATATGTACCGTACCCGCTCGGCAAAGAGCAGATGTACGTATCATTAACGGCTGAAGAGGCAGGCCGAATGCTGAAGTATGCGCTGGAGCTTTTGGCTGTGGGGGATGAGAGCCAAGCCGACCATATCTTATTGTCGCTAGTGTGTTACCGGAATGACAACATCGCCATAGCTCTGCCCGAGCTCATGGAACGCGGCATGTACCATAACGGCATATTATTCAAGGATGCCCCATCCGACATCCGGGACCGCCTGCTGCAGCA
Source organism: Paenibacillus marinisediminis (assembly GCF_054343325.1). Classification (NCBI taxonomy): domain Bacteria; kingdom Bacillati; phylum Bacillota; class Bacilli; order Caryophanales; family Paenibacillaceae; genus Paenibacillus; species Paenibacillus marinisediminis. The sequence continues at coordinate 24,207 of NZ_JBTGUH010000011.1, forward strand.
GGTAGAATGGGACGACGATAACCGTAATCACCTCCTGCTGATTCTGAGTTGGATTGGAGATCCCGTAGTTGTCGAGCGGTTTCGGGAATGGAGATTACATCCACCGGAATGGGCGGGCCAACTGTTCGTCGGGCCCGAAATTTACGCTCTCGAGGGGGGCTGGGAGCTCACAACGAACGGAGAACGACGCGAGTTGATCCACAGTTTGAGCTATGCGATTCGGGCAACGGGAGAGCAGTGTGATTCTGCAGCCGAAGTGTCGTCCACCGCCCGTTTCTTGCAAACGAGCTCCTCTGATTGCCCATGGTGCGAGGGGATGCTGACTATCTTGATGGATGCAGATACCTCCCATCCTTCCTTGGCGTATCTCGGCCTACCTCTGGAACGCCTGCAAGTCGAGACCTGCGAGCGCTGTGGCTGCTTCGGCACCATTTACATGGAGCTGGATCGTGAGGGAGTGCCAGTCTGGAGCGGGTTTAACCGTAAACCTGAGTATTTGCCGAGTTTTGATTCAGAGGACAGCAGCAGTGTGGACGTCCCAAGGCTAATCCTTTCGGACAAGCCACACTCCCCGTACTATACGTCGAATTGGAGCTTGTCTCAGCAGGATTCGCAGATTGGTGGACACCCGAGCTGGGTGCAGGATGCCGAGTATCCGGTTTGCCCTTGCTGCGCCAAACGCATGCGGTTTATCGGTCAGGTGGACTGGGCGGATTTCGACAATTATGGGGAAGGTGTTTTTTACATGTTTGTTTGTCCGGAGGACAAGGTGACGGCTTCGTTGTATCAGCAAAGCTAAGCTACGGCCGGCGTCCTTGTAAGCTGCAATGCAGAATACGAGAATGGGGGGGGAAACCGTTGAATCAGGCTGTAGAGGCTTTTCTGAACGAGGTATGGCAGGAAGTCACGGCGATTTACTTAAAAGAAAGCAAGAGGATCAATGAGTTTAAGGATCATAGCAGGTTGCAGGCAGGAGTCATGGACTACCTTCGAGTAGCATGGCGAAAAGGCAAGTTTGCTTGGGCAAATGGGAACATCCATATTGATATATATGAGCCATTCTCTTGGAGCGACAGCTCGTATAAAATTAAAGCTGGCTCCTATATTACGGAGTTGACCGATGAACTTTTGACCGAACAGTTTTTTCCTGCCTTGTGCGAACGTATAGATCACTTGTTCCGCTCTGAGGAACTTGGTTCTCGTTTTTTTGATTACCGGTTTGAAATCGTATTTGAGTTTGAGTGGGAGAAGTTGACATTAACCCTTAACCAGCAGCTGTTTAATGAGCCTAAGTTGATTCAACTCCAAAAGTCGCTGGATCAATTTATTCAAATTAAGATTCTCCCTGATCCGCCCGTATTGCCAAAAGAAAAGGATATGTTCTTCTTCGCCTACCATCTGGTCAATCCTGATCTGGTGGAACAGAAGGCGGAAGAGATCGAGCCTCTGATCCGCCGCCTCTCTGACAAGCTAAATAAGAACCAAGAGCGCAAAAACGAGTGGATTAGACGTTATACTTCGGCCTTCAACAGTTGGGTGAGAGATCACTTTTTACCGCAACATTTTACCCGATCAGGTGATTATGGAGACGATTGGAATTTGAAGGAGGAGCAGGTTCATCCTTCTGTAGATGCTGGAGAAATGGATTTCTTTCTTTATGCAGCCCTGCAGATTGGCTTCACCGAGCCGGATACTCGGCAGAAGTATCTGGAACTTGCGGTGCAATTGGGTTCCAAGCGAGCAGCGGATTATTTGAAAATAGGCAGCGGAAAATTTGAGAGTACCTATCGTGGAGAGCGGGTGGAGGCCCGAAACAATGACGTGACGCAGACGATTGAAATCCGAATCCTCTCTGAAGAAGAGGCGGCTTACGGAGAGGCGCTCGATTATATCATCCATCTTTTGCGACAGGATTTCCCGAAAGGCTACAATCTAAAGCTGAAAAGCAGCCAAAAGCATTTTCTTCCGTTTAAAAAACTGGCGAAGTCCAAGCTGCATCAGTTTTTTGCCAATGCGCTCAGCTACTCGACGTTGTTCCCAAAAATTGCAGAATATGCGGATACGGCGATGGAGGAGTTCGCATGGTACAACGATGTGGAGCCGGGAGAGAAATCGGTCATGCCGGGCACCTATGCAGCTCTGGGTCTTGGTTTGTACAGCGAAGCCTATTTTCCGTTGGTATGCCGTTATATGGAGCTGGTGGATACGGAGCATCAAAGTGTGCAGGATGGCTATGCGGAGGCATTTATTGAGGCGCATGGCGTAAAGGCGGAGCATATGCCCGTGATCGTATCGATTTTACTGGGAGGGATTGACGAAGGAACACGTGTCAAGAATCTAACAATCGATCGTCCTGAGCTTGCGGAGGCGCTTATCGAGGCGCTGAAAGACAAAGAGATTTATGAACGCGAAATGGTACTGTGTCGGACCTTCGGGAGCGTGAAGAAACTGGAAGGCGTAATACGAAAAGCACAGCCGCCGCTAAAAGAAGGTCTGGAGCAGCTGTTGGCGCTGAATGGCGGATGAACCGGTAGAACAGTTGCCCTATAACGCCGTCGCACTGGGGAGCCACGGAGTATCTGGTCTCAATAGATATAAATAGAAGAAGAGCCCGCGTCGAACGTAGGCTCTTGTCGTTGCTTGCATGATCCGGGTCGGCCCTTTAGGGCTTCTCGCTGCTATTTGTCCTCAATAATTCGTGCCTGATCCAGTACCACCCATTGATTCATTTCATCATAACCATTTACAATGGCCATCATCTTATGTCCGGAATACATCCATTCCGGAGGGGTTGTTTGTCTTAAAGATGTGGTATCGGTCAATCCTGTCGCCCGTTCTTCTACCAGGTTAATCAACGTGCCTTGTGGAAAAAAGGCCTCAATTACACCCTCTACCTTGGTGCCGATAGGAAGACTCTGCTTTATTTGATTCCATTCATCCATTGTTGTTTGTAGGATGCGAGACCATAGTTCTTCGAACCTGGCTTTGGGAATTTTCTCATAGTAAGTATCTTCGAGATCAATGGGATGTTCGGCCAACATGTAATGGAATTGTTCATGCTTCCGATGGGAAGTAATCCAGCTTCCGTCTTCTTGAATAACGATTTGCCTGTAGGCGATACCTTCCTGATCGGTTTCAAAATACCAGTTCCCCATTCCCGGTTCAGGACAAGAGCTGAAGTATATCATACGAATCTACCTTTCTTTTTTAGTTGGGGTTACATTGACGTCAGCCACGCGGCGCTGCCACCCGCGATCGTTAATATTACTCCAGCCGATATTCCCCAGATATGTTTTTTATCTAATATGAGATCACCAAATATACTAGGCAGCAGCCATTTAAAAGCAAAGAGCGAGAAAGCACCTTGTGCGGTTCCTAGAAGTACTAGCTTCTTGGCCTGACTCATGTAGGTATCGATTGGAACAGAGCGGGAGAACGCCAATGTTCCCCCAATGCGCGCGCTCCAGTATGTAATCACCATATAGATAATCAAAGTTAGCAAAGTTAAAAAGACCGTGAATATAAATTTGATCAGGGTGGGCGATAACCATGTTTTTGAGGACTTAGATGTAGGGAATCCGATCAGGGAGAACAAAACGCCTACAATAACAACGCCCCCCGCGATGGCACACAAAGCGACATTCACGACGGCTCCCGCCATCAAAAGCATAAATATCATACGTTCCTCCGTAGCTTGGATAACGATTGGTATCTTCTACCTTTATCAATAGTAACATCGATAAATGGTCGTGTACATGAATAAGAGAGTGACCTCGGAGAATAAGCCATTTAAGATTTTCAAGAATTACTCTCTATTACCTTATGTTACAATTGAATTGCTTTTGTATATGACAATCCAGAATTTCGTTTAGATAACATACCCAGATAACAAGGAAGGTGGAGGCAATGTTAAGCGAGAACAATCAGAAACAGCTTGAGCTCATTGTTCGGGAACATCAGTTTGAACACGTAATGGATTATTTGAAGGAGTCTGTACGCCAAGGCATTCGCTTGTCCAAGAAAGAGATAGAGAATTACAAGGATATTTGCTCTTCTCGCATAGGGGGCGATCCAGATCTGCTTCCTAGCGTGGAATGGCCGTTGGATTCTAACGGGACCCCCATGACGTTCCTGGCTCAGCTGCGTCTGCATGAATTGGCGCCTCATGATGTGTCTTCTCTGCTTCCAGCGGGAGGCATGCTTTATTTTTTCGTTGGGGTAGATGAACCTGCTTATCATATTGAACACAAGGTGCTGTATCTACAAGAGGAGAAGCTGCAGGAAGCCCAGCGTCGCCCTTCGCCCGAAGTAACCGCTCTCGAGGAGGAGTTTACCGGATACCGGGTGACTGCCAGAGCCACGATTGAGCCGCCCAATTACGGCTATGTGGATGATGAGCAGGTGGAGGATGGTGAGCATGATTACGAGGAATACGAAGATTTATGCTTCGAGTTGACTGGATACAATTCAAGCGACCTTGCGGTCCTGTTCGGTTATCCGGCAACGCAGCATGGAGATTGTGAATATAAAGCGGCGCTTCGGCTGTTGACTGGTAAGGAATACAACTATTCCGTGAAGACGGCCATGGAGCAGATAACGGCGCATTTGAACGGCGATTCTGACAAGGCGGAGCGGGAAGTCCGCGATACGCTTTTGCTGTTGGCGCTGGATTCGGATCAGGAGGTCGGATTTTGCTGGTGGGATGCTGGAGAACTTCAATTTTATATTCGGAAGGAAGATCTGCTGGCGGGGAAATTTGAACACACCTATTGTTCCTTGTATTCTAGTTAGTCATCACTAATGACTTTCATACATCGAGGGGGAGTACAATTTGAGTGAGATTGATATAAGCGACCTATGGTTCGATTATGCCGGAGCCTTTGTGGATAAAAAGAATGCTTCGGGCTGGGACAAGCTGACCCCGCAGGAACAAGAGATTGTCGCCTTATGGCTGCTGGAAGCCGATGTGTATAACGGCGGGTTTTTGCAGTTTTTTTGCAATTGGGGAGAAGGGGCATATATCCACGCGTTACGGGCATTACAAGCCATCGGGGCGGTCCATGCGCTCGAAATCGTCCAATCCGGATATGCCTGCATCGAGCATTTATCAGAAGATAACCGCCTCACTCAGCTCTGGGATATTCCAAAGTTTCTTACTGATGAAGAGTTAGATAGGATGGACGAGCTTGATACGAGATTCTGGGAAGACCAGGATCGCATTGCGGAAAATGCACATCGATATTACGTGCAGCAGTTGGGAATGACCGCTCTATCATAAGGTGATAGAGTGGCCAATACCAATTATTTCATTACCATGCTGATAGCCTTGTTCTTGAATCATTTTCATCGGTTATATATTCAACATCTTCAAATCCACAATCGATTGCATTTTTATATATTAATTCGATTGCCTCCTGATTTTTGCAGTATATGGCGACATAACAGCAATCGATTACTAATAGAACTAGTTCGCAATTACTTTCAATAAACTCTTCATAGGTCGCAATATGGGGATTTTCATCTTTTGAAAATGCTTGTAAATCAGCGAAAATAATATAATATTTATTGGTTTCTAATAGATTCTTGAGTTCTGCACCCTCAATAATATCTCTATCTTCCGAGAAAAGTTCTTTATCTAATTGGTCATTAACTACCATATACGACTCGCCACTGCCAATTCGCCAATTAAAAGCAGTAATATCAATAGGCTTCAGCACTTCTCCAAGTAAACCTCCATATTCATTTGGAGTTTCAAAGCTGATTCCTCTCCTCATAAAACCACACCCCCATTTTACATACCTTTTTCAGAGTATAAAATGACAGTAGGAAGAGTGCAAAGCAAGATATTAGCAATTATTATCAGGACAAACTTCGATCAGATCCGTATCATTCTTAATAAGAGGTGATATATGGGATATTACAAATACATTCGGGAAACCGTCGATTATATCGAAGAGCATTTATGCGAGTATCTGTCACTGGATCTTATTGCAGGCAGACTATCATTTTCATCGTATCACTTCCATAGAGTGTTCCACTATGTAACCGGTATTACGGTCATGGAGTATGTCAGGAAGAGGCGATTATCGTTGTCGGCGGAACTTCTGGCGGATTCGAGATTGAGCATTACTGAAATTGCTTTGAAGCTCCAGTACCAATCACCTGAGGCATACACAAGGTCATTCAAACGGTATTTCGGGTTAAGTCCTAGTGAATTCAGAGCGAAGAGGGCGAATTTGACTACATTTGAAAGATTGGGGGAGCACCAATTGACGGCAATGGAGTATAAAGGAGATATAGAGTTACAGCCGACTATCAAATTTAAGAGTGAATTTAAAGTGATTGGTTATGAACTCGATACTTCTAAAAGTAATATGACCATCCCTGAGTTCTGGAACACCTACCTTAGTAATGACTGGCCGAGTACAATTCCAAACTGGATAGACCCCAACAGATGGGTTGACTTTGGAATCTGTTACGATTGGAGAGAAGATGGGAGCTTTAAATACCTTCTTGGAATGGAGGTAACGAGCTTTGACAACGCTCCAACTGACAGTATTTGCAGAGTATTCCCTTCCTTAACCTACGCTGTTTTTACAACACCAATAGTCCCTCGGGATGTATTTGTATCATCGATCGGCAAATCGTGGGATTACATCTTTAAAGTGTGGCTGCATCAGTCCGATTATGAAATCGCGGAAGGCCCACAGTTTGAGCTGTATGATGAGCGCTGCCAGGCACATATCGATAGTCAGATTGATATTTATATACCTATCCAAAATAAAACCAAGTGCAACCATTGATACAGAGCAGGGTGGAACAATGAAAAAACTAATCATGATAAATGGAACTATGGGGATTGGGAAAACAACGACCTGCAATGAGCTGCTAAAAATAACACCCAACAGCGTGTTCTTAGACGGTGATTGGTGCTGGAACATGAATCCGTTTATTGTAACGGAGGAAACCAAGGAAATGGTTGTAGACAACATTACACACATCATTAGAAATTATTTAAGTTGCTCCGTCTTCCAAACGGTTATTTTCTGCTGGGTTATGCATCAGAGCCGTATAATAGACGAAATCCTGAATGCCTTATCCGATTGTGAATATGAGTTGCATCTGTTTACCTTAGTTTCATCACAACAAGCTCTAGAAACAAGGCTAATGCGTGATATTGAAGCGGATATTCGAACCATTGATGTTCTGGAGCGCAGCTTATCTCGATTAAGTTTATATGATGACATGGACACTGTGAAAATTGATGTAACGCACATGAATGCTAATCAAGCTGCACAGCAAATAGTGAAATGTATAGAAGGTGACATCAATTGAACTATCAGATCACGGAAGTGACCGCAGATAATTATCATTTATTCGATGACATGGTTTATTGGCGAATTCATGGTAAGGAGAGAGAACATAAGACAACCGATGCGGTTAACCCGGCTATTATCAAAGAGTTAAATAATGAAAACCTCTATGTATATGCGATAGAGACCGATGCTAAATATGTAGGGTGGATCTCGTTAATATATCTCCCTAAGGTAGGAAAATATAATGGACGTGGACATATCTACATAGATGAACTATGGATTGAACCTAGTTATAGAAGACTAGGGCTGGCCAAACTACTGCTTAAACAAGCCGACAAACTTGCGGAGTGCAAGAACGCTTCTGGTATTCGCCTGTATGTGAATCCTGATAATACGAGTGCAATGGATCTATATAAAAATGATGGTTTCCATCCATCAAGTTCAGCTCTGCTAATGGAGAAGTAAGGTCATTACGGAAATCAACAAGTTGTATGAACGGAGTACACTACGCAAGTTTACGATTAATTGCGGTGAACCTTATCACAAGTATGGCGAAATTTTCGCCCCCTGTGGCCGGACACTACCTTATCAGGTAGTGTCCGGCTTTTTTTGTGTAAAATTAATTTAACTTTGTGTAAAGTTTTCCTTACATATTGCATACAATAATTTACATCTATTTATAAAGGGGGGGCGATAATGACTTATCAAGAAAAGAAGAGCATCGTATCGCTAATCAGCGCCATACTCATTTTTGCAGTTTATTGCCTATACAAGTACCCGCAGTATCCCGAAGCAGCGCTGGATTCAACGGAAACCTATCATTACTGGGGATCCTTCGTCCTCGTTTTGACCGTGGTCTCTATCGCAGCGCATATCGTGATCAGCATCGTTTTTAACATCGTCTTCCGAATGACGACGGGTGAAAAGGAACCTTCATTTGCGGATGAACTGGATAAGCGCATTGACTTATTAGCCTTCCGAAATTCATTTGCCGTGTTTGTCATCGGTTTTCTTCTGGCTATGGGTTCCCTGGTTATGGATCAGCCCTCGAAGGTGATGTTCATCATCCTAATCGTTTCCGGATTCCTCTCTGACGTAACCGGATCGCTATCGAGACTGTACCACTACAAGAGAGGAGTCTAAGATGGGTAAAAATATTGTCAGCAATCATATCAGAAAATTACGATTTAACCACAATGAGATGACCCAGCAGCAGTTGGCTGACAAGGTGGGTGTAACCAGACAAACGATCGTGGCCTTAGAAAAGGGCAACTACTCGCCGTCTTTGGAATTGGCTTTTCGAATTGCTCATGCTTTTAGCTTGCCGGTGGAAGCAGTATTCTTCTACGGTGAAAATACGGAAGAGGGGCGATGAAAATGGATTTCTCAACGAAGACAGCATCAAAAATCATAGGTGTTCTGTTTATCCTTGCGGCCGTTACATCAATCATAGGAGGGCTTATTTTATACAAACCAATCCTATATGATCCCGATTACCTGGTACAAGGTTCCGCACACGCCAACGAGGTGGTGCTCGGTGCGATCATGGAATTGATCCTTGTCGTGTCGGCCGTAGGTACTGCAACCACCATGTTTCCTTTTTTGCGGAAATTCAATGAAACGATTGCTCTTTGGCATGTTTGTTTCCGATTTTTGGAGGCTGTTATGATTACGGTTGGTGTTATCAGTGTACTGTCCCTGTTAGCCTTAAGCCAGGATTATGTAGCAGCGGGTGCCCCGGATATCCCTTCTTATCAAGTTTCGGGTACATTGCTGAAAGCAATGCATGACTATACGTTTTTGCTTGGACCTAATTTTTTTCTAGGCATCAATACGATGATGTATAGTTATATCTTTTATAAGTCGAAGCTTGTTCCCAGGTTCATTCCCATATTGGGTTTGACAGGGTCAACATTGATCTTTCTTGCAGCCTTATTAGAAATGTTCGGGGTCATTGATCAAGTCTCTGCTTGGGGGGCGATCTTGGCGCTTCCGATATTCGCCAATGAAATGACCCTTGCGGTGTGGCTCATCGCGAAAGGGTTTAATGGATCTGCAGTCCATTCAAGCAAACACTAGAGTGGAAAATAGGATAATCAAGGAGGGGCAAGGATGAGAGCAATTGTATATGCCAAATACGGATCGCCCGATGTTCTTCATCTGAAGGAGGTAGGGAAACCAACGCCCAAGGACAATGAAATACTGATCAGAATATATGCGACAACGGTAACCGCGGGGGACTGGCGCATGCGAAAGGCCGACCCATTCCTTGCAAGACTGTACAATGGTCTCTTAAGGCCCAGAAAAGTAACGATATTGGGGTTCGAGTTAGCTGGGGAAGTTGAAGCCGCAGGCAAAGATGTAACACGATTCAAGATCGGTGATCAAGTATTTGCGTCTTGTGGTTTTGGCTTCGGTGCATATGCAGAATACAATTGTTTGCCTGAAGATGGATTGGTGGTCAGCAAACCGGCCAATGTGAGCTATGAGGAGGCTGCCGCTGTTCCCATCGGGGGAATAACGGCGTTGAATTTTCTTAGGAAGGGGAATATCGCGAGCGGAATGAAGGTTCTTATTTATGGAGCCTCTGGAAGCGTGGGTACTTATGCGGTGCAGCTTGCCAAATATTACGGGGCAGATGTAACAGGGGTATGTAGTACCGCCAATCTTGAGATGGTGAGATCTATAGGAGCCGATCGAGTCATAGATTATACGAAACAGGATTTCACGGCGCTTGGAGAAAGCTATGATATCATCTTTGATGCCGTCGGGAAACAAATATCGAAAATCAAAAAATCGACATTCAAGAAAGCACTGCGTGCGAACGGAGAATATGTAACTGTGCATATGTCACAAAAGCCTCGCGTTGAAGATCTCATTTTCCTCCAAGAGCTGCTTGAGGCCGGTAAAATTAAACCGGTCATCGATAGACGCTATTCTTTGGAGAAAATTCCGGATGCCCATCGCTATGTCGAACAAAAACATAAGAAGGGGAATGTCGTCGTAACTGTGAGAGAAACTTGCCGTTAGTGACAGCGCGGAGAACCGTATCATAAGTAAATGAGGTTTTAATAAATGACAAAAAAAGTGTAGGACTATATGGAATCGTAGTCCTACACTTTTTTTATTAAACTGTGAGGGCTAATTATAATATGAAACATTATTCGCATTAGGAAGAATGCGAAACATATGGTGTCGGATTAAATGTGATAATGTATGTACATGATTTAAATTTGATAAATGAGGGATAATCATGTCAGTAGTGAACCTGTTAGCTCCTCAACTAAAAAGAGTCAAAAAAATCTATAAACCATTAGAAGCTTAATTGAAGGACATTTTGAGGTGATCGTATGAAAGAATATAAAAAATGCCAAAGTTGTGCGCCTTGCTGATCGATCTTGGAGCCATCTCCACACAAGGCGCGCTGGACAGTCTATACACTTACGTTACCTCCTAATTCCGCCTGATGATTGGTCCATTCATCTAATACATCCATTGCCTTGAATCGGAGAAGCCATGTTTGTTCCATAATGTTCAACATATTACGGCTTCCTGGGCGATTGGGGAACTGAGCGGCATGCCAAGCTTCCCGAGGCAATCGATACAAGGCAGAAATCAATTGGCGTTCGGTTCGGTTTAAAGGACGGAGTTCTTCGTACCCTTTTAACAGCGAATGTATGAAAACGGGATTAAAACAGGTCGTGTTCATGAGGGCGGTTGCTACGTCAACATAGATAGATCCTGCCTTAATGCGGTCCCAATCAATGATGAAGAGTTGGCCGTCGTCGGAAATAATGACGTTCTGTGAAGTGATATCACTGTGTATTAATGCAGGATGGGTCATTTCCTTACCTAAGAGGTCTACTATCTCCGGGCGCATTAATTCGGTCCAGGTCCGATCCGAAAGTTGGTTACAGGATTCTCCGAACCTTTTATACCATCCGCGTGTCCATTTATTTGTTCGGTTTGCTTTTGACATTCGTCTACGAAAGAGATGGTCTTGGTTCTTCCAGAATCGGAATTGATCATGAAAGGGATTGTTAATGGGAAGGGAAAGACAGGCTGTTGTATGCAAGGAGGCAAGAGCTCGGCCAAGCTTTTCGAAATCTTCTTGATTCTCCAGCTTCCTTCCATTTATCCATATGGTAACGTAGAAGGGCCTTCCTTGGTTTAAAGTCCATAGCTTTCCGGAGTTGCTCGTGAGCCATGTAGGCATATTACTGAAGCCGCTATTCATCAAAAGTCGTATATGGTCTGCAGTTGTTTTCATTTGATCGATGGTACCCGCGCGGAATAGAATACTCCGAAAAAAGGGCTTCATAGCATAGGTTCCACTTTCTGTTTGTACTCGGATGATAGCGTTTTTCCGGGAAAAGGACGCGATCGAATCTGATCTCAACGGGATCAGGCCGAAGCGGCGGACAATCTTGCGGACTTGGCTCTTTGTATAGGAATTTGCCATGGGCAACCTCGCTTCTTTCAAGATGGGGGACAGAACATGATCGAGAACAAAGCTATAGCTAGGTTATTCACTGCGGGGGTTATTGTGATTTTACTAGGGTGTTGAGCTGATAATAAGCACAATTGCTGACGGTAGATAAAAGAACAACATTTTTGTAATGCCTAAATTATCCCAACATGTGCTAGAATGGTAATAAAAAAGTTGGGGAGGCAATTAATGTGATAGGTCGCAGCGGAAATCCAACGCTCAACGAAAAGACATTTGAAAAGAGCGGATATTACAATGACCGAGAGACGATGACGATCGGCGGAACGGTGAATAAATCGTTCATGATGCTAGCGCTTCTAGTAGGTGCAGCTGTTATATCCTGGCTATGTTCTTCAATGGGTACAATACATACCCCTATATGATCGGTGGTGCGATTGGCGGCTTCATATTGGCGCTGATCATCAGCTTTAAGCCAACGGCAGCAGCGTATTTGGCGCCGATCTATGCGATTGCAGAAGGTTTATTTCTAGGGGCGCTATCGGCTGCCTACGAATATGTATATTACGGTATTACCCTTCAGGCAGTCTTGCTGACCATGTGCGTATTCATGGCTATGCTGATCGTTTACAAAACGGGTCTGATCAAAGCGACTGAAGGCTTCAAGCGAGGCGTCTTCGCAGCTACGTTAGGAATTGCGCTTGTATATCTGTTGAGTTTTGTGCTTGGCTTGTTCGGAGTGACGGTGCCGTATTTGCATGATAGCACTCCGCTCGGGATAGGGATTTCGATTATCATCGTTATTATTGCTGCCCTGAACTTCGTGCTGGACTTTAACTTCATCGAAGAAGGAGCTCGTCGGGGCGCACCTAAATATATGGAGTGGTACGGCTCCTTCGGTTTGATGGTAACCCTCGTATGGCTGTACATCGAGATTATCCGTCTGCTTTCGAAGCTGGCAAGCCGGGATTAATCCCAACTCTTGCACACCATATAGAAGGCTATCGAGAAAGCAAACTGCACCCCAATTGCTTAGATACAACTAACAATTGGAGGTGCAGTTTTTTTGTGGCGATGTTCACTAGGAGAAAAGTCGAAATTGGGGAGACGGAATGACATGAAGCAATTTCCTTCAAACATCTCATTTCGCCATTCGTGGCGTTCCTATCAAAAAAGAATATTGGACGAGCTGGATCACCATTTAGATAACCGCCATCTCCATCTTGTCGCCCCTCCTGGATCCGGCAAAACCGTGCTCGGGCTGGAAGTGATGCTTCGGGTGAATGGGCCGACGTTTATTGTAGCACCGACGCTGACGATTAAGAACCAATGGGCAGACCGCTTCAAGGAGCTGTTTCTGCAGACAAGCCAGATGCCGGAGTGGGTGTCCACCAACCTGAAGAAGCCGGCTTTTGTCACGATCACGACCTATCAAGCTTTGCACAGCTTATATAAGGCTGTTGATGGAGCGGATGAAGGGACGGAGGAGCATGCGGCGGCAGATCTTCATCCACACGAAGCATGGGAAGGGCACGATTCTGGGATGGAGAGGGAGGAAGAGTCGGAGGCGGAAGAGATCCGGGATAAGGGGGAAGCGGGGAGTATCATGGAGGCCTTGGCCAGCTTGTCCTTCACGACGCTTATTCTGGATGAAGCGCATCACCTCCGCTCCTCTTGGTGGAAGAGCATGATCCATTTTCGTTCCGGATTAAAGAAGCCGACGGTCATTGCGCTTACGGCCACTCCACCGTATGATGTCCAGCAGACCGAATGGCTGCGCTATATCGAGCTGTGCGGACCGATTGATGCGGAGATCAGCGTTCCGGAGCTGGTGCGGGAGTCGGAGCTTTGTCCTCATCAGGACTACATCTACCTGTCCGTTCCCGAGAGGGCGGAAGTTGAGCCGCTGCGTAAATTTCGGGCAAATGTCCAAGAGCTGAGGCAGGAGCTGCTGCAGCATGCCGCACTGCGGGAAACGGTGGAGACCCACCGGTGGATCGTAGAGACGGAGAAGTATCTCGAAGAGATCCTGTCGACACCTTCGTATTATTCCAGTATGGTCATTTATATGAAGGCGATCAGTCATCCCGAATGGGAGCGGGCCGCTTCGGTACTAGGCGTTGAAGGAGAGACGGTACCGCCTCTTAGCGCCGAGTGGCTGGAAGAGCTGTTAACCTGGCTGTTGTATAAGGAGGAATCGGCGGATTCCAACAGAGAGGAGTTTGACGAGCTGCGCCGTAGACTCAAAGGCATAGGAGCCGTAGAGAAAAGAAAGGTTTATCTGCGCTCTACCCCTGAGTTCGATAAGATGCTTGTTCAGAGCATCTCCAAGCTGCACAGCATTCAACACATCGTATCCTTCGAGAGAAGCATTCTGAAGGAGAATTTGCGGATGGTCATTTTGACCGACTATATCCGGAAAGAGGTATTTCCGAATAAACAGGGCGAAGGCAAGCCGTTAAACCGTCTCGGTGTCGTTCCCATCTTTGAATCATTGCGCCTCCAATGGGGCGATGAGCTGAAAATTGGAATTCTGACCGGATCGCTCGTCGTGCTTCCGATCTCGGCGTTGCCCCTGGTTGGGGCCGAAGCTGAACGGGTCGGCGTGCCGCTGGACAGCAAGCCGCTCCTTCATGACGAACGCTATGTTACGGCCGAGTTAAAGGATTCCAACCGTTCCGCGCTGGTAGCCGTTATCACGAAGGTGTTCTCTCAAGGGGGCGTGCAGGTGCTGGTAGGAACGGCTGCGCTGCTAGGCGAGGGCTGGGATGCGCCCTGCATCAACTCTCTGATTATGGCTTCCTATGTGGGCTCCTTTATGCTGTCCAACCAGATGAGAGGCAGAGCCATCCGGACCGAAAGAGGAAATCCCGATAAGACGGCGGGCATATGGCATTTGGCTTGCGTCGATATGGAGCAATACAAGGGAGGACGCGACCTTGAATCCTTGAGCAGAAGGTTCCGGTCACTGGTTGGGTTGGCGGTCGACAGAGAAACGATTGAGACGGGAATCCGGAGGACCAATGTCCTTGTAGACCAATATACGAGCGAAATCATAGAGGCCAAGAACCAGAACACCTTTACCGAAGCGCGAAACCGGCATATGCTGCATGAGCGCTGGAGGAAGGCCATCGTTCTGCATGACCATATGACAGAGGAACTGGTGACCGACGGGGAGGTGGTGCCCCGGCCGATTTATTTTACCCATACGATCAAAAGGCTGCTAATATGGGGAGCCTGTGTCTTTGTGTACTTGTTTATCGAGGTCCTTCTTAAACCGAGTGTGCTGTTCGGAGACTACCCGTTCTGGATGAAACTAATGCTCGCAATGCTTGTAGCGGGTATTCCGGCCGGCCCTACCATCTACAAAGCCACTGTTATGTATCTAAAGCATCGGTCCTTAGAATCAAGCATCTGCGAGGTGGGCCAAGTGGTATATGAGACCCTGCACGGCATGAAGCTTGTTCAGCCGGAGCCGAGCAAACACCGAATTCAGGCTGAAGAGAGCGGGGGAACCATCGTCTGCTGGATGGAAGGGGGTACAACGCAGGAGAAGGCGCTCTTCTTGAATGCTCTTCAGCAGGTTCTGGAGCCCGTAAAGAATCCCCGTTATCTGCTGTACCGTGAATCTCGGTCGAGGTTGACAACCCGAAGAGACTACCACGCACTGCCGGAGGCCATTGACCGGAAGAAGGAGGATGCGGAGCGGTTTGCCGCCTTATGGCAGAAACACATCGGTCCCGCCGAGCTCGTATACACTCGAACTACGGAGGGGAGAAAGGTACTGCTATCTGCGAGAATGAAGGCCATGTCGGCCCGTTTTGTCGATAAATCCGAACGGATCAGCGCATGGAGATAAGACCATCCTTGGAAGTTAGGGGCTGAATTTATGCAAGGCTATAATGTTATCATGGTTTACAACAAGAGCTTAGACAAGCTATTGATGTGCAAGAGATTAAAAGATCCGTATAAAGGATTAAGCAATCTAGTAGGCGGCAAGATTGAAGATGGCGAAACAGGTATAGACAGTGCTTACAGAGAATTATATGAGGAAACAAGCATCGCCCAAGAGGATATAACCTTGCATCATTTGATGGATTTTACATATTACGTTCAGAATTGTTATGTCGAAGTATACGTTGGGAAATTAAAACACGACGTCCATGCTTACGGTGATGAGAATAAACTGTACTGGTCGGATTTAACGCCTGATTTCTTTGATATGTCTTTGTATGCCGGCGAAGGAAATATAGGGCATATGGTGGCGCAGGTTAATATGTGCAAGGATGCAGTTTTAAGCTGAAAAGGGGGAGAGCGGCTTGGATTGGAAAAGGGAAAGCACTATGTTTGACCAAACAGCAGATTATTATGATCGATTCAGACCCAGCTATCCGCAACAAATAATGGATTCATTAGTCAGCAATGCAGATATAACTGATAAGTCGAATGTTCTTGAAATAGGTGCAGGCAGCGGAAAAGCAACAGAACTGCTCCTTCCTTACCATTGCAATGTACTGTGTGTGGAGCCTGGCTCTAATCTGGTCAGAGAAGGGAGAAAGAAATTCTCTGACTATCTCTCTGTCAGGTACGAGGAAGCGCGATTTGAAGAATATGCGGTCACAGAAGCTGCATACGACGTCGTATTCTCATCACAAGCCTTCCATTGGGTTCCGCAGCCGATTGGGTTCGAGAAATGTGCAGCTGCACTTAAGGAAGACGGATATCTCGCGTTATTATGGAACATGTATATTACGTATGACAATGAACTGGATAACGAACTCGTAGCATTGTCCAATCAATATGGCGGCATTGCGGACTTTCTGTCAGAGGAAGGCTGCGAATCTCGAATTGCTTCCATCAGCTCACAAATCGAACATTCTGGCCTTTTCAACAAGCCGCAGATTTATCGCTGTCTATGGAGTCAGAGGTATTCAGTTGATGAATATTATGGGTTCATGTTAACCACTAATATCTTCGTGCAAAAGTCAAAGGAAGAGAAAGAAAAAGCGTATCAAGATCTAGTGGCCTTAGCCAGCAAGCATAATGGAGTTATCGAGCGGCCTTATCTATCCGTGCTGTATCTAGCACAGAAGAAGTAAAATCATTAGTAGCAATCGATTGGCTGCGTGAAAAAAAGCAAGGGGCTGTCCACTTTGGGGAAAGCCCCTTGTTTTTCGGCTCGCCGATACGGATGTGGCGTCTGAGACGTCATTTTTTAGCATCTCAGCTCTCACATGAGCTGAACTTGTGGCCGGGAGCGGACACAGGAGCCGCTATTTGCAGCAAACACCACTAATTCGCCATACTAGCGGACCGTAGAGCCGTTATTTCACCAAAATTAGCAGTTTAGTGCTAGTTTTGAAGCAAATAGCGTCATCTGTGTCCGCAAACCCTCAAAAAATACCCGGAAATCATGAAATAGCGTCCCCTGTGTCCGTTCAAGCGCGGGACATACAGGCTTGCTGTCACCGTATGTGCTATCGGATAAAAAACCGCTGATCCAGTATCATCGACTAGGTGAGCGGTTTCTTATTGGTGTAGAAACAAAGAAGGGTTGTCCCAAAAGACATCAGAAAAATGACTTTTAGGACAACCTCTTGTCTATGTAGTTAGCGACCACCTATGGATGAGACGTAACGTCCACTGTAGACGCAGGAATATAGCAGTGTTGCACTTCTAACGGTCCAGGTATAAACCCTAGATTATAGTAAACCGACTCCGCATGGTTTCCTTGCATAACGTAGAGACGAAGGATAGGGTAGTTCAGTTCCTTCAATACGCTCAAAGCTCTCTTCAGCATTCTTGTTGCTATCCCTTTTCCAGAGTAGGAGGGTAATACGGAGATGTCGTATATGGCTGGTAGATTATCCTGCATGGAGACGAGGCAAGCGCCGATCAGTTGATTGGACTCGCTGTCGTATACAAGTGTTGAAGCGCTTAGCAATTGTTCATTTGATTCCGCTGGATAATCCCTTATCATAGCGGTGAAAGAATCTAATGAATCCCACTTTCTTCGTATTTGATCTATTTTGTTCGAGAAGCCTCTATAGAAAAATTCAGCCATTTCTTCTTCATTAACAAGCCGCTTCCGGTCACCCTCATAGGAAAAGTCGGGAGACGCAATCCTGAACTGCTCTTCCCAAGTCATATGAAATGTCTCGGTTGGTCGCTGCATCCATCGACATCTATATTCCCCTGGCCAGAACCCCGCTCTCGAAAATAGTTCGATCTGATCAGGCAATATTTCGAATGCTGTTATATTCTTTGTCCGATCTGACCAGTGAAGAAGAGTGTTCTTCAGCAGCTTCATTACCTGAGATTGTTCGTTAAATGGCGGAATAAAAAACAACCCGAATATTAGATTTGGCGCAATGACAACCCCGCCTATTTTGTTAGGACCTCTGTATATCCAGAACTTCTTTCGCCAATGATTCATGGTCAATCCTTGATCTTTGAAGAAGCCGTTGTACTCCATGTTGTAATAAACCGAGTAATAGATACCCCATTCTTCCGAGTTAGCGTGATGCAACGAATATTCATCGGATAGCTCATAAACCTCAATATGGTCTGACCATTGCTCCATGTTGATCTCCCCCGTCTAAGTATTCCTTATCTCCATCATACATAAAGAAAAAATATACAAAAGGGAAAGAATGGATAAAGTTAATTGATCCGCAGGCATTCATCCTGTACATGACCGGCAGAATAGGAAGTCAGACTCCATGGAACTAAGGGGTTTCGCTCGCAATCCGGACAATTTCTGGTCAGATATGGATATTTTTAAATACATAGTTAGTTTGCTAGATTTTAATTGCCGAGTTTAGTTATAGATGAACATTACCAATAAATTGTATGAGCAAATAGTAAAATGAAGTAGGGATTGGTACTAAGAGGAGGAACATACATGGAAAATGAGCTAGTTTCTTTATTTGAACAGTATTATGAGGAGCATCATTTCGCAGGAGCGGGTTTGATCAAGAGAAGTGATCATATCTTATTTGCGGGTGCATATGGATTAGCGCATAGGGGATTCAAGGTACCTAATCATATGGATACGATGTTCGATACAGCGTCGATCACGAAGCTGTTTACTGCAGCAGCGATCTTACAGCTTGTTGATAGGGGGCTGATCAGACTTGACGACCGGATAACGGATATCATCGATTTATCGGGTACCCGTATTCCAACTGATGTTACGGTAACGCATTTACTTACTCATACATCTGGTATAGCGGATGATGCGGATGAGGAACTTGGGGAGAGCTACGAAGAGCTGTTTATCAACAAACCCAATTATTCAATCCGAAATTGTATTGATTTTATCCCGCAGTTTGCCTATAAGGAGCCGAAATTCAAGGCAGGAACAAACGTCAGCTATAATAACTGCGCCTATGTATTGCTTGGACTTGCGATTGAAAAGGTAACCCATGAAAGCTATCGAGATTATGTCGTACATAACATATTCCGCACTTGCGGGATGCATAACACGTCATTTGCTTCTAAAGAGGAGAGTGATGCTCCAATCGCAGAAGGATATGCTGCCGTATATAACGAGAATAATGAAGTAGTATGGAAAAAGAATATTTATTCATTTCCGCCGATAGGTACTTCTGATGGAGGTGCCTTTACTACAGTCGGTGACCTTGATTTATTTATGCGCGCATTAATTAACGGGAGACTGCTGTCCCCAAGCATGACTCAGGAGATCATGAAGCCTCATTCTACATTCGAGCGGAAATATGAATGGGGGAGAGTTATTAATGGGTATGGTTTTCATTTTACGTACAATCTTGAGGGCGATCTGATTCGGATGTATAAAGAGGGCTCCAACGCAGGTGTGGCGGCAATGCTGGCTTACTATCCGGGGATAGATACGACCAATATCATACTAGCCAATCAAAGCTGCAATGTATGGGAGCTGCACAAGAAAGCGGAACAACTAATATTTGCATCGTACAGATAGCGTTAGGTGGTCAAAAACAACGCGTTGGATACGGCTAATTTTATTAGATTGGATAGTGAAATATTTCCTCAGGTGTGCTAGCCTGTATATGGAATAAAGTGGCTCGATTAGTCATGCGAATAAGATGCAGGAGGTGGCGAGTCGAACCGAGGCTCTACTGAAGTAGAAACACCATTCTATCTCATGTTCGAGGAGGAAGATTAATGTCCAAGCGTAGTATGTGGTATTTCTCTACAGCGTCACTTGTGTTGATTCCAGTAGCTGTGGGCATCAATTACATCGGAAAATTGTTCGCGGGCGTACTGAAGCTGCCATTATGGCTCGATGCTATCGGGACAGTGCTGGCGAGCATGCTAGCTGGCCCGATCATAGGCGGCCTGTCGGGATTTATCAACAATATCATCTACGGACTGACAATGGATCCGATCTCATTCATCTATGCGCTGACTAGCGTATTCATCGGGCTTGTTGCCGGTGTAATGTCGTATAAAGGATGGATCTCGAGCTGGGGCAAAGCTGCCGTCGTTGGTCTTGCCGTGGGAGTAACGGCAGTCATTATCTCTACACCGCTTAACGTCTGGTTGTATGGTGGACAGACGGGCAATGTGTGGGGCGATCTCTTGTATGTCTACGTCCTTAATGCGACGGATTCCATGTGGCTTGCTTCCTTCCTGGATGAGCTTGTCGTTGACCTGCCGGACAAATTGCTCACGGTGCTGGCTGCTTACGGCATATATCGTGTACTGCCTAAGAATCTGATTCACATGTACAAGAATAATGACAAGATTGATTCCCTCGAATGAAATTACATTCCTGATTTATCGATGAGAAAGGACAGGATAGCATGAAGCTAATGAGCTTGTATGTCGAACGGGAGTCTATGGTGCATCACATCGATCCCATTACGAAACTGGTTTACATCGCCACAATCATTGCGCTGCCCATCGTCTTGCCTTCTATACATACGGCCTGGATATGCATGCTTATTAGCTTTGCTATACTTGGAGCAGCCGGCGTAATCAAGCAGTCGCTGCCCATATTCGGCTTTGTCGGCTTCGTGCTGTTGACGGTCGTGCTCATTCAGGGCTTCTTCTATGTAGGCAATGAGACGGTGTTGTTTCACCTTGGCTCTTGGCCGTTCTATGAGGAGGGGCTGCTGTTCGCTCTAGGTATTGCTTTCCGTGCGCTGAATATCGTGGGGGCCTTCTTAATTCTCGTCTTGACGACGAAGCCTTCCGACTTGGTTGATTCGCTGGTGCGGAAGGGGCTGTCTCCTCGGATCGGGTATGTGCTTAATTCTGTGTTTCAGATCATCCCGCAGATGATGTCTACCGTTGATACGATCATGGATGCGCAGCGATCAAGAGGCATGGAGACAGAAGGGAAGCTGATAACGCGTATAAAGGCGTTCCTTCCGCTCATTGGCCCTGTTGTTCTTAGCTCGCTTATCGATACGAAGGAACGAACGCTGGCGCTGCAGGTACGGGGGTTCAATGTGAAAGGCGCGAAGACGTTCTTGAATGAAGAGAAGAAGTATAGACACGGATTGCTTCTGCGCTGGTTCATGCTGGCTGTCCTAGTCGGAGCCGTGATATGGAGGTTGATCGCATGAGTCTCATCGAAGTGGAACATCTCAAATACCGCTATCCGATGACGGACAAGCTGGCCTTGAACGATATCTCGCTGACGGTGGAAGCGGGAGAATTCATAGGCGTCATCGGCAAGAATATGGCGGGGAAGACGACCTTCTGCCAAGCGCTTGTCGGTCTGGTGCCCCACTTCTATAAGGGCGCATATGGGGGAAGCATCCGGATCGGCGGCCTGGACGTCAAGGAGAACGGGGTGGATGAGACGATTCGAAAGGTCGGCATCGTCTTCCAGAATCCATTTACCCAGGTGACGGGCTCGAAGCTGACGGTGTATGAGGAGGTTGCCTTCGGCTTGGAGCATCTGGGGGTATCGCGGCAAGAGATGATCGAACGTGTTGATCATGCTCTCCATCTTCTTGATATATATGCCTATCGGGATCATGCTCCATTCGATCTATCAGGCGGTCAGATGCAGCGAATGGCGATAGCGAGCGTGATCGCGATGCGGCCGCAGGTCATCGTGCTCGACGAGCCGACGTCGCAGTTGGATCCGCAAGGCTCGGAGGAAGTGTTTCGCGCGATTCAGAGCTTGAGCCGTGAAGGCATGACGGTCATCTTGGCTGAGCACAAGATGGAGAAGCTGGCCGTCTATGCCGATCGGATCGCGCTGCTCCATGAAGGAGCGCTTATCGCCTACGATACGCCTGCTCGCGTGTTCTCCCGCGAGGATCTGGCGGAGTATGGCGTCGAGCCACCCGTGTATACACGGGTGTGCCGTGAACTCGGCTTCCGCATGCCGGATACAGGGGCGTACCCTGTAACGTTGGAGGAAGCGCAGATTGCACGTATGGCAGTTGATCAAGGCGCTCAGGGTGAGGACCCGACTCCACCAGAGGAGGAGGTTCGTCATGATTAACATACAGGACTTATGCTTTGGATACCGTGAAGGGCAGAACGTGCTGCATGGGCTGACCCTCCATCTTGATCAGCGTACGACGGCGATCATCGGCCAGAACGGTTCGGGCAAGACGACGCTCGTCAAGCTGTTGAAAGGGCTGCTCAAACCTTCGAGCGGGGAGATATGGGTTCGCGGGATCCATACGAAGAGCGTTACGGTAGCGCAATTGGCAGGCAAGGTCGGACTCGTCTTTCAGAATCCGAATGATCAGATCTTTAAGCGTACGGCGTTAGAGGAGGTCATGTTCGGACCCTTGAATCTGAAGATGGACGCCTCGACCGCGAAGGAGCGGGCGCTGCAGGCGCTCGAGGTCGTGGGCATGAGCCATCGTGCGGATGCTAACCCGCACGATCTGGGTTTATCGGAGAAGAAGCTGATCAGTATAGCGTCTATTCTCGCTATGAATACCGATATCATTATTCTGGATGAGCCGACTATCGCGCAGGATGCCTCTGGAAAACGACGCATCGCACAGATCGTGGAGCAGCTCAAACGGGAGGGCAAGCTTGTCATCTCCATCCTGCATGACATGGACTTCGTCGCTGAACACTTCGAACGAACTATTGTGATGAACAAAGGACGAGTGCTGCTGGATGGCGAAACAAGAGAAGTGTTCTCCCATCAGGAGCTGCTGCGAGAGGCTGCGTTGGACACGCCTTATGTGACGCAGCTTGGCAAGCAGTGGGGACTGCCGGAGACGGTGCTGACCGCAGAGCAGCTGATACATTCATTTGCACAAACTAGAAAGCATTCGTAAATTGAATGAGCTCATAGAGCGGAACATAAATGGACTATAAGTACAGAGCGGGAGAGGTATGATCTCAGTTGCTCTGTACTTTTTTTACGCTGGGGCTTAATTTTCAACAAAATGGGTTGAGGTGATACTATTGTCGAATAAGTTAATGGGTGCGGCTGCAATTATATTGGATACCGAGGGAAGGGTGCTGTTAGTAAAGCATAGCTATGGAAAATGCAACTGGGAGATACCAGGGGGGAAATCGGAACAGAACGAGTCCGCACAAGATACTGCGCGCAGGGAAGTTGAAGAAGAGATTGGGCTTCATGTTCAGGTGGGTCCGTTGACAGGTGTATATTATGACCCGCAGTATGATATGCATCATTATGCCTTTATCTGTACTCTTTCGGAAGAGCAAATGCCTCAGCCTACCTCACCTGAGATAATAGAGTGCGGGTATTTCTCCATAGATGACCTGCCAAGGCCGTTAAGCGACTTCACGTATCAGCGTATACAAGACGCGTTAAATCGCGGTAATCCGAATCTGTTCCATACGATCGGTCCTAGACAGTGGCTAGAGTAAGGATCTTGCTATTGACTGTAACCTTGGGGATTGGCTTATGATCGTGTTGGGGTGATTCAAATGTTGATCAGTGAAGTGATGAAGATATGCAATCTGACGAAGAAAGCCATAAGCTATTATGAGCAGCAGGGACTGATTGAAATATCGTACAATCACAACGGCTACAGGGAGTTTAGTGCACAAGATATCACAACACTGAAAGAGATATCCGCACTGCGTAAACTCGGCATGAGCGTTGCGGACATCAAGTCATTCTTAGCCAGCGATGATAGACATGCGGCGCTGCAAGATCATAAATCAAAGATAGAAGCTGAGATTCAGCAGATGAGGGCTCAATATCATTGTGTGAATTATTTGCTGGAAGGAAACTGTACGCTGGCAGAGGCATATAACGAGATTGACGATCGATTAGATGGAACGATGATTATTAAGGATAAGATCATTCAAGCATTTCCGGGGCCGTATGGTGAGTATCTCTATATACACTTTGGAAAATACCTAGATGGGAAGCTGGATAGCAGGGAAAAGGTTGAGGCTTACAACCGCATAGTGGAGTTCCTTGATAATGGAGTCCATATGGAAATGCCGGAGGATCTGCAGCAGTATATGGCGGATTCATTTGCCTCGTTAAGTAAGATCAATCTGCAACAGCTAGATGAAAACTTGAATTCCATGGTCAATAACTATGAGCAATACATGGATGATAATAAGGATTCAATAGATGCGTACATAGCGTATCGCAATTCGGAGGAGTTCAAGGCAAGCCCGGCCTATAGGATGCAGCAGATTCTGTTGGAGTTCAATAAGTCGAGCGGTTATGACGAGATCTTTATCCCCAATATGAAGATATTGAGCAGTTCTTATCAGCAGTATCATGATAAGCTGCAGGTTGCCAATGAGATGCTCTTGGCTGAGTATCCGCAGTTGAAATCCTTATGATTAGACAACCTGAAAAGGAGTGAAGGCTCTATGCCTATAACAGGTCCGGCCGTTATCCTCGTGACAGGAATAATGGCAAGCGGCAAATCGACAGTAGCCCAATTACTTGCCGAGCGCTTGGAGAGATCGGTGCATTTACGAGGAGATATGTATCGGAAAATGATCGTCAACAACCGTAAAGAGGTACAACCAAACGCAGGAGAGGACGAATTGGAGCAATTGCGGCTCCGATACCGACTGGCTGCACAATCTGCGGATACCTATGTTCAAGCTGGATTTACCGTTGTTGTTCAGGATATTGTAGTCGGTCCGATGCTTAACGAATTCGTTGCTTTCATCCAGAGCAGGCCCTTCTATGTCGTCGTACTATGTCCAGATCCGTCAGTCGTGGCACAGAGGGAAGCGGCTCGTCCCAAGAAAGGATATGGGATCTGGTCTGTGGAAGAGCTGGACAGTCTGCTGCGGAATGATACCCCACGAATCGGAATGTGGCTGGATTCATCTGAACTGACACCTGAAGAAACCGTTGAAGAGCTGTTAGCGAGGCTGCAGGATGAGGCACTGATAAAGTAAGGAATAATAAGACGATGCTGCATAAGGCTCCAGTGGGTCTATTGACTAAGGCAGGTTACTTCGCGAGAAGGGCCTGCCTATTCTCTTTACGGTGATAAAATAATTAAAGTTAAGGTAAGGTGCACATTGTAAAGCCAAAGCTCATCTGGATACGTCTAATATATATAAGCTCATGAACATGTGAAGCGGGTGATGGAATGGGGATTGCTCAACTGGTGAAGAGAGCTCAGAAAGGTGATGAAGCCGCATACTTAACGTTATTTCAGCAATATGAAGAGGACTTATACCGTGTGGCATACGTCTATCTGGGCAATCAAGAAGATGCGCTGGACGTTGTACAGGAAACAGCTTACCGCTCCTTCAGATCCATCGCTAGCTTGAAGGAACCGAAATACTTCAAGACATGGCTTATTAAGATAGCCATTAGCTGCTCGATAGATGTGTCCCGCAAACGTAAAAGAGAGGTTCAATGGAAGTCGGAATACTTCGATTCCATAACAACAGGAGACGAGAGTGATCTCCCGCTGTCCATATCGCTAAAGGATCTAATCGAATCACTAGATCTGGAGGAGAAGCACGTCGTCCTATTGAGGTTCTATTATGATCTAACGATCCGTGAAGTATCGGAAATACTGAACATACCGCTAGGCTCTGCAAAGACTTTGCTATATCGAGCATTGAGGAAGCTAAGAAAACGGGTAGAGGAGGATGACATCTATGGATACCAATAATCTGAAACAACAGATTCATGATATCGTCATTCCGTCCGAGGTTCGTCATAGAAGTGAGTTAGGTATTCGGCAAGCAGTGTTGGAACAGCAGAAAGAGGAACACGGTCGTCGGGTGAGACAGCGGAATAGAACAAGATTCACTGCAATTGCTGTGGTATTAGGACTAGTACTGTTGTCTGCGGTGCTCCTCAATCACACGAAGGTATGGGCAGCTATACAGAAGGCGCTGCAATTCGTACCGGGTATAGGGATTGTGAAGGAAGAAGAGTCCCCATTGGAGCGATACATCTTGAAGCAACCGATACACTTGGAGGTCGGAGACGGGACTATCGTCATAACTGGTATTCTATCGGATGAAGAAATGACCTATATTACGATGACAGGTGTTGATACACCTAGACTGGATAGTATAATGTTGGTCAATGGACAGGGTCTAGAATATACCATAGATCGGTCCACGTCTTCATGGAGCTCGAAAGAGTGGACAGCTTCTTATTGGCATAAGGGACAATTAGAGATTAACGGAGACATCAAGCTAATCCTTAATCTGGACCCTCCAATCGAAGTGCTAGCACACTTGACAAGAGCAGAGACCTATTCCAGCTACTCCGATCTCGGCACCACTTCAACAGTGAATGGACTATCCATTACGGCGATTACGGATCGGGTAGGGGATAAGATGCGAGTTTCGCTGGTTACTCCTCCGAAGAAGGATTATACCATTAGCGACTATGGGTTATACGGTGTGTACCTACATGATGCTAGTCGTAAATTACATGTAGTAGACAGTAAGGGCAAGCAATTAGGAATCGAACATATTCGAGGGATGAGCAGTCCAGCGAGTGATTTCTACTTTCAACTATCGGACAATGGGGATAACGGATATACGCTCACTATACCTGAGATCAGCGTCACTTATCAGGATGAGGTCTACGTCAAGATCCCGACAGAAGCGCAAGAGCAGATGAATCAATCGATCGAGATTGCGGGGTATCCTGTGACGATAACGAAGATTGAGCGAATTCAGTCAGACGTCCTCAGGGTTTACATGGATTTACACTATAACGAGCAAGCAACTGCTTCTCTTTATAGTTTTGGCATTGAAGCATTAAGCTCCATGGCTCAGCTTCATGAAGAGTCCGGTGCCATTCAATTCATTGAAATTCCAATTGAACCAGATAGTAAGGATGTTAACTTGAAGCTGATTAGACCGGAAGTCGTCATGAGAGGACCTTGGAACTTCACATTGCCTGCGGTCAATCAGATGGTTGAGGAATGAGGCTAGTACAGCAACGATTGAGGAGGAGTTCGTATGAACAACATTATCGATGTCATTTATCAAGCCCCAGACCCAGCGGAATATATCGCATTAAGAATAGCTGCCGGTCTAAGTTCCAAAGATCTCTCTGGCGCCAAGATCGCGATGAACAACTCTATCTTCGCTGTTACTTTAAGAAATCAAGATAAGCAGCTTATCGGAATGGGCAGAATAATAGGAGATGGCGGCTGCTTCTATCAAGTTGTTGATATTGCAGTAGATCCTGCCTATCAAGGCAGAGGATTCGGTAAGCTGATCATGTCGGAGATCATGGATTACCTAGAGAACAATGCGCCAAAGGATTCTTACGTCAGTTTAATTGCGGATATCCCAGCAGACCAATTATATAAGCAGTACGGCTTCGACTACACCACACCTAGATCGGTAGGGATGTACAAGAGATACTAATCAGCTTGTTAGCTGTAACTATACATCAGTATGAGAGGTCTGTATAATCGTGATAAAAATGAAGGGGGTTGAATATGGTCAAAGTAGCTTATTTAGGTCCCAGGGGTACATTTTCAGAAGAGGCTGCCCATCAATACTTCGTTGATCACACCAACTGGGTGATGTATGACTCTATATTGGACGTGTTAGAAGCCGTCAGTAATGAAGAAGTAGATAAATGCATTGTTCCGATTGAAAATTCGATCGCAGGCAACATTCATATGACGATAGACGGCCTCTTGTTGTATAACCTGCATATTGAAGCGGATCTGATCTTTACGGTGTCCCTTCATCTGATTGGGAGTTCGAATGCGGATATCCGTCAGATCACGACTGTAAGATCCATCATTCCAGCGGTGAATCAATGCAGAGAGTACATTAAGCGCAACCATTTTACAACAGAGTATACGGACAGCACAGCGAAGGCCGCTCAATCTATTCAAGACTCGTCTACGGTGGCTGCGATAGCTTCGAAGATGGTGGCAGAGGAATATAATTTGAAAGTGCTCGATAGCGAGATTCAGGATCATTCCGCGAACCACACGCGATTCATCGTAGTCGGCAAGACAATGCCATTAGGAACCGATCAGAAGAAGACAATGCTGTTAATAACGCCAAGCAATGAATACCCTGGTGTATTGTCCTCTATCCTAAATGTGTTCGCTGCGCTCGGAATCAACCTGACATGGATTGAATCAAGGCCGACGGGCAAGAAGCTGGGTACCTATCGTTTCTTAATGGAGACCGAAGCGGGTCAGGACGATCAGCGTATGATCAAAGCGATAACAATCTTTGAAACGTTAGGACATCAGGTTCATGTGGTGGGAAGTTACTCGACAGTTGTACTGTAGTTAAATAAAAGACCGGTAATCTCACATTTGAAGGTGGAGGATTACCGGTTTTATTATTGCTATGAATGGCTCCTAATCGTGCTGTAGCTTTATAGATAGGGCTATTCAGACTGTTTGTTGTTCTCTAACTGAATACGAATTCCCTCGCGGTCGATCTGAATCCAATATTCTGCGATTTTATTCTGTTCCACACGGTAGACTGCACTGGCGATTTGAACTACAGGTTTGCCTGTTGGAGCATATCCATCAACATCTCCCACATGTGTGCCGACCTGCTTCCAACGCACGTAGACACGATCATCCTGCTCGATAAGTTCTTGTATCGTCAGACTAAACGAACCATAAACGTCGATCATCTCACGAACATGATCAGCATAGTTGGCAGGACTCCGCTCTAAGGTTTCCTCATTTTCCGCTGTTACTTGGTGAGCCAACACGCGTTCTGTCATCAGTTCATGTGCCGCATCAGGGTCTTTCCCGGAACGTACTTTTTCAAAAAACAGTTGTACAACCTCTCCTGCAGTCATTCGAATCCTCCAAACGATAATATGCAATATTCTACTATAATAGGGTGCGAGATAGCTATACAAGAATGGTAGAGCAAAAGACGAAAACTATATACACAGTAGAATAGCAGGTACGGAGGGGATTGTGAGTGTCTATTTGCTTTATCTTGACAAAGTAAATTAACGTGAGTTAACATATCGGTAGTGGTAAAATATAGTACTCAAAGGTTGGATCAGTATGAATCATCCAGATATATCCCTAAGGGAGCTAAATAAGGCGAGAACGAAAGTGGCATTATATGAAGCCTGTCTGTCCTTAATTGAGGATAAGATGTTTCGAGAGGTAATGCTTGATGATATATGTCGTGAAGCAGAAGTGTCGCGGGTAACGTTCTTTAAGCTGTTTCAGAAGAAGGAGGATTTGCTCGTCTACTTCATGCGGATCTGGTTAACGGAGCGTATGATCGAGATCAAGGTGGAGGGGAAGCAAGGATTCGCGGCTGTTCGTCACCTTATGAGTAAAGTAGCGGAGCAGGCGAATGAAGCAGAGGGATTAATGCCAAGCCTCATATCATTTCTAGTGGAAATGAAGATGCATCCCTGCATGCCAGAGCTTAGTAAAGCAGAGGTGCGGCTGCTGTTCCCTGATCATGAGGAATTGGGCGCACAAAGTCCGAACATGTTCGAACTGTTCACACGATGTATGGAGGAAGCGCGCTCGCAAGGCAATCTCAGAACAGACGTCACAGTGGACATGGCTGTACAGGTATTATTCACTGTATTTTATGGGGCATTTTTAACAGCGCATCTGTATGCTTCTTCAGATATAAATGCCTTCTACGAGTCTCATCTCCAATTGCTTGAGAATCAACTGAAATGATAAAGGAGCGATACAGTTCATGAGCAGCGTAATCCCGGGGCGATATACAGCCCACATAGATGGATCTTTCGTGGTGTTTATAATCGGTATGCGAATCAACAAGCTGTGGGCCGTACACCGATGGCTCCCGGTATTCATGGCTATGAATCCTATGATGCAAGAGCTGTACCGCAACCGTGATCTAGGTTTCCTGGATGCTAGCTTTCATTTCTCGTGGCGCGGAGTGTCGGTCGTTCAATACTGGAGGTCATTCGAGCATTTAGAACAGTACGCTAGGCAAGGGGCAGTCCATTTGGAGGCTTGGCGCAGCTTCAACCAGAAGGTTGGAACGAGCGGAACTGTCGGCATCTATCATGAAACGTATCTAGTCCCTGAGGGGCAGTATGAATGTCTATATAACAATATGCCTGTATATGGTCTTGCGAAGGCAGGGAGCCATGTTCCGGCAATCGGTAAGCGTGAGACAGCGGGCAGAAGGCTGGGCCGAGACAGCGATCCCGCTGTTCCAACGCCGGCAGCACCGGAAGTGAAATACCACGATTGATGAAGGGCTGCTGTTGGCAGCCCTTATAGGGATAAGCTCCACTTTGATGAAAATGTTGTACAGTATGCAACAATAACTCGAGGAGCTGTTGTTGTGAGGGTAAAATGTTGTGCAAAGTACAACAAACCTAGCTATAAACATAGCAAAATGGCTCGATTTAAGGCGAAATGTTGTATGATGTACAACAATTTGAGCAAAATGAGCGATTTGGTTGCCAATTGTTGTATAAAGTACAACTTGTGGGCCATGATCCAGGGATCGGTAAGCGTGAGACAGTGATCCCGCTGTTGGCAGCCCTTATAGGGATAAGCTCCACTTTGATGAAAATGTTGTACAATATGCAACAATACCTCGAGGAGCAACTGTTGTGAGAGTAAAATGTTGTACAAAGTGCAACAATCCAGCCGTGAACATAGCAAAATGGCTCGATTTAAGGTGAAATGTTGTACGATGTACAACAATTTGAGCAAAATGAGCGATTTGGTTGCCGATTGTTGTATAAAGTACAACTTGTGGACAAGATGACCATGTTCCAGCGATTGGTTTACAGCAGCAGCTCCGCAATACCCTCTTTCATCTCATAGTAGCAAGTGTATTTACCCTGATCTATCGGGCGCAGCAGCCCTTTCTCGACCATACTCTGAAGCCATTTGCGTGCTGTGCGGTAATTGACTTTGTAATGGTCGATGACGTCCTTGGGGCGAATGGGTCTGCCTAAATTCCAGGCTAATCGCAGCACATCCTGCTCTGCAGATGAGACAGTGGTTGCCGCCTGGCTTCGAATCAGATAGGGACTTATATTGAGCTGCAGCAGCATGCGGCACACTTCGGGCCGGTGCTTCACGTCGTCAAAGGAAAAGTGAATCATCTTCCATCCCATTCCTGTTAGAAAGGTATCACGGTTCAAGGCATAGCTGAATGCCTCGCGATCCATGTCCTTAACGTGACTCTGGAACCCGTCGCATTCAATGCCGAATTGGCCAAACGACGGAAGAAAGGCGAAGTCTAGAAATTGTGACTTGCGATTCCAGTCGTATACCTCATACTCCGGGTGGAGGTGATCCAAGTTACCGAACAGCGGCCACCATACATTCTGAAGCAGCAGCTTTTCAGCATATTGATGCCCCCTTAACAGCCGACCTTTCCTTTCGCCACTGCGAGAGGCCAGATGACGCTCAAGAAACACTTGATGGGCTTGCTCAAAGTTCAATCCTACTCCCTCCTTCTCATTAAAAACAAAAAAACGCCCTAATGCCGAGAGGCATAAGGACGTTCTTCGTCTACAACAATTATATCATCGCAAGTTCCAGTTACGCTATCCTATTGTATATCCGAATTATATTATTCTATGCTTCAATAGCACTGTAGTTTGGCTCACCATGTTTATGATCTCGAAGGTACTAGACTAGTACCACTGTAAACATATTGTCTCGTACGTAGGCGATAAGAAGCGGATCTGCCGCAAGGCTACTGGCAACATAATCAGTATACGAATACTGAACTTATCACAGTCTACCCTCGGCACTCATCCACAAATGCGCGGAACAGCCCGGCAGAGCGATCATCGTGCCTGTGCATCATCTCTGGATGCCATTGGACGCCTACGACGAAACGATCGCCGTTCCTCTCGATGCCTTCAATAATTCCGTCCTGAGCGACTGCGCTCACGCTGAAGTCCGGACCCGTCTCCTTCACAGCTTGATGGTGAAAGCTGTTGACGGGAATCGCATCTTCGCCGTATATGTCCATCAGTCGCGAGCCTTGCAACAAGAACACCGTATGGACGGCGACATGCTTAGGAGAAGCATGGGCATAGCCATGTCTGTCGCTGTCGGGACGTTCGCTCGGCAAGTCTTGATACAACTTGCCGCCCCCCGCCACGTTCAGCAGCTGGCAGCCTCTGCAGATCGCGAGGATAGGCATATCCGTATCCTGCAGCACCTTCTTGACTACCGCGAATTCATGCGCATCGCGCACAGCATTAACAGCGCCCAGCTTATCACTTGGCTGCTCGCCATAATAGCTCGGATCGACATCGGATCCGCCGGTGAGCAGCAGGCCGTCAAGCCGTTCAATCAGCGGATACAAGTACTCTGGACGCTCTGTCACAGGCAGCATGACAGGAGTTCCTCCCGCCTGCTCAATCGCTTTGACATAATCATCATCTAGCTCTTGAATAAGTGAGTCCGGACGTGCCGAACAATTAGCAGCTATGCCTATCAAAGGTCGCATCATGATTCCTCCATATGTTCTTCTTCCTCCGCTATTCATTTAACTCGAAGGACGTCATCCTACCAATGACCATCATAACAAGAGATCCCATCTTTAACCAGTGTAAACAAGCGTGTATAATGAACAAAAAAACCATATTTTGGGCAGTGGTCAAATGAATCAACTAAATCGAGTACAACGTTACAATCCGGAGGCGCCATGAAGAAGAACTGGCTTAATCGCTTGATCGTTTCCTACCTGCCTATTTTCATTATCATCAATTCACTGCTGATCTTTATCTTCTTCTTAGTTCTTAGCGATCAAGCTAAGAATCAAGCGTACAAAGCCAATCATGCTGCGGCTGGGCAGGTCATGCAATCTGTTGAATACAAGTTAGAATCGATTCATGAATTAGTCTTAAAGGAATTGCGCAGCAATGAGTACCTGAGGCCGTTCTTCAATGAGAGCATTCCGTCGAGCCCGCTTGTGAATGCCAAGGTGTCTTCCTTGTTGAATGGCATCCTGCTGTCTAATAACCTGATTGACAGTATCTATTTCTATCGTGATTACGACGGAATGGTGCTGACGAACCGAATGATGATAGGTATCGACCAATTCGGAGATAGGGAATTCGCGTTAGCCGCATATCAAGATAAGAAGATGACCGAATGGACCTCTATTCGGGAGTACCACCCCATTAATGGGCAAGACAATGGCCCACCTGTCGTATCGCTAGTAAGGAGATACCCTGTACTTGCAGGCGACTCAGGTATTATCGTTGTGAACCTGGAAGCAGCTTCCCTCCAGAAGATGATAGACGGAATGACAGACAACTCTTCCAGCTTTATGGATCTCTATGATCAGGATGGACACCCATTTCTGGATAAGAAGCTTCAGTTCTCGGGAGTTGCTCATGCAGAGGAAGAGACGGGGACGTATAAGGTGATTTCTAACGTTGCATCCAGCACAACCAATTGGGAAATAAGAAGTGGTTATCGCAATGTTGACTTCCTCAGCATGGCGTCCATTGTCTACAATGTATGGGTATGGCTGGGGGTTGCCGCCATCTTGCTCGGCGCGGCTGCGGTCATCTTTCTTTCTAGACGAAATTACAAGCCGGTTGAGCTCATCCTGCAGAGTCTAAATATGAGCCAAGTTCGTACACCAGAATCGAAGCGAGGAAAGAGAATCGATGAATTCAACCTTATTGCTTCGGCCATTCATGACTTGATTGAGCAATCGGACTCCTATAAGAAGCGTCAGAATGAAGACCTTGCGTATCGACGCAAGCACTTCTTCAAAGAAATTATGGAGGGGACGCGTCCCGTAGGGCAGGAAGAGTGGAATCAGGAGATGTCGCGGCTCGGCTTGCGGACAGCAGGAGGAACCATGGTTGTAGCTGCGATGGAGATTGACCGCTACTCCTTGTTCGCAAACGGCTATTCGCATCATGATCAGTATCTGTTAAAGTATGCGCTCTCGGCCATTATTCATGAAATAGCCGAGCAGGAAGGTGTACAAGCATGGTCAGAATGGATATCGAACAGGAGATTGGGCGTGCTGCTGCAATATGAGGCTGATGCCATCAATCAGAGCTCGCTTGCCCATGACATAAGCGATCAAGTGCGGGATTGGGTGAAGGCGAACATGAACTTTACCGTCACCCTGGGCATCGGAAGCGCCGTCGATCGCCTTGACGATCTCTCACTTTCATACGAGGAGGCGCAGCAAGCCCTAAAGTACAAGCCGGTGCTTGGCAGCGACACAACGATCTCTACTGCCGATGCCGAGCTTCAGCCGCAAGGAGAACTATATCGGCTGCTCCAGACGGTCCGCTCTCTGTCGCAGTCATTTCGATTGAATGAGGAGCAGTGGAAGGAACAATATGAACAATTCTTCAACGGCTTGCGTGAAGGAGTATTCACACGCGACGATATTATCAATCTGCTGAACTACTTAACGTTCCATTTGCAGAAAGAGATGATGGAGCTCCCAACTGAGTTTCAGAAGGTTTGGCGTACGAATGCAGAGAGCAAGCTTGCCGCGGCTACCGCCAGATTCGAGTTGCTGGAGGAGGTTCGGGACGAATACTTCGACATCCTGCTGGATGTGTCCAGTCGATTAGCCGGTCTTAGGAAGCAGCGGCAGAACCATAGCCTTATTCAAGAAATCAAAGTGTATCTTGAGCATAACTACGGCAACCCTGACCTTTCATTGGATCATATCAGCGATCACTTTAACCTGAGTCCAAAATATTTCAGCCGCCTGTTCAAAGAAGAGTTCGGCGAGAAATTTACCGACTTCATCGCGAAGGTTCGCGTTCAGGAAGCGAAGAAAATGCTTATAGAGAGTGATGCTCCTGTGCATGTCATCGCATCTAAGGTCGGATATGTCCACACGCTCTCATTTATCCGAATGTTCAAAAAGATAACCAGTGTAACGCCTGGATACTTCCGAAGTGAGCATCAAGCCTCCCAAGTGGAACATTGAATATACCTGGAAAGTTGTATATGAAGGGATAGCCTAACACCGCGACTAGAGCGTGATTGAGCCGATTCAATCCGCCTGCTGCGGTGTTTTTGCTGTGGATGGAAATACGTATACGAAAAGAAGAAATGTGGATATTGTTCGATGTGTCCAGAAGAAGGTAGATTGAGATGTACCATGTTGCATGAGGAGAGGGGGTGATAACAGCATGAATCAACGAACGGCGGAAGCGGCAAAGGGGCAGGTGTCCAACATGTATCCTAACGGGGCTTTATTATCCCCAAGAAGAAAGCGGTTTCAACATAATATCCCTTTGCTCATATTGTTCCTACCCATTGTGCTCTACTTTGTAATCTTCAAATATGTTCCGATGCTTGGATTAGTCATTGCATTTAAAGATTACGGCTTCAGGGACGGTATACTCGGCAGTCCTTGGGTTGGGCTGGACAATTTCAAGCTGCTGTTCGACAACCCTATGATGCTGAATGTGATTCGGAACACGTTGATGCTTAGCTTACTGAATATATTTGTAGGCTTTCCGTTCCCTATCATACTTGCGATTCTGATTAATGAAGTCAGGAAATCCTGGTTTAAGAAAAGTGTTCAGACCTTGGTGTACCTGCCACACTTTCTGAACTGGGTCATTATTGGGGGCATCGTCGTCACCTTGTTTGCTCAACAGGCTGGGACGATTAATATGCTGCTCGAGAAGCTGACAGGGTCCAAGTTCCCTTTTCTCTATAACGAATTAAGCTGGCTGTCCATTTATGTTGGTTCAGGAATATGGAAATCCGCAGGCTGGGGGGCCATTATCTACTTGGCGGCATTGTCCGGAATCAGTCCTGATCTATACGAGGCGGCGAGTATTGACGGCGCTTCAAAGTGGAGGCAGATGTGGCATATTACGCTGCCCGGCATACGTTCCACCATCGTGCTGGTCTTCATTTTGAGCATGGGAAATCTAATGGAAGTGGGCTTCGACCACGTCTATGTCCTGCAGAATTCAGCCGTTTCCAATGTTTCCGAGGTCATTAGTACCTGGAACTATAAGTCAGGCTTGCGTGGCAATCAATTCAGTATCGGCGCGGCACTCGGTTTGTTTGAATCGCTAATTGGCCTCATATTTGTTATTGCTGCGAATCGGATCGCACGCAGATTCGGGCAAAATATATGGTAGGAGGAGAAGGATGAAGGCCACTAGAGGGGAAAAATGGTTTTACGCATTTAACTATGGAATACTGTCCTTGCTTTCCATATCATGTCTGCTGCCGATTATTCATCTCTTATCCGTTTCGCTAAGCTCAAATGATTCGGTAATGTCGGGGCTCGTGTCGTTCTGGCCTGTTGAATTCACATTCGATTCGTATCAATTGCTGTTTGATGGTACGCCTATTATGCGTGCTTTCACGAACAGTGTGGTGATTACAATCGTAGGTACGATGATCAACATGACATTTACGATTATGGCTGCTTATCCACTGTCACGAAAATATTTCTATGGTCGAAACTTGTTCAGTATGGCGATCGTCTTTACGATGCTGTTCAGTGCGGGGCTCATTCCGAACTTCCTGCTCATTCGATCGTTGGGACTGCTCGATAGCTATGGCGCGCTGTGGCTTCCTGGAATGGTAAGCGCTTGGAACCTGCTGGTACTGCGCTCTTTCTTTGAGAATATTCCTGAGGAGCTGGTAGAGGCCGCTCGTATAGACGGATGCTCAGAGTGGGGATTGCTATTCCGTATATTTCTGCCGCTGTCTATGCCGGTTCTTGCTGCGCTTTCCCTATTTTATGGAGTCGGACACTGGAACTCGTTCTTCAACGTGCTGATGTACATTAACGATTCTACCAAGCACAATCTATCGGTATTGGTTCAGAACATGATACAGAATCAGCAATTGTTGAATGAAATCAACAATCAGATGAACATGGGCAACACGAGTGAAGACTTAAGCAAGATTACTCCCCAATCCATTCGTGCTGCTGGAATTATGGTTATGGTTGTTCCGATGCTGGTTGTGTATCCATTTCTACAGAAATTCTTTGTGAAAGGTATGCTGATAGGTTCTATTAAGGGATAGGCTTTGTATCCATATTATTCTATTATTGTTCAAGGGGGAGATAGGTGTGAAGTTGGGAAAATGGAGATCAATCGGGGTATCTACATTAGCGGCACTTCTGGTTATGAGCGTGCTCTTGTCGGCCTGCTCGGGGAATACGTCAACCAGTAGCAATAATAATACGAACAGCAATAATGCGGGGGAAAGTGATAAGAAACCTGCGGCACCTGAGAAGAGACCTAAGATCACCGTTTCGATTTATGATCGCGGACTTGTTCCTCCGGGTGAAGGAGATTATACCAAGAACCGTTGGACGGAATGGATCAATGAAAACTCACCGGTTGAAGTTGAATTTATCCCGGTACCGCGAACTGGGGAAGCCGAGAAGTTCAATACGCTGTTTGCTTCTAACTCTGCGCCGGATCTTATTATGACATATGCGCAGGGCTATCGTAACGATCTATACAGCTCGAAGCAGGTTATGGCGATGGATGAAATCATTGATAAGTACAGCACCAACTACAAGCAGATGATGGAGAAGTATCCGCTGCTTAAGAAGCTGGGCTACAAGAATGATGGAAAAATATACGAGCTTGGCCGCGTAACGGGCCTGCAGCAGAATACGACAGTTGTGATCCGCGAGGATTGGTTGAAGAAGCTGAACCTAGAGATGCCGAAGACAACGGATGATCTGCTCAACGTCATGAAGGCGTTCACCGATCAGGATCCGGATGGCAATGGGAAGAACGACACTTTTGGCTATAATCTAAGCGGCAGCGGCGGCGATATTATTAATGCGACCTTCGGCAACAATACGTGGCATTTTGATCAGAATGGCGCGTTGTATCACGATTTCGAACGTGCCGAGGCAGCAACAGCTTTCAAGAAGCAGATGTATGAAGCTGGAGTTGTGGACAAGGATTTCTTGACGGACAAGGGCGGAGAGAAGGCGAAGCAAGACTGGGTAAATGGCAAGCTCGGTATCTACGCCGCAACAAAGATTACGTCTAATCTGCCGCTGTATCAAACGTTTAAGAAGAACAATCCAGATGCGAAAATGGCAGTAATGCCGCTGCCGAAAGGACCTTTTGGACATTTTAGCCCTGAGGTTGATACACCTGCAGGATCAGTTGCGATGGTAAATGCGAGCGCGGAGGACCCGGAAGCGGTTATCAAATTTGTAGATTGGCTGATCTCTGAGCCGGTACTGCGCACGCTAAAGTATGGCTTTGAAGGTGAGCACTGGAAGATGGGACCGAGCGGATGTCCAATTCCGATAGACCCTGAGAAGAATAAGAAGGAGCTCGACTGGAATTATGAATACTGGACATTGTTCGGCAACACGATACTGCTCGGCAAGTGCGGCAGCCTAATCGGCAGCTTTGATCTGAGCGACCCGTTACAGAAGGAGCTTACAGATATCTACGCGGAGGGGGACAAGGCATTCCTCGATCCAAGCAGACCTGTATATAAGGATGTAGCCTTTATGCCGGCATTACCTAAGGATCTTCAGCTTATCAGCACGAACGGCTTCAGTTATAGAGATCTATACGAGAAGGCCATCGTCAGCGGACCTGAGTATACGGCGGAGCAGGCGAGCAAGGAAGCGAAGGACATATGGGAGAAGGCCGGCGGCCTGAAGGTCGATGAATATTACACGAAATATTACGCTGACAACAAGGACAAAGTGTACATGGCCAAGATTGACGCTTATAAATAAAATATAATGAACGTGAAGAAGCACAAGGGCGTCAACTGCACTTGTGCTTCTCTGTTGAATGATCATGCAGAATACCACGTATTAATCCAACATGACCTCTTTGTCAGGGTCTCTAAGATACTCGAACATCATCTTGATCTGCGCTTCGGTGTTGCGCTCATAGGAAAGCTCGGGAAGAGCATCCTCCCCGAAGAACTCGACAGCGCTCGTTTCGACACCGCTATGCGCTTCACCGCCGACGATCCTGCATAGGATGAACATTTTATAGATGTGATAGAGATCTGGAGGGTGGTTATGACGTTTCTTATCCAGCACAGCCAGCAAACGAACGGGCTCGACCACATAACCGGATTCCTCTTGCGCTTCCTTCACTGCAACTTCGGAAGGCGTGTACCCGATATCTGCCCAACCTCCGGGCAGCGACCATGCGCCGTCCAGCTTCTCGCGAACCAGCAGAATCTTATTCTCCTGAAAAACAACAGCTCGAACATCCACTTTCGGTGTCGCGTATCCGGTATCGCTGGCAAAGGCAAGCTCAATCTTCTCGCTGCTAATAGAGCCTAAGGTGTATGCGGATAGGATCTCGACGCTCATCTGTCTAAGCTCTTCATACCGCTCAGCATCGTATACATCCTTCGTATAGGTCAGACCAGTCTGAGCGATGGCCTGGATCTGCTTAGCCCACGTTAACCATTTCGGATCCATAGACATAGATTATCTCTCCTCCTCTTGCAGCAGACGTATGAATTGATCCGTGCTCGTAAATATCCGATCGGGTGCGGTCTCGAAGCTGGCGCTCTGAACGGTAGGCAGCCAGTGAACGCCATATGTGCGCACTCCCGCAGCTAGCCCGGCTCTAATATCAGCGTTGCTGCCACCGAGAAACATGGCTTCCTCCTTACTAACGCCAAATGTATGTAACGCCGTTAATATGCCCTCTGGATGCGGCTTGGGCTGCTCGACGTCATCGCCTGTAATGGACAGGTCGAAGTAGTCGGACTGTCCGAGCGCCTCAGACGAGATGATAAAGGACTTGCGGCTCTTTCCGGTTATAACTCCAATCTTGATTCCTTTATTCTTCAGATAGGTTAGTAGATTGCTAATGTCCTGAACCTTCATTGCATCATCAAGATGACCCTGGCGGTACAACTCATAATAGTCCTCTATTGCTTGGGGTACGGTTGATGCGTCGCTGAAATTGATCGCTATTATCTCATCATCGGTTGGCCCGAACATGTCTATTAGCTCACTCACGGTCACCTTCCGTCCGTCATACTTGTCAAATACCGCTTGAAACGCTTGGAATGCAATTGGCAATGTATCCGCAAGTGTGCCGTCATAGTCAAACAATACAACCTTAGGAAGCATGTGGTCACTCTCCTGTTTCGTGCGTAATATGTCTCCATTATACTGCAGGATAGGTTTGTACATGTGTTATCAGGTGCACACCTCAACCTTTTTGCGTTGTAGTTATATACCATTATAGCAGCGGGTGAATGGAAAGGGTGAGGGTGAATATGAGTTACAGCAGAAAGCTGGATTCATCTCCAATTCCTATTGCCTATAGCATCTATGGTAAACTAGAAGGAAAAATGGATACCGATAGGCAAGGAGATAAACGATGATGAAGCTGATATCTTGGAACGTTAATGGGCTTCGTGCCTGTGTGACGAAGGGATTTTATGATTATTTTAAGGAACAAGACGCAGACATCTTCTGCGTTCAGGAAACGAAGCTGCAGGAAGGGCAGATTGCTCTTGAAATAGGTGATGAATACTCACAGTATTGGAACTACGCTGTGAAGAAAGGCTATTCTGGAACGGCTGTATTCACTAGAATTAAGCCATTATCGGTGCGCTATGGCATAGAGGAGAACGAGGAGCCGGAAGGCCGTATTCTGACACTGGAATTCGACGGCTTCTATCTCGTGAACGTGTACACGCCGAATGCGAAGCGGGACTTGTCCCGACTGGACTATCGATTGGAGTGGGAGGATCGGTTCCGGAGCTATCTTCAGCAGCTGGACAGCCAGAAGCCGGTTATCGTCTGCGGCGATCTGAACGTGGCGCATCAGGAGATTGACCTGAAGAATCCGAAGTCGAATGAAGGCAATTCAGGCTTTACCTTCGAAGAGCGCAGCAAGATGACGGAGCTTCTGGGAGCAGGCTTTATCGACTCGTTTAGACATCTATACCCAGATCGAACCGACACCTACAGCTGGTGGTCGTACATGGCTAAGGTAAGAGAGCGCAACATCGGATGGAGAATTGACTATTTTCTCATCTCCTCACGGCTCGCATCCCTGGTATCAGATGCGGAGATTCATACTGAGATAATGGGAAGTGATCACTGTCCGGTAGTGTTGAAGATCGAGGATATTCAATAGACAATCTCATATTATAGGCCAAAGAACCTTCAAATCCGCTTGAAAGCCGGGTTGAAGGTTCTTTTCTATTTGGATATGACAAACAGAGCGGAGAGGATTCTATTAAACAGGCATCCTATAGTAATCCGTCGCTGAAACAACCTGGAATCCAGCTGAGATATATAGCCGGTAGGCTCGCTCATTTGCGCTGTTCACGTCAAGAACGATATCCGAGATGTTCCTACTCATTAATTCGCGTATTACTTCTTGG
This sequence comes from Paenibacillus marinisediminis, assembly GCF_054343325.1. Lineage (NCBI taxonomy): Bacteria > Bacillati > Bacillota > Bacilli > Caryophanales > Paenibacillaceae > Paenibacillus > Paenibacillus marinisediminis. The sequence goes on from NZ_JBTGUH010000011.1 coordinate 65,699, forward strand.
AGCGCGGCTCTGCCTAACCCCTTGCCCTGAAGGGTTGGATCGATCCCAAAGCCATTGATGGACGCCGATTGTTCAACATAGGTGATCGATACGATGCCCGCATGTTGATCGCCATGCATGATTGCATATTGCGTACGGTTGGCAGCTTTCATCGTATTGGTTATGAATGATGCAGCAGACTCTATACTCTCTTCAAAGATGGTACTGGATAAATGAATGATACTGTTCAGATCCTCCTCAGAAGCCACCTTCAGACGAACTGTATGCGGAGAGAGGGAATTAGAAGATATCCGCTCTCCCTTGTACTTTAGTGAATACTCTGTAAATTGATACGCGGCTGGCAGTCTACTCATGACCTGCTTAGCAGGAGCGGCTTGAGAGTCGCATACAAGCAGCAAGCTAGGTATGCGGTAGAGTGAGAGCTGTTCACTAGTTGTTGTCAGCAGCGAGCTGAAGTATCCTTGTTGCCTATAGTCAGGGAGTGTACAGCCAGTAACCTCTGCTTCCTCCATCGTAGGGATAAACAGTTTGATAAAGCTTACTAGTTGCTGTTGTTCATAATATAGATAGTAAGAAGGAATACGCTTATCGATATTGAGAGAATTATCGAGAGTAAGACGGACAGACGGATCAATTGCTTGGCAGCAGCGCTCCAGCTGTTGGATGTCTTGTATGATGTCGAGATCAAGTTCATTCAGCATTAGAATCAAGGTATTTTCACGCCTTTCACTAACAAGGTATAGGATTACTCTTGAATATTGGTAAGCGGATGTTGAGAAAAATGACAATTGGATCGCATTGGTTGAAACAATCGCTGCTCCTCATACGTATGATGAGAATGATGCCAGATTAGATGAATGTGATGGCTGTACTTGTAGCATAGCTTAAACATGAACAAAATTTAAGCCTAATTTCAGCATGATTTTACATAAATTGATCATACTAATCTCATCCCATTATGAATTGGAGGTGTCACAAGGATGAAATGGACTACAACATCGGCTGTTGCTTGGTCAACAGCTATAATGCTGCTACTCGCGTCTCCAGCATCGACATCGGCACTTGAAATGACAGAGAAGACTATTGCGACGCTGCCAGAGGCGAAGGTCGTGATGGCTGGAGTAAATGATCGCAAGAACGATGAGCCGTCTCAATTATTGTCGATGCTGCCAACAGGCGACATGATGAAGCCGAGCACATCTGAAGATAAATCCCAAGCTGATGCTAAGGCGAAGTGGGAAGAACTGCAGAAGGATCCAGAGCTGCAGAAGATGCAAACTGAGATGAAAGAACTTCGCGGCCAGATGCGAGAGCTGCGCGAGAAGCGTTTGATGCATATCGCCAAGAAATTGGGCGTATCGACAGAAGGGAAGACGCTTGAGCAGATTCGTGACGAAGTTCAACAGAAAATGGGTGGAAAAAAACACCTGTTCCACGGGAAACATGTCAATAAAGAGGACCGGGTGCAGCATATGAAAGATTGGTCTACGCAGAACGGTGCGCAGATGGACGGGATCACCGCAGAAGAATTAAAAGCGAAGATGCAGGAATGGAGAGCTCAACAGAGTGAGCAGGGCTCTCGACAATAGCACGGATGCAAAGTGAAGTGAGGCATGTCCACTGGTCTAAGGGACATGCCTTTATCATTACAATTGTTTCACGGGCAAGGCTTATCGTGGCATTGGACATTACTCTCGAAGTTTGAAGGATTAATGATTGCCATGCCGTCTAATAGTCAATTAATCATAACGAAGGCCGAAGGCTCACATCAACGCGGAGTTACATAATAAAAAACCCGACAGGCCGCATGAGGCATCCTACCGGGTTAATCTACTAAATCTGTTGAACTACTATTCGACTGCCATATACTTGTACTGCTCGTCGCTCAAGATGCGCTTAGCACCTACATAGCGGTTCTCATAGTAATCCATGCTCAAGCTGTCGATGCGAGTTCCCTTACTTGTAGAAGCGTGAGCAAATTTGTTGTCGCCAACGTAAATGCCAACGTGAGAAACACCTTTTCCGCTAGTATTAAAGAATACTAGGTCTCCAGGACGAAGTTCGCTCTTCTTTACTTTAGTACCTTCATCATACATCCCAGAGGATGTGCGAGGAAGATCAATTTCGTACTTGTCGAATACGTATCCTACGAATCCAGAGCAGTCAAAGCCTTTAGTTGTTGTGCCGCCGTACTTGTAATCAATACCTAACAAACCATCGATCGTAGTGTCCAGCTTAGTTGCTGCGAATGCGCTTCCAGTTCCGATAGAGAATAGCAAGCTCATTGCAACAGCTGCTGTGATAAACTTCTTCTTCAAGTAAATATACCCCTTCCGTGCCTGCGAGGTTAGCTGGAGGGTTCGGTTGAAGGTCCCCTATGATCTCTGCATAAGCAAGATCAATTCACCCAAAATACTTGGTTCCCCCGCTTCCCGGATGTGTACGGGAACTCGGCATAATAAGATCACATCTGAGTCCGATGCTTACAATTACAATCTTGCAAGAACTGAGAATGGTTTCATGACAAAGTTGTAATAAATCCTGGATTTATTTTAACAGAATGTAATTCATTTGACAAACTGTTTTTGTCCCTAAAATAAAAAAACTTGTCCCTATCCGCGAAAAAAGCGGGAAAGACAAGTTTTTTTTGCTATATATGCGTTCTATTTTTGATGCAGTATCAGCTGTATGATTTAGAGATTTTCCCGATGCTGCCAAGCTGCGTATCGGCTGGACAGGCTCCATAGCTTCAGCAAAGTTTGCAGTGCTGGAAAGGCCTGTTGAAGGATAAGGGCCGTCATGCCTGTCCAGAACATAGCGGCTGTTGTAACCATAGCGCCAGAGAGAGCTGTGATCAGGATGAATATGAGCGATATTCCGATAACGGGCAGAATACGGCGTATGCCCCATTTCATTGCCTGAAGAAGCGACATCTCTGTCGCCGCACCGAATTGCAGGAACAGGAACAGGTGATGCAGTAGCCATCCTCCTATGATCCAGACGAAGGCAATGGGCAGAACATTCATTAGCATGGACTGCCAATTTAGGGAAGTCGCCAGCGTCTCTGCCAGATAAGGGACGATCCAATAAGAGGGGGCCAACAACACAACCGTTTCGATTAGATACAATAAGGATATCGGTTTCCACACTGTGGCAATACCTCGAAAGAAGGTCAGACTGGATTCTGATCGATGATTGGCCATGGTATACAGCAGTCCGGCATGAATCAATGGTGTCAACAACATCCGCAGCGCGATAAATCCGATAGCAGCCCATAGATAAGGGGTATAAATAGATGTCTTGGTTAATTGGAATTGGCTTTCCAGCATAAAGATTTGATTGCTCATCTCAGACGGCGCTGGATCGGGATATCGCTTCAATATCGGAACAACGATAGAATCAATAAACCGGTAGAGGAAAAATCCCCACAATAGATGGTACAGGAACAGAAGTACCCAGATATGAACATGATTCTTGATCCAATCCCATCCTGTGCGAAAATGTGGTTTCATGCGACGATCACCACCCCAATACATTCGTAATCAGTTCAATCCACTTGACTGCTGTCCAATTAACACGCGTTCGAACCGGTTCATCCACTTGAGCGCGCATATAATTGTTAATATGTTTATTTTCGACGACTATGGTATAGAGTGGATCGACCATAACCCAGCTAAGTGGTGATTGATGTGTCAGCTTGTACTGAATGCGATCACCCTCAACTTGCCATATTTTCCGAGTTGTCGTGCCATCCTTGAATCCAAATACGACCGGAACGCTAGGATAATTCGCCCCAAGCTTCTGGATGCTAACGGTCGATTCATACTTCACCGTATTGTCAGCTTGCACGGTGCGAGTTTCAATGCTCTCAACCGCAAAGTCAGCCATCTCCTGACCATATACATACTGATTAAAGAAGTCAGACCATTTCTGTTTCGTCACCGATTCGACCACACGTTGGAAGTCAGTAGTAGAAGGATGCTTGAAGCGGTACTTGCTGACATAAGTCTTCAAGATGCGCTGCATCTTCTTTTCTCCAACCTGCCTCTCCATCGCGAGCAGTACCAGCTTAGCGCGATAGTATACATTTTCAGCATAATGATTCTGATCCTTGTACCGCCATGCATCCTGCTTCAATGGGGCAGGGTTCGTCATATAACTTGACACGACAGCTAGGTTCGGAGCGACGCCGAACTCTTCCTCCATCAGCTTGTCTTCCGCGTATGAAGTGAAGCCTTCGTCAAGCCATGCCTCCTCGAATTCATTAGAGGCTACCATGCCGTAGAAATATTGATGTCCAATCTCATGAATAACCGTGCGCTCCAGATCATATCCAGGACTGTTGTCTCCAGCGCCGAAGGCAGTTATCAGCGTAGGATATTCCATTCCACCTGCTCCGTTAGCCTCCATCGGCGGCACGACAATCGATAGTGTGGTATAAGGGTATTCCCCATACCATTGGCTAAACTTATTGAGGGCTGTCTTAGCTGCAAAGAAGTAACGCTCCTTTAGATCGGCATGCTTCGGATCAAGATAAAGCTTGATTCGCACACCTGGCACTTGCTCAGAGGAAAATGGCTGTTCCGCATATACGAAGTTAGGTGATGCCGCCCAGGCAAAGTCGTGTACATCATCCGCGTAGAATTGATACACCTTAACGCCATTGGCGCTAGCCGGTGTCTTAACAGGGAAGCCGGTGGCAGCAACTATATAGTTGTCAGGCACTTGCACGCGAACATTGAATATACCGAAATCCGAGTAGAACTCAGAATTGCCGTGATACTGATGCATGTTCCAGCCTTCTTGAGATCTTCCCCGCACCCCAGCCTTCTCATAGGCTGCGATCTTCGGGAACCATTGACCCGCCATGACGAAGTTGTCGGTCATCCCCATTCTGGCAAATACCTTTGGAAGCTTTACTTCAAACTTCATCACTAACGTTATCTCGCCTCCAGCCTTAACGGGTTGAGTTAACCTGAGCTTGGCGAGGGTCTTATCCTTCGTATTGCCATCGTCCGGGTGCACATACTCAAGTCTGTTTAGCAGCGACATTCCATCCACGGTCTCAATAGAAGTAATGTTCATCCCGCCGTATCCATTCTCCGGCATCTTGTCCGTTCGGAGCTTGCCGCCGGACTCCTTCATAAATGTTGAATCTGAAGAGGCAAATGCATTCGGATACAGATGCAGATACATCTCGTTTACTGTTTTCTTTCCCGGATTCGTCCAAGTGACGGTCTGTGACCCGTAAAGAGTCTTAGTGGTCTCGTCCAATCGGACATTAATGTGGTATTCCGATACGCGTTCACTTCGCGCCTCATACTGAGGGGACTCTACCTTCTTCGGTAATGCAGGCTCGTCTGCTCTAGGAGCGCCTTGCTTCACTTCCGGCCCGATAGAAGGCAAGGGTTCGCTCGACCATAGCTGCGGAACAATTATGAGTCCTGCTGCGAGGATTACGATGGCGTAGAGGATTGTGCGATAGGCATTGCTTCGTCTCATCCGATTCTTACCTCCCGTTGACAAGCATCTACAGCATGTATATGTTGGCTTTTTGCGGAATATTAGCTAAAATGAAAATGAATTTGATTCCGGTTCTATACTGGTCGGATAACGTATCGTATATGGTATGGATCCGACTAAAGAGGGGACAAGGAAGGAGCCTGTGGTAATGGAAGAAGAGAAGAAAATGAAGAAGCCGCTGGCGTTGAACGTCATTGCTGGCGCAAAGCATAAAGGGTTCGGTGCAGGAAGCATCGACTTAAATAACGTTTCTCCTGTCATCATTGATCAAGGGGAGGCGTATATCGATATTGGTGCGATGCACGCGAAGAGTAAGGTGGAGAAATTAATTCGTTTCTCACCTGATAAGGATACGGTACCGAATGGACGCAAATGCTGGATCGTTTGGGTAGCTGTGGACCGTGACGAAAATGGCGCGTTCTACGGCGGTATGACAGCATGTGAGATGCTGATTGATACTGAAGCAAGACGCGGTTGGAAGATTCTAGCTGACCATGTCAATAAGATGGACGCTGCAATGAAGCGTCGCGTCATCTTGGAAGGTCTAAGCGCTGAAGAAAAGGCGCTGCTTCGTGAGCTGCTGCAGTCTCATAACAGCGAATGGTGGGATCGTACACCGGAAGAATTTAAGGCGGAGCTAGCATAATCATGAAATGAAGAAAAAGACCTGCAACCTCTTATGGAGGATGCAGGTCTTTTTTATTTATCAAAACAGACACCTTCGTCATGTGTATGTAATATAATCTAACATATAAACTGCGATTACACTTATATTTTGAGTTATTGAACCTGAAGATGCGATTTCTTTTATTGATTGGGGCTGAAAATATCTTATATATAACATCTTAGCACTTTTCGTGTTATATATATTTACATGAAATAAAATATTGTCTACAATACATCGTATCAAGAAATGAACAACCTCTAGGAAATGGGTTAGCAATTAAACAAATAAATCTGTAACTAATAATGTTATAAAGGAGATGGGTCACATGGAGTTAGGTACAAGTGCGATATGGACAATGCTGGGTGCAATATTGGTAATTTTCATGCAGTGCGGATTTATAATGCTGGAAGCCGGATCGACCCAGATGAAGAATGCTGGTCACGTTGCAGGTAAAACCGTATTTACGATCGGTATTGCATCACTAGTATTCTGGTTAGTGGGCTATGCTTTCATCTTCGGTTCACAAGGCAATTCAATTATTGGTTGGGGAGATTACTTTGGATTTGATCTCAAGACCGTGCCAGAGGGTGCAACAGTGGCCCCGATTGTTATGTTTTTGTTCCAGTTGGCATTTGCAGCTATTTCGATGTCGATTGCATTCGCCGGATTTGCAGAGCGTGCTAAGCTGTCGGTGTATTTAATATTTGCAGTACTATTCTCTGCTTTCATCTACCCTGTAGTTGCCCATTGGATATGGGGCGGTGGATGGCTGGCGGAGCATGGCAAGCAGGACTTTGCAGGCTCCACAGTTGTTCACTTAACTGGTGCGATGGCAGCCTTAGCTGCAACGATATTATTGAAGCCGCGCCTAGGCAAGTTCAACAGGTCGGGGGAGCCAAACGAGATTCCAGGTCACAATCAAGTGTTTACGACACTTGGCGTTATGCTGCTGTGGATCGGATGGTTTGGTTTTAACGCAGGCAGTACGATTACGGTTGGGGACGGAAGCTTCTTCGGGTTCATAGCAGTCAACACGCAACTGGCTGCTGCGGCTGCGGCAGTGGCTGCCTTTATTATTTCGTGGCTATTCATAGGTAAGGCAGATATTCCGACTATGTTAAATGGCGCTCTGGCTGGGCTGGTTGCTATCACGGCATCCTGTGCTTTCGTAGAGACTTGGGCTGCGATAGTAATTGGTATGATTGCAGGAATCATCGTCTTCTTCAGTATGAAAATGTTTGATAAGCTCGGCATTGATGATCCGATCTATTGCTTGTCCGTACATGGAGTGGCGGGTGTATGGGGAACGCTGTCCACTGGATTCTTCGCAACACCAGAACTGGTTGAGAAAGTAGGCGTAGGTAAACCAGGCTTACTGTACGGTGGCGGGCTTGAGCAATTAGGCGTGCAGGCTGTAGGAGTTGTAGTATGTGGTCTGTTTGCATTCGCGGCTTCCTACACTATACTGGCGATTATAAAAGCAGCTATTGGAATCCGTGTGACTGAAGAAGAGGAGTTGGTTGGCCTCGATATGAGTGAGCATGGGTCATATGGGTATCCTGAACAAATGAGAAAATTGACACCAAATGCACAATATAGAAGTTCGTAATTAGAAGTGGGTTTGCCCATCAGTCGCTCGTATGCGGCGGAGGTGCAAACTCATTTTTGTGTGCGATGTTGTTCTGTTCTGTATATGTCTCCGAGAGCGTCTCACTATTATCCCCAAGGCTCAGGAGCAGTGCAAATTGTTTTCACAACTGTTTTATGAAAATCATGGGAGTCTTGCAACGCTAATTCTGAAAGTTAATATCATAATCTATAGGATGAATCGTCGTCCTAGTGAATAGTGATCATCGAGATTGTCATGATCTACTTCATGAAAATATCACGCATACTGAATTGGACATACGGTATTTTGATGATTATGCTGCGAATCTGACAGTAGAAGTAGAGTTGTGTCTGGAGATGGGGGCATAGTGAGTGGACATGGATATGCCAATTAATTGGTCCCATGAGGAATAATGCCCAGACACTGCGTTGGAACGGAAGCAGAATTCATCTAAATAGCGTTGCAAATATTTCGGCCCAATACCGTGGAAGGTGTCGATCATCCATCTGCGGGCTTGTTGAAACACTTTTTTTAAATAATGAAATCGATTCGTTCTACAAAGCTGTTGGACAATCGTTATCTTGGAGATATCTGTGTACGTATGCAGGTCAATGAAATGGTCACAAGCGATATTACGCAATGACTTCCCATAGAGATGTTGACGATCAACGGTCTTAATCTTGAGGCTGGTGATCTGCTCATGTGCAGTAATGGCCGCTGCAATGATAAGCGGTTGTTCAGTTGAATGAAGTTCCCATGATGTAGGATAAAGGGGCTTGCTGTGAAATGACACAATACCTTGAACGGTTCCTTCGAGTGGCTGATCTGCATCTGCTGAGCTGATAACTGCTCGAATCTTATGAAGAATGGACCAAGCAGTCTTGTATGTAACTTGTATGATGGAGCTAAGCTGAACAGCATTGATGTTATGCTGGGCCACCAGCCATATTGCCGTGATCCACTTCTTCAATGAAGTACGGCTGCGTTCCATGATTGTATCTGTTGTCAGTGATGTTTGATGTTGGCAGGCGCAGCATTCGTAGAGAGGGAGTCTCCGTGTGCTAATGACATAGGCGTGTGAGTGTTGGCATCGTGGGCATTGGAATCCGTGAGGCCATTTAATACTATATAAATAGGAGACACAAGCTTGTTCATCAGAAAAATGTTGAGACAACTCCTCTAATGTATTCCATGAGTTCCAGTCCTCTGCAAACATAACTTGCGCCTCCTTTGTCGAATATATGTTCCTGCATGACTTTATTGTAGCAAACAAATGTTCGCAATTCAACTAGTTAACTGTAAAATATTCCAATAAATTCACTGTAAATACATAGGGAGATTTAAAGCTAGATACGATAGGATAGGGCGCGTAAGGAAAAGGAAACCTGAGTGAGTGGGAGAATAGCGAGAAGTCGAAACAGGGGGTACATAGTAAAGAATGGGTGCTACAGGACAGCTCTGCGAGAGAGCGGACCTCTGTCAATAAATCGTATGTATCCTGAGTGAATGGGAGAATAGTGAGATGGCACTGCAAAGGGGATACAGCCCCGAAGCGCAAATCACGATGCGATGCGGAGAACGGAGCAAGGAGACGGCTATGATAGGTGATTGGGCGGAGAAGGGTGAATGCCAAAGAGCGGTCAGTCTTAAGGGGCTGATCGCTCTTCGCTTAATGTCTCATCAATTATGAAGACTTTTTCCGATATTCAGTTGGGGACAAACCAACATACTTCTTGAACGTTGTTGTAAACGTTGAAGAATTCGCATATCCCACACGTTCACCAATATCCGCGACCGCAGATTCAGTGTTTTTCAGCAGAGCTTTAGCATGATGGATTCTAACCTTATTCAGGTGCTCTACGAAGTTAACGCCGAAAGTTTTTGTGAAGTAGTTTGAAAAGTACTTGGGTGTTGTATTGAACACTTCAGCCATATGATCAAGATACAAATTATTAGCGAAATGTATCTCAATATATTGGATGATCTCCTCAGCGTTCAGTTTGCTGGCTTGAGGCTGTTTTCTCTTTGCCGTTACGTGACGCACAAGCTCTAATAGATAGTCGCGCAGCTCAAAAAATGTTATCGAGTGTTCCGTCATCAGATTATGAATACGATTCTGAGCGGCATTCCACTGGGGATTCCGTTCGGAATCTTCTAGATGCTTCGTAATATGATAAGCTATGATCTTGGCGATTAGCAGCAGCTGTTCATAGTGAATATTCTCCTCTACGTTGCGCTCAAGCACCTCGTTAACGATCTGTGCAGCTTCCGTCTCATTTCCGCTCATTATGCGGTTAGACAGCCTTTCCAGTGCGTCCGGCGGCAAGTGCATCTTATTCGTCCATGTGATAGCTGCGATATCAATGACGGATGAATGGATCTGAATATTGCGATAAGCCATGCCGTTCTTTAGGTCTAGACTTGCCTGGTGCAGATGCTGAATCTTCGAAGAATAACCCTGACTAACGGCTGCGTGCAGGGAGCCATTCAGCACAAGCTCTCGATTCAACCGTTCGACATGCTTCCTAAGTCCAGCAAGCATCTCCTTACGTTCGGCCAGCTTACTCAAGCCGATGATAGCGATAAATCGCATATTGTCCCTATAGAATATCTGAACATCCGGGAATGCGATTCTCATCTCAGCTAACAATCGATCATATGCAGCCTCAATGCGCTGGTCGTCATGCTGTGGGATAGCCTTGGGATGAGGAAAATGAATAGACACGAGTACAAAGTAAGGTTTCACAAATAAGTCTGGATAGAAATTGCGAAGTGCCTTATCCAAGTCAGGGTTATGGACATATTCATCCAAGGATTGAATAAATAAATCCCTCCGAACCATATCTCGCACGATGTTGGATTGTTCGATAAGCGCCTGATTGTTTTGCTGCAGCTGTACGATATTTTGATAAATATGCGGGAAGCTGTTGCGATTGTTCTTATAATCTCCAAATAGATTCGTGATGCGATTAATCGGACGATACAAGAAGAAGCTTAAGATCGCAGACAGCAGCACTCCGCATATGATGGTGATCAGCATAATATAAGTATTTGCGTTCGTCACGCTCTTCATATCGTTAAACCGGTACGGCATCTTATGAACATAAATAAAGCCGTTAAGCGGAGATTTAGAGATGTTGTATTCATAATCTTTGTTCTTCAGGGTCTTCTCTTTTCCTTGATCGAAATAAAGATCATCTAGTATATCAACCAACATTAAATTCTTTTCTGTGCTCAAGATAACATTCTTATGTTGATCCAGGACGATTAAGTGTGAGCCCTGCATCATGGCCTTCTGATTCACATGCTCAAGCAGCTTGTTAACATCGACGAAGACTAGAATATTTTTGTTCGACATGCGAATCTTCTGATTGACGGCGAATGCGATCAGCCTCTTGCTGCTCTGCTGGTACGGGTTGGTCTTATCTCGATAGGTCTGCTCGGGTACGACAGTGACACTTTGAAGCGATGCAATATAAGACTTCCAGTAGTCCCCCGTGTACAATAGGTGATTGTACTTCTTAGACATCAACGTCTGAAAGTCTATCGTGCCCAAAGTAGTAACTGCAAGATTAGAATCCTGATAGTACACAATGACCTCTTCAATATAACTGTTAGTCGATACTAGAGCGTTTAGATTCTTCTGCAGAGCGTACATGTTATACATTTTGTCTCCATCGGAGCTGCCCTCTGCAGAGTTGATGTAATTCTCCTGCAGCATCAATATCGAAAAGATAAGATTGTTCATATCCCGAAAGCTATCGTTGAAGGATTGAATAATGTTGTCGACTACCATCCGATTGTTGGCGCTTACATGAGTGTATACTTCAGAGATGGAGTTCTTAAAGACCAAATAGTTAGAGGTAAACATGATGACGACGATCAACATAAGGGCAAAAAATATGTTCAGAAGGCTCTTGTTCATGATCATTTTCAGAAACACGCAGGACACACCCTTGTGCGATGTTGATTTCGCATTATTTACCAATATAGTATATGAAAAACATCGTGCAATCCAGTGTTATCCTTTCTCTGAGCCGAGCATTATGCCTTTGGCAAAGTATTTTTGAGCAAATGGATAGATGATAAGTACAGGAATCATCGTAAGGAATATGGTAGCATTCTTCACAGCCTGAGGCGTCAACTTGGTTGCAGTGACTAATCCGGTTTCGACGGCGCTGTCGACAAGCAGCATATCCCTCAAGACTACCTGCAATGGATACATCGTCTGCTCATTCAGATAGATCATCGGGATGAAGTAACTGTTCCAATGTCCCATGAAATAGAATAAGCCTATCGATGCCAGCGCTGGCTTAGACAACGGGATGACGATGTTAAACAAGATTCGCCATTCGGAAGCCCCGTCTATGAGTGCAGATTCCCGCAAAGAGCTCGACATGTTTTCATAGAAGCTCTTGAGAATGAGCAATTCGATGGTCCAAATTGCATTTGGCAATACTAACGCCCAGACCGTATCGATGAGACCTAGCTTCTGCACAATGATAAAGGTTGGAATTATACCTCCGTTCAAGAACATCGTCAGCACGATCCCAATCATCCAGAATTTTCGGCCGAAGAAGTCTTTCTTGGCTAATGGATAGGCAGCAACAGCGGTCATTAATAAATTGATAAAGGTACCTAACGCGGTATAGAATATTGAATTCAAGTAAGCTCTTGGCACTCGACTACTGCTCAATATTTCCTTATATGCGTCAATGTTGAAGCCCTTTGGCCATAAGAATACTTTGCCCTGAGCAATGGATGCGGAATCGCTGAACGATATAGCAACGATATAGATGATCGGATACAACGTCACGATGCCAACTATCGTCATAAGGAGCATATTTAGGAGATCGAATAGATTGAACTTCTGCTTTACCATAAGCCGTTACCTCCTGCTTTCCGGCTCAGTACGTTTGCAAGCAAGAGCATGACTAGAGCGATAACAGCTTCAAACAATCCTACAGCAGATGCGTAGCTGTAGTTCGTCTCGAGTAGTCCCTTTCGATATACAAAGGTTGAGAATACGTCTGCCACTTCGTATGTCATAGGATTGTAGAGCAGCAGCACCTTTTCGTAGCCTACTCGGAAGACAGAACCTGACTTAATGATGAACAAGACCAAGATCGTCGGCATAATGCTTGGTATTGTGATGTATCTCATCATGTGGTATCGGTTGCATCCATCTACCTTGGCTGCTTCGTACAGAGTTGGATTAATAGCTGCGATTGCCGCCAGGTAAATGATCGATTCATACCCCATCTGAGCCCATATTTCCGAGATGATATAAACGGGTCTAAACCAGTTCGGATCAGCCATAAAGTAGATACTGTCGAATCCTAACGCCATAATGATCTGATTAATAATACCGCGTGACGGGGATAGGAAATCGACAACCATACTGCAGATAATGACGATAGATAAGAAAGCGGGTAAATAGCTGAACGTTTGAATGGATTTCTTGAACTTCACGAATCTCACTTCATTAAGCAGAACGGCGAATAGGATGGGGATTGGAAATGTAAAAATCAGAGTCATGAATCCTAGTAGAAAGGTGTTCTTGAATAACAACCAGAAGTCTGGGCTCGAAAAGAACCGCTCAAAGTGCTTAAAACCAACCCAAGGGCTGTCTATAATCCCTTTAAAGACGCTGTAGTCCTTGAAGGAAATAACTAAGCCGTACAAAGGGCCGTATCGGAAGATGATATAGAACAGGATACAGGGAATAAACATAATAAGAAGCTGCTTATCCCGTTTCATGTGGCGCCATGCAGCAGACATACGTGAACTACTAGAGGAACGTACTCGTTTATGTGCCATATCTTTGTTTAGAGTCTGCATGATTTTTCCCTCCTAAAGGCGGTCAGCAGCACCCGAACTTAGCCGGGTGCTGCCGTCCACTCCTATCAACAGTAGATTACTTGTCAGCATCATATCGTTGCTGCGCAGCATTGAAGATCTCAACCAATTTATCAATTCCGAGTTTAGGAGCGTTTGCCTTCCAAGCTTCCCACTCTTTGTCGCCGGTGTTGGCACCAAGAACATATTGCGAGCTGAATTCATTCACAGCTTTTGTCAGTGAGGTTTGAATTTCAGCAATCTGTGCGGTTTCTTCATCGGTGAATTTCAGTAGCGGATCTGGCAACTCATATTTATTGCCTTTCACAATCTTATCTTGAGCCTCTTGTTCCTTCTCTGTGAAGTTATAGTACACACTGCGCTTATCAGCGCCCATGTACATACCTTCGATCCAGAGGCCGTAGTTTTCTTCAAGAACCTTAATATCAACCAGAGGCACATCCTTCAGACCTGGGTATTCAGGTTTGCCTGCTGCATTAAAATTAAAGGTTTCACCCTCAACGCCCATGGTGACCAATTCCAGACCGGATGGGCTGGAGAGGTAATCGAGCAGTTTCAGCGCAATCTCTTGCTTATCATTGTTGGCGACGACATGCCCCCAGTTTTCGATTGGAGCCTTCGTTCGAATGTTGCCTGTAGGACCTACCGGATTCCCGTAGCGAAGATCGTATGTTGGATTCTCTGCTTTGACTTGGTTATAGAACAGGTCGAGACGGCCGATCCAATCAAATGTAACGAACGCCTTATCGTTAGATGTCATCTTAGCAGTCCAGTTGTCTTGGGTATCGGTCAAGAATTCTGGATCGAGGAGCTTCTCGGCAGCCAGCTTCTTCATGAAATCGAGCATATCTTTATATTTGTCGGAGGTAACGGCTGCGTACCATTTGTTCGAAGCCGCATCATGTCTTATTGGGAAATTGAGACTGCCTATCCCCCAACCATACGCCCAATCTCTAAATATATAGTCTTTCGTCTTCGATGCGTAAGGGTAGGAGTTAGGGTAAATTTCTTTCAACTTCTTCAACGCATCGTAGAATTCGTCGGTATTGGTCCACTCCTTGATGCCATGCTTGTCGAAGATGTCCTTACGGTACAGGAATCCGTGGTTAACATCACGAGCAAAGGACTGTATAGGCCATGTGTACATGCTGCCGTCATCCGAAGAGTAGGATTTCATGACCCATGGAAGCTCTTCCGTATACATCCGCTTGAAGTTAGGCAGGACATCTAGATGCTCATTGATCTTGGCAAATGCGCCGTCATTCCCCATCTTGTTCGCTTCCGAGACTCTCAAGCCATGGAAGATATCCGGCAGCTTACCAGACGCCAACACCGATCGCAGTTTATCTTGGTAGGTTGCGCTGGAGTAGGCTTCAAGTTTAATCTTGATACCGGTTCTCTTTTCAATCTCTTTAATGATCATTTTGTCCTGAAGGTTCTCTGTAGCGCTGACCACCATCCACGTCAATTCAACCGGCTTATCCACGATCGGCAGCTTGATTCCGCCAGTATCACCGTAATCTACGGCTGGGGGTTCAGCTTTTGGATCAGGTGCAGGCGTTGTTGAAGGTGCTGGTGCTGGAGTAGTGCTGCCATGGCCTTCACTAGAAGGCTTGTTGCTGGAGCATGCAGCGAACAGGCTGGACAAGAGCACTAGCACCATGACCATAAGAAGCAACTTTTTTGGCTTTTTTGGCATTGCGGTTCCTCCCTTATTATTCATTCATAGAACCTAACCGAAGACTTCTGAAGACCCCTGGTATGTGTGTGGCTGATTCCTGCTTACGGTGATCATTATATTAAGCGGAGGTTTTGCTTGCATAGAAAGCGTTTTCATTAATTTGTGTTTTTAATAAACGCAGTCGATTACTTTACATGAAAACCTTGATACAGCAGCCTTGTTTGCGTGTAGAAAAAACTAAAGAGGTAGTAAAATCACAAAAAAGAGAATGGAAAGATTAGTGTTAAATGGCGATTATGAAAATAAAGGACCACTGCGGCTTGTGGTGCCTGCAGTGGTCCTATTCAAATTCTAGCTTTTCCACCAGCGTTTAAAGTGCATCCACCAAGACTTCTCTTCGGCTTTCTCGGTTTCTTTGGAGTCCCTATTGGTCGGTGGATTAGACCCACCGTTCGCATTGTGCTCGCTGCACCAAGCAGTTGGCTCGGTGCCCAGCACGAACGTTTCTAAGCGCTTGGCTGGGCAGCCCTCTCCAGCGAGAGTGCCGGTTGCAGGGTCGATATAGACACTAACCACATTGTCCGGTATCGGAAACAGCTTCGGCGGTACGCTCACCAGCGCCTGCTCGGTATACTGCGCGAAGATCGGCGCCGACAGATGACCGTCTGTCAGCGTGATGTTTCGCCCGCGGTCGTAGCCGACCCAGACGGCGGTAGACAGCTCCGCGGTGTAGCCGACGATCCAGGAGTCGGCATCGGTTGTGCCTGTCTTCCCAGCGACAGGCCGCTTCAACAGCGAGGACACCCGGCTACCCGTGCCGCCAGCATCGAATACGCTCTCCATCAGATTGGTGAGCACGTAGGCCTGTGCGGGCTCAACAATCTGTTTGGCAGCCGCTGGCGGCGCCTTATACAGCAGCTTGCCGCTGCGGTCTGTGATCGACAGAATCGCGCGCGGTTCCGCGCGTTTGCCTGCGTTGCTCAGCACGCCGTAGGCTGAAGCCATCTCAAACGGGCTGACCGGAAATGTACCTAGCGCGAGCGACGGCAGCGGCTTCATGGTCGTATGAATACCAAGCCGCTTCGCCATCTCGACTACCTTCTCAGGTCCGATCTGCATGATCGTGTTTACGGCGTAAATATTGTCCGAGGCCGCTATGGCCTGCCTGAGGTCGATGTCGCCGAAATATTTGCCGCCGTAATTGCTCGGCTTATACTCCTGTCTGCCTTCGTCATAGAGAAAGGTCGTCGGCTGACTCGTATATCGAGTAACAGCCGTCAGAGCCTGCTTCTCCAGCGCCGTTAGATAGACAAACGGCTTAAAGGTCGAGCCTGGCTGGCGAGTATCCGCGAACACACGATTGAACTGGTTCTCGCGGTAGTTTTTCCCGCCCACCATCGCTTTAATATCACCGCTGCGCGGATCAATGGACACGAGCGCGGCCTGGAGATCCCCTTCCGCTGGGATATTCGCTTCGACGGCGGCTTCAGCCGCCTGCTGCGCGCCCATATCCAGCGTCGTGTAAATGAGCAGGCCGCCCGTATCCAGCTCCTCCTCCGTCAAGCCGAGCGCGATCAGCTCCTTCCGCACATAATCGCGGAAGTACGGCGCGACGATCGTCTCGTCGCGCTGCTCGGACGTTCGGAATTGGAGCGTCATCGCATAGGCTCGATCCGCCTGCTCCTTCGTGATTGCCGCCGTTTCGACCATATTCTGTAGCACAATTCGCTGTCGATCTTTGGCATTCTTCATATTGATCCAAGGGGAATAGTAGCTTGGTCCTCGCGGAATGCCCGCCAGCATGGCGCTCTCCGCAAGGTTTAGCTCCCGCGCTGACTTGCCGAAGTAAAGGTTCGCTGCAGACTCAATGCCATACGCTCCATGCCCGTAGTAGATGCTGTTCAAGTACATGGCAAGGATGTCATCCTTGCTGTACTTCATCTCCAGCTGAAGGGCATAGAGCGCCTCCTTGATCTTGCGCGTCCATGTTCGCTCGTGAGACAGGTACAGATTGCGCGCCAACTGCTGCGTCAGCGTACTAGCTCCTTGCTGCTTCGACATATGCTCGAGATTGACGAGCATGGCTCGGGCGACCCCTTTTACATCAATGCCCCAATGGTTATAGAATCTGCGGTCTTCTGTCGCCAGCGTCGCGGACACGGCATCTGGGGAGATCTCCTTTAAGGTGACCTGGCGTGACAACGCGCGTCCTGACGCTAACAAGGCCAGCGGTTTTCCGTTTCGATCCAGAAGCTCGGATGACTGCTGCATCTGCGAGACAGGTAAGTCTGCTACGTATAAATAACCTAAGGTAGACGCGCTCGATAGTATTCCTAGAAGCAGCAGACCTAAGCTGCAATAGAGCACAATCAGCCAGCGTTTTCGAACGGTTAGTGATCGTGATAATCGACGGGAAAGATGGGGCTTTTTCGGTGTGTCGGCCACGGGCGCCGCCTCCATTTTGCATATGTATTGTGTAAACGGAATGTAATCAAATTAATTCCTTTCATTTCTCAGTATGGAGCAGCTTGTTGTCGGATATTCTAGATCATGGAAGTTAATTGAATTTGTTGTTGCTTTTTAGGACGAATTTTATATAATACACTTGTTTGGTTGTATGTAGTACGAAGTGTTACGAATGAAACAGATGGGAACCATTACGAGCATTTCTAGCTGGACCAGCGATAACATTACCGGTCACCGGAGAAAGAGGTTGATTTTAATGGAATTGTGGTACACGGAAAAACAAACGCCGAGCTTCGGCATTACGGCAAAGATTAAGGAAACGTATGTAACAGAACAGACGCCGTATCAGCATCTTGTGATGCAAGAAACCGAAGAATTCGGAACAATGCTCGTATTGGACGGCATGGTGATGACAACGGTTAAAGATGAGTTCGTCTATCATGAAATGGTAGCGCACCCTGCCTTGTATACGCACCCGAATCCGAAGAAAGTCCTTGTGGTAGGCGGCGGAGACGGCGGTGTTATTCGTGAAATTATGAAACACCCGTCTGTTGAGAAAGCGGTTCTGGTTGAGATCGACGGCAAAGTGATCGAATACTCGAAGAAATACTTGCCTACGATCGCAGGCGAACTGGAAAACCCGCGTGTAGAAGTGATTGTAAATGATGGATACATGCACATTTTAAATAGCAAAAATGAGTACGATGTCATCATGGTTGATTCCACGGAGCCAGTAGGGCCTGCGGCACCGCTGTTCGAACGCGGTTTCTACCAAGGCATCTATGAAGCGTTGAAAGAAGACGGTCTGTTCGTTGCGCAAACCGACAACCCTTGGTTCAAGGCGGATCTGATTCAGCAAGTAAACCGCGACGTGAAGGAGATCTTCCCGATCGTGCGCGTATACGGCGCGAACATTCCGACATACCCAAGCGGTCTGTGGACATTTACGATGGGAAGCAAGATTCATGATCCATTGAAAGTGGATGCCAACAGCATTCCGGAGATCGACACGAAGTACTATTCTCCGCGCTTGCATCATGCGGCATTTGTATTGCCGAAGTTTGTTGAAGACCTAGTCAAGTAAATAAAGCGTATATAGCTGCTGGTATTAAGTAGATACGCAAGCGGGTTTCAAGGAGGTAGATTACGAATGAGATTAGACCAAAGATATTCCGGCAATGTGTTCATTCTAAGCTCGGATGATTATGAGAATTCCAAGGCGGTCATTTACGGCATGCCAATGGACTATACAGTGTCGTTCCGCCCCGGTTCGCGCTTCGGTCCTGGCCGTATTCGGGAAGCGTCGGTTGGTCTGGAAGAATACAGCCCTTATCTGGATAAGAGCTTGGAGGACATCACGTATTTCGATGCGGGCGATCTGCTGCTGCCGTTTGGCAATGCAGCGCGCAGCTTGGATATCATCCAAGAGTACATTGCAGGCTTGATGAAAGACGATAAATTCCCTATCGGTCTTGGAGGCGAGCACCTCGTTTCTTGGCCGGTATTTCAAGAGGTATATAAGAAGTATCCGGACCTCGCCATCATCCATATCGATGCTCACGCTGATTTGCGTGAACATTATGAGGGCGAGCCGCTATCTCACTCTACGCCGCTGCGTAAAGCGGCTGATCTGATCGGGCCGCAGAACATCTATCAGTTCGGCATCCGATCTGGATCTCGCGAGGAGTGGGCGTATGCGCGCGAGCATATCAACTTCTATCCGTTCGAAGTGGCGGAGCCGCTGCGCAAGGTGCTGCCGGACTTGTCCGGCCGTCCTGTCTACGTGACGATCGATATCGACGTGCTCGATCCAAGCTGCGCACCAGGCACAGGCACCGCCGAGATCGGCGGGATCACGACGAAAGAATTGCTCGAGGCGGTGCACCTGATCGCCGGCTCGCATGCCAATGTCGTCGGCTGCGACCTAGTAGAAGTCGCCCCGATCTATGATCCGACGGAACAGACGCCGATCGCGGCAAGCAAGCTGATTCGCGAGATGCTGCTCGGCTTCGTAAAGTAAATAGACATGAATGCACGCCCCTTCTTCGTATGGAGAAGGGGCGTGTTTTGTGTTGCTGGCGGTCTGCGATGACGGTGAAACAGGTGGTTTTGGAGTAAAGTTAATGCTCGGATTAGAAATGTTGCACGAAATGCAACATTTTCCGATAATATCTTCGGAATAAGGTCTAAAGTTGTACGAAATACAACAATGTGCGCCCTTGATCGCTCCAAGGATGATGATTGTTGAAATTTTGTTGTATGCTGTACAACAATACGATGAATTTAGACGATAAGCAGTATATATTGTTGTACTTTTTACAACAACTCTAAGCAGCCTGAACTAATTTACAAACAATCAACATGAAGCTAACACTCTCTGAACGAAAGATCCTTACTCTTGATGATATGGATATCAATCACGATTAGTTCACTAATCAGGAGATGGGGGAGAATGGATTACATGACTAGCAATACCAAGAGAGTAAGGCACCGCAGATTGCTCATCAGCGCGACAGTAGCAGCGATGCTCTGGCAATCACTCATGATGCCTGTTATGGCGTTGGATGAAGAATATACGACATCAACTATAGAGACGTCTATCCCAACCGACACTGCTCAGCCTGAGCCAGTTGCGCCAAGCGTTAGCCAGACCGATCAAGCACCGGCGTTGTTGATTACCGAATTGATGATCGATCCGGCAAATATAGGCAGCAAGGATGGCTATGAATACATAGAGGTGTATAACAATTCCGGGCATGACATTCAGACGAAGGATTACAACCTGGTATATCGATATCCGACATATCCGAGTACAGCGGATGTTGTCGTGCCTATGGGAGATCGCTTGATCCACGCGGGGGAGTCCTTTGTCATATGGCCGAAGAATGCTGGCAACGAGACACAAACGGTTGCTGAATTTAAACAGATATACGGCTTAACCGCGGATGATCGCTTAATTATTGAATCCGGATGGGATGGCATGGCAAATACGGCTTCACGTACGCTCCTTATTACAGAAGCAGCGGATACAGCGGTTGCCAATCCTATAGTGTCCGTTTCCTATACGAAAGAGGATGTTGTTATAGAGAAGGGTGTGCATTATGCCGTCCCTAAGACGGGAAGCGTGATGATGAAGCTGGGCGTGATGCCTGCGTCTCCATTGACGGTGATGCAGAATCAGCACACCTATATGGAACCTATCGTGATCCAGCACAGCGCCCCTGCGCAAGCGAACAGCGGTGAAGATGTGACGCTCTTTGCCAACATCACAGGCGGCGAGGCGAGCCGTATCCAATCCGTTGAATACAAGACGGATAAGATGGAAGTGCCGCAGCGTGTGCCGATGAACACGGTAACCGAGTCCGTTTACAGCGCAACTTTGACAGCTGATCAGCTTCTAGATGCAACCATGCTTCAATATACGATTGAAGCGATGAACAGCCAGCAGCAGATCAATTCTCAGACTTATAAAGTACCGATTCTAGCAGCTAGCGATATGCCATCCTATGTGCCGGAGCTGCTCGTTACAGAGCTGGTGGTGAACTCCACCAATGTCGGCGGTATGGATGGATACGAGTATATCGAGCTCTATAATCCTACTAATAAGCCTGTCGATATGAAGGACTATACGATTCGCTATCGCTATCCTGAAGAGGGCCCGGAGGCAGATCTGTGGTGGAGTCCGGAGAATCCGGTCATCGTACCGCCAGGAGAAACGGTCGTATTCTGGATTATCAATTCAGACAATATCAACTCAACGGCGGCAGACTTTAACGCTAATTACGGATCGAATCTCACAGAGGATGTGAATCTGTTCCGCTTGCACAACAACGGTATGTCCAATTCCGGAAAGCGTGCAATATCGATCTCTACCAACACAGGATTGGATCGCTCGGTTGCAGTGTATAACGACGAATCAACGCCTATAGATGGGAAAACGGCTGATGCTTCGATCATCTATAAGTATGATGAGAACACGCGCCCGAACATGATTAAGGCGAGCGGCGGCAAGGAGAAAGGGACACCTGGCACACTCCAGCCATATCAGAAGCTGCCGAAGCTGTACGAGGCGGCAGAAGATACGACTCCGCCGCAGGTGTCGCTGCGTGAAACACCGTCTGGAGCACCAGATACACAAGACTTGAAGCTGGTGTTTGATGCTTCGGACGACCAAGATGTGAAGACATTGACGCTGTTCTATCGTACAGATGCTTCTAAGCCGTATGAGCAGCGCAATATTAATCGGGTCAACGCTGACAAGACGTTGTCCTATACGATTCCAGCCTCTGACTTAATCGGTCATGAAGCGGTGGAGCTGTACGCGACAGCGTCAGACGGAACCCATGATACGCAGATGCCTGAGGTGCGCATTCCGATACAGAGCTCCACCAAACAAGGGCTTCGAATGAACGCGGCTGATGGGCAGTTCATGTCAGGAGAGCAGCGTATCAAGGCGGCCTCTGGCTTTGAACGTACGAACACCCTCCAACTGTCTATTGATGGAGTGCCTGTTCCTACGGATCAATTGCAGCCGGCTATGGAGCAGCAAGTGCTGTTTTCATTTGATGTGAATAAGACGAATCTGTTCTTCAAGAACGGTGTTGTCTTAAATGGAGAGATCATTCACGTATTCGACGACACAATTAACGGATGGCAGACGTTAACTGTGCCGATTGATCCTGATAAGCTGGCCTACGGCAGCACAGTGCCGATCACGATTCGCGCGGGCTCTAAGGCAGGTACATTTGACGAGTCCGATAACCTAGACGACTTTATGATTCGCAATATCCGACTGGTGCTCGCTGACGGAACGACGCTTCGCGATGCGAACTATATGGATTCGACGAAAGAATGGGATATTGGCGACAGTTCAGGCATGAAGAAGCAGCATGACTTCGAGTTCACGGTTCCCGATCTGAAGTTCAACGGACACGCGTACACGTGGGATACCACAGCTGTTAAAGAAGGCGCTCATACGTTGAAGGTGACGGAACAGGGTGGACAGGAACAAGAAGTTCAAGTTGTCGTTGATAATACAGCTCCTGAGCTTGAGCTTAATGTCAAGCCGGAGGAAACCGTAAAGGGTACACTCGTGGTTCAAGCCCATGCTAAGGACAACCTGTCAGGTATCGACACATTGACAGCAACCTTAAACGATAAGCCTGTATCTCTGCCGCTGGAATTGCATTCCGCTCTGATGCCTCCTGGTCAGCATAAGCTGGTGGTAAAAGCTGTTGACCGTGCGGGCAATGCAACCGAACAAACAGCAGTGCTAAATGTGCAGGTGGAATTGCCAGACGTTCCGAAGCTGGTATCAAGCGTGCTGAATAAGTCTAAAACGAGCGGTCAGCTGACAGTAGAAGTTAAGGATCCAACGGATGATCCGCTAAAGGTATCGTTCTATGAAGGCTTTACTTATCTTCCGACAGATACGTCGACGATGAGTGTATATCAAGCGGCAAGCGATGTAGAGCCGCCACAGCAGTCCAAGCTGCCGAATGAGCATCAGCTTCAAGGGGAGCAGTTGGCTGCAATGCAGAAGGAAGACGACCAAGCAGTCCGTTATGACTCGTGGAATCAGTTCCCGTATCAGCGCTTCGAGCTAGTCGTTGACGAGCGGGTCTCTACGGGAGATGAGATCAGCGTTGAATGGAAGGGCAAGTCGCTTCCTGGACGCAAGGTGACGATGTACGCTTGGAATGTAGAAACAAGCAAGTGGGATGTGCTCGCTTCGCAGGTGGCGGGTGAGAGTTCATTCTCACTAAATGGTCATGCGGTTGTAGGGCCTTATATGAATGAAGAACGCAAAATATCCGTAATCGTCCAGGATGAGGTTGCGCCTGCAGCCAGTGCGGACGAAGCGAAGGTTCAAGACTTCAAGATGGTGTGGATGTCGGATACACAGTACTACTCTGAATCTTATCCGTACATCTATGAGTCAGAAGTGAATTGGATTGCGGATAACAAGGATAAAGAGAACATTCGCTATGTGTTCCATACAGGTGACGTCGTAGATAAGATGTATGAAGAGATTCAGTGGGAACGTTCTGATCAATATATGAAGGTTCTAGAAGAGGCTAATGTACCTTATGGCGTGCTTGCGGGCAATCATGACGTCAATCATAAGGATGAGGACTATTCGAAGTTCAGTGAGTATTACGGTGAGGATCGATTTAAAGACCAGCCTTATTATGGCGGCTCCTACAAGGATAATCGCGGTCACTATGATCTGATATCGGTGGATGGCATGGACTTCATCATGGTGTATATGGGCTGGGGCATCTATGAAGAAGAGATTCAATGGATGAATGAAGTGCTGGCGCAGTATCCGGATCGGTTTGCGATCTTGAATTTCCATGAATATTTGCTCGTGTCGGGCGAGCGCGGACCTGTCGGCAATCAGATCTATGAGGAAGTCGTCAAGACGAATCCGAACGTGATCGGTGTATTAAGCGGGCATTATCATGACGCGGAAACGAAGATCGATGCGATTGACGACAACGGTGACGGTACACCGGATCGCAATGTGTATCAGATGCTGGCTGACTATCAGGGCGGCCCAGAGGGCGGAGAGGGTTACATGCGCCTCTTGGAATTCAAGGCTTCACCTGACGGTAAGCGGATCGAGCGTATTGATATGAAGACGTACTCGCCTTATAAGGATGACTATAACTTTTACGATACGCCAGAGTATCCTGGCAAGGATGAGTTTGTGATCGATTGGGATATTGAGCCTAAGCTGAAGCGGGTTGAGACGGATATGTTCCGTGCGGACATCTACACGAAGCATGTTATCGGCACGGTTGATCCAGTAGTAAGCGGCGCGCAGGCGACCGTGAAGTGGGATGGCTTGAAACCGGAGCAAGATTACGCTTGGTATGCGGTTGCTGAAGATGCATTCGGCGGCAGTTCCCGATCTCCTGTGTGGCGATTGACTGAGGTTGGGGATGGCGGCTCTGGTGAAAATGGAGGCGGCAGCGGTAACGGTGGAAACGGCGGTAATGGCGGTAATGGCGGCATAACTGACGGAGGCGGTTCTACAGGCAGCACGGTGCCGGCAGAAGCGGTATTGACTGACGGAGTATGGGCGTTTAGTCAGGAGACGGAGAAGTCACTCCTTGATGCTATTAAGAAGCATCCGCAGCAGACAGTAACCGTAAAGGCGGAATTAAGCGGCGGAACATCGGGCTCAGCAGATTGGAAGCTCGGTTTGAATGCTGCGATCATGCAGGCAGCGGCGGCACAAGGTACATCCTTGCATATAGAAGTAGGGGATGTTGTGGTTGAACTTCCGGATTCTATGCTGAAGCATTTCCCATCGGATGGTGAGCGATTAGTATTAGGCTTGACGAGTTCGCTTACAAGACAAGAGCTCGCAGCTAACGCGAAGCTATGGGCTGATTCAGGACTGGCGTGGACAGGCGAAGCGTTCCGTTTCACTGTGAATGTGGAATCGCAAGGCAAGTTAGGTCAGCTACCTTCAGCCATGAAAGGCATAAGCTTGGCATGGCAGGCGAAGTTAAGTGACGGAGCATGGTATGTACAGTCGGCTGCGGCTGACAGCAAGCCTGCAAAGGCGAAGTCAGAAGGCGCTGCTGTACGGGCGGAGTTGACGGGTTCGGAGCTAGTGGGTGCGACATTTACAGCTTTATCAAGCTTTGCGGATGTAGGTGGACATTGGGCGAAGGAGTTCATCACTTCCGCAGCGGCGCTTGGTTTGGTAAACGGCGTATCGGACACTCAATATAAGCCGAACGCGTCCGTTACACGTGCGGAGTTTGCGGCAATGCTAGTGCGGACGTTGGAGGGCATATATGGAGTAGACAGCGATACCGCTGGATCTGGGGAAGCTAAGTTTAAAGATGTAGCTGCCAATGCATGGTATGCGGATGAAGTGGCGGCAGCAGCTCGTCTCCAGCTGATCCAAGGCGATGGAGGCAAATTCCGCCCGAATGACCGCGTGACGCGTCAGGAAGCGATTGTGATGCTAATGCGCGCAATCGAGATCGCAGGCCATGAAGCTGGCAGCACAACGTTAACCTATGCGGATAAGGAACAGATTGCGAAGTGGGCGCAGCCTTCGCTGCAAGCCGCACAGTCGTTGAAGCTCATTCAGGGACGTGACGGCAACCGATTCGTGCCGCAGGGCGAGATGACGCGTGCAGAAGTGGCGAAGCTGCTCATCCAGTGGATAAACCTGTAGTCTATCGCATGATGAATTGAAACAACATGAAGCTCCCCTTAATCTATACCTTGTCGGTAGGATTGAGGGGGCTTTTTTATCATTTTGACTCAGAAGGAAGAATAAATGAAGGAAGTACGGGAACAAAGGGAGTATGCTCCCCCTAAAAAGGTTGCAAAAGCAGCCTGTTTCCTAGATAATTGTACAATCAGACTAAGTCAAGAAGGGGTATAGGCGATGAGTGAAACACGTTCCAACCCGCTATCGGATAAATGTCGAGTCCGCATCACGGTCATAAGCCGCCAGCAGGATGAACGCGTGGAGCAAGCAGCTGAAGGCGACCTTTATGTTAAGGGCAGCAGCTTCTACCTTCGTTATACGGAGCAAGTACAGGATCCGAACCATGTGAAGCGACGAAGTGGTTCGCAGATGGAGAATAGCGCCCCCGTTCAGGAAACTGCGGTGATGCTGAAGATCAGCGCTGATGAGTGGAAGCTGACTAGAAGCGGTTCCGTGAGATCCGAGATGTCATTCGCACAAGGCGCTGCGCGCAGCGGTCGATATGAATCTAAGGTGCTGTCATTTCCGTTAGAAACACGCACACGGATGATGCGGCGCGAAGACGAGACATTCCAAATGGATAACGGTGAAACCTGCAGCATCCCGGCTAAGCTCAGATGGAGCTATGAATTATTTGTAGATGGTCGAAGCACGGGGCGATTTGATATACAGATACGTTTGCAGCCTATAACAGGTGAATCGTTATAGCGGTGTATGAAGATATAGTCGGCTCAGCCGAGGCAAGGTCATCAAAGGGAGGATATAACAAGATGAATACCGGTGTTATTGAACGGATGAATGAAACAGTTAAGGCTGCAATAGAAGAAGCGATTGTGAAAGCAGGAATCGTCGAGCGCGAACAGCTTCCGGCTTTTGTGATCGAAGTGCCGAAGGACAAGTCGCACGGCGACCTGGCAACGAATGTCGCGATGCAATTGACACGTATTGCAAAGCGCAATCCTCGTCAGATCGCGGAAGCAATTATTGAGAATATGGATCAAGCGGCTGCTTCGATTGAAAGCGCGGAGATTGCAGGTCCAGGCTTCATTAATTTCCGCATGAACAAGAGCTATCTCTACGATGTCGTGCGCGAAGTATCCAAGCAAGGCAGTGATTACGGCCGCGTGAATATCGGACAAGGCCAGAGCGTGCAGATTGAGTTCGTCAGTGCGAACCCTACAGGCAGCCTTCACTTGGGTCATGCGCGCGGCGCGGCAGTGGGCGATGCGCTCTGCAACGTGCTCGACTTCGCAGGATATGAAGTGAATCGGGAGTATTACATTAACGATGCGGGCAATCAAGTGATGAACTTGGCATACTCCATTGAAGCTCGTTACAAGCAAGCGCTGGGTCAGGATGCAGAGATGCCTGCTGACGGCTATTATGGCGAAGACATTAAAGGCTTTGCGCAAGAGCTGGTAGCGAAGGAGGGCGATCGTCTCTTGTCGCTGTCCGATGAGGAGCGTATCGAGTATTACCGCAGCTACGGCTTGGAAAAAGAGCTGGATAAGATTAAGCGTGACTTGGCGCGTTTTAACGTGCATTTTGATACATGGTTCAGTGAGACTTCCCTGTACAAGAGCGGAGCAGTTATTAAGGCGCTCGAAGCTCTTAAAGCAGGCGGCAAAGTATATGAGGAAGAAGGCGCTACTTGGCTGCGCACGACTGACTTCGGCGATGACAAGAACCGCGTCTTGATCAAGAATGACGGATCTTATACGTATCTGACGCCAGACGTCGCTTACCATCGCGACAAGTATGCGCGCGGCTTCGACCGCATGATCAACATCTGGGGTGCTGACCATCACGGTTATATTCCGCGGATGAAGGCGGCTATGGAAGCGCTCGGCAACGATCCGGACAAGCTCGTGGTATTGATTGCTCAGATGGTGAGCTTGTAT
Source organism: Paenibacillus marinisediminis (assembly GCF_054343325.1). Lineage (NCBI taxonomy): Bacteria > Bacillati > Bacillota > Bacilli > Caryophanales > Paenibacillaceae > Paenibacillus > Paenibacillus marinisediminis. The sequence continues at coordinate 93,647 of NZ_JBTGUH010000011.1, forward strand.
CAGGACGGCGAGAAAGTAAAAATGTCCAAGCGTACGGGTAAAGCGGTAACGATGGAAGATCTGATGGATGAAGTAGGCGTGGACGCGATCCGCTACTTCTTCACGATGCGTTCGATGGATTCGCATCTCGACTTCGATATGGATCTAGCGATCTCCACATCGAATGAGAACCCTGTGTTCTACGTGCAGTATGCGCACGCGCGCATCTGCAGCATTTTCCGCCAGGCGGAAGAGCAAGGCGTGGCGCTTAAGCCGCTTGCTGAAGTAGACTTCAGCTCTCTGAAAGCTGAGCATGAATATGATCTGCTCCGCAAGATGGGCGAGCTGCCGGAAGAGATCGAGGTCGCGGCACGCGAATACGCGCCGCATCGCCTGATTCGCTACGTATATGAGCTAGCTGCTCTGCTTCATAGCTACTACAAGGCTGAGCGCGTCATTACAGAGGACGCGGAGCAAACGCAAGCGCGCCTCGCATTGCTCGGCGCTGTGCGTACGGTAATTGCTAATGTATTGCGCCTTGTCGGAGTTTCCGCGCCAGAGCGCATGTAATAGAACTGCATGGAGGCTGTCCCGCAAGTCATGAGAGTGACTGCGGGACAGCCTCTTTGGGTTGTGTGGCAGATAGGCAGACGGGCAGACAGTTGCCACCATTCTAACGGACACAGAAGCCGTTATTTTACGATAATGAGGCAAATTATCGAGTTTCGCGGACACAGGAGCCGTTATGTGCATCCGAATGAGCGATTCTCGTCCGTATTGGAGCAAATAGCGGAACCACGGTCCGCTAGGTTGCTGAAAAAGCCGACATTCCCATAAATAACGGTCTGTGTGTCCGCAAGCGTCCGCAAGCTCGTAAAAAAGAAACCTCTCCTTGGGCATGATGTGTATACGGACTGTTAGAGCAGTCCCGTTACGCCGAGGATTGGTTTCTTTGTGCTGACATGAGAATACCAAATGTGACATTGTCGCTTTATTGACTGTTTATGTCGCGCAGCAGACGCGCAACATCGACTTCACCCGCTGGTCGTGTCGTGCTGCGTCGAGCCGTGCGGCTCGTGGTTGGTGTTGCTGTTCGTTTAAGAAGGGCCTTAATATCATTTGGCTTCAAGCCCGGTTTCAGGGCAAGCAGCAAGGCTATCGTGCCGCTTACATGAGAAGTGGCCATGGAGGTGCCGCTCATTTCATGGTATTTGTTTTTCAACCATGAGGAGACGATCTTCTCACCTGGCGCGTATATATCAACGAAGCTGCCCCGATTGCTGAATGGCGCGATCAGTCGATTGGCATCTGTAGCACCAACTGAGATGGTTTGACTGTAACGTGCTGGATAATCAATCGACTTGCGCTTGGCATCGTTGCCAGATGAGGCGACGATGGTGATACCGGCATTGTACGCGCTGTTTACTGCCTTCAGCAGTGATTTGCTGCGTGACTTCATGCCGAAGCTCATGTTAATAATGTGTACTTTATTGCGCACGCACCAATCAATGCCCGCAATAATATCAGATACAAATGCCGAACCGTTGCTATCGAACGCCTTCACGGGATGAATCAAGGCGCGCGGCGCGACACCAATAATGCCGTACATCTGATTAGAAGCGGCTATCGTTCCTGCGATATGGGTGCCGTGGCCATTGTCATCATGCGGAGCTGAACCGCGCTGCACCAGATTGACGCCGGACAAGAGAGAACTGCTTAGATCGGGGTGACGATAATCCGCCCCAGTGTCGATAACACCGATATGGATGCGGTGGCCAGTTGTTACACTCCAAGCCTGAGGAGCTTTAATCTGGCGAACGCCCCATGGAATTCCGCGCTCCCAAGACACCGTCTTGTGGGATGCCGTATGCATCGTGAGGCGGACATCTTCTTCGATCCACAAGTCGCCTTTATCATCTGCTAAGCGCTCGTATGCCGCCCTGGACAGCATGCAGCGAACAGCAGAGATAAGCGGCTCTTCCCGTACCTCCTCAAGCAGGGGATTATCGGGAACTGCCTGCCGCAGCGCCTCGGCACAATGCTGATATAGATTGGCATCTTTAAAGCGGATGAGATATGGGCGTTTGTCTTGTCCGCCTAAGGAGAGATCTTGAAGCAATAGCTGGAGAAAGACCAATACATCCAATGTGGAGTCCCCTCCCGACAGGTCCTAGTGCGTTATCGTATGCGTGATGAAGGGAGGTGGACTGGTATAGTTGCCTTTTTTCCCAAAGTTAGGCCTTCCCCCGTGTCAAAGTAAACTGAAGGACATAAGATGGAGTAGAGCCGGCGAAGGGCTCAGCACGCCATGGTCGGAGGCGCATCACGCCTTCGAGTGCGGATACAGTCGAACGCGGAGGGAGCCCCTTCGCGTTTCCCTATTGTAGGACGAGAATGGCATACATATGAACTGTCTGTGAAGAAAACTTGCATTTTAAGAACAAATCGGTTTTACTTAGGTGTGAACATGGATATCTTGATAGAAGATATGCTTAAATGAACTTGATGTTTGAACATTTGTGAGAGGATGGATGTGTATATATGAGCACCCCATTGGACTTGAAATTAGATCCAGAAAAAGTACAAGAGATCCCGATGGTAGATCTGGCGTTTCTTATTCTTAAGACAGCGAATACGCCCTATTATTACCGTGATCTGATGAATGAAGTGGCGAAGCTTCGCGGTTTGTCAGAAGAACAGATTATGGACGTTATCGCTCAACTATATACGGAAATTAATATCGATGGACGTTTTGCATGCGTGGGAGGCAACACTTGGGGCTTGAAACGCTGGTACCCAGTTGACCGTTCGGAAGAGGCTGCACTGGCTGGTAACTCGAAGCGCCCTCGCATCATCAATGATGATGATGACGATATCGAAGATGACGACTACACAGAGGAAGATGATTCTTACTCTGGTGACGAGGATTTCGATTTCGTTGATGAAGACAGCGAAGAAGAGATTTACTCTGATGAAGAGAACGAGGAAGTTGAAGAAGAGGAAGAAGTTATTCTCGACGATGAAGAGATGGACGAGGATGCTGAAGAAGAGGAAGAAGCCGAGGAAGATTATGACGATGAGGATGACGATCTTGACCGATAATCGTGTCATATGAATGCCTCTGTAGATGCCGTCTGCGCTATCGATTATTCGATTGCTGAGTGCAGGCGGCATTATGTTTTTTATGCTGTTTATCACCCTTGACATGGGACGAGCGAACAGGTAAACTATCATATGGGCTTTGGATTTGTTAATTAATTTTATAGTGATGGATAGAAAGTGCCCCGTGACTACGGGAGTCACTTTTTTGTTTTTTTATGGCATGTTTGGCAGCTATTTTTCATGTTAAATTTGGATACGATAACATCATGAAATACATGAAACAAGCAATCGTTAGATGCTGCAAACAAAGCCTCCCGAGAACTTGTCATGATTGCACTTGATCATAGGAGGGTTTCACCAGTGACAAAATATATTTTCGTAACGGGCGGCGTCGTATCGTCTTTGGGTAAAGGTATAACGGCTGCATCCCTTGGCAGACTGCTGAAGAATCGCGGACTGAAGGTCACGATTCAAAAATTCGACCCGTACATTAACGTGGACCCAGGAACAATGAGCCCTTATCAGCACGGCGAAGTATTCGTGACGGATGATGGTGCGGAAACGGATCTCGACTTGGGACACTACGAGCGCTTCATTGACATTAACTTGTCCAAGAACAGTAATGTCACGACGGGTAAAGTATACTCCTCGGTCATTTCTAAAGAGCGTCGGGGCGAGTACTTGGGCGGCACAGTTCAAGTTATTCCTCATATTACGAACGAGATCAAAGAACGCGTTATGCGCGCGGGCAGAGAATCTGGCTCGGACGTTGTAATTACGGAAATCGGCGGTACAGTAGGCGATATCGAGAGCTTGCCATTCCTAGAAGCGATTCGTCAGCTGAAGAGCGATGTGGGTCGCGATAACGTGATGTACATTCACGTTACGCTCATTCCTTACATCAAAGCAGCGGGTGAAGTGAAGACGAAGCCGACACAGCACAGCGTGAAGGAACTTCGCAGCATCGGTATTCAACCGAATATGCTTGTCCTTCGTACGGAACGTCCGATCTCGGAAGACTTGAAACGCAAGATCTCGCAGTTCTGCGACATCGATGCGAACGCAGTAGTGGAATGCCGCGATGCTTCGACACTGTATGAAGTACCGCTTGCGCTTCACGAGCAAGGCATGGATGACATTGTCGTCAACCACCTGAAGCTGCAGACTTCCGCTCCAGACATGAAAGATTGGATCAAGCTTGTTGACCGCGTGAAATCGCTAGAAGAACAAGTAGAGATTGCAATCGTTGGTAAATACGTAGAGCTTCACGATGCATACTTGTCGATCGTAGAAGCATTGGCGCATGCCGGCTTTGAATCGAATTCCGAAGTGAATATCCGTTGGGTAAACGCTGAAGAGATTACGGATGCTAATGTTGCAGAGGAGCTTGCGGGCGTACACGGTATTCTGGTACCTGGCGGCTTCGGTGACCGCGGTATCGAAGGTAAAGTATCTGCGATCCGTTATGCGCGTGAGTCGAAGACTCCGTTCTTCGGTATCTGCCTCGGTATGCAAGTTGCCGTGATTGAATATGCTCGTTCCATCTTAGGATTGGACGGCGCTAACAGCTCTGAGATTAATCCAACCACTCAATACCCAGTAATCGACCTGCTTCCTGAGCAGAAGGATATTGAAGATCTGGGCGGAACGATGCGTCTTGGACTGTACCCATGCAAGCTGAAAGATGGTTCCCTTGCAATGTCATGCTACAATGATGAGCTGGTGTACGAGCGTCACCGTCATCGTTATGAGTTCAACAACGAATATCGCGAAGCTGTTGAACATGCGGGTCTGATCATTTCTGGTACTTCGCCGGATGGCCGTTTGGTTGAAATCGTGGAATGTCCTGAACATCCTTGGTTCTTGGCAGTGCAATTCCATCCAGAGTTCACTTCCCGTCCAAACCGTCCACAACCGTTATTCCGTGAATTCGTCAAGGCTGCAGTGAAACACCGCGGTTAATGACTAGAAGAATAAGAGTCGTCCTAAACTGAGGTTTGGGACGGCTCTTTGTGCATTTGGGCGCGCATCCAATGCTGATGTTACTTATTTTTTTTCATTTAACTCACAAATGTTTAGTTGAAATGTAGAATGTAAGGAGGAATTTAACAATCGAACTCGAATAAATACCCCAAGTGATATACAGCGGGAGGGGTGCCAAGTGAATAATAAGAAAGTATTAATTGTTGATGACCAGAACGGTATAAGGGTTCTTCTCATGGAAGTGTTCGGCAGCGAGGGGTATATCACCTATCAGGCCCCTAATGGCAAGGTTGCATTAGACATCGTACGCAATGAAACGCCTGATATCGTATTGTTGGATATGAAGATTCCGGGAATGGACGGATTGGAAATACTGAAGCAGATTAAGCTGATGGAGCCGGACATGAATGTGGTCATGATGACGGCGTATGGAGAGCTGGACATGATTAAGGAAGCAACGGAGCTGGGGGCGCTTATGCATTTTACGAAGCCATTTGATATTGATGAGATGCGTATAGCAGTAAATGCGATTCTTCAAGTCCCTTCACATTAATCGAATATGCTGACTTCAGAGCATGCTTTTCGTCATAACCGCTAGTTCCTAAGTCGGGTTACTTGAGTCCGATTGTCTCTCTATGTGTTCTATTGTACTATTTGGCAAGCTGCTAATTGTGACAAATTATTATACTGTACACATCCCAATTGTCAAGAGGTTGTTTACTTTTCTGGGGGTAATTGTGGTATAATAATTCGAGTACGAGATATTGGCTGCTAACAAGAATTATTTTTTGATGCAACAGCTAAGCGTATTAAGCGATTTTGTACACACATGTGTTAAGCATATGGGAATAACATCGTTTATCGGTGTTCTTCCCATTTTTAGTGTTATCGTATGAAAACTGTTTAAGCCAGTATTTGAAACCTGAAGCATAAGATGCTAAGATGCTCACAAGGATAATAAACATGGTATGAAATTGGGCTCTAGACTAGAGCTGTTTACAGCAATGGGAAGTAAGCTTTCATATGGTCATCCCGCAGTAACAGATCCGTCATGCAACATGAACGGGATTGATGCGGTATTGACTTCATGCATGTTGTAGGGGGAACGGGATGCACGATGGAAAAGTTAATGATTAGCGGAGGACGGCCGCTGCGCGGTACCGTGCAGATTAGTGGAGCGAAGAACAGCGCAGTTGCGTTATTGCCTGCTGCCATCTTAGCGGAGACTGAGGTTGTCTTGGACAACTTGCCGGAGATTAGTGATGTTGTAACCTATACCGAGATTATTACAGAGCTTGGCGGTGTCGTAGAGAGTAGTGATTCCACTATGCGTATCGATCCGTCACAGATGATATCCATCCCGATGCATAACGGACTCGTTAAGAAGCTTCGTGCATCGTATTATTTGATGGGAGCGCTGCTAGGGCGCTTTGGTGAAGCTATCATCGGCTTGCCGGGAGGCTGCAGCTTTGAGCCTCGTCCAATAGACCAACATATTAAAGGATTTGAAGCGCTAGGAGCAACCGTCACCAACGACCACGGGTCCGTGCATATTTACGCGCGTGAGTTGAGGGGAGCCAAGATATATTTAGATATTGCTAGCGTAGGTGCTACGATTAATATTATGCTGGCGGCTTCAAGAGCTAAAGGTCTGACAACGATTGAAAATGCTGCAAAAGAACCTGAAATCATAGATGTCGCTACACTGCTGAATTCGATGGGCGCACGTATTAAAGGTGCGGGAACCGAGACGATTCGCATCGAAGGTGTTGAGAAGCTGCATGGCTGTCGACATTCTATCATTCCGGATCGCATTCAAGCGGGAACATACATGATTGCAGCCGCAGCGACACGCGGCGATATTATTATCGACAACATCATTCCGAAGCATATGGAAGCCTTGACAGCTAAGCTTCAAGAAATGGGTGTTGAATGTATCGAGGGTGATGAATCCATACGCGTAATTGGCAAGCCGGAATATACCAGTGTGGATGTGAAGGCGCTGGTGTACCCTGGATTCCCTACCGATCTTCAATCACCAATGGCTAGCTTGCTGACTCAAGCAAAGGGAACTAGCATGCTATCGGACTTTATATATAGCGGTAGATTTAAGTATGTACCAGAATTGCATCGTATGGGTGCTAAGATTCGAGTGGAAGGGCGCTCGGCTATTATTGAAGGCAGTCAACTGAATGCTGCCAAAGTATGTGCTAGCGATCTTCGTGCTGGAGCGGCGCTTGTAGTAGCAGGATTAATAGTTCCAAATGGCATTACCGAAATAACAGGTGTAGAGTATATTGACCGCGGCTATCATCGATTAGTAGAGAATCTTCAACAACTTGGTGCAGAAGTATGGCGCCATACTGAATAAGTCGTACCAATTTGGGTAAGTCTATAGTAATGACCTTCGAATATTTATCATCTGTTACCAGTCCATTACTTGTCACCTTCGCTGACAAATCCGAATCCTGATGCCTATCCCTTGTCTATCGGTTATACACCCATATGATAATTTAATAGATCATAAGAGAGTACATGCTTAATGTGCTCTCTTTGCAGAAGTTCTTAATGGATGAATCAATACCGCAAGTACTTATTTTGAAAATTCTTCACCCGCATACAGATCATGATCGTGATATGTCTGTTAGTATATGAGAACGAGAATAGGAGTTGTATTATATGGATCTGCAAATGTCCGATTTGGAAGGAAAGAAACTGGCTGAGTTATACAAGCTCGCGAAGCAGTTTCAGATTGCTGGGTATGGCCAGATGAAGAAGAAAGAATTGATTATTGCCATTTTGCGTGCTCAGGCGGAGCAAGGCGGTTTCTTGTTCTTGGAAGGTATTCTTGATATTTTACCAGAGGGCTTTGGTTTCTTGAGGCCGATAGGCTATTTGCCAAGTGCGGAAGATATCTATATCTCTCAATCACAGATTCGCCGGTTCGATCTGCGTACAGGAGATTTGGTATCTGGTAAGTGCCGTCCCCCTAAGGAAAATGAACGTTACTTCGGTTTGCTGCAGATTAACGCCGTCAACGGAGAGAATCCGGAAGAAGCGGCTCAGCGCCTCCATTTCCCAGCATTGACACCTCTCTATCCGCAGAAGAAGCTTGTCTTAGAGACCACCTCTGATAAGATTTCCACGCGAATTATGGATATGCTCGCGCCTGTTGGCCTAGGTCAGCGCGGTCTGATCGTTGCTCCTCCTAAAGCAGGTAAGACCATGCTTATTAAAGAGATCGCCAACAGCATCTCCACTAATCATCCCGATATTGAACTGTTCGTACTGCTTATAGATGAACGTCCAGAAGAAGTAACGGATATGCAGCGCTCGGTTAAGGGTGAGGTAGTAGCATCCACATTTGATGAGGTGCCGGAGAATCATATTAAAGTAACGGAATTGGTACTGGAACGCGCACTTCGTTTGGTTGAGCATAAGAAGGACGTTGTTATTCTCCTCGATAGTATTACTCGCTTGGCGCGTGCTTATAACCTGGTTGTACCTCCATCAGGGCGTACACTCAGCGGCGGTATCGATCCGACAGCTTTCCATCGTCCGAAGCGTTTCTTCGGTTCTGCGCGTAACATTGAGGAAGGCGGCAGCTTGACCATTTTGGCAACAGCGCTTGTTGAAACAGGTTCCCGTATGGACGACATTATATACGAAGAATTCAAGAGTACAGGTAACATGGAACTCCATCTGGATCGTAAATTGTCTGAACGCCGCATCTTCCCTGCTATCGACATTCGTCGCTCTGGCACACGTCGTGAAGAGATGCTTATGTCGAAGGAAGAGCTGGATAAATTGTGGGCGATTCGAAAAAATATGACGGAGAGCAATGAGATCGTAGATCAATTCATTAAGAAAATGCGTGATACGAAGACGAATGAAGAATTTTTCGCTGCGCTTGATTTGAGTGGAAATATTAGTGGGCCGCCAACTCGTCGCTCACGCAATTCGTCCGTCAGCTAACGCATAAGGCTACTGGGGAGGACATAAGTAACAATGAATGTAGTGTACGCGGATGCAGAAGGAAATATATTTGACCATGAACATATGATAGGGTTGGCTCGAAGCGGCGACATGATCGTCGAAATTATGGACGATGAGCTCATTCCGATGCCTGAAGGCGCGACTCTAGTTGGATTGCCGTGTACGCGGCCGATAGGACTTGATCCGGATACGGGCGAGATGACCGCCATTAAGGGTGATGTGCAGGCTGTTGGCGCATTGCTGCCGCAAGGATATACTCGATTGCACATCCCGGCTTATGTAAAGACAGATAAAGAGCAGAAGCTTCCGCTCTTTGGCTATTCAGCTGTGGTGTGGAAGGACGATCAATTCTTTGTCGCGGCGCATCCATCCGATGACCCTTATAAGTGGGATCCGCTCAACTGCGACCGTGATGAGCTGCGTAAACAGGTAGTTACTATTACGGAGAAATATCCAGAGAACCGTCTGTACCAGCATTTATCTAACTGCGCATTGGAGTATGAATGCCTGACGGCGTCGAATACATTCCTGCAGCGTTGGGAAGGTGCGGTACCGGTATCTTATTCGTGTAACGCAGGCTGCTTCGGATGTATATCGGAACAGCCGGATGACAGCGGCTTTCCTGCTCCGCAGACGCGGATGAAGTTTAAGCCGACAGTAGATGAGCTTGTCCAGATTATGATGGAGCATCTGAAGACGCCGGAATCGATCATAAGCTTTGGGCAAGGCTGTGAAGGTGAACCTTCCACGCAAGCCAAGATCATTATCGAGGCGATTAAGGAAGTTCGTCGCCAGACGGATATGGGATACATCAACATTAACACGAATGCGGGACTTACCGATTTCATTCGCGGAATCGTTGATGCCGGTCTTGATCTGATGCGTGTAAGTACGATCAGTGCGCTAGACGATCACTATAACGCCTATTACCGCCCACGCGGCTATACGCTTGCGAACGTGGAGAAGTCGCTGCGCTATGCTTCCGAGCAAGGGGTATACACCTCCATCAACTACTTGGTGTTCCCAGGTGTGACGGACCGCGAGGAAGAGATTGAGGCGATGGTGGAGTTTGCGCGTCGTACGAAGCTGCGCTTGATTCAATTGCGGAATCTGAACATCGATCCGGAGAGCTATCTGGAGCTTATCCCTAAAGCTCAGGGTGAGATGCTGGGGATGAAGCAAATGATCGATATCTTCCGCGAGGAGCTTCCTGATGTGGTGATAGGCTCTTATACACATGTGCCGCCTGCTCTGCTGGCGCGGGAGAAAGCTCGGTACTAGCTGTAAGGACTGCCAGTTGCTCCAACGTTACTTACTTGCGTGGACGAGCGCTGTATGTTATACTGCACTTTGTGTCAACATAACTCTGGGCACGCAAAGGGCTCAGGGCGGAAAGAGGTGAATTCGATGAACGAAGCAATTCAACCGAAATATCATGCTACGACTGTTACTTGCGCTTGCGGCAACTCTTTCGAAACAGGTTCCGTTAAGGAAAACCTGAAAGTCGAGGTTTGCTCCGCTTGCCACCCATTCTTCACAGGTAAGCAAAAGTTCCTGGATGCAGGTGGTCGTGTCGATCGTTTCAAAAAGAAATACGGCATCTAATTTTATACGTATGTTATACAGCGAGCTCCTCTGCCATTATGGCGGGGGAGTTTATTTTTTTACATAAATGTTTAGGTTGGCGTCCGTCTGGTCGAATGCGATACATGAATCTACCTCATTAAAGCATTCGAAAATCATACTGATTAGTAAGATAACAGGTTAATTCCGCCTTACATCAATATTTGAATTTTGCTTCTCTTCATCAGTACATAGAGCACAAAATGCAAAAAAAGACTCCGCCGTGTACGGTATGATCTATATGCGGAGTACTAGGGGGGGGATGGCATATGATGTGGATTGAGCATAAGCGGTGGGTTATGGTCGCTATTCGCTACATAGAACGGCATCTAAAAGAAGATATCGATTATGACGATATTGCTCGCCATACGGCTGTGTCACGTTTTCATCTGCATCGCATCTTCATGTCACACGTTGGCATGAGCGCAGCGGCTTATTTAAGAGAGAGAAGGTTGACGGAAGCGGCGGTTGAGCTGCTTCATACGGATAAGCGAATTCTGGATATAGCGCTGGAATACTGCTTCTCTGGTCAAGATTCATTTACCAGAGCCTTTAGTCGCTTCTATTCGTTGACTCCGCAGCAATATCGGAGAGGATTTAGACCATTTACACTTAAGGAGGAAGATGTGGATATGGAGTCGCCATTTATGGATGAAGAGCAAGCATATGTGAATCATCACAATGTTCCTAAAGGGTGGATGCTGACTGGGGTATACCCGCATCAGTATGAGGTAGGTGTCGATCGTAAGGTTGTGAATCGGGGAACGGCTTCGGGGACGATCAAAGGTGGTCCGGCTACGAATGCCCAAGGCTTCGGCACACTGATGCAAATGGTCAAAGCGGATCATTATCGTGGAAAACGGGTGCGTTTGACGGGATTCATCAAGACGGAGGAGGCAAACTCCGCTGGCATGTGGATGCGGATCGACGGCAAAGATGAAGAAGCGTTAGCTTTTGATAATATGCAGAATAGACCGATTATGGGAACAACGGATTGGATGTCTTATGATGTTGTGTTGGATGTCGCGGATAACGCCAGTGCTGTAGCATTCGGAGTGCTGCTCATTGGCCCGGGTCAGGTGTGGATTGACGGAATACGGCTGGAAGAGGTGGATCGCTCGGTGCCTACGACAGATTCGATGGGTGAAGGTATGCATGAACTGCCAGATCGTCCTGTCAATCTGGACTTTGAGGAACTGAACGGAGAGTAACAGCGGTCGTATGTAGTAATGGGGGGACGCATACATGTTGGAGAGGATCATAGAGTACGGCTTCGGCTTTTTCATTGACATTGTTCGAGGAGACTATCCATTTCAGATCGTATTAGGAGTAATCATACTTGCCATTGCAGCGGGATTGGCAGAAGTGTGGGCTTGCAAGCTTCGTCGTGTCTCATTGGGCTCATATAAATGGTTAAAAGTTGGATTGGAATCAGCGTTGGGTTCGTTTTTGCTCATTGGTTTTAGTGTGTTTGTGTTCAAGTCTCTAGGACGGGCATTTCCCAAGGCGGGGTTTCCTGCTCCTGATCAGTCGGAATTGCTTGCGGGCTTGGGTATAGCGACTATGGCTGTTGCTCTAGCTGAATGTATCCTTGTAGAGCTGGCAGTGGTAAAGCGTAAGTCGATCGAATTGAATGCATTCTGGCTGCTGCTTGGATTCAGCGGCACGGTGGTTAGCGCCTTCGTATTGCGATGGATCCTTGTGCTCCCTCAAGCTACTGATATCGTCTATATCAGTGCAGGAATATTAGCGACGTTAACCACAGTTGGACTCAGCTCGATTAGACAGGAATCTGAACAGGAAAGCGATGGAGTTGCAGATCCTGCAGAGGCATCTACCTGAATAAGATCCTCAGAGCATACTTGTGCCGCACTGTGAGAGCTGTAAATGTTTTACTTAGGTTGCACTTTGTCCAGAAATGTTCTATACTAATCCTTGCCGTGCTAGATGGGGAGGTAGCGGTGCCCTGTAACTCGCAATCCGCTATAGCGAGGTTGAATTCCTGTTAGAGGTTTTGTCGATGTGGGGTCTGGTGTCTGCACGTGGTGTTGACGGTCGGGTCCTTCGCAATGGGTACCTATGAATCTGGTCAGGTCCGGAAGGAAGCAGCCATAAGTAGGTTCACCCATGTGCCGGAGGGAAGCCTGGCCCGAGCCATTGTACAGAAGTGCCGCTCGGATCGCAATTATCAATAACAGGTGCACGGTTTCCATATGAACAAGCATGAACACCGATGAGAGTCGGTGTTTTTTTGTTTCCACAATATTTACATATTTATACGGTTTTAAGAAAAAATGAGCAGGATTCTGGCGCGTTCACGGCGAAAGAATTAGCTCAACATCACGTATCGCATGTCATATCGGCAATCTGAAGTTGAGGTGGATGAATGCTAATGAATAGACCAATCACTCATTCAGACGTTCGTGACGTTAGTGAAGAAAGAAGCTGCCAGCAGATGTCCTTACTGCAGCAGTTCGCAGACGCCTTTTTACGGGATGTCAATCTGGGAGTTTTGGTATTGGATACACAGTTTCATTTGGTTGAGATCAGCGACACAGCTTGTGATCTTCTTGGATGGCAGCGGAATGCGGTTATTGGCTGCCGGGTGAATGAGTTGTTTGGCGATATGCCAACTGAGCACCATCTTGTCCAACGTTCAGTGCTTGAAGGTGCCGTTGTCAGAAATCATGCGGTCTCGTGGACGAATGATCAATATCGCTATGACTTGCTGGTAGATTCCAATGTGCTTCGCAACTCATCCGATGACATTGAAGGCGCATATGTCATATTCAAAAATATATCCAACCTCCGCTCATTAGAAGAGCAGGTGAGGCGCAGTGATCGATTGGCCATGGTCGGACAGATTGCTGCAGGTACAGCGCATGAGATTCGCAACCCGTTAACCTCGATTAAAGGCTTTATTCAGATGTTCAAAAAGTCGTTTACTCATAAGGGTATGGCGAAAGAGGTCGAGCATACCGAGATTATGCTGGCCGAGATTGAGCGTATCGATGAGTTAGTAGCTGAATTTCTGCTTCTAAGCAAGCCGAAGCAAGTATGTATGGAGAAGTTGTATATCCAGCAGGTGTGGGAAGAAGTGCTTCCGATCCTTCATGATGAGGCGTCTCTGAATCAGGTTCAGGTTCAATATGACGGTGGAGAACTCAGCCATCCGGTTGTAGCGGATCGCGAGCTGCTCAAGCAGGCATTTATCAATGTATCTATAAATGCGATTGAAGCTATGGTAGAAGGCGGCACCCTGTCAGTGGAAGTTCGGGTGGATGAACCGAGCAGGCGGATGCAGGTAATCATCCGAGACACAGGTCCAGGCATACCTGGATTCCTGATGGATAAAATATTTGATCCTTTCTTTACGACAAAATGTGATGGGACGGGGTTGGGCCTGGCTGTATGCCAGCGCATCATTCATGATATCGGCGGTGTAATCCGAGTATCGTCTAAGGGCTATGGAACCACCTTTACGATATCAATTCCTTACTAGGTGCTGTAAATTACAGTCATTCCCTGTATATTTGATCTGGGGAATGGCTGTTTTTTTAATGAATGTGATATAGTATAATATAAAAGATTCCTTATCACTCTCGACTTTATGAAGTATAGATAAAGCGAGAAGATTGTTATCGAGGTTACAGCATGGGTCATATTGCATTGTATCGCGCTTGGCGCTCACAATCATTTCAAGAGATGGTGGGTCAGAAGCACATTATTCAAACGTTGCAGAATTCGTTGCGGGAGCAGCGGTTTTCGCATGCTTATTTGTTTAGCGGACCGCGGGGTACTGGTAAGACGAGTGCAGCTAAGATATTGGCGAAAGCGGTCAACTGTGAGCATGGGCCGGGCCCTGAACCTTGTAACGAATGCGAAGCTTGCCGCCGTATAACGGCAGGCGCTGTTATGGACGTGGTGGAGATTGACGCCGCTTCCAACCGAGGCGTTGAAGAGATTCGCGATCTTCGGGAAAAAGTAAAATATGCGCCAACCGAGGTGCGTTACAAGGTGTACATCATTGACGAGGTACACATGTTGACGACTGAGGCTTTCAATGCGCTGCTTAAGACGTTAGAGGAGCCCCCGGCACACGTCATGTTTATACTGGCGACGACGGAGCCTCATCGACTTCCAGCGACTATCATTTCGCGCTGCCAACGCTTTGACTTCCGACCTGTATCATTGGATGAACAGGTGGAACGGCTTGAGCTGGTTTGCCGTGAAGAAGGCATTGAGGCTGAACGGGAAGGACTGACATACATCGCCAAGCTGTCTGATGGCGGTATGCGCGACGCCCTGAGCTTATTGGATCAGGCTTCTTCCTTTACAGATGGACGCATCACGTATCAACAAGTATTGAACATTACGGGCGGAATGCCCGAAGAGCAGTTCGCCAAGCTGGCTGTGGCTGTTCGCGATCAGGATGCCGCTACGGTACTGACTGGCATAGAGCAATTGATGCAGGAAGGAAAGAGCGCGGATAAATGTATGGAAAGTTTGGTGTACTTTTTCCGCGACATTTTGATGCTTAAGCTCGTACCTAATGGGGAGAGCATGACTGGCCGAATGACTCGAATGGAGTTGGCCCGAGAATTGGCGGATTCATTCTCGACAGATCGATTGTTTGCGATTATTGACTCGCTCAATCGCTATCAGACCGAGATGAAGTATGCGGTTCAACCTCAGACGCTATTCGAAGTGGCGCTGCTTCATATTGCGACAACGGAAGGCGCTGCTCAGGCAAGTGCAGATGGGCAAGCTCAATCTTCACCAACGGATCATGCATTGGTTCAGAAGCTTCAACAGCAGATTAGCGCGTTGGAGACGAAGTTGAACCAACTGCTGAAGAATGGGGTACCTGCCTCCCAAGCACAGCATCCTTCCGGGGGCGAACGGCCTGCCGCGCGTCAATTGCAGCGTGTGTCCTCCGGTGCGAAGAAGCCGCCGCAATTTGAGCAGTATGTGGAGAATCGCAATTCTCCTAACTTTGCGAAGATACGCGGTCAGTGGGGTCAAGTGCTGCAGCGAGTGAAGGAAGCGGGCGTTACGATTCATGCCTGGCTGGTCAACGGTGAGCCGGTCTCTGCGCTTGAAGGCAAGGTGTTGGTCGCATTTAAGAACACCATTCATCGTGACACGACGGAGAAGCCATCTAATAAGCAGGTTATTGAGCGTGTGCTTAGTGACGTGTTAGGTGCGGCCTATCAACTGGATACGATGATGTTGAAAGACTGGGAAGACTCGGTTGAAGCGAAGCCCGAAGAGCCGGAGACGGCTTTTCAGCTGGAACCGGAAGGTCAGGACCAAGCTCGTGAACCTTGGATTGACGAGGCGATCCATATGTTTGGCGAAGACCTCGTTATCATAAAAGAATAAACCCATAACTTTGGAGAATAAAGGAGATTTATTGTCATGAACAATATGAACCAAATGATGAAGCAAGTTAAGAAAATGCAAGAGCAAATGCTGAAAGCGCAAGAGCAGCTTGCAGACAAGAAAATCACAGGTACTTCCGGCGGCGGCGCTGTAACAGTTGAAGTTAACGGCCACAAAAAAGTACTTAGCATCGCTCTGAAACCAGAAGTGGTTGATCCAGAAGATATCGAAATGCTGCAAGACTTGGTTATGACTGCGGTTAACGATGCGTTGACGAAAGCAGAAGATCTTGCTAATGACGACATGTCCAAATTCACAGGCGGCATGAAGATCCCTGGATTGTTCTAATTCGGGAATTATTTATACGGATTAAGAAGAGATAGTGGTGCTGATCCTTATACTAAGGGTAGGGCACCACTATTTGTATGCCTGCCAATATAATTGGCAGTGACAGATGGTCAGAAAGGGGAACGGGCCATTGTATTATCCCGAACCGATAGCTAAATTGATCGACGCCTTCACTCGTCTCCCGGGAATCGGGCCAAAGACGGCGGCGAGGCTTGCATTTCATGTCATTCGCATGCAAGAGGATGACGTGATCGACTTTGCGAAGGCGCTCGTCAATGTGAAGCGCAATCTGCATTATTGCTCGGTGTGCTGCAATATTACGGATACGGATCCATGCCGCATCTGCCAGGACAAATCAAGAGATGGATCGGTCATCTGTGTTGTGCAGGAAACGAAGGACCTTGTTGCCATGGAACGGACGAAGGAATTCGATGGGTACTATCATGTGCTGCAGGGAGCGATCTCGCCTATGGAAGGGGTCGGACCGGAGGATATTCGATTGGCGGAGCTGTTGAAGCGGTTAAGCGATGAACGTGTCAAGGAATTGATCCTTGCGACCAATCCGAATATTGAGGGGGAAGCGACTGCGATGTATATCTCGCGGTTGGTTCGTCCGTTTGGTATCAAAGTGACGCGTATTGCGCATGGGCTGCCGGTTGGCGGCGACCTGGAGTATGCGGATGAAGTGACCTTATCTAAGGCGTTGGAAGGCCGCAGAGAGCTGTGATTCGCGCAAAACTATAATAAAGTTGTAATGAGCAGGGGCCTTGCTTCTCCGACATATATCGGGGGTGCAGGGCTCTTTTAGTTTATTTGGCTGCCTAAGAAGATTACTGACTCATGAATCTTTACGTTCTATATTACTCGGGACAACCATAGTTTAATTTAGACAGGCTGGAGGGGTGATAGATGATGTGGAGATGGATGAATCGCAAAATGAAACATGATCTTCATGAGGAGTTGGACAGAGAGCTCCTCTTGCGCGACATTCAGGTTGCCTTCCGGAGATGGAGGACTGCGCAGCTGCAGTTTGACTATGCCTCGGGTCAGGAAGAGATTGACTATGCCATCTATATGCTTAAAGCAACGGAAGCCAGATTGTCGGTATTGCTTGGACAAGCAAAGAGGGTGGGATTGGTAGTGCATGATCGTAGCTATTTGAACGGGGCAAGAAGAGGAGGTGGGATGTGATGAAGACGATTATGCTCGTCATATTTGTGGTATCGCTGCTCTCATTGTTGTTTATGCTGTTTCGGCGTCCTAACACGGCTCGTTTTATTACAGGCTTTGTCGTACACGGAATAGTGGCGTTTGTACTGTTATATATGGTGAATACGATGGGGTGGATCGGCGATGTGCGTGTGCCGACTAACCCTGCTACACTGGTTACTGTCGGTGTGTTGGGTATTCCGGGATTGGCGTCAATCATATTCCTAAAAATGGTTTGGTTTTAATGGTTGACGAAAGCTTGTATCGTATGATAAATTAATACACGTCGCTTCGGACGAAACGATTTTAAAGAAACGAAATGATGTCGAAAGACATCGAAAAAACTTTAAAAAAGTTCTTGACTTCGAAAACGACAATGTGATATATTAATTAAGTCGCCGCTGAACGGCGGTGAACAAAAGAAAGTGACTTACGGGTTACAAATTGTTCTTTGAAAACTGAACAACGAGCGAACGCTAGAATGATCAACGCGAACTTGTTCGCATGATTCATTCAGCGGGAATGTTAGAAATAACGAGTTAAACTCGTCAGCAATACAAATGAGCAAGTCAAACACTTTTATGGAGAGTTTGATCCTGGCTCAGGACGAACGCTGGCGGCGTGCCTAATACATGCAAGTCGA